>JBCBJS010000050.1:0-34844 GCA_038523095.1 Cyanobacteria bacterium J06626_6
GGGGTCAAAATCGATTCGGTCCGGCACATCTAGGGTGTTACCCTGACCATCTTCAAAGTTGCCAGTCAGTACCGCCTCCACCACCTCTACCGGCTGATTGAGAAACGCCCGCTCAGAAATAGCCTTGGCAATCTCCGGGCGATTAGCCGGGTCGCGAGCATAGCCAGCCGCCTCAATAATCGACTTGTTCAGCGCTCTGAAGGTATTCGGGTTGGCATCTATCCACTGGTCACTAGCTGCAAAGGCGCAGCAAGGATGCCCTGGCCAGAGGTCTTTGGTGAGCTTGAAAATAAAGCCCGCATCTTCAAACACTGCCCGCTGATTGAACGGGTCGGGCATGAGGTAAGCGTCAATGTCTCCCGCTACCAGCTGAGCGATACTGTCCGGTGGTGGCACAGGGCGAATCTTGACATCGACATCCGGGTCGACGCCGCCAGTCGCCAGATAGTACCGCATCAGTAGATTGTGCATGGAGTACGGAAACGGCACCCCGATGGTAAAGCCCTTAAAGTCAGCTGGACCGTTGATTTGTCCCTTGTACTTATTGGCAACGGTAATGGCCTGACCGTTGATGTTTTCAATACTGGCCAGCTTCACCCCGAAGGAGGCCGAGCCCAGTCCCAGCGTCATTGCAATGGGCATGGGTGCAAGCATGTGGTATGCATCCAGTTCACCAGCGATCGCAGAATCTCGAACTGCGCCCCAGCTAGGCATTTTCACAACTTCCGCATTGAAGCCATACTTATTGTAAAAGCCCAACGGCTCAGACATAATAATTGGCGTCGCGCAGGTAATCGGAATAAAGCCAATCTTCAAGTCCGTCTTCTCTAGGCCCGAGACATCCACATCGGCAGGCTCATCCGAAACTGCCGCCTCCTCAGGCTTTGGCCCGCAGTTGGTAAGCGTTACCATCGCTGCCCCAATCGCCAGATTTCGTAGAAACTCTCTCCGGGAAAAACTACTAATGCGCTTCGAATCGGCAAAAAACGCGCCCGCCTGCGGCCCGAAGGCGGCCGAAAAAGCATTCTCCAAGCCACCTGCCTGCTTTGCCAGCTCTAGCACCAGACGCTCCCGCTTCGGGTCTCCCTTACCTGCGGCCTTCAGCATCAGCGCCTTGCGCAGCTCATAAGTGTTGAGCTTGTCTCCCGCCTTCAGCTGCTGCTCCTTGTAGAGACCCATCTTCACAAGGTCCTCCACCATGTCAACAGGCTCCTGGGGCATCGTCTGCAAAAATTCCCAGTGGTCGCGACTGAGGTGTGCCCCGCCACAGATAATGCAGGCCATCTCAAAGTCACTGAGATTACCACGGCCGCTAGTTAGGTTGCCCCACCTAGAATCAGACTGCGAATAGTTCTGCGGAGATGTTGACGATGTCGAAACCATGAGATTGCTGACCTAAATCGTACGGCAGGGCGGATTCTTAAAATGAAGCAGACAAGATAATGAAGAGTATCGAAACAGCTGAAACACACTCAGCAACGAGTAACGGTTCAGCAGAGGAAATTCAGGAGTGTTTGCTAGAGCAACCCGTCAGAAAATTTATACAAACAAAATCTTATCGACGGAACTAAATGACTCTTCTATCACATCTTATAGTCATCAAATATATCAAGCAGGCGAGAAAGTTACATCGGATTATCTTTCGAGAAACTAGGACTTTTTCAACGGTTTGCCCCATGACCGACAGCCCACCGCCAGCCCGCCAGCCGCTATTCTGTTGCAGCTGATACCGAATAAACAAAGGCTGTAAAAAGAGTCTCTTGGCTAAGCCGTAGATTGCTGCCGCCATGCCTTCGGCGTAATGCCATGTAGCTTGCGAAACTGCCGGGTAAAATATCCGGCATCTGCGTAGCCCGACATCTCCGCAATGTGTTTGATTGACTGTGCCGACTCTTTGAGCAGCTGCCGCGCCTGCACCATTCTGCGCTCAATAATCCAGCTTTTAATGGTGCGACCTGTATGGCTTTGCGAAAGGTTTGTGAGGTAGGCCGGAGAATAGCCAGCCGCCTTGGCAACATCGTTTAGATTGATAGGCTGCTGATAGTGATTCTCTATGAACTGAAAAACGCTGGCGAGCTTAGGGCAAGTTGGGAAAATAGTGTCTGACAAAATGGGTTCTGCGCCCTCAGATAGCCCAGGTGCCCCAGATGCCACATCATCACAGTCGGCGCCAGCCCTGTGTATGTAGGCCTTTTCGAGCATCTCCTGCCGCTTTAGCCGAGCGCTAATAGCATTCAAAAACTGCTCCACTGTGCAGGGCTTAGTCAGGTAGTCGTCAGCGCCCTGCACCATCCCCTGCCGCAGCTCTTCCATCGTCACCTTAGCGGTCAGAAAGATAAAGGGAATCGCTCGGGTTGAAAGCTGCGATCGCAGCTTAGCCAAAACACCAAACCCATCTATATCAGGCATCATAATGTCGCACACGACCAAATCAGGACGATGCTGATTAGCCATGGCGATACCGGCTGTCCCATTTTCGGCGCCAATAGCAGTAAAATTCTCAAAAGCTAGGCAGCGCAAAAAGATATTTCTCGTCTCTGTTTCATCTTCAATAATGAGAATCTTCTTTCCCATAGCCGTTTTCCCGTAGGCATTTTCTCGTGGCCGTTTTCTCGTGGGCGTTTTCTCGCAGTCCTTTTCTCGTAGCTTTAGAGAGTTTTCGCAGAGAATTTTATCGGTTCTTTCGCGTAAGATGAGTTTGTGCAACCGTCTCCATACTCAGGCGCTTAAGCGTTCACTGTGGTGTAATTCGATACAGTCTTTGGCCGCCTTCATGAATCCACACACATGAACTCCCCAAAAACATCTATCAAAGCAGCCTCCCCGCCAACAACCTCCCCGCCAACAACATCACAGACTGATAGCCCCTCCGCCCCAAACTCACAAGCACTAGAAACGCTTCGCCGCCAGCACCAGCTCATTCTCAACGCGGTCGGTGAAGGCGTATATGGCCTAGATCTCAAAGGTAACGTTACCTTTGTAAACCCAGCCGCCGCCGCCATGATTGACTGGGAAATGGAAGACCTGATTGGCCAGTCCATGCACCAAGTGCTGCACCACTCCCACCCCGATGGCAGCCCATACCCCAGAGAATGCTGTCCGATTTATGCGGCATTCCAAGACGGCAGCACCCGCCGAGTTACCAACGAAGTCTTCTGGCGAAAAGACGGCACCAGCTTCCCGGTAGAATACATCAGCACACCCATGCAAGACGAGCACGGGCAGCTGATCGGCGCCGTCATCACCTTTCGCGATATCACCCAGCAAAAGTGGGCAGAAGCCATCCTACAGCAGGCCAACGAAAACCTCGAAACCAAAATCAGAGAACGCGCCGCAGAGCTATACCAGGCAAACGAACAGCTACGAGAACTCAGCGCCCTAAAATCTCGCTTCGTCGCCATGGTTTGTCACGAGTTTCGCAATCCTCTCAACAATATTGCCCTGACCGTCTCTTCCCTGAGTCGATACGACGAAAAACTCTCACTACTACAAAAAGGTCAATACCTGCAGGGCATCTCCGCAAACGTAGACCGCATGACCCAAATGCTCGACGACATTCTAGTCCTTGGGAAGCTAGAAGCCAAACGTCTCTATCTCCAGCCAGAGCCCATCAACCTAGTCGATTTTTGCCAGAATCTACTGGCTGAGCTCCAACCACAGCAGAGAGTATTGCGCTTCACCGGTCGTCGCAAAGCCCTCACCGCAGAGCTTGATCGCCCCCTACTGCGCTCCATCCTTACAAACATTGTCTCCAACGCCATCCGATACAGCCCCTCCGAAAGCGTCATCGAACTATCGCTATCTCGGCGCAGGCAGCAGGTTATTTTCCAAGTAGCAGATCAGGGCGTAGGCATTCCTCCAGAAGACATTCCTCACCTATTTGAACCCTTTCATCGCGGTAAAAATGTCAGCAACATTCCCGGAACAGGACTCGGACTAAGCATCGTTAAGCAGTTCGTAGAGCTACAGCAAGGCAATATTCAGCTAGAGAGCACCCTCGGCGTTGGAACAGTCTTTAGAATTGCGCTACCGCTTTCCTACGGCTCACGCCCATAGAGCGCCCTAGTCACGTATGGGAGCGAGCCCTGATAGCAATTGCGATAGAGGGACAAGCTTCTCAAGCACCAAATTCGTCAATTTGACCTTTCAAATACTCCTCTGCTTTATCAGGGTCAAAGTCGCCGAACTTCATTTTCTCAACCCGCGAGACCTCAGTTGGGGCTTCGGCACCCAGTTCTTCAGCCAACTCTCGGGCTAGGTCGGTGAGAAATATCTGTTCTCCCAGTTCGTTGTAGTTTGCCTGACCGGTCGGCATGTAGTCCCAGCGCACAAGCTGTGTTGAAATCCAGCTGGCGAAGCTCTTCCAAGGGTAGGGGTCAAAGTTGATGCGGTCAGGAATATCAAAAGAATTGCCCTGGCCATCTTCAAACTTGCCCGTCATCACTGCTTCAAGAACGTCTACGGGCTGGTTGAGGTATTCTCTAGGTGCGATCGCCGCTGCAATCTCTTTCCGATTCGCCGGATTATTCGCATAGGTCGCCCCATCGATAATCGCTTTGTTCAACGCCCGAAACGTATTGGGATTTTCACCCATCCAGTTATCTGCAGCGACAAAAGCGCAGCAGGGATGGCCAGACCACAGGTCTTTGGTCAGCAGGTGAATAAAGCCAATATCGTCCTTGACAACGCGCTGAGTGAAGTTGTCAGGCAGGATGAAGGCGTCAATTTGGCCGGTAGACATTTTTGCGATCGCATCAGGCGGCGGCAACACAATCAGCTTCACATCCGTATCCGGGTCCAACCCACCTGTCGCTAAGTAATAGCGCAGCAGCAAATTATGATTCGAATAGTCGTAAGGAATGCCAATGGTCATTCCCTTAAAGTCAGCAGGACCATTCACGTTGCCAAGGTGCTTGTTAGCAACCGCAATGCCCTGACCGTTGTTGTTTTCAATGCTAGCTAGCTTCACTGAAAATGGCGTAGAGCCAAGGCCCAGAGACATGGCAATTGGCATGGGTGCAAGCATATGATACGCGTCTAGCTCACCTGCGATCGCCGCATCTCTCACCACCGACCAGCTAGCATATTTCATCAATTCCACATTCAGCCCGTGCTTTTCATAAAAGCCCAGCGGCTTCGACATAATAATCGGTGTCGCACAGGTTATGGGTAAGAACGCTACCTTAAGATCCGTTTTTTCCAGCTCGGCAGGTGTGCTTACATCCGCTGTCGTCTCTTCAGCGGGGACGTCTGCCTCTGGCGTCGAATCACAGTTCGTGAGTGTTACCAGCGCCGCCCCCACCGCTACATTCTGTAAAAACTTTCGCCGCGTGACCTGGCTAACCCGCTGAGCATCGGTAAAAAACTCCCCTGCCCTAGGCCCAAACGCTGCGCTAAAAGCCTGGTCCAGCCCACCTGCCAGAGCGATCAAATCCCTCACCAATCGCTCTCGCTTTAGATTTCCTTTCGACGCCATACTCACAAATAGCGCCGTCCGCAGCTGGGCCTGGCTAATCGCATCCGCCGCCTCAATCGCTGCTGGCTTATACAGCCGCATCTTCACCAAGTCGTCAATCATCTCAGCTGGATTTTGCGGCATTTCAGCCATCAGCCGCCAATGGTCTTCCGTCTTATGAAAGCTGCCACAAATCACGCAGCGCAGTAGCATCGTCTCAAGTTCGCCCTGCTCGCAGGTCAGATTATTCCACCGACGAGTTCGACCAAATACTGCAGCCATAGTTCTCTCTTCTCTGAGCGACCATTTGTTTTATTAGAACGGTTATCCTAAAAGGAAATTGTGGAACACACTACACTTTCACGAACCAGCAGCGCTGTTGGTGTTTCAACTGGAGTAGGACCGTGGATAAAAGTCGTCGATTATTTTTACAGCTAGGACCCGGTGCGGCAGCCTCGTTTGCGTTAGCAACCTGTGGACGCTTACCGAGCGCCAATAGTCAGCGCACGAATAGTCAGCTGGCCCAGGGCACAGAACTATCCCCCACCCCAGCCTGCGGAGCAGAAAGCGCCACCCCTCCCCAAACGGCAGGCCCCTTCTACACGCCAAATTCACCCGAACGCAGCTCACTGCTCGAACCCAGCACAACTGGAACGGTCATTATCCTGACTGGCCAGGTGCTCTCATCCAGCTGCACACCTATTGCCAACACCCTGCTCGATTTTTGGCACACAGATGACCAGGGCCAGTATGACAACACAGGCTACACCCTCCGCGGTCATCAGTTCACAGACGCCCAAGGTCGCTACCGCCTAGAAACGATCATGCCTGGCATTTATCCAGGCCGCACCCGTCACTTTCATGTGAAAGTTCAAGCGCCTGGCAAAGACCTCCTCACCACCCAGCTCTACTTCCCAGGAGAAGCTCTCAACAGCCGGGACGGCCTTTACCAGCCTGAGCTGCTCGTTGCCATCGAGGCCAAACAAGAGGCTACACAACCCGAAAAACAAGCCACCTTTAGCTTTGTTCTATGAGCAATACAGCCGTTGCCAAGCGGCCACTCAACCTCTTACCCAGCTGAAGATTGTAGGGGTGGCATCCCTGCTAACACCTTTTTCAAATGCTTCAGAGCGGGCGTCACAATCGCCACAAAGTAAGCCTCACGAAGCTTCCGCTCCGCCGCACTTCCCTTCACGTATGCCCTTGCCCCCGCATGCAACATCGCCGCTTGCGAAGAGCGTAGCGAAAGTTCCGATGCCGTCGCCCGCGCCTGAACAATCTCTCTATTCATCTGCACATCGGCTATTCCCGTACATTCGTTGAGCCGGCCCGCAATGTCATAGGTCCGCTGTCGCGCCGCCTGCAAATCCGCATCGATATCTTCCACCTGGTCATCCAGATAGCGGTTCACATGCCCTAGCCGCTTATTTGAGCGCCGCATCAGTTCAATGCAGCTTGCCGTCAGGCCCAGCCCCATCCCCACCTGAGTAAGCATGAATCCAGGACGAATGCAGTCAACATAGGCATCACAGGGCGCAGCCAATACCAACTCATCCGGCACGAATGAGTCTCGAAACAGACAGCTGTAAGTCCCCGTCCCCTCCAGCGCAATAAAGTGGGCATTGCACCGCAGAGACATCCCTTCCAGCTCATCTGAAACAATCGCCATCATGTATTCATCTGAGCCAGCCAACTTAGCTGCGATGCCAAAATAATGTCCAGTTCCCAGGTTAGAAACCCAGGGCAGCATACCATTCACCACATAGCCACCCTCAACCCGAGTCGCCGTTAGCGCAATCTTCTCGATATCTGCAAAGTGCTTCATCGGGTTCGAGAGTCCAGTACCCGCCAATACGCGACCAGAAGATACTTCTGGCAGCAGCTTCTCTCGCAGTGCGTCATTCTCCGTATTTTCCAAGTACCAGGTACAGGCCACCTGGCACCAAGTGATAAATCCAGTAGACAAACAGTCTTTTGAGACTTCCTCAATGCTCTGAACCGCATACTTCAGCCCTTTTCCCGATCCCTCATACCGACTCGACACAGCATGGGAAAACGCTCCCGCTGCGCCAAGGTCGTGCATGATTTGTTCGGGGAACTCCCCTTTGAGGTCAATGTCTTGAACCTTCGGCGTCAAAGTTTTATTGATTACCTTCCGAAGATGCGCGATCGCAGCACCTTCCCGCTCAACATCCAATCCATCCAGAGAAAGCCTAAAATCTGTTAATTTCTTTGAATCAGATACTTTTGAAACAGTTTGCATGGGTTTTGTTGAAATGGTTGATAAAAACAGTATAAAAAAGTTCTGCCAAATAGGCTTCTCGGCTATTTTCAAAGAACAAAAAAGTAAAGAGAGACTCCTCGATAAAGCTCTAAGCCATCGACACAGAAACTGGCATGGGATTGCTCAGCGTCGCTGAAACAGGAGACCAGGTGTTCGCATGATTCACCATCTCCTCCAGCACCGCCCGCTCAGCATCACCGTCAATCTCCACCTTCACCCGCACATCTGTGAACCCAATTTGTGGCTTCTCCAGGTCTCCCGTACCCCAAGTGCTGACAATATTAATGTCGCCCTCCAGTGCAATCTCCAGCTTAGTCAGCTCAATGCCCTTTGCCGCAGCATTAGCCTGAATGCCGACAACCAAGCAAGAGCCCAAAGCACCCAGAACAATCTCAGAAGGGTTTGGCGCCGTATTGTCCCCTAGTAAAACAGGTGGCTCATCAATTGCAAAAGCTTCCAAATCGCGGGCATAGTTTAGGCTGCGAAACTTGCCAGTGCAAACCGTTTTTACCTTGAGCGTTTTGTCGGCGGGATTGTCTTTATTTTTTTGAGCGAGTTCGGCGAGACCCTCTGCCGGAATAGAAGTCAGTGGTGCAGAAACCTCAGTAGTCAACGTGGTGGTTTCAGCCATGATGTGCTCCAAACGCAATGGTTACTCCAATCAAACATACAGGAAATTCCTATGCAGAGTGGGACAATGTCATCAGTTGCTGAAAAAGTCCTACTTACTTCCAAAGATCATCCTATGTGCTTCGAGGCTGAGGCCGGTATAAGTGAATGAGACTCTACAAAAACAACTCACCCATGTCTCCTCCAAAGCTGGTTCCTCCCTTCACCGCTGAAACGGCTGCACAAAAAGTGCGCATGGCCGAAAACGCCTGGAATAGCCGGGATGCCGAGCGCGTCTCCCTGGCCTACTCCATCGACAGCCACTGGCGAAACCGAGCAGAAGTCTTTCAAGGGCGTGACAATATCCGTGAGTTCCTAATTCGAAAGTGGAACAAAGAGCTGGACTACCGACTGACAAAAGAAATGTGGGCCTTCGGTGAGAATCGAATCGCCGTGCGCTTTCAGTACGAATGGCGTGATGACGCTGGTCAGTGGTACCGGGCCTACGGCAACGAGAATTGGGAATTTGACGAAGCAGGCCTGATGCGGCGACGCGAAGCCAGCATTAACGATATGCCGATCCAAGAAGCCGATCGGCGCTTCCACTGGCCCGCCCCCGGTCCGCGCCCCGAAGACCATCCCGGACTGATCGATTCGCCAGTGTAACCCCTATCGATTCCAGCCCCCTATCGGTTGTAGCCCCTTCTATCGGTTACAGCCTCTATTCGATTAAGGCTTCTATCGATTAAGGCCTCCATCAATTAAGGCCTTTCTCTGAAGTCTGAGGAGTCATACAGCCCCACAGAGCTTAGTCACGTGGCGCTCAGGCGCTTTGCCATTTTGTACCCGCAGATGCCAACTGCGATCGCCCATCCGAGTGCCAGCCCCTGCAAAAAGCCAACAATACCGCTCACCAAGAAAATTAGCTGCACCATGCCATAGTCAACCGCAGAGAGCTTTTTCCGGGCGCAGTACACCCACTCATACAGCGCAGACAGACCCAAATAAAGCAGCAGCCCGCCGAGAATCGTCGTCGGGAAATAGGTCAGCCAAGACGAAAACAGCAGCGGCAACACGACAAAAGTCGCCGCCCCCACCAGCGTCACAAAGCGGGTTCGCCCGCCCATATTGTGCGCCATCACAGAGCGCCCAAACGAGTGAAAAGAGAGAATACCGCCGCTGAGCCCTGTAATCATATTGGCCCCGCCAGCCACTTTTAGCTCGTGGTTGATATCGATCTTGTGACCCAGCACGACCTCCATACCCTTCACATTCATCAATAGCAAAACAGCCGTTACCACGCTCACCGTGCCCGAGCACATCCACTGGCTGCCAATCGCCTGCCAGTTTATCCGCAGCAGATCAGACCAGTGCAGCAGCTGCCAAGTCGTTTGCAAAGGTGGAATGCCCAGAGTCAACCCCTGAGTATTTGCTTGGTCTAATGACAGGCCAGTCAGCGACAAACAGCCATAAAATAGCCCAATCGCAGCAGCTAGGCTACCTGCCATCACCAGCGAATGGCTGAAGCGGCGCGTCACAACCATCAGATAAATCGCCAGCAGCAAACCCGGCAGCCACTGCATCGGGCTAGCCGTTTGGCTGAAGCTGACCAGAGAAGAGAGCGTCATCTCCTGCGTTGTCAAAACTTCAAAAGCGCCCTTCACCAGTAGCCAGCCGCTGCTCGCAATAAATCCGCCCAGCACCGGGTCAGGAAGCAGCCGGACCACATTGCCCAATTTCAGAGCGCCAATCAGCCAAAGAAAAATACCCGTCAACATCGAAGTCAGCGCAATCGTGACAATCACAGTGACCAACAGTTCTGTCGTTGTCGCCGTCGTCGGCATTTCTCGAATGACCATTCCCGTGCTCCAAGCCAAGATAGCCGTCGGAATCCCGGCCAAATCAGCCACCATGCCCGGGAAAGAGCTCATCACGCCGACCATGATGCGAGTCGCAGCTGCGCTGAACAGAATAAAACCAATGCCTGCTGAAAGATAGCCTGAAAGACTATTGGAAAAAATTAGTACCGCAAAAGAAAGGTCAAACAGAACGCCCAGCGCACCGGTTGTGACGCCCACAGCGATCGCAGACATCACCGAGCCAGACACCACACCGGATAGCGCCTGCCCTGAAAATTGTTCGCCAGAAAGAGCCGGTCCCCGCGCTGTCAGCCGCTGGAACAAAGCTGTCGGATTAAACTGCTTAGGAATAAAACGCATGGCACTACCCACTCATCAACGACGATCTTAGAACGGAATTGTAAGTCCCAAAGGCTGTCTTATAGCTATCTTGCAGCTACCTTCAGGCCATCTTCAGACCATCCCATCTTCAAACCGTCCCATCTTCAAACCGTCCCAAATTACAGACTTCCCATTCGGCCTAAATCGTCATCTTTTCTTAAAGCCAGTTCCCCGACGAGAAGCCTTCCAAATGAGTACCTCACCCTGCGCCCCGCCCGCCGCAAGCTGCTGCCCTTGAGGGTGCCACGCCAGGTTAGCAACACCTCTTGCCCCTTTCAAGACCGGCCCGAGCGATCGCCCATCTTCCCAAATGCACACCCTGCCGTCCTCAGCCGCTGAAGCCAAAAGCGCCCGGTCTGGGTGAAACGCGATCGCACCCACCGTGCCTTCATGCCCCGCCAGCACTTCACTCTTCCAGCCCTTCCCTTGCCGCCGCCACACTGTGACCCCCTCCATACAAGCCGCCGCCAGCAAAGGTTCTCCTTCTCCAGACACATCGCGGTCAGCAGCCGATTGCCAGGCCACCTTTCTCACCTTCCCCGGAAACCCCTGCATCAGCCAGGGTGGCGGCTCCCCCCAGCGCACCACCGTCAGCGTTCTATCCAAATTTCCCGAAGCCAAGTACTCACCCTCCCCCGACCAAGCCACAGACAAGCTCGCCCCCGGCACCTCAACCCAGTCCGGCGCAGCCGCCCAATCATTTGTATTCCATACCTTCACACCGGTGTGGCCACTCACCGCCAGCAGCTCACCGCCCGGATGCCAGGCCAAACCCAACACAGAAGACGCCCCAAAATCTTGCTCCGTCAGCAGCTGTCCCCGTGCCACATCCCACACTTTTACTTGGCTATTTACTCCAAACGCTAGCCAGGGCTGGGCCGGGTGCCAGGCCAGCTGGTCCACCCAACAGTGCGAATTTTCTAGTACAGTCGGTGCCTCAGCCAGTCTGTCCATCCGCCAGATAAAGACCGCTCCCTGCTGCCCTGCCGCTGCCAAATAGGTGCCATCAGCAGAAAACCCCAAGCAGTTAATCGATTGCTCATTGCTGTGCGATCGCAGCTCAAGCAGGCCAGATTCAAACCGACCAGATTCAGAACAACCAGCCTCAGACCGACCAGATTCAGACCAGAGGAACACCTCTCCACTGGCAGAGGCGATCGCTAAAAACTCACCGCCACTCGTCCAAGACAACCCCGTCACATAGTCAGCAGCCTGCCCCCGCCAGTGAATATCGTAACGCTGGGAACCCGACTGACCCTTTCCAGGTTTGGAAGCTGTTTTACTCAAACCAAACAGCCTCTAAACCCAGCCCTCAAATCCATCTCATCCAAATTCCGCCCGATAAATACCAGCTCATTCTTCCTCACCTCATCCGCCTGCCAGGGCCGCTCCGCCTGCCCCTCAAAAATCATATGCACCCCCTGAAAGACAAACCGCTCCGCCTGCCCCGCAATATTCAAAATCCCCTTCATCCGAAAAATGTCCGGCCCCTTTGTTTGCAACAGCGCAGACATCCACGCATTCAGCTTCTCCCTGTCCAATGCCCCTTCCTCCACAAAAGCCAGCGAATACACCGACTCATCATGCTCATGGGCATCCTCATTCAGAATGTCCGGGTCCACTGCCAGCGCCTTTTCCAGGTCGAAAGCCCGCACGCCCAAAACCGAATCCATTGCCAGCGCAGAATTCTGCGTCCGATAAATCTTCACCAGCGCGTTCATTTCTCTAATCTTCGCTTCCAGGGCATCCAGCGCCTCAGCCGTCACCAAATCCACCTTATTTAGCAAAATCACATCTGCAAATGCAATCTGCTCCTGCGCTTCATCACTGTCCCAGTGCTGGTGAATATGCTTCGCATCCACCACCGTTACCACCGCATCGAGCAGCAGCTGCGACTGAATGTCTTCATCCACGAAGAAAGTCTGAATCACCGGTGCCGGGTCCGCCAGCCCCGTCGTCTCAATCACCAAGTGGTCAAACTTATCGCGCCGACGCATCAAATTGCCAATAATGCGGATCAAATCTCCCCGAACCGTGCAGCAAATGCAGCCATTGTTCATCTCAAAGATTTCTTCATCTGCATCAATTACCAGCTGATTGTCAATGCCCACTTCACCAAATTCATTGACAATCACAGCAACTTTTTTACCGTGTTCGTGGGTAAGAATATTGTTGAGTAGCGTCGTCTTACCCGCACCCAAATACCCTGTCAAGACCGTCACAGGCACCACGCTTGTCGCGTCGGGAGAAAGCATTTCAGTCGGCATAAAACAGTTATCCTAGCTTTGGGGACTTCTCACAAAATTATGGGAAAGCGCTTCACGACAGAAAGTTCACGACAAACATAAACGAACAGAGAAAAGGTAATTTTTGTTACTAAAGCGATCTCTAATACCATCACTCCAATCCCCTCGCTCACCGCGAACTAAAAACCCTCAACACATCCGCACGGGTTATCTCTGCAGCGGGTCGATGAATTTTATAGGTCTGAGGTGGCTTACTCATCACTGAAATCACCGTTTCCAGCGGCGGACATCCAGGTTCAGTGCAAGCCAGCTGACTAATCGACACCGGAATCTCTTCTTCCAGTGCCAGTTGTTCAGAGACCCATGCCTTCAGCTGTTGAAGCTGCTCAGGAGAGACTTTGTCCACAGGCGGATCGAATAAACCCATATGCTAAAGCCACCTATCTCAAACTAACGACTTAAAGCCTAAAACCTAAAGCCTAAAACCTACAACAAAATTCACGAACCAATCGCCATTTCATTGACCGCTCTTGCCGAACGGCGAGGCAAAACTCTCTTTTTCAGCGCAATGCAATCAGCTAAATACTCCGCATCTCGCGCTATCCCCGAAAATCGCCCAGAGCCCCAGGTATACAGCCAAGGTAATCCCAGAAAATAAAGTCCCTCAACCTCACTGACGCCCCGGTCGTGCCCTGGATAACCCTTCCCATCAAAAGCAGGCACCCCTACCCAGCTAAAGTCCATGTGGTAGCCCGTCGACCAGATCACCGTCGCAATTCCCGCCGCCTCTATGTCCAGCGCCAAAGGCGCTGACGTTGGCTCCCACGCTGGCGCATAGGCTGGCTCAGTCGGGGCCTCTATCTGCGCCTCTGCAATGTACTTATCAATCGTGCCCTTGATGCTTTCTGCCACTTCATCGGCGTAGTCAAGGTTGGCCTTCAGGTCATCTTTGAAAGTCAGCCCTTCGCCCTGAATCGTCTCCAATCTGCCATGCAGCCGCATCCCTTCTGTTGCAAACTGCCGCAAATCGATTTCCCGACCGCCGCCGCGCCCCGTCACATAGTGATTTGTTTTCGTTCTAACCGACTCCTTCTGCGGATGCTCACTGATAGGAATGTCGTAGTAGCCCATCTGATCGAGCCAATCTACAACGTCTTTACCGCGATATTCTCTAGGCGATCGCGGCGCACCTCCCACGCACAGATGCACCTGCGTGCCTGCCAAATGGAGGTCTTCTGCAATCTGACAGCCCGACTGCCCGGTCCCCACCACCATCACTGCGCCCGATGGCAAGCTCTGAGGATTCCTGTACTCCGAAGAGTGCAGCTGCAAAACGTTTTCGGGCAGCCTTTCGGCCATCCGAGGAATCTTCTTTTGGTGATAGCCCCCTATGGCAATCACCACTTGGTCCGCAGTGTAAGTCCCAATCGAGGTCGACACTTCAAATACGCCACGCTCCGCATGCCTACGCACACGCTGCACCTCCACACCTTCCTTAATGCAGGGGCCAAAAGAATCCGCATAGCTCTTCACATACCGAACAATCTCGTCGCGCTGCATAAAGCCATTGGGCTCCTCTCCGCTGTAGTGATAACCAGGCAAGGTGCATTGCCAGTTTGGCGTCACCAGGCAAAAAGAGTCCCATCGCTTAGACTGCCAGGAATGGGCGATGCTCTCCTTTTCAAAAATTACATTGTCAATACCGCGCTGCTGCAGGCAGTAGCTAATCGACAAGCCCGCCTGACCACCCCCCACGATGACCACTGGAAAATGAGACTGCATCAGCCAAGTACCAAACAAAATGTTACGCTCCGCAGCTCTAAAAACAACGCTTAACAGCAATCCAGCCTGATAGGCAGCTTTCGCCCTTCGACTAGCCCTCCGGCCTCATACAACCATAGTTATCTAAACAGGAGAATCTTGTATCAGCAGCTACCGAACCAAACACTCTCAACAAAATGCCAGGCCATACCCACCGCTAAAACAGTCCAAAACCTGTCTTTTTGGACAGGGCGATCTCCCCCAAAGCCAATATATTGCCAGGAGAAAGTACCATCGGCTGCACCAACAGTCAGGCTTCCACGATTTGTAACAACAGATACCGGAAGACTCTCTTTTAGCTTTTAAGCTGCGAGTACCCTATCGTTGAGAGCGATGTTCGTATGCCCCAAGTAACTACACCTGCGCACAAGGCCGGAGACTTTTTTGTTGATTACGAGGAAAAAGTCTTTCCCGATGTTCAGGCAGAGCCTGGAGAGAAAGCCCTTGTCGCTTTTCATACTGTTGCCTTCGAAGGATCCATCGGATTGGTCAACCTGCTACAGGCTACCCGGTTGATTCGCAAAGGCTTTGATACCTCAGTGCTGCTCTATGGTCCTGGCGTTACCCTAGGCGTACAGAGAGGCTTTCCAAAAATTGGCGATGAGGCCTTTCCCGGTCACCTTGCCATGAACAATCAGCTTGTAAAAGTGATGGAAGAAGGCGCAAAAGTGTACGCCTGCCGATTTGCGCTGCAGGCTTTGTACGGCCATGGTGAGCCTTCGCTCATTCCAGGTATCACCCCGATCAACCCGCTCGATGTTCTAGATATTGTACTTCTGCATCGCAAAGAAGGTGCTTTCGTTCTCGATACCTGGACGATGTAATCCTTTGTTGATAGCTCCTTCGCTCAGCTGAGCAAAACAGCTGTGTAAAACTATGGACGACACCAAAACCATACGTGCCGCAGCGGTACAGATATCCCCAGTTTTACACAGCCGTACTGGCACGATGGAAAAAGTGCTAGCGGCGATCGCAGAGGCAGCTAAGCAAGATGTTCAGCTCATTGTCTTTCCAGAGACGTTTGTTCCTTACTATCCCTACTTCTCCTTTGTGCTGCCGCCCGTGCTCATGGGCAAAGAGCATCTGAAGCTCTACGAAGAAGCCGTTGAGATTCCTGGACCTGTCACAGAATCAATTTCGCGTGCGGCGAAAGCGCACAGCATGGTGATTGTCCTCGGCGTCAATGAAAGAGAAAATGGCTCCCTCTACAACACTCAGCTGCTTTTCGATGCAGACGGCACCTGCCTACTTAAGAGAAGAAAAATAACCCCCACCTACCATGAACGCATGGTGTGGGGCCAAGGCGATGGCTCGGGGCTACAGGTGTGCGACAGCGCCATAGGTCGTATCGGTGCCCTTGCCTGCTGGGAGCACTACAATCCCCTCGCTCGGTACAGCCTAATGGCCCAGCATGAGCAGATTCACTGCGCCCAGTTTCCCGGCTCCATGGTCGGAGATATTTTCTCCAGCCAAACCGAAGTCACCCTGCGCCACCACGCCCTAGAATCTGGCTGCTTTGTCGTCAATGCGACCGGCTGGCTCACCGCCGAACAAGTCGCCCAAATCGCCCCCAGCGAAAGCCTAGAAAAAGTGCTGCGTGGCGGCTGCTACACCGCCATCATCAGCCCCGAAGGCGTTCACCTCTGCGAACCCATTCGGGAGGGCGAAGGCATGGCGATCGCAGACCTCGACTTCGCCCTCATCACCAAGCGCAAACGCATGATGGACGCCGTAGGCCACTACGCCCGCCCCGATCTCCTCCAGCTCCAGCAAAACAAAACCCCTTATACCGTCTCTACGACCCAACCAAGCCCCTCCTCGAGCCTCTCTCCGGGCCCCTTTCCGGGCCCCTCTCCCTATGAATCAGCAGCAAGTTATCACGGAACTTCAGAGTAAAGGGCTTAGGCTCACAGATGGCCCTGTCGGTGCAGCCGGGAGAAAAGGGGGCGCAGGCCCCTCCGACCACAAAGCGGTCACCATCGGCGAAACCACCGTCATGGTGCCGATCTACACTGACGGCGCGACCCACTCCCCTTATTCCGTCCAGCCCGATCGCACCACTGGTCACACCTACCTCCTACACAAAAAAGACCGGGTTGCCACCATCACCTTTCCCCACCAGCCAAAGTTCTACGCCCTGGAGACCGCAGACGGCACCCCCTACTGGAAAATTGCCCTGCTCCACAGCCACAACGTGCTTGCTACCACCGTTCTGCAAACCTGTATCCGCTACGAAAACCGCAAAACCGCCTGTCAATTTTGCGCCATTGGTCAATCCTTAGCAGCTGGTCGCACCATTGCGAAAAAGACGCCCGAGCAGCTCGCCGAAGTCGCCGCAGCCGCCGTTCGGCTAGACAGCGTGGAACACATGATCATGACCACCGGCACGCCCAACGTGACAGACCGAGGTGCCGCCTACCTTACAGACTGCGCGCAGGCCATTCGCGATCGCGTGGCCCTCCCCATCCAAGCCCAGTGCGAGCCCCCCGACAGCTTCCACTGGTTCGAGCGCATGCACGCAGCGGGCATCGATAGCCTTGGCATGCACCTCGAAGCCGCCGACCCCGAAGTGCGAGGTCGCATCATGCCCGGCAAAGCCAGAGTCCCCCTCACCTACTACTATCAGGCCTTTACCGCCGCCGTTAATGTATTTGGTCGGGGCCAGGTGAGCACCTATCTGCTAGCCGGACTCGGTGACAGCAAGCAAACGATTTTAGAAATGTGTGATCGCCTCATCGATCTGGGCGTGTACCCCTTCGTCGTCCCCTTTGTTCCCATCGTCGGTACGCCCCTCGCCCATCAGTCTCCTCCAGACAGCGACTTCATGTTCAGCCTGTACCAGGCCATCGGTCAAAAGTTAAAGCAGGCCAATCTTCTCTCGGCCGACATGAAAGCAGGCTGCGGCAAATGCGGTGCCTGCTCCGCCCTCTCCACCTTCGAGACGTGATGACAACAGCAAAAACTATTTTCGGCAAAACCACCTACAGCTTCGAGCTGGCCCTAACAAAAGAGAGAATCTCCGAGTATTTTTCCCTCAGAGAGCAGATTTTCTGTGAAGAACAACAGCTTTTTGAACAGCACGACCGAGACACCATAGATACCCACGCCTATCCCATTGTCGCCCTCGCCCAACAGTTCGACTCATTCCTAACTAAAACAAATCGCGTCGTCGGCGTCGTCAGAATCTATGAGACAGAGCCTCGCATTTGGTATGGCGGTCGCCTAGGCACCCACCCCGACTTTCGGCGCGGCTGGCGTATCGGCAAAGGGCTAATCAACAAAGCCGTCACCACAGCAAATACCTGGGGGTGCGATCGCTTCCTCGCCACCGTACAGCAGCAAAACGTCCGCTTCTTCACTCGCCTCCACTGGCACAGCCTAAAAGAAATTGATATCCTCGGACGTCCTCACCACCTCATGGAAGCCGACCTAAGCTTCTATCCCGCTACCGACCAGCAGCGCCCCCCATTCCCCGTCGCATTGCGCCACCCAGAGGTAGCCTAGTAAAAGTAGCCTAGTAGTAGTGCACGATCTCCCCACACTTGTCACCACCCTTCGAGCCGCTCTTAGCATCTTGCACAAGCAAGACATCCAAACTGCCGCCAATACCCTCAGCCAATACGTACAAAGCACAGAAGGAAAGCCCATCCGACTAGGCGACGACTGCGCCGCCATCCCCGAAAAAGACGGCTACCTACTCTTTGCCGCAGAAGGCATTGTTCCCCAGCTTGTCGAGCAGGCTCCTTGGTTCGCCGGTTGGTGCGCCGTCATGGTCAATCTCTCCGATATCGCCGCCATGGGCGGCACCCCCATCGCCATTGTCGACGCGCTTTGGAGCCCGTCCCCCAGCCATAGCCAGCCCATTTGGCAAGGCATGCAAGCCGCCGCCCAAGCCTATGGCATCCCCATTGTCGGCGGTCATACCAACTGCCACAGTCCCCACTTCGGCCTCGCCGCCGCCGTGCTGGGCAGAGCGCAACACCTCATCACCAGCTTCAACGCCGAACCCGGGGACAGTCTTGTGGTCGTTTTAAACATGACCGGTGAATACTATCGCGACTATCCCTTCTGGAACGCAGCCACCCAAGCAGATCCAACAGATCTGCGCACCCAGCTGCGCTGCCTCCCCCACCTGGCCGCCACCCATCTCGTTAACGCGGGCAAAGACATCAGCATGGGCGGCATCGCAGGCACCCTCCTCATGCTCGCAGAAGCCTCCGGCTGCGGCGCCATCCTCACCCTCGACAATCTACCCCGCCCGCACGATACCTCCTGGAAAAAATGGCTAACCACTTTCCCCAGCTTCGGCTTCCTGCTTAGCGTTCCCCCTCAAAACGTCCCCAAAGTACAACAGTTTTTCCATCCCTACCCCCTCACCTGCCAGCCCATCGGCACCCTCACCCCCGGGCACCAAGTTTTCATCGGCCACAAAAATGAACAACAGCTCCTCTGGGACCTCACTCACCCGCTAACCGGCTTTGCCTCCGTTCGTTAACCGGCTTTGCCGCTGCCTGCGACGCATACCCTCTCCAATCCCCATCCCTTCCCTCTCATTCTCCAAATGCTCCGCATCGCCCTCCTCACCTATTCCACCAAACCCCGTGGCAGCGTCATCCACACCCTAGAACTTGCTGGCGCCCTCCATCAGCTCGGCCACACCCCCACCGTCTTCGCCCTAGACAAAGACGCCTCGAAGAAGGGTGGAGGATTCTATCGCCCCACCCCCTTCAGAACCACTGCCGTCCCAGCCCAACCCTGCAACGGCACCATCGAACAGCTCATCCATCAGCGCATCGACGAATTTGTCACCTTTTTTCAACAGCACACCGAAACCTACGACATTTACCACGCCCAAGACTGTCTCAGCGCCAACGCCCTTGCTGCCCTTCGCACAGAGGGCAGCATCCCCCACTTCGTCCGCACCGTTCACCATATAGAAAATTTCAACAGCCCTTACCTTCAAGCCTGCCAAGAAAAATCCATCTACCAGCCAGATCGCTGTCTCTGCGTTAGCCAGCTTTGGCAAAATGCGCTCAAAAGAGACTACAACATCGAAGCTCACCGCGTCACCAACGGCGTCAGCGTTCGCTTCTCCCCCATCCCAGACCGTACAGACCCTGCCCTCGCCAAAAAGCTCAACATCTCTGGCCATCCTCTCTATCTCACCGTCGGCGGCATCGAACCCCGAAAAAATTCCCTCAACCTACTCCGAGCCTTCGCCAAGGTAAAACAACAACAGCCCGCTGCCCAGCTACTCATCGCCGGGGGCGCCACCCTCTTCGACTACCAAGACTACCGGCAACAGTTCTTCACCCTCGCCGAAAGCTATAGCTTAGAAGATAGCCTCATCCTCCCCGGCGTCATCGACGACCCAGACATGCCAGCCCTGTACCGCCTCGCCGATGCCTTCGTCTTTCCCTCCATCAAAGAAGGCTGGGGACTCGTCGTCATGGAAGCGATCGCATCCCACCTGCCGGTACTCACCTCCAACCAACCGCCCTTCACCGAATTCCTCACCCCAGATATGGCCGTTTTGATCGACCCCAAT
Source organism: Cyanobacteria bacterium J06626_6 (assembly GCA_038523095.1). Taxonomy (GTDB): domain Bacteria; phylum Cyanobacteriota; class Cyanobacteriia; order Phormidesmidales; family Phormidesmidaceae; genus Phormidesmis. The sequence continues at coordinate 20,204 of JBCBJS010000050.1, forward strand.
AATGTAGAAGAAATTGCCATTGGCATGGTGAAACTAACAACAGATAAAGGCCCATTGAAGTTGCAGCAATCACAAACAGAACCGTTCCATCCCCCGTCCCTTGTAGTTCAAACCTGGGAGACTTCAGCCATTCAACACTTACACCTCTATCATCAACTCATCTAGAGCCCGTTTCGCCGCTAAGCTTCCGGGTTTACAGCTTCCAGGTTTGTAGCCAGGGAAACTAGCCAGGCATTGAAATGGGCAACGTCAGTTTGGGTTTGGGCCCAAGCTTTGGGATAAGCATCCACTAGGCGAGCAATGCGATCGCTGTCCAGCTCAAATCCATAGATACTCCTTACAACATGACGAAAAGCCAGCATTTCCTGCAATCTTTTTGCAGTTTCCGGTCGGATAACGGCAATGCGTGTCTCTCGCTCTGTCATCATGCGATCTAGTAGTCGCTTGTGCCAAGCTGAACCCGACGGTACGCCACCATTCAGCTCAATAGCGACTAAGCTGAATATACGTTCGCATCCGGTATAAAAACTTTGTAGCTTGAGCGCCAAATTCTCGTAGAAGAGCTTTGCATGTATCGGGTCATTCTCCACTTCTTGGCGAACGTAAGTAATATCTTTCTCCAGCTGTCGTAGACGATTTAGCTCTAACTCAATATCTGCCGCCAGTTCCTTAAGCCGGATGGGGTTTTGTGTGCTCATCTATCCATATGCCCCGAGTTTGGACACGCTCCCAAAAATGAGGGTCTAATGATTCTAACGGTTTAAGGTCTATCCAGCGATCGCAGTGTTCATTGACCGCTGCCAGCGCAGGATAAAACTGCCCAGACGGAATACCACCCACTGCGATGTCGATATCGGAGCGCTCAGAAAAACGGTCAGTTAGGAGAGAACCGTAGACAAAAATCTGCGTAGCGCCATATTGCCTGAGCGTAGCATCAATCACAGGGAGCAGAATCCACACCTGCTGCTTAGCCATCTCCTGCTGGAAATCCTGCTGTTGTTGCTGTCTTTTCCAATAGTCAATGAAGCGCTGCTCTACCATATGGATTTTGGCCTGCTACGGTTCCATCATACAAAGCTGGCGCTTTTTAGCAAATGTTAAACTGAAAGCTCAGACAGTGCTGTCATTCCTGCAGAGGTAAATGAGGAAACATGCCGGAGATTAATTTCAAGATTCAATGGCCAGACGGCGAGCAAGAAACCTGCTACTCACCTTCACTCATCGTCAAAGATTACTTCGAAGCGGGTAAAACCTATAGCCTCAACGACTTTTTAGCGCGATCGCGCGAATCTCTAAAAATAGCCAGCGATCGCGTCCAAGCCAAATACGGATTCCCCTGCAGCCGCGCCCTCGGTCAGCTCAGCCATATCGAAACCGCCGCCCGTCCCCACCTCGACAATCCAGAAGCCAAAGTCACCTTTATCCAGTTCGAGTAGCCCCGTTCAAACAACCCCGCTCAAATAGGCCAGTTTAACAAATCAGTAAAACAGCCAGCTCAACCCACAGCGCTACCCTAGCCATCCCTGCTTCATCGCCTCAAAAACGCCCTGCACCCGCGTCTTTACCCCCAGCTTTTCCAACATATTTTTCACATGAAACTTCACCGTTCGCTCGCTGATGTACAGCCTCTCCGCGATCTCTCTATCGCGCAATCCCTGCACCAACAGCTCAATCACCTCATGCTCTCTTCCCGATAGCGGCGATTTCTTTTTTTCTATCCCATCTATCTCCATACCATCCATCCCCATTTCATCTGTCGCAGGCTCGCTGGCAAGAGGCACCCACAATCGCACCCGCATCACTCGCCGATTGTCTCCCACCGATACCTCACAATCCCCATTCATCCTAGCCGCGTCCGCCGATATCTCCTCAAATCCAGCTGGCGGCGTCCCCAAATTCAATGCCGTCACCGCCAACATTGCCTCCAAAACAACCGCATCATCTTCATACATCAACCGGCAATAGTGGCAGGACAACGCCGCTAGTCGCTCACCCGTTCTCACAAATAGCTGGCTCACAGGCAGGGGAATCCCCCGCTCCATTCCCAACAAACTCAGCCGCTGAGCCCCCAACAATCCCGCCAGCCGCTCCGACAAATTCTCCGCCCGCCTTCCCCCTGCACCCACTAGCGCCTGGTGCTTCATCGCCCCCGCCAGCGCGTTCGCTACCGACACACTCAAGATCTGCAGCACCTCCAAAAATTCCCCCGCCATCGGCTCCTGACTGAACACCGCCAGCACCCCAATAGAGCGAGACTCCATCGTTAAAGGCAGCCCTGCAAATCCCAAAATCTTATTCTCAACCGCCCAATCGCGGTCCTTTACCCATCCTTCTTCCGCCAGGCAATTGCTCAAAAAAGGAATGCCGTGCTCCGCAATCTTCCCCACCTTAAAAGCGCCCATGGGCACCCGGGCAAAAGACCCATCTAGCCGGGTGTATAGCCCAGAAGAAGCCACTAGCCGCAGTCCGGCGCGGTCTGGCTCCACCAGCCAAATTCTGGCAAACACACAGCCAAACTGCTCAACTAGCCCATCCGTCACGCAAGCAGCGATCGCACTTGGCTCCAAGCACCCCGAAAACCTTCCCACCAGCTCGCCGCACAGCTTCAGGTCAAACAAAAGCCGAGACACATCCAACCCAGAAGAAACCAAAGAAGACGCCGGAGAAACCACAAAAAAGCCCACAAGGCCAAGCCACCCTCGATCACAGCGCAAAACGTAAAGTCACACTGTAGCAACCGTTACGGTCACCTCCATCATCCCTTTCTAGCCAGGTCCCAGCAAAGCTCCAAACAACTCCGACATCAGCGTATTCCGGTAGGCCTTGAGGTCTTTGTCATCTTCTTTCTCATATATGGCGTAGCACTTAATGATAGCGCTCGCCTGAGACAAATACTCCTGTAGGTGACCGTTGTACCGTCCCTGCTTACGCAAGAGCGCTCGCAGCGTCTTTTGCATCGGCAAACGGTAGCTGCCGTACAGCATACCGAGAATCTTTTTTATATCAGACTGAATGCGCGATCGCTCTTCATCTGGCGCGCTCTGCAGCCGCAGCACCATACAGGCCGCCGAAAAAATCTTCCCCAAATCTGCAATTTCATTCACCCGCCGAGGATACAAATCACGCACCGAGCTAATTTCTTGAGACGTATACTGCTCCGAGCTATCAGGATTCGTAAACGAACGGGTAATCCGTCGAATATTCTTTCGCTCACCTGCTACAGTCTCTTTCACATTTTCAAACAGACAGCCATCCTCTGCGATCGCCCAGGCCATATTCAGCAAGCGAATCGCCCGCTTCAGCTTCTGGTCCCAATCGATTTCTGCGCCAGGTGCCAGCGTTTCAAACTCCTCAGTCTCATCGCTACAAAGTAAATACACCCCTCGAGCAAAAAATAAATAACAGGCATTCGTCCCAAACAAGTAAATATTGTTCGTCGGATGCTGAGGCGTCAGCTTCTCCAACATATTGGCCTCCACCACCAATAGAGAGATATCCAGCGTAATAAACGCATCCTCCTCACGGCTTGGCCTTTCATGCTCCGCTCCCCTCACCTCCAAAATCCCCGGAATTTTCCCAATCCGGTAGAGACCCTTCTCACCATAGATGTACTCATCGGTCTCATCCGGTAGCCCGCTTTTCTCTTTAATGTCGTAATAGCATCGCTGACCCGTCTCTGCATAAGCCACCAGCGCATGGTTTCGCAGCGTTCTAGCCCACTGCAAACAGCCCGCCGGACTCAGCACCTCCTTCCTACCCGGCAATCCCAAATTCTTCGGCTTAGCAAAGGCCGCCGCCAAATACAAATAACACTGCATCGCAGTGTAGCAGGCATACACCTCCCCGTCCCCATCTGCCGAAGCATACAGCCGCGCCTTCTCAATCAAATACAGCCGCCCCCAATGGGTAGACGCCTCCGACCGTCGCTCCCTAACAAAATCCTCAGTTCGCAAAACATCGCTCGCGATTGGAACATATTGAGAGAAAAATGTCAGCAGTTTCGCCCGAATGAAATAAATCCGACCCAGCAGTAAGTAGTGCGGATTGAAAATTCCTTGAGAAGGCTCCCGAACAACAATGTACTTTATAAGCCTAACTTCAACATGTTTTTTCGCCTCTTCAAGTTTGGTCCAGGCTTTTTGAACCAGCACCTGCCGGTTAATATCAGGTGCGCATCCCGGTAGCAAATAGTCACCATTGCGATCATCTTCGCGATCGTACAGGTAGTAATAATTTGCCAGACAAATCAGATACCGAACAATCAACGCCCCGGAGAATATCTCAAACTCCTGACGCTGACTGTTGACCTGTGCTCGGTTTACCGCCAGCCCCTGTTGCACATAGCCCTCTAAGACACTGAGATCTTTTATATAAAAGTAGCTAGCCCGGTAGGCCCCTTCATCTAAAAGGGCCTCAGCAATCGACAAATAAGCATCAAACCAAATGCTCGGATCGCCCTTTTCCAAAGGCCGTTTGCCAAACACATCTCCAATAATTGACTTGTGCAGCGTGCCAATCATCGCCATCGAAGAAAATGGATAGCGTTTAAGAGAAGACCACGCCTTATCCAAAGTCAACAGTTTTTCCGTTTTTTCACAAAGCTCTACAAGGTAAACTTCAGGATTCACCCCTGTATTTCTCACTGCCTGCAGGCGAGCCTGTAGCGCCGCCTGAGCCTGAGCCAGCAAAAAATCAAACCCGCAAAAATCACCATGCCCGATTGGGTCGCTGAATGCCCCATCTTCATAAGGTGAATCACTGTGGCCAAACTGTTGCAGCGCCTGCCCCACAGCCTGGTTGAAACAAAGCTGCACCAGGCTGTGCGCCCACACCGGCGAAGCCACATTATCCCGAACAATCTGCTGAGTAGACGTAATATCGTGAGCAATGGGAAAAAAGCTGCTCAAGCAGGGAATATCTCTCAGCAACATCAAATTAATCACTTTAATCATGTGAGAGAGCGTTCCACCAATACCGGTACTCGTCAGTGCAAAATCTACTCGGCGATGCCCCCCTTTTCGACGAGTCGGGCCACTCACAATCTCCCCAAAAATCTCAGGTACAGTGCCTTCGTAAGTAGAGGGTACCTTAATGTAAAATTCAACCGTAATTTTCACAGCTTCCTGAGAAGCTAACTCTTCATCACTCGGCCCCGAATCATTCCTCCGCTCAGCTCTGTTGCGCTCTGTAGGCTTATCCAAACCCTGAATAACAGGATTCAATAGCTGCATATAGGCATCCCCAGATTCGCCCGCACTCAATCCTTCATTGGCAAAGGGTAACGGACCGCAGGCATCCATCGTCACTCGCTTCAAGTACACCGGAAATTGCTGCGTCAGCCGCTCATTACTAACCACAGTATGTGCCAGCTTTTGAACAAAAGCGGGACGTAGATAGTGGCGAATGTAAGGGTGTTCCGTTTTATTATCAGGCAGAAAGACTCTTGTATTACCGCTGCGAGTAAGCAGACGACGAATCTCCTTCTGAGCCTTGAGAGTCAGATCCTGCACTGTCTCTAGCTTTCCAGGAGACTTTCGACCGTCCCCGCGATTAGCAGCACTCGGTTTTTCTGGTAAGTGAGAAAGCGCAGCCTTCACTGTCTCCTCAATGAGCTTATTCACATCGCCCAGATTCTCAATAGCGTCCTGACTAACCGAAAAGTTCAGCCCAACCGCTTCTTTGTAGGCACCAAATACAACATCATAGTTCTCAAACCCGCCCTCAGCACGCAACCTCAAAATCATTTGTCGCAATAGGGTCAGGCCATCGCCTTTCGGCAATCCCAGCTGATTGCATTCTTCTGGCGTTAGGGCTGTCAGCTGGTGCAGCGCTATCAGGGTGTCCTCTGTAGTCAGCACTCGGCTGTAGGGGATTTCGTTATTAAAGTAATCCTCACGAAGCTGCTCACGGAGTTCGCTCAGCATCTGAACAATCGCACCCGTCGTCACAGAACTACTCTGTTCAATGCTTCCTCGCCAGCGATGCTCTTGTTCAAACAGGCGCTTAACGGTTCTTCGAAAATTCTTTTTCCCTAATCGAGTGGCGATGCTCAGTGCAACAGGCTCACCTTCTGAATTGCGGCTCATTGCTAGGCGACCGCACAGATATTGGTACAAATGGTAGATCCGCCAGCTATCAAAGGCTTTAAAGTCAGGCATCTTGTGTGAACCAATCGTAAAGTTCCTGAGAAATTTTGGCGAGGTTCAGGGTGTCAACCGTAATTTCTTAGGTCAAAATTTCCCACAAAAAATCAATATTTTTAGTATTGAAAGATACTGAACGTTAATTTTAGTATCAAAAAACACGGTTTATCTGGCTTTCTAAAGCCATCATTTCTTCAAGATTTATGAATGCAAGGAACAAACTGTCCGTACCTCACTCCAAAAAACTGCGTCAAAATAAGTCCATGGAAATCTTAGACAGGCTGTCAATTGATTTCCAATAGTCAACTCGAACAGTCAACTCGAACAGTCAACCTCTTCTACTGGAGTAACCATCGTCATGGCAATTTCACTATATTCCGACAGACCGACTTTTCATCTCGCTTTAAGGATCGTCCCTCATGGAAATCAGGTGTCAGCCCAGAGAAAACTCTCAATGACGCCACCAAAATACAACCACCTCTATGGAGAAGGCCCCCAATGGTTCAACAGCTAGAAACATCCCACCGTTCTCACCCACATCACCTTTCTTGCCCCAGATGTGGACACCACAGCGTCGTCATCTACGACGAAAATCAATATGTTTGCTTGCACTGTGGTTGGAGACAACGAGTCACCGAAGAATGGATGCCATTTCCCCTCTTTGTGCTCATAGCGATTGTTGCTTTTTTGCTGGCAATCACCCTAACCTAGACCCCGCCTACAGTTGCTAGGTCCATCGGCTCGATCTTCGAATGTTTCCCTTGGTGCACTCAGGTCCCTATCTGGAACGTCAAAAGTCCGACAGCGGCCAGTGCCCTCTCATTCCTGAAATCGTCCCTTGAGCTTTGCCTCTGAAAATAGCAGGTCTCCGAAATGTCCCTGAAAAATGTCCCTGAAAATAGTAGCCAAAAGGCATATCCACTAATCTTCTCAGTCCCTGTTAATTACCCTCTAATTAACAAGGACTGAATAGCAACAGTTGAATAGGCATGAAATAAACAACCAACGAGAGGAGCGATCGCACAACCTGATCGCTCCTCTCGTAACGCATATCTACACACAGTGCGTATCTACTTCATGAACTTTTTCAACCTTATGAACTTTTTCAACGACATCAAGATGGGGCAATCCCAAACGAGATAGGCTGATCCCCATAGCAGGTTCTAGAACGGCTTTGCCCATCCTTACAGAATCAGCCCCTACTCCAGTCGCTCTTCGCTGCTATCCACAGCAAAAATAGCACCCATAGCCATGGGAAGGAGCGACTCATGACATCTAGCCAAGTCAACGCTGGCAGGGTCCCATCGGATCTGCGAGACAGCGTCCGAAATATTGCCATCGTAGGTCCATACGCCAGTGGAAAAACGACCCTTTTAGAAAGTATCCTCTCGGTCACCGGGACCATTGACCGCAAAGGCACCATCACCCACGGCAACACGGTCGGCGACAGCGCCCCGGCAGCCCGAAACCGCCACATGACCGTCGAAATAAACGCCGCCTACGCTGAGTATGGCGGCATTTATTTTACCTTTTTAGACTGCCCTGGCTCGGTCGAGCTGCTGCAAGAAACCAACAACGCCCTCATCGGCGTAGATGCCGCCATCGTCGTCTGCGACCCCGACCCAAGCCGCGTGCTGACGGTTGCCCCCATTTTTCAGTTCCTAGACACTTGGGAAATCCCCCACCTGATTTGGATAAACAAAGCCGACAAAGCCAACAACAGCTTTCGCGAAGTACTCGACGCGCTCAAGAGTCTTTCCACGCGGCCATTAGTGCCCCACCAGTACCCAATTGGCTACGGTTCGCAGCTAGTCGGGTTCATTGACCTAGTGAGCGAGCAAGCCTACCACTACCATCCCTCCGCCCCTGCCGATCCGGTTCCCCTGCCTGCAGGGCTCGCCGCCGAAGAGCAAGCCGCCCGCAGCGAAATGCTAGAAACCCTGGCAGACTTTGACGACCATCTCCTCGAAGAACTCCTCGAAGAAATTGAGCCGCCCCAGGAAGAGATTGTTCAAGATCTCAAAATGGAGCTGGGCGCAGACCTGGTTGTTCCCGTATTTATTGGCGTCGCCGAAGCCGACTACGGCGTCCGTCCCTTGCTCGATGCCCTAGTTCGAGAAGCCCCCGAGCCAGCAGCAACTGCCCAGCATCGCCAGATAAAAACCATCGGAGAGCCCCTCGCTCAGGTGCTGAAAACCTACTACAGCCCCCAAGGCGGCAAACTCTCCCTCGTTCGGCTCTGGCGCGGTAGCCTGCACGAAAACGCCACCATTAATGGCGATCGCGCAGGTGGATTTTACCGTCTCCTCGGCCACACCCAAACCCGACTACAAACGGCCCATGCCGGAGACATCTTCGCCATTTCCCGGCTGGAGCACGCCCGCACAGGCGACACGCTATCACTCAGCAACAGCGGACCAGATCAGCGCCCAATAGAGCAGCTGCCCACTGCAGCAGAACTCAACCCCATGTATGCGCTAGCGATCGCACCCGAAAAGCGCAGCGACGAAGTCAAGCTCAGCAGCGCCCTCAGCAAGCTCTTGCAAGAAGATCCTGCCCTCCATTGGGAACAGCACGGCGACACCCACGAAGTCATTCTCTGGGGACAAGGCGACGTGCACCTACAAATCGCCCTCGAACGCCTAAGCAACAAGTATCACCTGCCCATGGGCACCCATCTCCCCCAAGTCCCCTACAAAGAGACCATTCGCCGCCAAGCCAGCGCCGTCCACGGAAAATACAAGCACCAAAGCGGCGGACACGGCCAGTTTGGCGACGTCTACATCGACATTCATCCGCTGCCCAGAGGTGAAGGCTTCAACTTCCAACAGAAGATCGTAGGCGGCGTCGTGCCCAAGCAGTACATTCCCGGCGTAGAAATGGGCATCCGCGAAGCCCTAGACCACGGCCCCCTGGGCTTCCCCGTCGTAGATGTTGCCGTCACGCTCACCAACGGCTCTTACCACAGCGTCGACAGCTCCGAGCAAGCCTTCAGGCAGGCCGCCCGCATCGCCATGCAGTCTGGCATGTCAGACTGTGAGCCCGCACTGCTAGAGCCCATTGCCGATGTTGAAATTTCCGTCCCAACTAGCTTCACCTCCAACGTCCTGCGGCTAATCAGCGGACGGCGCGGACAAATCTTGGGCTACGCGGGCAAAGAAAACTGGTTTGGATGGGACACCATTACCAGCCAGCTGCCCATCTCAGAGATGCAAACGCTCATTTTAGAGCTGCGATCGCTCACCCTAGGCGTCGGTTTCTTTAGCTGGCAATACGCCCACCTAGCCCCCGTCCCAGAAAAGATCACCAGCCAAATTTTGGCCAGGACAACAGCGCCATAGTCAGCGCCACCAGCTGCGCCACCATCTGCGCCACAACCTAGGACCTCTTGCGGGATAGTAACCCTGACGGCTAGCTCTAAATAGAACAGTCAAGGCACTATCCCGCAAGAGTTTAGAGACTCCCCTTCAGCGAAGCAGCACAATGGACACATACATGGGCGACAGGTTAGGCCAGAAGCCACGATATCAAAAGAGATTGAGGATTTCGCCGGTTGATCCGACAGATGAACTACACTGCTCAAAAGTGATGCCTCTGTAGTTCTAGCGATGCTTATTGAGCCCATAATCGACAAGGCCTTTGACGCAGTATTAAAAGTTACAGGCATAGAAGAGAAAGTCAACCGTAATGAACGGGTGATTCGATTATTACAACGGATTGGGCTCGATTCTTTGGAATCGCTAAAGAGCTTTGAGGATGTGTATGCCTATGCAGTGGTGCAGTATGCCTTTGACGCCGAGGGGCAGCGAAAGCCTGCTGAGCTGATTCAGTTCTTTCGGCTGAAGGAGGTGCGCGATGTATTTAAGGTGGCGTATGTGCAGGCAGATGGGCGCAGCTGGTTGGAAAAGGGGCAAGCGATCGCACGTTACCAGCTAAAAGACACGCTGCTAGGAATTGACCCAGCGCGGGAGCTGAGTGAGTTTGCGGTGGCGTTTGTGGAGGTGGTGAAGGAGACGCGATCGCCCAAGGAAATCCGCCAGGACCAAAAGCTAGACAGCTTGCAAAGGCAAATACAAACCATGCAGGGGCAGCTTCAGCAGTTGCCAACGCTAGAGGCGATTAACCAAACCATGGGGCAGCTGGTGGGAGCCGCGCAGCCAGCCCTGCCCGCTGCCGCACAGAGTAGTCAGGCCGCAGAGTTAGCGCATCGGCTGGGTGAGTGGTTCGATGTTTTGGACTATGAGCGCGTCCCCGAATATGAGGTGTGGGCGGCAGACTATTTTGAGTGGGCGATTGACTTTCCGATTACGCGGCGAAAAATGTCTCGTACGCTGGTGCGCGGGGTGGCGGGTGAGGTGGAAATGGGTGAGCTGCAAGCATTTGCACGCGCGATAGAAGCGGCGGGTGCGGATGAGGGCTGGCTGGTGGCAAACCGGCGGGTGAGTAAGGCGGCGCGGCAGGCGGTGCAAAGTGAGGAGGTCTATGCGGATATTTCTTGCTATACGTTTGATGAGCTGTTGGATGAGGATGCGGATTTTAGTAAGTATTTGGACTGGCTGGAGAATGAGATTAAGACGAAGGGGGTAGATGCGGGCTATTTGCCTTTGGCCTGCCGGAAGGATGAGCTGGACCCGGTGACGCAGCGGAAGATGGGGGTGAGTACCTACGCGGAGGAGGATGGATGGATTGATGGCTATGTGGATATGTGGCTAGATGACCCGGCTAAGGAGCATCTTTCGGTATTAGGAGAGTTTGGGACGGGGAAGACGTGGTTTGCGCTGCACTATGCGTGGCGGGCACTGCAGCGGTATCGGGAGGCGAAGAAAAGAGGGACGCAGCGGCCACGGATTCCGGTGGTGGTGCCGCTGCGAGACTATGCGAAGGCGGTGTCGGTGGAGTCTTTGTTTTCGGAGTTCTTTTTTCGCAAGCATGAGATTTTGAAGAACTATTCGGTGTTTGAACAGTTGAACCGGATGGGGAAGCTGTTGCTGATTTTTGATGGGTTTGATGAGATGGCGGCGCGGGTGGACCGTCAGGCGATGATTGACAACTTTTGGGAGTTGGCGAAGGTGGTGGTGCCGGGGGCGAAGGCGATTTTGACCTGTCGGACGGAGCATTTTCCGGATGCGATTGAGGGCCGCCGGTTGTTGAATGCGGAGCTGAAGGCTTCGACGGCGGATAGGACGGGGGAACCGCCGCAGTTTGAGGTGTTGGAGTTAGAGAAGTTTAGTGATGAACAGATTGGAGAGTTGCTGAGTCGGAAGGCAAAGGGAGAGACGGTGCAGCAGGTGGTAGGGAATGCTCAGCTGTTAGATTTGGCGCGGCGTCCGGTGATGGTGGATTTGATTTTGGAGGCGCTGCCAGATATTGAAGCGGGGAAGCCGGTGGATATGGCGCGGGTGTATTTGTATGCGGTGACGCGCAAGATGGAGAAGGATATTAAGAGTGAGCGGACGTTTACGTCGATGGCGGATAAGCTCTACTTTCTGTGTGAGTTGTCTTGGGAAATGCTTTCAACGAATCGGATGAGTTTGAATTATCGGGATTTTCCTGAGCGGTTGGAACAGATGTTTGCAGATAGGGTGAAGGGAGAGAAAGAGCTGGACCATTGGCGATATGACATGATGGGTCAGACGATGTTGATTCGTAATTCGGAAGGAGATTATAGTCCGGCACATCGATCATTGTTGGAGTTTTTTGCAGCGTACAAGATTGTTGCCTCTCTGGGTGTGTTGGCTGAAGACTTTACAACAGTAGCCAGAGAGCAGTCGCATTTGGATCATGCTCTACTGGCTCAGGAATATACCTGGAATGAATATTTTGAGAGAGAATGTAGTGAAAGTGGTGAGCCTGTAAGAATTGCTTCCCTATCAAAGTTTATTAGACTTCCGTTCGATGAGTTATTGCCACTGATCGGTCGAGAAAAATTAGCAAACGCTGTGCTTGATTTAGCTCATCCGATGATGAGAGAGAAAATGACAAATAGCCTTCTGCCGCTGATACAAGCAACTGCGAATAGAGCAATGAACGAGAGTGGGTACTTAGGTGGAAACGTAGTGCAATTAATGCTAGCGAAGACGCCATATGCACTAGTAGACACTGACCTTAGAGGCACCAAACTGCGAGGAGTCAATTTTAGTAAGACATACTTACGTAGAGTTGATTTAAAGAATGCGTTACTCTCTGAAGTTGTATTTTCAAAGATACTAGGTAGTGTTTGGGCGATTGCCTTCAGCCCAAACAGACCAGAGCTTGCCGTATGTGATCATAAAGGAAGCTTACAAGTCTGCAATCTGAATAATGGGCAAACTATCTCATTTTTCCTTGGTCATAGTGCAGGTATCAACTCAGTAGCGTATAGCCAAAATGGACAGCAGCTTGCTACAGGCAGCGACGATGGTACGGTGAAGTTATGGGATACAGATTCTGGACGCTGCATCTGTACTCTCAATGAACATGATGGCTGGGTTTGCGCTGTAGCGTACAGCCCAGACGGACAGCATATCGCTACGGGTGGTCGTAATAGGAGAGTGATGTTGTGGAATGTAGAATCAGGTGAATGTGTTCATAAATTAGAAAATTCAGGTACTCAAATATTGTGCTTAGGATATAGTCCAGATGGACGATATATTGCCGTAGGTAGCTCTAAAAACTCAATCAGAGTGTGGGATCTTGAATTAGACAAGTACTATGTGCTGAATGGACATAGTGACAAAATTAGGGCGTTAGCTTACAGCCCAGATGGAACGCAGCTTGCAACGAGTAGCTACGATAGCACGGTGAGGTTATGGGATTTAGCAACGAGCAAATGTATTCATATCTTAGAGGGCCACGAGGACATAGTTAGGGCTCTGTCTTACAGCACATCAAAAGAACTTGCCTCGGGTAGCGATGACGGGACAGTAAAGTTGTGGAATGTAGAGTCGGGGAAATGTATTGACACACTAAGGTTTTCAAAAAAGAGAGCTCGACAAGTATCTCTGTATGCATATCAGGGTTATAAAGACCGAATCATGTCCTTAGCGTACGACCCAGATGGACAACAACTTGCTGTAGGCAGAAACAACAACACAGTCGATCTATGTAGCACAGAAGTAAGAACACATACAACTATCTTGGAAGGTCACGAAAACTGGGTAAGATCGGTAGCGTATTGTCTCAGTAGGCAGAGACTTGTTTCGGGTAGTAACGACGGTACAGTAAAGCTGTGGAACTTAGAAACCGGTGAATGTATTTGTACTTTGAAAGGCCACTATTTCGGAGTGAGAGTTGTAGCGCACCATCCAAGTGAGCACCAGCTTGCTACTGGCAGCGACGATAGTACTGTCAAGCTGTGGGACCTAGAAACTGGTAAGTGTATCCGTACTTTGAAAGGTCATAAATACGGTGTTATGTCGGTATCGTATCACCCAAACGGTCAGTATCTTGCCACCAGTGGTGATGACAATTCAGTGAGATTGTGGGACTTACAGTCAAGTGAATGCTTAAGTGTTATAACCGGCCACGATGGATGGGTTAGATCAACAGCCTATCATCCAAATGGACAGCAACTTGCCACAGGTAGTGATGACCGTTCGGTGAAACTTTGGAACATTAAGTCAGGTGAATGCCTGTCGACCCTTCTCGGGCATACCAATCGAGTTAGGGCAGTAGTCTATAGTCCGGATGGACAACAACTTGCTACAGGGAGTAGTGATAAGACAGCAAAAATATGGGATCTGAAATCTGGTAGATGCATACAGACTCTACTCGGACATGAAGATTGGGTTAGATCAGTAGCTTATAGTCCAAACGGTCAACAACTTGCTACAGCTAGTTATGATAAAACAGTGAAACTTTGGGACTTAAAATTAGCGAAGTGTACACGAACTTTAGAAGGTCATGAGAACGGAATTAGGTCCGTGGTATACCGCTCTGATGGTCAGCAACTTGCTACAGGAAGTTATGACAATACTATTCGTATTTGGGATACGGCTACAGGTAGATGCCTTCGTGTGATAGATGACCGCGTCTGTTCAGGACTGAATATCACTGGCACAAAGGGCCTCACTCCCGGTCAACGCACCGCCCTAAAACTCATGGGCGCAATCGACCACAATGACGAGTAACCCACAGCCCCTGCCTCTCCAAAGCAAACCCGTCTACGTATTCGACACCAACCTCTTCGTAGCCGCCCTATAGTCTAATCAAATGCCCAAAAAGATCAGAGAACTCAAGCAAATGCTGCGAAAGGCGAAATTTCGCGAAGTCCCAGGCAAAGGGAGTCATACCAACTGGATACATCCCCTTTACAAAGGTAAAATAACGGTATCAGGGAAGGATGGATCAGATGCCAAGCGCTATCAAGAGAAAGAGGTCTTGGAGGCTATCAAGCAAGTGAAAGGTAAATGAAATGACAAACCGATTTAAGTACCAAATGGTGATTCAGTGGTCTGAGGAAGATGGCTGCTTTTTAGTTGGGTTTCCAGATTTTCCGGGACAAAAATGGCGCACCCACG
>JBCBJS010000051.1:0-34346 GCA_038523095.1 Cyanobacteria bacterium J06626_6
CTGGTAACCCACTGACAAAACTGCTCCCACAAGGAAGCGCTTTCGCGCTGCTGTAGAGTAGTAGTCATTATGAATCCTTTTTAGTTATCGAGGTACGAGACTCGGCTGCGAAAAGACAACCTTGCCTATGGATTAATATTAGCGGGAGTAATTACTTTTGTAAAGTTTCTCAGACTTCCGAATGAGCCGCTACTCAAATACGGATTTACTTAAATTCATATCATTTTGTATCGTTGGACCCTCTCCCCCACAGGCTTTTTAGCGTTCAACGTTTTGCTAAGTAGAGCATTACAAAGCCTGCTTTAGTCCAAATAGAATCGTGATCTAAACCTTAAGAAATGAGGGCTGACCCGTTTCAAAGGCGGGTTAATTGGATGACTGGCTTGCGCACTTGGGCTAGCCATCCTCCTGGATAGGGGTCAGTTTTACTGCCGTTCGGTGCTTGAAGCAGTAGAACGAGCTTCTCAATGTGGTGAAAGTTTGGCGATTGCGGAAGCGCGTTCTGTAGCAGCTGACGGATGACTCGTCGCTGTAGAGCCAAGGGAGATTTAAGGAGGGTTTCTCGCTGTAGCTCCCAAGTTTTCTGTGTTGGTAGGTAAATGATGGCCTGCTGGTAAAGCGCCGTTGCTTCCTCCTCTATATATATGATGTCGGCTGTTGTAATTTCAGCGAGCTGGGCTAGCGATCGCTCAACCTGCGGATTGAAGTGTGTGCGTAGGTAAGGCAGCAGCTCTTGGCGAATACGATTGCGGCGGTAGCTCAGATCTTGATTGCTGCTATCTTCCCAAATAGGAAGGTGATGCTGATGGCAAAATTGCGCTGTTTGCTGACGGGTGAGTGACAGCAAGGGGCGCACAAGGGTGATGTCTGCATGATGTGGGTCTATCGATCTCGTCCAGGGCAGTGCGGCGATGCCATCAACGCCCGCCCCCCTAATCAGGTTGTAAAGGACGGTTTCTGCGCGATCGCTAGCCGTATGCCCAGTTACCACGTAGCCAAAAGAGTGCTCACTAGCTATCTCGGCAAATACTTCATAGCGCCATGCCCTTGCTGCCGCCTCACTCGTAGGCGGCGTACCAGCAGCTTCAACCCACACAGGAAGCTCCCAGCTTCGTCCTAGCTGCGCAACATGCTCAGCATTATCATTAGCATCTTCGCGCCAGCGATGGTTGCAGTGAACAATGCCCAGCCGCCAACCCCATTTGGTTTGCATATCCAGGAGCAGACGCGCCAGACACAGTGAGTCCTGCCCCCCGGAAACAGCTACTAGAATGTGACTGTTTTTAGGAAGCAGGACTCGCTGTCTGAGTAGGGTATGGAGTTTAGCGTGGATGGCAGACCAGGCCATAGTGTCCCTACTTTGTCAGTATTAGCCTTGTGGTCACAGTAACCTATCTGGCCTAGCGGCTGTGCTATTCGTTGTTGCTGATGTCGTTGTTGACATCGGCAGCAGTGTCCTTAATTTGGTCGGTAGCTTCATTGATCCGCTGCTTGGCTCGGTCCAACCAGCTCTCACCGCTGGCTTTTGCAGAGCCTGTGGCGCCATCGATGCTACTTTGCACGTTACCTTTCAAAGCCTCGAGGCGACCCTGTGCACTTTCCGCCATTTCACTGGCAGAGCCTCTAGCGCTATCAATGCCGCCTCGGACACTATCCCCCATGCCTGATAGCCCGCTGCCAGCAGATCCTCGAACGCTATCAATCCCTTCTCTAATGCTACCGACACCCCCCTGGGCGGTTCCTTTTATGCCCTCAGCGCCGCTTCTAATGTTGTCTTGTAGACCAGATAGGCCACTCTGTGCGGAGCCTTTGAGGCCATCGATGCTGCCTCGGACACCATCAATGCTGCCATCTACAGCGCCTGAAACACCACCTTTCAGGCCAGTTGTGAGGTTGCCAGCCTGATTTTGCATGCGACCTGCGAGGCCTGCACCGGCTGCTGCCGCGCCACCGGCTATTGCTGCGCCACCGGCAGCCATTTTGCCCAAGCCCGTGCCCGCTGTTTGCCCACCAACTTCAGCTTGGCCTATGCCAACCTCAGTGCGCCCTGCACCTACGCCAGCGCCAACTGTCTCCGCTTCAAATGCGCTTTGGATGCGATCGCCCTGTTCTGCATTTGTGATGTAGCCAGTTTCTTCTTCGCTACCGCGCTTTCCTGCTGCCCAAATGAGTAGACCAAGTCCCGCCAAGGGCAGTAGCAACCACCACCAGCGACCACGGTTGGATAAGGCGCCTGGATCGCTCGTGCCATTGCCTGTCCCGGTGCTGTCTAGTGCATCGGCATCAGCTGCGCCGCCTTCATCTGTTGCATCCGTGCCGTTAGCGCCTTCTCCTTCCTCAAACAGAGCAATTCCGCCATCCGCTTCAGGCTCAGTTCCTGCCTCGGAGGTTCCGTTAGCACCACCGTCAGGGTCTGCATTAGATGCTGTGCCCGCTGCGCCACTATTTGTTCCGCCGTCAGCAGCACTTCCTGCGGCTGCATCACCTGCGGCTGAGTTGCTGTTGCCTGTCGAAGTGCCAGCGGATGTTCCAGCAGCAGCAACCCCATTGGTCGCATCGGGTATGAGTCCTGTGCCAGAGATGCTCGCATCGTTTACGACTGCCTGGCCAGGGTTGCCGGTGGCATAGCCCAAGAATGCAGAGACTGCGGGTGAGGCACCGCCTGCATAGACAAAGGAATAGGGTTGGGAGAAGGGATAGCGGGGGTCGCTAGGGGGTGTTTTGTGAAGCTGTAGTGCTTTGATCTCTGGCTGGCCTGCTAGCTCCCCGACCAATACATAGCCGATGCCGTCGGCACCGAGCGCTTGGACGACTGCCTCTGTCGTATCAGCGTCGACAGTTGTCGCTCCATCTGCAGCTTCAAAAGGCGCTGTCGTGAAAACAGGGTAGGGGCTGAGGGCCTGCCGTGTTTCGCTGGATGCCGGACGGTCAACCAGCTTAATAGGCCCCGCTGCACCGCCTACTGCTGACCAGTCTTTGATTTCCCCTCTGAAAATCTGTGCAAACTGGCTGCCGGTAATACTCTGGGCGAAGGGATTATTACTGCCGACGACAATGGCAATTTTTTCGCGTCTGACCGGAACTTCGATCAATCCCTGAGCTTTTTCTTCAGCTGTTAATGGACGGCTAATCGCGGCGAGGTCGGCATTGTCATTCAAGACATCTTGAATCGCTTGGTCAGCAGACTTAGTGGTAATGCTGACCTCGCTGTTGGCATAGTCGCCCTCGAATCCCTGGCGAAGTGCCTCGCTGATGGCATTCATATTGTCAGACCCGCTGCTAATGCGCACGGCCGTGTTTTCGGGGACGGCGGTGGGTAGAGGAAAGGTGGGTGCGGTCTGCGCTGTCACCGGTGTGATGTTGGGCAATACCAGGGTAGATGCCACGGACTTGACTGGTATGGCGCAGGCTAAAAGAGCTGCTATTGTCAGAGCTGACGTCGTTTTGCGATTAACCATTGATCTAATTACACCTCTTTCTCTGTGGGGGAATAAGCTGTGGGGAATAAGCCGTTTAGAGTACGACCATGCTGAACTGACAGGCAGCTAGCCGCTGTAAAATATTCGCCTGGTAAGGTTTTTTACCTATTTTTACCTCTAGAAGAATGATATTAAGCACCTTACACGGTAAGGCTGCATTTCCGGATGTCAGGTTGAATTTATGTTTTCTTCAAATGACAAATCCGGAAAGATTTGACAGGACTTTATGAACTTTTCATGGAGTTAGTTGGCAGCATTTGTGCCATAGAAAACCGCCGTAGCCGTCCCAAAAGCCTATTTGCTATGTGGTCTATCTGTGGATGTACTGATGCAAGATGTATCAACTCATTTTGATAAGTCTGTTATATTTAGCCACGCGCTGTGTTCCACATAGCAATAGTGTTCTAAGATAGCCAAGGCTTATGGCTTGTCCTACTGGCATGCGCTAGCAGGTGCACGTCAAAGGTTAAGTTAGCTTGAGTTAGGACGTGCGGCCAAAGGGTGTCGGCAGATGGTTCCAGATTTTTCATCTCAAAATAGTCCGCCCTCCGAAAGTGTCGACTTCGATAACTTTATTTTGGAGATTGATCCTGAGCCAGCCTCTCCGGAGGCAGAGCCTGCGCAAACAAAGCCAGAGAGTAACCCCAATCTTCAAGTTCAGTTTAAGAGCGAAGGCGGTCGGCTACTGTTAATTTTGCCGCCTGCCCCTGAGAAAAGTCGTAACCCGGTGTATTGGGAAGAGCTCAGGCAGCAGCTAAAAAGCCGAATTGCCGGAGGCTCAAGGTTTCTGCAGCCCCATACGCCAGTGCATTTGATTGCACGCGATCGCCTCTTAGACAGTCAGCAAGTACAAGAAATAGACGCCTTGCTCAGCGATGCTCAGCTGCCCCTTAAGCGGATTTATGCCAGTCGTCGCCAGACCGCTGTGGCTGCAGCGACCGCCGGATATTCGGTGGAGCAGCAGACCACCCTTAGCCACCTCGGTCAGGGGCAGGAAGCGTCTATGCAGGCGATGGATGAGCCGCTTTATATGCAGACCACGCTGCGCTCCGGCGTAGAAGTGCGCCATCGTGGCACCGTAATTGTGCTTGGTGATGTCAATCCAGGCAGTTCTATTGTGGCCGAGGGCGATATTTTCATCTGGGGACGGCTGCGCGGCGTTGTTCATGCAGGCGCCGGTGGCAATAGCCAGTGCCGCATTATGGCCCTGCATATGCAGCCGACGCAGCTACGAATTGCTGACAAAGTGGCTCGTTCGCCAGACGATCCGCCCGCTCAATACCAGCCTGAGGTAGCCTATATTGGCCCTGACGGTATTCGTATTGCGCTCGCCGCCGAGTTTGCCTTAGCCGACCTGACTACAAAAGAGAGCCCATGAGCCGCATTATCGTTATGACCTCCGGTAAGGGAGGTGTTGGTAAAACAACCTGTACCGCAAACCTAGGAATGGCGCTAGCCAAAGCCGGACAACGGGTTGCTGTTGTTGACGCGGACTTTGGACTGCGTAATTTGGACTTGCTGTTGGGGTTGGAAAACCGGATTGTCTACACTGCGCTTGATGTACTGGCAGGCGAATGTCGGCTTGACCAAGCGCTTGTAAAAGACAAGCGTCAGCCAAATTTGGCGCTGCTGCCCGCTGCGCAAAATCGCTCCAAAGAGTCTATCAAACCAGAGCAAATGAAGCGTTTGATCAAAGCGCTAACCAAGGTATACAACTTTATTTTGATCGATAGCCCAGCCGGTATCGAGATGGGCTTTCGAAACTCCATTGCTGCGGCCCGAGAAGCCATCATCGTGACGACGCCAGAAATTTCAGCGGTGCGCGATGCGGACCGAGTCATTGGCCTGTTAGAGGCCAATGACATCAAGGCTGTTCGACTGGTGATCAATCGACTGCGTCCGGCTATGGTGGCAGCTGAGCAGATGATGTCTGTGAAGGATGTTCAGGGTATCTTATCGATTCCGCTGCTGGGGGTCATACCCGATGACGAGCAGGTGATCGTTTCAACTAACAAAGGTGAGCCCTTGGTGTTAGAAGAGAAGCTATCAAAAGCTGGCATTGCCTTTACAAACGTTTCTCAGCGTCTGCAGGGTGAAAAAGTTCCACTTATGGATCTCAGCATTCCTCAAGAAGGCTTCTTTACGAGACTTAAACGGCTGTTTGGCATGTAATCGTTTCGCTACAGTCGGTTGTAATACTGGCTGTATTCGAGTGATCCCTGTTTGACGGGGCCTCTAAATGGGTATATGACTGGCAGCGACATCAAGGTGACTAACTATCATGGCAATTCCTCTTATTAGCGAGCTTCTTGAAAGATTCTTTGGCCCGACCGAAGATCCGCACAGTAGAGACGACGTGAAGCGTCGGCTGAAGATCGTTCTGGCTCACGATCGATTGGCGCTAGATCCTCAGACGCTGGAGATGATGCGTCAGGAAATTATTGCAGTGGTCTCTCGGTATGTGGAGGTTGATTTTGACGCCCTGGAGTTTTCACTGGCCACTGACCAGCGGGTGACTGCGCTGACGGCGAATCTGCCGATTCGTCGGATTCGGCCTTTGGGTCGAGGCGCTGATAAGCCTATTGAACCTGAGGCAGAGGCCGATAGGATTGAGCTGGCTTCTCAGGCTGAAATTCTGGCCATGGATGCAGAGAGTGCAGCTGCCGCGCTTAGGCCGTTTGACGATGAGGCCAAGGATGTTTCAGACCCCATTCATGCACCTCTAGATATTGATCGCTCAGGTTTAGATGAGGACCAGGCTGATAAGGACCTCGCTGATAAGGACTTAGCGAGCGATCTATCTCCAGTAAACGATAGCGAAGAGCTTACTCAGCTGGAGGTGCCAGAGGTGCCGACGCCTGATGTCCCAGACATGTCTTTGCCAGATTCTTCAGTGAGCGCGGTGGGTAATACTGCTAACGAAACGGTTTAGCTGATGGCGATTTTGGGTTGAGCTGCGCTATTTATCAATCGATTAGTTGACCTGGCTGGTGTTTTCTATGGTGCTTACGGTGCTATTTCTAATTGCTGGTTGAGTGCTATAGGTAAGGGGACGTATCAGCGCGCAAGTAGACTTGCGATTAGCGACGATGCTACACCTTCAGACCCTTTCTCTAGACCATTCTGCATTTCAAGAGCGCCTGGCAGCGACTGAAAATCTTTTGATTATTCAAGATTTAGACGGGGTCTGTATGGAGCTGGTGAATGACCCTCTGACCCGGACAATTTCCCCGGATTACCTGGCAGCGGCTGCTCGGCTAGACGGACATTTTTACGTGCTGACTAATGGTGAGCATGTGGGCAGAAGAGGCCTTCAAACTATCATTGAGCGAGCTCTGAATGAATCGGGCGAATCGGTGGCCGCAAAGCAGCTATACTTGCCGGGGCTAGCGGCTGGGGGCGTGCAGTGGCAAGATCGCAGCGGGGCTGTGAGTCACCCGGGGGTCAGTGCCGCTGAGCTGGATTTTCTCGCGAGCATACCGCCACGCTTAGCGCAGGCCCTGGCTGAATTTTTGCAGGTGCATTGTGCCGACTGGTCTGAGGACGAGCGTCAGCAGGTTGTTCAGGCATCTGTGCTGGACAATATGGCGTCTCCGACAGCGAATCTGAATTCTCTGCATGCAGCGTTTGTGGCTAAGTCAGTTGAGCTGGAGACTTTTGTGCTGCTGCAAAAGCAGATGGTGAAGCTGATGGAGCAACTGCTGCAAGAGGCTGAGTTTGAAGGGGTAGGCGATCAGTTTTTTGTGCACTACGCGCCTAACTTGGGCCGGGATGGGTTTGTGCATGAGGCTGTGTGGTTTGCAGATGCGCAGACGGCGGGTACGACGGATTTTCAGTTCATGCTGAGGGGCGCAGTGAAGGAAGCCGGGGTGTTAGCACTGCTGAATCATTACTTTTTTGAGCGGTCGGGCCACTATCCGCTGGGGGTGGACTTTAATGCCCGACAAGCGCCGCGATCGCTCAATGACATGCTTAAGGTGGCGCTGCAAAACTTCGATGCGGCACAAATGCCCTTACTGGTTGGTGTGGGCGATACGGTGACTAGCCAAGGCGTAGAGACTGATGCAGGGATGACGTTTAAGCGGGGAGGGAGCGATCGAAACTTTCTACAGCTTATTCAAAATATTGGCCAGGCCATGAAAATTCCCACGCTCATTGCCTACGTCGATAGCAGTGCCGGAGAACTCAGTAACCGTCGCGCCATTGTGACCCAAGCCGATGCGCAGGGCAAAGAAATAGTCGTTGGTGGAATTGGCGATCCAAGGGATACGGCTGATCCGCTGACTGTCAACGTTGTCTTTCCCAAAGGGCCACGGCAATATTGCGATGTTTTCCAGGCTGTAGCATCCACACGGATCGCATCTGGTGTGTGTTAGGTAGGCACGTAGGTGTTCGAAAATAAGAAGCTGCTTAAGCAGGTGAAGTGCATCTGTGCACCTGTGAGAAAAACGTATGGGAAACACATACAAGCTATGGATTTATTAAGTCCACGTGCTATTTCCCACAGCTATGGTTAATTTCCTTGTACATCGCTTATACTTTCTTTAAGTAAGTAGAAAAAAGTACAGGCATTTGTCATGAAAGAGGATAAACTTAAATCCGCCGATTTGGGGTCAAATGCTGCTGTGACGGCTCTCAACAACAAGACCCTAGGCGTGAGTGCTACACAGTATTACAAACCAGAGCCCCGTTTGGGTTTTACCCCTTATGCCGAACTTTGGAATGGCCGTCTGGCGATGGTTGGATTTGTTATTGCGCTCATTTTTGAGTTGATTTCCAGTCACGCTCTGTAGGTACATAGCCTTTTTATCGAATTGAAAGCTTTCAAGTTTGCGATTGAAGGTGCAGCCTCTAAGAAGCTGCACCTTCAATCGTTGCGATTATATTTTTTCGTTTATTTTTGTGTGCTCTGCCTGCGGCATGATTCTCCACAGAGTGCTAATGGCTTCTTTGAGTGGCTAGGCGATATCTGGCGGAACTTGTGGTGTCACAGTCTGCTTTAGCTGGCTTTGAAATAAAACTTTGATATCGTTCCGCCGCACTTCTATAGCCTGATCGCGACTGTCTGTCTCTAAGAAAATCATGCTATCTACAGGCTCAATGGATGGTAGCTGAAATAGCAGCTGCGCAACCGGAACAGGTAGGGCCATCAAGCCAGGATTGCTTTTGGCTAGCTTGTCGCCTGCCGCTGCTGCGAGCGATGGGTACGCATAGATCACCCTTTTTTTCTGGGTTGGCGATGCTTTCTGTGCGATGGTGGCTTGCAGCCATTGCCTATTAACCGACTGCAAAATATAGTATTGCGAGTGCTTCAGTTGTTTGGCAACCGTTTGAATAACGGGTGAAACTATCTTGATGGCGGCTTTGAGATCTGTTTCTGGCGGTGCACCATCGATTAAAGCTTGCAGCTGCTGGTCAATGTCCATAGGGTTGCGCTTGGAGGGTGTGAATACCTGAAAGGTTAGGGATGAAGATACTTAGGAAACAGTTGTAGAAATTGCAAGGATTGTACCTACCAACTTTAATACTTCTATGAATATCCGGTCAGATTGTTTAGAAGTAGGGTGCCGCTGTCTATCCTCATAGGGGTGCTTGCCTACTGAGCAATGACGGTCAGTCCTTTACCGTCGCAGCCTTTTTGGCGCGACTCACTGAGATTCGTTTTCTAGCTCGGTTTACCTACGCTATTTCTTAGCGCAGTTTACTTAAGCGGCTTAACTCCCCGTTTCTGAATATCCGTTTCTGAACATCTACACTTTCATGCTGGCTTGTTGCGACGTTGACCTTCAGCTGCGAGGCACCCGTGGGGTGCATGCTCCCCTCCTCTGATTCACCGTATTCAACCCAGATTGTTTAGGGTGCTAAGTCAATCAATCCAAGCTGTATGATACGCAGCTGGCACTGCTGGTCCCTTCCCCCCGATCGACCAAGCAGCGCGTGGAGCTTGGCTGACCAAACCGTTTTACCATCAGGGAATAATTGTAATCAGTTGTGGAAACGCTTTTCGAGCGACTGTGTCAAGAATTAAGCCAGAAAACTGCAGCTTCAGCGCGAAACTGTCGCGAAGTTGCCGGGCGCATTAGTGAGGAAGTGCAGCGAATTTGCACGGAGAGTCAGCGCATTCAAAACTCTGGTGATGTGGAGGGTTGGAAGAATGACTTGGCCGACTTACGCCTGAAGCAGTGCCTCAGGTATTTGAAACTGGGCTCGACGAAAGGTCGACTGGAGCTGCACAGCAGTTTAAGTGCGATTGTTTATCGATACATGACGCCGCCCCAAGTACAGTCTAGCTATCAGGCTCGGGTGGCTTTGATTGAGGACTTTCTGCAAAATTTCTACTTTGAAAGCATCAATGCTTTTCGCCGGGAAAATGAAACGGCTGCCAACTATCGACCTCGATCGTCTCTGGAGCTGGCCGAATATATGGCCTTTACGGAGCGATATGCCAAAAGGCGTATTCCACTCTCTCGGGGGCGAAGTCAGCAGCTGATCATCTTACGGACGCAGACCTTTTCTAAGCAGCAGCCGCCAGAGACGGTGATCGATATTCAGCAGGCGATTGAGGGGGGTGACTCAGAGCAGCCTAGAACAGCGCCTTTGCAGCGCCTCAGAGAAGAGCTGACAACCCGTGAAGGCGAAGACGATTCGGAGACGACGGTCCGGGAGCGGGTAATCGAGCAGCTCATGGATTATCTGGTTGAAAAAGGCCAGAAGGACTGTGCTGACTACTTTAGTTTGCGGCTGATAGATTTGCCGACCCAAGAGATAGAGGAGATTTTGGGCATTACGCCCCGCGAGCGAGACTACCTTCAGCAGCGCTTCAAGTATCACCTGCTGAAGTTTTCATTCGCGCACAACTGGGAGCTAGTTCATGAGTGGTTGGGGGCAGAATTAGGTAGGAACTTGGGCCTGACGCCTCAACAATGGGAGTACCTGCAGACGAAGATCTCGCAGACTCAAGCTAAGGTACTGGATTTGAAGCAGCAGGCGATGAGTGACCAAGAAATATCTAAAGCGCTTGACATCACGGCGACTCAGCTGCGTAAGCAATGGTCTAAACTGCTAGAGCAGGCGTGGGATATTCGGAATTTGTAGGATCTGTCCGGACTCGCATGGCTGTGTATGAATAATGACTCAGATAATACTCAGAGCTTGCTTCTAAGGCTTCTGCAAAAGTTTGACCCGACGTTTTCTACACCATCAGGAAATGGGTCTACATCGGGGGCCAACCCATTAGAAGTAAATTCATTCGGAGTCGGGTCTGATGCAACGTCTAGTAAGCCTGTTTACCAACAAGGGCATGAGGCCAGATATAAAGATCTAGCCCCTAACCCATCTACATCCTCTGGGACAGTGTCGTTTAATGCCTTCTTGGCGATGCTGAAACCTGGACTTTCCGTGGCTTCGAGAGATCTGTCGGTTCAAGATAGCACCTCTCAGACGGCTCAGTCGTTTAACTTCGGAGAAATCCACGCTGTGCAAGAACGTTTTCAATCTTTGTTAAAGCAACGTCTCCTGCTGGAGTACGAAAATAATCCCCCTCTGTTTCCCTGGGAGTCAGAGGTTAGTGAATATCCTGCTGAAGTATCTGATGCTGTGGGTGCTGAGTGCGTTCCTGCTGTGAAAATTCCAGCGCTTTGGGATGCCCATGTCAGTGCGCTCAAGGTGCCAAGCCTGCTGCCATCTTATGTTTTGGCTGTTTTGTTTGAACGCTGCCAAGAGCTTGCGCGCTCTTCTAGTAAGCAAGGTGTTCGGCTGGTAAGAGCTGTGGAAACCCTGTTTCCTGGCCAGGGCGATATTTTAGAGCCGATTGCAGATATGGTGCTGGTTCCTGCCTATCGTTCGGATAGTGCAACGCAAGCTGCGGTGACTCAGGAGCTGGTCAATGTTGCTGGTGACTACGATTCAGCTAAGCCCGAGCAGCAAATTGCACTGTCTATGCTGGCTGCGCAGGAAATTTTGAGTGCGCTGACGCTGACGCTCTCGGCTGATAGCCCTCATGAAACGCGTGACTGGGTGACGCCGTCCGGTGTGCTTAAGCTATCTGCTATTTACGATCCCACCCAGATTCAAGGACAGCTATCGGTGGTGGCTGTTCTTCCTGAGGCGGGCGAAATCCGTCTTTGGAATGGAGAGATGGAGAAAAGAGCACTGCGATCGCAGCCAGGTACGTTAGATCTCGCTTGGTCTTTGCCTAGTTCTGGGAGTAGCTGCTTTTTGGAGGTGTCTCTAGGGAGTACGGCAGGTAACGAGGTTGCCCCGCTTAATTTTGCTATCCAGCTATCTGAAGATCAGTAATTCACGCAGCCGGTGAATTAGGCAGCATATGGTCTTGGCGAGTGCTGCCGGATGACTGCATGAGGTTTTTTGAGGCCAGCTCCTTGGGGGCTGGCCTTTCTGTTTTTTGGCTTTGGTTTTTGGGTTTTCGTTGCGATCGCGCGAGGTGTCAGCAAAGTAATCAACGCTGTAGTCTTTGCCCGTAAAGTGGCAAAGACTACAGATTGATGTCACGCTAGAATTGGTCACTAACGGCAAATGGCTAACAAATTTTCTCCGTCATCTATTTCTTGAATTCCTATGGCTTCTTCAACTCTTCTGCCTGATACTCAGCGCCTGAAGCAGACACCCAAGCAGGATGCTTTTGACCCGACGCTGTTTGATCAGCATGTAATGGGAACCTATGGCCGTTTCCCGATTGCGATGGAACGGGGGGAAGGGTGTCGGCTATGGGACTCTGAAGGGCGTACGTATTTGGATTTTGTCGCCGGGATTGCGACCTGTACGCTAGGCCATTCGCATCCTGCGGTGGTAGCAGCCGCTACAGCTCAGGTTAAAAAACTGCAGCACGTTTCCAATCTTTATTACATTCCTGAGCAGGGGGCGTTGGCTGAATGGCTGACAGAGCGCTCTTGCGCGGATCGGGTATTTTTCTGCAATTCGGGCGCTGAGGCGAATGAAGGTGCGATTAAGCTGGCGCGGAAGTATGGCACCACTAAGCTGGGCATAGAGGCCCCGATCGTAGTGACGGCAAAGGCGAGTTTTCACGGTAGAACCCTGGCGACCGTGACGGCGACCGGGCAGCCTAAGTACCAGAAAAACTTCAATCCGCTGATGCCGGGTTTTCACTATGTGCCCTACAACGATTTTGGGGCGCTAAAGCAAACTATCTCTGAGCTGGATGCTGACCAGCGACAGGTCGCTGCGATTTTGCTGGAGCCCATGCAGGGTGAAGGGGGCGTGTGTCCAGGCAATCCGGTGTATTTTAAGCAGGTTCGTCAGCTGTGCGATGAGCTGGGTATTTTGCTCATTCTCGATGAGGTGCAGGTGGGGATGGGTCGCTCTGGTAACCTGTGGGGCCACCTGACGGTGGGCGTGGAGCCGGATGTCTTTACCTCTGCGAAAGGGCTGGGAGGCGGGATGCCGATTGGGGCGATCTTGACGAAGGCCCATTGCGATGTGCTAGGGCCGAGCGAGCATGGCAGCACGTTTGGGGGGAATCCGTTTGTATGCGGGGTTGCCCTGGCGGTGTGCCAGACGTTGGAGGAGACCGGCCTACTGGCAAATGTGCGATCGCGTGGTCAGCAGCTCAGAAAAGGATTGAGGGCGATTGCTAAGCGCTACCCGAGCCTCTGTGAAGGGGTGCGCGGCTGGGGATTGATCAATGGTCTTGTGCTTAGGGCTGGGAGTGGCACGGTGGCCTTGGATGTGGTGAAGGCCGCCCTGGCAGAAGGTCTGTTGGTGATTCCGGCAGGGCCGAAGGTGGTGCGGATGGTGCCGCCATTGATTGTTACTGAAGCGGATGTCGCGGAAGCGCTTTCTATTTTGGATAGGGCGTTGAGTCAGTTGGCCCAGTGACGGTTGGCCTAATGACGGTTGGCCTAGTTAAAATTTGCTGCTTTGGATTTTGTTGACAGTTTGGAGTGACTTACTTTGACAGCATGAGGGCCCCGTCGTAGACGGTTAGGATCTGAGACTCTTGAAGCCATCTAGCATCGAATGCACCTAGGTGTGTCGTGGTAATCAGGGTTTGGAAGCGATCTTCGATGGTTTCTAGCAGCTGGTTCTGGCGCTTGAGATCTAGCTCTGCGAGCACGTCGTCAAGCAGGAGTAGTGGTGGCTCGCCGATGACGGCTTCTATGAGGGCTAGTTCGGCGAGCTTGAGAGAAAGGACGAGGGTGCGCTGCTGCCCTTGCGAACCGTACTGCCGGGCAGGAGTTTGATTGATGGTGAAGGCGATATCGTCTCGGTGTGGCCCGACTAGGGAGGTGCGCTGGTGGTATTCGGCGATGGCCCTGGACTTTATTTTTTCAAAGAAGGCCTGCTGGATGTCGGTAGGCTCATTGAGATTTTCGGGGGCAGTATCTTCGGGTAGTACGTTGGGCTGATAGGTGATGCGGAGAGTTTCGCTATCGCCGCTAATGGCTTTGTGCCAAGACTGGGCTAGGGGAATGAGCCGCTGCAGTCCGCGGGCTCGTCGGCGAATCACGCGGACACCTGCTGTGACGATTTGAGCATCCCAAAGGGCCATCTGCGTGGGATCTAGGGGCTGGCTGTCTTCTTCGGTGGTGTGCTGTTTGATGAAGGCGTTGCGCTGCTTGAGGGCCTGATTGTACTGCTGCAGAATGTAGGCATAGATTGGTTCTAGCTGGATGAGGAGGGTATCTATCCAGGTCCGGCGCTCACCTGGGCCACCCCGCACTAGGTCCAAATCTAAGCTGGAGAATTGAACTGCGTTGAGGGTGCCGAGGAAGTCCTGCTGCCGCTTGAGGGTTTCTCCGTTCAGAATGGTGGCGCGGCGGCCGCTGCTTCTGAGGACGAGGTTGAGCTCGCTGGGACCGATATCTTTTTGTAGCTGCGCTTTGATGTGGCCGGTGGCGGCCCCTTCTTTGACGAGATCGCGATCGCGACTGGTGCGATGGGATTTGAGCGTGGCGAGTAGCTCTACTGCTTCTAGCAAGTTGGATTTGCCCTGGGCATTGTCTCCTAGCAGGATCGTTTTGGGTGCGCTAAAGGCAACAGATTGGCTCTGATAGTTGCGAAAGTTCTGTAGATAGAGGTGCTTGAGAAACATAACCTTCAGTTTAAGCTAGTGCAGCGGGGTTGATGTTGGGCATTTGGGGGCGTGGAGGGATGGGCGGATATTTTGGGGTGATGTCGGGGTGGGCGCTAGTGCTCGACCCGCGGGTGTCGCTGTTGACCATTGTGCTAGTGAGCATCGTGGCTATGAGCGACTTTTACCGGCGGTTTCAGGGGTCTATTAACGGTGCGCCAAGGCTCGATACGCTGAGGCAGCTGCCTGCGCCTCTGCCTGCTGTGAGTGTGATTATTCCGGCGTATAACGAGGCCGTGAATATTGCGGACTGCTTGGCGGCTATTTTGGCGAATGATTTGCCTGAAGGCTCAATGCTGGAGGTGATTGTGGCTGATGATGAGTCGACAGATGATACTTTGCAGCTGGCTGAGCAGGTTGCTGCAATAGATGACCGTGTTAGGGTCATGGCTGCTGGTGAGCGTCCAACCGATCAGACCTGGCGAGGAAAAAACTGGGCTTGCGATCGCGCGGCTCAGCAGGCAACGGGTGACTATCTGTTGTTTATTGATGCTGATGTGCGATTGGAGCGGCAGGCGATCGCACGCACTGTGTCAGAGGCTCAAACCCACAGGAGCGATTTACTCAGCTGCGCGCCAGCAATCGTCTGCGGCTGCTTTGCAGAATGGCTGGTGCAGCCGATCATGGCTAACCTGATCGCGGTAGGCTTTGACTTTGAAGGGGTGAATGATCCGGCGCGACCGGAAGTGGCCCTTGCTGCAGGTCCTTTTATGCTGTTTCGGCGAACGGCATACGACAAGATAGGCGGGCATCGAGCCGTTGCGGCTGATGCGGTAGAGGATTTGGCTTTGGCAGCGTTGGTGAAAGGTAGCGGACTGAGGTTGCGGTATGTATTGGGTCTAGATGTGGCGACGGTGCGGATGTATCGTTCGCTGGGTGACCTGTGGGAGGGCTGGACGAAAAACTATCATCTGGGCAGCGGTCGTAACCTTGCGCTGACGGCTGTTTCTGCGGCGGCGGTTAGTTTGATTTTTGTGATGCCGTGGGTAGGGCTGGTCTTCGGACTGCTGGGAAGTGCCTGGCAGCTGATAGGAGCGGGCGCCGGTCGAAGTGGCTTTGTTCAAGCGGCAGCGTTTGGGTTATTGCTGGCTGCGGCGATTGCGGTGGTATGGCAGCTGCAGCTGCGGCGGGCTGCTGCTGAGACGATAGGGCAATCACCGCGATATCTGTGGTTGGGATGGTTGGGTGGATTGTTGGTGAGCGCGATCGCGATTGCCTCTATTGTAAAAACGGAAACTGGCTGGGGATGGACTTGGCGCGGGCGATCTCTAGCTAGGTCTCTGCCTATTTTTCTAGCGAGTTTTCTGGGCATTGCTTGAGGCACTTCTCAGCGCACTTCTTTGAGGGTTACTCTAGCAATTCTCTGGCAATTCTCTGGCAATTTTTTGGCAATTCTCTGGCAGCTCTCTGGCCGACTTTTTGGCCGATGTTCTAGCGATTTTTTCGATAGCTTCACCGCCTAGTGTGTTAGAACGAGAATATCTTGACGGCCTGGGGAAAAAAACTTAGGCTGGTGCTACAATACCAGAGCAAAAGCGATGGGGTGTCGCCAAGTGGTAAGGCAGCGGGTTTTGGTCTCGCCATTCCTAGGTTCGAATCCTAGCACCCCAGTTTGAATTATTCCGTTATCTGTAAGGGTGTTTGCGTCGCTATCAGGGGCGTGATGTATTGCAGTGCGCAACAGCGAGCGGCTGCTTTGCGCTCAGCGGTGCTGATGGGTATTTCAGAGAGTTTCTGTCTGTAGGGTGATGCAGCAAAATAAGTGTTGAAAATTCTCCTTCTTTTTGTTGATGTGCTCTTTCTTTTTTTTGCTAAACAGGGTTGAAAATTCCCTGGCGAATGAGCTTGCTATATGACCTGTCAGACATTATTTTCGTGAGCAAATACAAGAGAGCTGTTCCGACTGCTGCATCGCTCCACGGTCGCTGTTGAATGTTGGATAATGTTGTCGTTTATTGGCAGCTACCTTCTACCTATCCACGCACAGTTGGGGCCTGCAGTTTCTGTCACTAAAGTCGTATGAGATGGTCTTACACAGCAGCTCGACCTGACAGTGACTTGCTACCATCTGAATTACCCGTGACCCCTACAGCAAGCAACTAGCAGCGCCTGCCGCTTGCTCAGTAATGCCGTTTCGGCTGTATCAAAGTGAATATTTGCCGTGATTTAGATCACAAAAAAGCGTGAATCTTCTCACGATTGCCGCGATAGTAATTTCGGAGGGTTTCCAAGTCGATCTATGCCTTTGACTAGCTGAATATTAAGCTTGTTTTTTAGTAAGCTGCTTACGCCATTTTGAATCTTTAGCAGTTATTTCTTAAGGATTGTTCTACGTATTTTTCAGGCATTTCTTTATGCTTTTTTACCTGGAACTTACTCAAAATGTAGGACGTCCTTTGGAGTGTGACGAAAAAGTAATCGTCATTGTTGGCTGGTGTCTGCTTGGCTCTGTGCCAATAGCATAATTGGCATGATTTGATTAATGAGAGCTGTGCCTAGTGACTGTTTATACGAGCAGGTCTTACAGGTGAGCTGCGGTTTGATTCAAGTTGTCGTGATGTTTTGACGGGTGGCTGGCCCTCGGGTGGCAAACCCGTCGTGAAACTGTCAATCATTTGCTTTTTGCTTTTAGAAGAGATGGCTCGGAAAGTTGTTTGAGTGTGTGGGGTCTCTCTGGCCGCGAAGCTTGACAGGGTCTGTATGCTTTTAGGAAGGAGCTTTCCTTCGGTCTTCTGGGTTCATTTTTTACGCTGGGTTCATTTACATTTTCTGAGAGTGCTCTCCCTCTGAATATGGCTTATCCTTCTTTCAATCCGTCTTCACGGGCAAGTCAGACGAAGCCAACTACCCATTCGGGTGCTTGCTTTCCGTCTGCTCCTTCCCCGCATGAGAACACTAGTCAATCTGAGGTCAAGCCGCCTACTAAGGTGGACATCTTGGGATTGGATTTTGATAATCTCTCAAAGAATGAGTTGCTGGCTTCCCTGACGCGGGGCATTGTTTTTACGCCCAACGTCGATCACCTGATGAAGCTTCGCCACGACTCTGAATTTGCTGAGGTATACCAAAGGGCAGACTACAAAATCTGTGATAGCCAGGTTTTGATGTATGCCTCGAAGTTCTTGGGAAAGCCGCTAAAGGAGAAGCTTTCTGGGGCAGATTTGTTTCCCTGGTTCTGTGACTATCACCGGCACAATGGGAATGTGAAAATATTTTTGCTGGGGGGCAGGGAAGGGGTCGCTAAGCAGGCGCGCTCCCGGGTGAATCGTCGCATTGGTCGCGAAATTGTGGTGGGTGAATATTCTCCGCCCTATGGTTTTGAGAACAGCCAGAAAGAGTGTGACCGGATTCTCTCTTTGATTGAGGCATCTTCTGCAAATGTTGTTGCTGTTTGTTTGGGAGCGCCTAAGCAAGAGAAATGGATTGCCCAGAATTGTGATCGCCTGCCGAATGTTGACATCTTTATGGCGGTAGGGGCAGTGGTTGACTTTGAAGCCGGTGCTAAACCTCGGGCGCCTCGCTATGTGAGCGAGCTGGGTTTAGAATGGCTATACCGGTTACTGAGCGAACCGAGGCGACTGTGGCGTCGCTACTTGGTGGAGAGTATGCCATTTGTCGGTCTGGTGCTCGTTGAAAAAATTAGACAGATGCGCTGGGGCCGGGTATAGAAAAGTTTGATGCTTACGTGCCCTTCCATGCAGTACTCGCCCAAGGTCATTCGTCGTGCTGAGAGGGCTGTTCTGAGCTCTCCTTTTTATCTGAAGCTGTTTGCCGAGATGAAGACACGGAGCGTTAGCGTGCCCGTAATAGCGGAAAACAGCGGTGCGCTAAAGGGCTACACCCGACAGCCACTTTCGGAGGTGGCGACTGAGTCTGAGCTGATGTGGCTAGCGACGGTGGGTATTTTGCGCCGCGAGGTGGATGGTCAGGGCCTGACCGATAGCTTTCGCCTGACGCCGCTGGGCCGGGAGCTTGTCGCGCGGTGGCAGTCGCAGGGCTGTCCGGACAAACGAGCTTCCCTCTCGGACTATGTAAAAAATACGGTGGTCCGACGACTGCGGTTGCCTGATTGGCTGGTTTGAGTGCTGGCTTGAGTGTTTGTTAGTTGAGTGCGCGCTATCTGATGGGCTCTCAGGTACGATTCTATACCTGAAAATCTTCTGTAATCGGCGGTTCCATCAATTTTTTGCCTCACATCTGACCAAGTTTGGGTAATGTGAGGGGTGTACAACTAATGTGAGGGGCGCAACTGGTGAAATCAATAATGGTTGTGGGAACGACATCCCATGCGGGAAAATCCATGTTGGTGACTGCCCTTTGCCGCATTTTGAGCCGTCGAGGCTGGCGGGTTGCGCCCTTTAAGGGGCAGAATATGGCCCTGAATTCCTATGTGAGTACAACGGGGGCTGAGATTGGCTATGCCCAAGCTGTGCAGGCATGGGCCGCGGGCGTATCGCCCCAGGCCGAAATGAATCCCATCCTGCTTAAGCCCCAAGGTGACCAAACCTCACAAGTGATCTTAAAGGGTCGGCCAATTGGTCGGACTACAGCTGAGAAGTATTACGAAGAATTTTTTAGTGCTGGGTGGCAGGCGATTCAGGAGAGCCTGGCGCGATTGAGTCAAGAGTTTGATCTGTTGATTTGTGAGGGGGCGGGGAGCCCGGCAGAAATTAACTTGAAACACCGCGACTTGGCCAATATGCGGGTCGCGGCTTACCTAGAAGCGCCGACTATTTTGATTGCAGATATCGACCGGGGCGGGGTGTTTGCCCACATTGTGGGGACGCTGGAGCTGCTGGAGCCTGAGGAGCGATCGCTGATCAAAGGCATTGTGATCAATAAGTTTCGCGGCCAGCGCTCCATCTTGCAGCCTGGGATTGACTGGCTCGAGGAGCGGACAGGCATTCCGGTGATTGGGGTGATTCCTTGGATCAATGAGGCGTTCCCGGCGGAAGATTCTCTCTCGCTGCTTGAGCGCCCAGCGGTAAAATCGCAGGCTGAGATTACGGTGGCGGTGATTCGCCTACCGAGAATTTCCAACTTCACCGACTTTGATGCGCTTGAAGCTGAGCCGACGGTGAATGTGAAGTATTTGAGCCCGAAAGATACGCTGGGCTACCCGGATGCGGTTATTTTACCAGGAACTAAAACAACCATCGCCGACTTGCTGGTGCTGCAGCAGACCGGCATGGCCGAAGCGATCAGCAACTACGCGGCAGCTGGTGGCACGGTCATGGGCATCTGCGGCGGATTTCAGATTATGGGTCAGATGCTGGCTGATCCAGAAGGGCTAGAGGGTCAAGAAGGCCGATTTAATGGATTGGGGCTGCTGCCGCTGCGAACGGTGATTACGCAGCAAAAAGTTGCCCGGCAGCGGACCGTCAGCTCCAAGTATCCGCAGGAGGGGCTGCCAGTGATTGGGTATGAGATTCACCAGGGACGTACCCAGCTGGTGATGTCTACCGGGAACGACGAAGGGAATTCATTTATGCCGATCTTTGATGATCGCAGCTTGGGCATTGTGGATGGGGCGCAGTCTGTATGGGGCACGTATCTGCACGGTATCTTTGACAATGGTCCGTGGCGCCGGGCCTGGCTGAATCGCTTGCGCCAGCAGCGGGGCCTGGGCTCAATGCCGACGGGCATTGCGAACTATCGTGAGCAGCGCGACAGCATGCTGAACAATTTAGCCGCTACGATTGAACAGTACATAGACCTGTCGGCGGTGTTGTCGTAGTGCTGATATGCAGCGCTTATGCAGGATCTGATGGCCTGAAGATGCCTATTGGGATGGAAATGTGACGCTCAGCGCAGTTATTTTGTTGTCTTTGGCGGGGTTGCTCTCTGGAGTCATGGCAGGCTTTCTGGGGATTGGCGGTGGGACGCTGCTAGTGCCTGTGCTGATTCAAATGAATTTTTTGCCTGTGCCGATTACGTTTTCACCTGTGCAGGCAACGGCAACGAGTAGCCTGGCCATTTTGGTGACCTCGGGGGCGGGAAGCTTTCAAAATTGGAGTATGGGTTACCTGCAGCCAAAGCAGATTTTTTTGCTAGGTGCGCCTGCTCTGGTGACAGCCTTTGTGGGGACTATGGTGGGCGATCGCATTCCCGATCACTGGCTGCTGATTGGCTTTGGTTTTTTGCTGCTGAGCAACTTGTATTTGGTTTCGCTGAAGAAGAGAGTGATTCGCAAGGCTCAATTTCGAGAATCGAGAATGGGCATTGGTCCGGCTATCAATCCTGTTTTGGCGAGGCTGTTGACCGGCTCTATTGCAGGCTTTATGGCCGGACTGTTTGGTGTCGGCGGCGGGGTGATTTTGGTGCCACTCCAAATTTTGCTGCTGGGTGAGCGGATAAAATCTGCGGTTCGCACCAGTTTAGGCGTGATTGTAATGACCTCTTTGTCTGCCTGCACGGGGCATGCCATCAATCAAAACATCAACTGGCTCGCCGGATTGATTCTGGGTGTGGGGGGCTTGTTGGGCGTGCAGTTTAGCACTCGGTTTTTGCCTCGACTGAGCAACGAGACGGTGACTCAGCTGTTTCGGGGGCTGCTGATTGTGCTGTCGATTTATATCTTTTTTCAGGCTTGGCAGATCTATGGAACGGCGCTAGCGATCGCCTAAAAAAGGAGAGGTTGCTATGCCTCACACAGCGCTTTTGCCAGAGCAATATTGAAATGGGTCTGGCCGTGGGCGTTGCCGCTGATGACCTTGAAGGGTTGGTCGGGTTCGCCTAAATCGCTGACGACAATCGTCGCCTTTGAAAAGTCTTGCTGGCGGGTGTAGTCATTCACTGTGACGACCGTTTTGAGGCCGGTTTGGGTCGCAGAGAGTAGGCCGTTATTCGTATCTTCGAAGGCGAGACAGTGTTCGGGGGGAAGGTCGAGGTGGGCAAGCGCGTATTCAAAAATATCGGGGGCTGGCTTCTTTTTGGGGACCATGTCGCCTGCAGCGATGACTTCGAACCAGTCCATGCTCTCTGCGCCGAGGGTGTTTTCGAGGAGAGCCTTGACGTTGGCGGGAGTGGTGGTGGTGGCGATCGCTAGCCGAATCCCCTGCTCTCTGGCCTCATTGAGCAAGCGCTCTACCCCTGGCCGGAGAGGGATTTTACCTTCTTGGGCGTATTGCTTGTAGTACTCGGTTTTGGTGGCGTGGAGGTGTTTGATAAAGGCAGTGAGGTCTGCGAACCCTTTAGGCAGGACAAAGTTGGGCTGGGAT
Organism: Cyanobacteria bacterium J06626_6; assembly: GCA_038523095.1. Classification (GTDB taxonomy): domain Bacteria; phylum Cyanobacteriota; class Cyanobacteriia; order Phormidesmidales; family Phormidesmidaceae; genus Phormidesmis. The sequence goes on from JBCBJS010000051.1 coordinate 21,810, forward strand.
TGCTGCACAAATGCGCGAATGCGCTCTTTGCCGCCGGAAACTTCTAGCAGGTCACCGTAGCGCTCGGGGGACCACCGCCAGTCGAGCCCTGCATCGAGAAAGGCCTGGTTGAAGGCGGGCCGGTGTCCGTCGCGCTCGGTTTCGGCTAGGGTGCCATCCACATCAAAAATAAGCGCTTTGAGCTGCTGGTCTTGCTGAGCCAAGGGTGTTCTCCTGCCTGGGGACGCTTGCTACAGCTTCAGATTCTATCGTCAATTGGGACTGGTCGCGGGAATGTTAAGCCTGGCAATAGGCATGCATTTGGAGCAGTTTAAGTTGGCGACAGAACGGGCGTATTGGCTGGCATGGTCTACTATCAAGCACGTGGGACCGGTGACTCTGAAGCGGCTGTGGGAGCACTTTGGATCGCTGGCGGTTGCCTGGCAGGCACCTGCTAGCGAACTGCTGACGGTGGATGGGATTGGCTTGCTGACCGCAGAGCGGATTGTCTCTGTGCGTAAGAGGCTGAACCCGCGGCAGCTACTGGCTCAGCATGAGCAGGAAAATGAATCTTTTTGGACGCCTGCTGATAGTGAGTATCCGGCGCTGCTGCTAGCGATTAACGATCCGCCGCCGGTGCTGTACTATCGCGGCGCGCTGCGGCTGAACGATATTCCACATGCGCTGACGGTGGGGATTGTGGGTACGCGCCGTCCGTCTGCCTATGGCAAGCGCTGGACCCAGCGGCTGAGCCGGGGGCTGACGAATCGGGGGGCAGTGATTGTTTCGGGGCTGGCTGCGGGGATAGATACTGAGGCGCATACGAGCTGCCTAGATCACAACGGGCTGACGGTTGCGGTCTTGGGGACAGGGGTAGATGTGGTGTATCCGCAGCGCAATGGATTTCTGTATCAGCGCATTGTTGCCCATGGACTGGTGGTGAGTGAATATCCAGACGGGATCGGGCCTGATAAGACTCATTTTCCGCAGCGTAATCGGATTATTGCTGGCTTGAGTCGTGCGGTGTTGGTGGCTGAGGCACCGGCTCGCTCCGGGGCACTGATTACGGCTCGCTTGGCAAATGACTACTGCCGCGAGGTGTATGCGCTACCCTGCGCACTGGATAACCAGCAAGGTGAGGGCTGTTTGAATCTGATTCAGCAGGGTGCGCAAATTATTCTGGGTGAGAAAGCCTTGGCTGAAGGGTTAGAAGCACTGCCTGCCTTGGACAGGGCGCTGCCTTTTTCGGAGGAAGGACTGTGTTTAGATGCTGAGGCGATACCACCGGGGCAGGGCGGCAAGTTTGAGGATGGGGGCGTTTTAGAAGGTGATGCTTCAGAAAAGGATGCTTCAGAAAAGGGTGTTGTGGATGCGATCGCACCGAAAGTAGCCCCACCTGCACTGTCACCCCTGCTCGCTCAGGTACTGAAAGCCGTTTCGGTCGAGCCTGTTTTGCTGGACCACATTGTCCAGCAGGCCAAGTATGAGACAGGCCCGGTGTTGGGCGCTTTGGTCGAATTGGAACTGTTGGGCTTAGTGACTCAGCTGCCCGGTATGCAGTATCGACTGTTGTGATGGGCTGTCGTGATGGGCTCTATTGATGGGCTGTTGTAATGGGCTGGTTGTGATGGGCTGTTGTAGTAGGCCGTCATAACAGGGCAATCTGATATAAAGATCTCACTAAGATCTCAGATATCATCGATTCTCACCGGTCGCTTGTTCCTGCGCTTCATTTGCGCTATTACCGCATGTATTCTGCTATTGACCGCGCTCAGCCTGCGCTTGCTTTTATCCCACCTGATTACAGCCCGCTGCTGAGGCGCGCCATGCGGCCTCTGATGCCGACTTGGACGGCTGCCAAGACTAACCTAGCGGAGGTCGAAGCTCGCAATGTGGAGACGCTCGCTAAGCTGTATCACGAGTTTGAGGCGGGTAAAACGCGGTTGATACTGGCTTTTCGCCACCCTAGCGTGAGCGATCCCTACGTGCTGAGCCATTTGCTCTGGCGGGACCTGCCACAGAAAGCCAGGGAAATGGGACTTTCTGTCGGCACTACCCATGCGCATTTTATTTATGACCGAGGCATTCCACTGTGGGCGGGAAGCTACCTGGGCTGGCTATTCTCAAAGCTGGGCGGCGTGCCAATTCAGCGCGGCAAGCTCGATTTGCAGGCGCTGAAGACGGCGCGAAAGCTACTGCTAGAGGGGCAGTTTCCACTGGCGGCGGCGCCAGAGGGCGGCACCAACGGTCACAATGAAATTGTCAGTCCTCTGGAGCCGGGGGTGGCTCAGCTGGCGTTTTGGTGCGCGGAAGATCTTAGAGCGCAGGGCCGAGATGACTCGGTGATGATTTTGCCAGTGGGCATTCAGTACCGGTATGTGGACGAGCCCTGGGATGCCCTGGATCGGTTAATTGGTCAGCTGGAGGTCGATACTGGGCTAGCTCACTCAGATAAGCTTGAGCGGTACGGGCGACTATATCGCCTGGCTGAGCATTTGCTGACGCTGATGGAAGGCTATTACGAGGCGTTTTATGGGGTGAGGTTTGAATCGAGTGAGACAGCTGGGGCAAGTGAGATGGCTGCGACGCCGAATGAGCAGCTGGCGCGGCGGCTGAGATTTTTGATGGATGAGGCGCTGCAGGTGGCTGAGCGCCATTTTGGACTGCGGGCAAAGGGCGAGATTATTGACCGCTGCCGGAAAGTGGAGCAGGCGGGCTGGGACCGCATTTTTCGAGGAGAGACTCAGGAATATTCTCCGGTGGCGATGGGGTTAGCGAACCGGATTGCTGAGGAGGCAAATCTGCGCATGTGGCACATGCGGCTGGTGGAGAGCTTTGTGGCGGTGACGGGGCACTACGTGAAGGAGCGCCCGAGCGCGGATCGCTTTGCCGAGACGACGCTGCTGCTACGAGATATGGTGGCTAAGATCAAGGGAGAAGCGGCGAGCTACCCGCAGCTAGGTAAGCAGCAAGCCATTGTAACGGTGGGTGAGCCCATGTGTGTTGATGAGCGTTTGGAGGCCTACAGACAAAAGCGTAGGGGTGCGATCGCAGCGCTCACAAAAGATCTTCAAAACAATATGAAGTCGCTGATCTTCTGCTCTGATACCCGCAGCTAAATGGGTTCACAGCTAAATTGACCCGCGGCTAAATCAATCGCTTAAGCCAAGGGCTCCATGCGTTCGGCAATGACTGCGTAGAACGGATCGCTGCCGCCGAGTCCCATCATTTGCAAAATAGCAGGCGCTTCAGATTTGTTGATGATGGTTTGAATATTGCCAAAGCCGGGAACTGCGTTGAAGTAGCGCTTGACAAGCTCAATGCGGCTGGCTTCGCTGCTGTCTCTCCACAGGGCGATCGCTTTCTGGTAAAACATTCGATTCGAGAAGCTAACGATGGCGATGCCGCCGGGCTTAAGAACGCGATACATCTCGGTGAATACGGCTTCTGGATACTGAAGATACTGGACGGAAACGGTGTTGATTACCGCGTCAAACGACTGACTCTCTAGGGGCAGGGTTTGATTTTTGTTGAGGTTTTGAACGAAGTAGTGATCGAGCTGTTTGTTGCGGGCGAGTTCTTCTTGGTTGAGCCCGTGTCCTTCGACGTGGGCGTAGTCGACATCGCCTGGTAGGTGAGAAACCCAGCTGCTCATCATGTCGAAGACGCGGCTATCGGGAGGGATGTGATCGCGATATAGCTTTGTTAGCTGCGCGATAAATCCCTCGTCGACATGGGTGACAAACCGAGGCGTGGCGTAGAAGAGGCCATCGTCGCTAGGGTCGAGTTTGTTTCTTTGTGCGGTTTCTAGCATGGGGCGTGGTGATGAATAGGTGCGATGAGATTGTTCTTTTTTGCGAAAGTTCTCTTTTGTGAAAGGTATAGGGAGATACTAATTTTGTTGCGATCGCTGCGAATAGCATAGCGCAGGTATCACTGAGAAAACTCTCCTACAGCGTTTGTGCTGGCGCTGGTGTTGGTGTGGTCAGAGGGCCGAAGTGTAGTATGCTTTTGGTGCTCCCAATGCTGCCAACGGCCCGCCCATCCGTCTTTTGACAATTTCTCTTATATCAACCAAATTTTCAGAAACGCTAAGTTAAAAACCTAGACTGGGAACCGGTACGGTCGTTGATGCAGTTTGCTGTTTTTGAGTGCCCAAGAGAATATGGACCATTGCCATATGGGTCACTACAGAACTGTGAAGTGCGTGGCTATCTCTAGGACTTGACTTATGAGTGATCAACCTGTGTTTCGTAGCCCTGACGGTCGCAGTGAGGCAGAGGCCGCATTAGAGAAAGAATCTCGACTGCCGCTGACCGGCTGGCAGCAAGAAGTCGATCAGGGCCTGACGTTTGGTTTGGAAGCGGCAGAGAGCATCCGAGATCGCTCCATTCCGACCTTCTCTCGGGGCGAGCTGCCCCACTACGCGGGGATCACCACATTCCTCAAAGCGCCCTACCTAGAAGATGTTCGGCAGGTGGGCAACTACGATGTCGCGATTGTGGGTGTGCCTCACGACTCAGGGACAACCTACCGGCCAGGTACTCGATTTGGCCCGCAGGGCATTCGCCGTATCTCGGCGCTGTACACGCCTTACAACTTTGAACTGGGGGTTGATCTCAGAGAGCAGATTACGCTCTGTGATGTGGGAGACATTTTTACCATTCCAGCCAACAACGAGAAATCTTTTGATCAGATTTCTAAAGGCATTGCGCATATCTTTAGCTCTGGCGCGTTCCCAATTATTTTGGGCGGAGACCACTCGATTGGCTTCCCAACGGTCCGGGGTGTCTGCCGTCATCTAGGAGACAAGAAGGTCGGAATTATTCACTTTGACCGTCATGTGGATACGCAGGAGACAGACCTAGACGAGCGCATGCACACCTGCCCGTGGTTCCATGCGACCAATATGGCGAATGCACCGGCGAAGAACTTGGTGCAGCTGGGCATTGGCGGCTGGCAGGTGCCGAGGCCCGGGGTGAAGGTTTGCCGGGAGCGCGCGACCAACATTTTGACGGTCACTGACATTACGGATATGGGCCTGGATGCAGCAGTTGACTTTGCCCTAGAAAGGGCGTTAGACGGCACGGACTGCGTATATATCAGCTTCGATATTGACTGCATTGATGCGGGGTTTGTCCCTGGGACGGGGTGGCCGGAGCCCGGCGGGCTCTTGCCCCGCGAAGCGCTGTACATGCTGGGCAAAATCGTCTCGAAGGCGCCTGTCTGCGGTTTGGAGGTTGTAGAAGTGTCGCCGCCCTATGATATCAGCGACATCACTTCCCTGATGGCAACCCGAGTGATCTGTGATGCCATGGCGCACTTGGTGCTCTCTGGGCAGCTGCCAAGGAGAGAAAAGCCAGCATACATCAGTGAGACGGCGAATATGAGCCTAGGCAGTGATTGGGAGTAGCGCAGGCCTATGCACGAGACCGATATGACGAAGGCGCTCATTATGACTGTGAAAGACTGGCTCGCGGAGCAGCCTGAGCAGCGGATAGTGGAGCGGGTGCATTTGACGGTGGGTGAGTTTACCTGTGTGGAACCTCAGAGTTTGCAGTTTGCGTTTGCGGCTCAAACGAAGGGGACTTTTTTAGAAGGGGTGTTGCTGGTCATTGAGGAGACGCCTCTAATCGCGTTTTGCCATGCCTGTGATAGGGAGTATCGGCCTGATATTGGCTCGCAGTATGCCTGCCCGACGTGTCACGGGCCGATGGATGACATTCGCTCTGGGCGAGAGCTGAGAATTGGGCGGGTGGAGTTTTCTCAGACCGCTCGTATGGCTTGATATATGGCCTGATATAAGAACAGTCCAGGGTTGTATGCAGTTTTGGGATTGATTGATTGCGAATGTGATGTAGTCTTTTTGCGGATTTGGAGGGTGGGTTATGCATCAGACATTTGATGCGGCTTTGGAAATGAATTTGCTGCATGCCAATCAGCATGGGGCTGATGAGAATCGCAACCGCTTGAACAGATGGGGCATTACCTGTCTGAATTTGATGAGTAGCCCGGGGTCAGGAAAGACGCAGCTATTAGAGCAAACGTTGCAAGCGCTACAAACTGAACTTCGAATGGCTGTTATTGAAGGAGATATGACAACTCAGCTGGATGCGGATCGTCTGCGACAGCACGGGGTGCCGGTTATCGCGATCAATACCGGCCGGGCTTGTCACCTAGATTCAAAAATGGTGGCGGGCGGACTGCACCAGTTTGCTCATGAGCAGCAGCCTGAGGCGTTTGATCTGATGTTTGTTGAAAATGTCGGGAATTTGGTGTGTCCTGCGGAGTTTGAAGTGGGGGAGCATGCCAAGGTGGCGCTGCTGAGCATTACAGAAGGAGAAGATAAGCCGCTGAAGTATCCGATTATGTTTCGAGAGGCGGATTGCTTGTTGATTACGAAGGTGGATTTGGTGCCTTATTTAGATGTGGATGTGAATGCGATCGCGCAGAATGTCCGACAGCTAAATTCGAAAGCTGTGATTATCCCGGTGTCTGCCAAAACGGGTGAAGGGTTAACTGAGTGGTTCGACTGGCTGCGGCAGACGATGTTGAAGACGGCGAATACTCGCTTAGAAGCTAATACTTAAACTTGTTTTGTTGTTTTAATGCGGTAGTTGGCTTTTGGGATATGTAAGTTTTGTTGGTAGCAGTTTGTCGGGAGAGATTTTGGAAGTTGTTAAAAAGTAGGAGGTGTAAGGATTTTAAAGTAAGAGTATTCAAGTTTGGACTGAATAGATAAGGCTCTAACTAACTGGTGATTGTTGCCCCACAGCGCCGTTGTTCTTTTTATTCTTCAAAGGATTTGTTTAGACGTTTATTTGAACGATTGATGGGGAGAGTGCTCCTTGAAACGAGCTAAATAACGAGCTCAATAAAGTGACTGCTTTAGCTCGTTTTATGGTCTCGTTGAAGATTTTGTATTTGTTGATTTCTTTGGACTAGTGGACTGATGTTTTGCTTTGACTTTTTTCGCCTGCGTCGTCGCCCCCTCGCCGCTTGGCGCCACTATAGAGCTGCGTTTTTAGCCTGTGAGTGTTTCATGGATTGAGCACGGTATAGATTGAGCACGGCAAAAGCAGCTGTTGGCAGCACGATCACACGATCATTGGCTTACTTGCTGCTGTCTCATTGACTACAGAGTGCTTCTAATCATTTAGGCTATAACTGCTCTAACTATTGGTTTAACCATCGGTTGGCTTGTTTTCTTTTTCCACTGGTGACTTCAGAGCTTATCTTCAGCTGAGGTCATGGGTTGTTCTGATACGGTCTGTTTTTCTAAGCTTATTTCTCTCTCATGAAAAGACGTCGGTTGGTTTCTTGGGCTCTGGCCTTTTTCTGTACAATGCTGGTCACGGTAAGCTGTGGGACAGCTTCTGACAGCGGTGACGGCGTGGCTCCAAGCCCTGAAACATCGGCAGATGCGCCGATTGTGATTGGCTACAGTAACTGGGCGGGATGGTGGCCTTGGGCGATCGCAGAGCAGGAAGGACTCTTTGCCGCGAACAACGTAAACGTGGAAATGAGATGGTTCGACGGCTATGTGGAATCCATGGAAGCTTTTGCTGCAGGTCAGCTGGATGGCAACTGTCAAACGCTAAACGACACGATTTCTTTTGCTGCGGACGCGGTTAATGGGGAAGTGGCGGTGCTGGTAAATGACAACTCTGCAGGCAACGACAAAATTATTGTGACGGAAGAGATCAACAGCGTTCAAGACCTTAAGGGTAAGAAGGTCGCTGTGGAAGAAGGCGTTGTTGATGACTTTTTGCTGAGCTTGGCCCTGGAGAAAGAAGGGCTCTCTCGTGATGATGTGGAGATTGTTCCCCTGGAAACGGGCGCGGCTGCGGCTGCGTTTGCTGCGGGGCAGGCGGATGCAGTAGGTGCATTTCCGCCCTACTGGCTGACAGCCCTTGAGCGAGAAGGGAGTAAGGAACTGGTGACATCCAGTGATTTTCCAGGTGCTATTCCTGATCTGCTGGTGATGAGCCAGACCATTATCGATGAGCGTCCCGATGACGTGCAGGCAATTGTGAATACTTGGTTCGATGTGCTGACCTTCATGGAAGAGAATCCTGAACGGTCGGATGAGATTATGGCGGCGCGGGCCGATGTCACGGTGGAAGAGCTGCAGATGTTGAAGGAAGGCACTCAGTTCTTTACGTTGGAAGACAACTTGGAAGCCTTTAGCGATGGTGAGGGTATGAAGCACATGCCCTATGCCGCTAAGGAGATGGCTGATTTTATGGTGGGTGTGGGATTTATTCCTGAGGCGCCTGCGCTTGAACCTATTTTGGATGATCGCTTTGTAAAGGCGGTTGCTGCAGCCCAGTAGTTCAGGCATTTTAAGGGTTGTACTGAGTTGGCTGCACTGAATTGGTCGTGCTGAATTGGTCGTGCTGAATTAGTCGTGCTGAATTAATAGAGCTGGACGGGTTGTGCTGGACTGGCCGCGTTGAACTGGCTGTAGTGGATGGACAGATGAGAACAGAATCGGGCGATTCCCCATTGGCACAGCTCTCAAATAGTTCTGATGATCGCTCTAATGTAGAACTGTCTGGGGCAGCTCGAAAGAGTTTGGCACCTAGTCTGTTTTGGCAGATAGGAGAGCGCATTCCTGGTCAGCTGGACTGGGGGCTACGGGCGGTGTCTGTTATCGTGCCGGTCGTGCTCTGGTGGCTGCTATCGAGCACTGGCTGGGTCAATCCTAAGTTTTTGCCTTCACCTGTTGATGTGGTGGCCGCGTTTGGTCGGCTGTTGGAGAAGGGATTGTTTTTTGACGATCTCACGGCAAGTGTGACGCGGGTTGGGATTGGCTTTTTGCTGGCAGGTTTGTTGTCAATTCCGGTAGGGATTGCGATGGGCGCATTTGCGACGGTGCGATCGCTGCTGGAGCCAATTATTGGCATTGTTCGCTACATGCCTGCGCCTGCATTTATTCCGCTGCTAATTATTTATCTGGGATTGGATGAAGCGCCAAAGATTGCGTTGATTTTTATTGGGGTGGTCTTTTTTAACACGCTGATGATTATGGATGCGGTTAAGTTTGTTCCGAAGCATTTGCTAGAGGCGACCTATACCCTGGGCGGTTCGCGGTGGCAGACGCTGATACAGGTGATCACGCCCTATGTGGTGCCGAATATTTTGGATACTTTTCGGATCAATATGGCGGCGGCTTGGAATTTGGTGGTGGTGGCAGAGCTGATTGCGGCCAATGAAGGATTGGGAAAACGCATTGCGATCGCGCAAAAGTTTTTTCGCACCGATGAGATTTTTGCCTACTTGATTGTTTTAGGTGTGATTGGGTTTTTGTTCGATTTGTTGCTGCGATTGTTGTTGAAGGCAACTTGTAAGTGGGCGGTCGAGTGAATGCATTTGGAAGTGTCTGCTCTGCACAAGCAGTTTGCAACGGAAAAGGGGACAATTGCAGCGCTTAAGGACGTGAACCTGCACGTGGAGGGCGGCGAGTTTGTCTGCGCGGTGGGCGCGTCTGGGTCTGGCAAATCGACGTTGCTCAGGCTGATTGCTGGTTTAGATATGCCGACCGCTGGGCGAATCGAGGTCGATGGGGCGTCGGTAACCGGGCCCGGGGCAGACCGGGGCATGGTGTTTCAAGACTACACGCTGTATCCCTGGATGAGCGTACAGAAGAATGTGGAGTTTGGCTTGAAGCTTCAGGGGGTAGCGCCGCAGAGTCGCCGGCAGCAGGCGTCGTATTATCTGGAGATGGTAGGCCTGACGGGGTTTGCCCGAAGCTTGCCAAAGCAGCTTTCGGGCGGGATGAAGCAGCGGGTAGCTATTGCCCGCGCGCTGGCGAGTCAGCCCAAGATTTTGCTGATGGATGAGCCGTTTGGCGCGCTGGATGTGCAAACCAAGGAGACGATGCAGCAGTTTATGCTGGATCTGTGGGAGAGAACGGGCACCAGCATTTTGATGATTACCCACGATGTGAGAGAGGCGGTGTTTCTCGCGCAGAGAATTTATGTAATGACGGCTAGGCCGGGTACGGTGCGGAAGGAGATTATGGTTGGCCTGGGGCGATCGCGCCAGCCGAAAACCCGTGAACTGCCTGAATTTAAGACCTATCAGGATGAGGTGATGGCTGCGCTGATGGTGTAGTGCTTGCTGGGCTGGGCCAAGAAGGTACCCACGGGGGGAATAGCACAGCGCGTAGGGGCTTTCTATAGTGAAGGTGTTTTAGAGATACGAATGGGCGGGAAGGTCAGGAACTATGGCTCCACGCAAGGTAGAAGGTTCTGATGAATTTGAACCGTATTTGGGTGAACCGGAGCCAGAGCCGCCGCGGTTTGTAGAAGTTCCGCCTGCTTTGCCTCAGCTCGATCGGCGATACCCCGGTGCGTTGAACCGGCCCTATCGAGGGGTAGGGGTGGAAGGGCCGCGTTATGAAGATAGGCCGACGGGGGCGGTGTGGGCTGCGTGGATGCTGTTTGGGATGGCGATCGCAGCGATGATTCCAGCGGCTTTGACGTTGCTAGCTGTGGGAGATTGGGTACTGGTTGCGATCGCTGCGCCGATTTTTGGCCTACTGATAATAGGTATCTTGCGCACGATACATGCTGAGCACGTTGCGAAGAAAAAGAAGATTGCGCGGATGAAGAGGTGGCTACGTGATACGGAGGATTGAGTTAGTTTTGAAGTGAGAGTGCTGCCTGTGATAGCTGCCCTACTCCTTCCCTATTCGTAAAGCCAAGAAACGAGTTCGCCTACCGTGAGCTGGAAGCCTTTTGCAAAATCAGGTGTGGGTAAGGGTTGTTCAGGGTTTTCGTAGAGCGCCGTTTTGAGGTCTGGGGTGTAGCCAAACACGCACTCTTCGGATGGATCGACTAGCCAGCCCAGTTGAGTGCCGTGTTCTAGGCAATGCAGAATTTTTTTTACGACTTTTGTTTGGCTTTGCCCTGCGGACAAAATCTCAATTATCCAGTGTGGTGCAGTGTACAAGTCTCCGGATACTTTGCCACTCTCTCTGGGCAGGTTTGCCCAGGGTAGGACGGTGATATCAGGCACAATCGAACGGTCTGCGAATGTACAGCGTAATTCGGTGAGGGCTCGGCCTTTTTTTTCTTGTTTTAGCTGAGCATTGATGACAGTTACGAGCTCTGTTTGAACGACGCTGTGCTCAGCCTTTGGCATGGGTTTTTGCGTGATCTGGCCGTCGATGTATTCGCTGGCAGGCTTGGTCTCTGTCTGCTGCAAAAATGCTTCTAATGTGGAGGGCTTTGCGGGTGCCTGTACCATGGCTTGAACCGTTGTGATTAGACCGTTAGAGGGCTATGCATATGCGCTTGTGACAATTCTATCAGGGATTAATTCTGTGGCTGGTCTATTCGTAGAGCCACGCGACGAGTTCGCCTACTGTGAGCTGGAAATCTTTGGCAAATTCGGGCACGGGTAAGGGTTGTTCAGGGTTTTCGTAAAGGGTTGTTTTGAGGTCTGGGGTGTAGCCAAATACGCATTCTTCGAAGGGATCGACTAGCCAGCCCAGTTGAGTTCCATGTTCTAGGCAGTGCAGGATTTTTTTGACGACTTTTGTTTGACCCTGTCCCTCGGATAGAATTTCGATCATCCAAGGCGGAGAGGATGGGTGTTCTCCTGACAGCTTGCCATCTGCCGTTCTAGAAATCTGATGCCAGGGCAATACAGTGACATCTGGAACAATTGATCTCCCTTCGAATGTGCAACGTAGCTCTGGAAATGCCCGTGCCGTTTTGCTTGGCCTGAGTGCGGTGTCAATGACGTTTACTAGGTCTGCTTGCACCCCGCTGTGCTCAGCCTTTGGCATGGGTTTTTGAATGATCTGACCGTCGATGTATTCGCTGGCAGGCTTGGTCTCTGGCTGCTGCAAAAACGCTTCTAATGGGGTGGGCTTGGTGGGCGCTTGTACCATAGTCTCGACCGTTGTGTGCCTTGCTTTGTCAATTCTATCAGGGCTGTTTTGCTAGTTGCGTATTCTGTTACCTGAAGCGATTGTCCTGAGTGGGGTGGCGGGAACAGCGGTCTGTAGGGCCAGTCTTTTGGCGGTGTGGTAGCAGCTATGGGCCGAAACGATGAAAAAGGCTTCGGAGATTATTTTGAAGGCTTCTTCAGGGATAAAAACCCAGCCCATGATGTTTGCTGTGACGGCGGGTGAGAACACCATGAGCAATAAATCGTCTCGATTGGTGAGGGCGTCTACGCCGACCATGAAGAACAGCAGTATGAAAGCAATGACAACGTAGGGCAGAGCGTTTCGATACTTTTTGAGTTCGCGGCGATAGTGAACCAGTAGGCCGAGGGCGATGATGCCGTAGCCGCCTACGATGAGGTCGTCGATGCGATCGCTCGCGCCGGTTTCTTCAATCTGTCCGATGCTATGAATGACTTTGTCTAGCCATTCGTGAATCATTAACAAATCGTCCAACGCCAAAAAAGAGAACCCTAGACTGATAAATCCCCAAATGGCGACTGAGGATTTCCAGGGGTGGCTGGTGTTTTGTGCCCTAACCTTAAAAATTTTGTAGGTAAGGTAGGAAATAATGAACAGCTGAATCACTGAGAAGT
>JBCBJS010000052.1:0-33571 GCA_038523095.1 Cyanobacteria bacterium J06626_6
GCCCTCGCAGGCCTTCCCGTTTCAGTCCCGATGAACGGGATTAGGTGTTGGCGCGCAAACTTTTGAGCTTTGACCAGCGTTTTTTTCAGCTGTTTCAGTCCCGATGAACGGGATTAGGTGTTGGCGCGGATCCGGCTGCGGGCGGCGGCGTTGCATACGACTGTTTCAGTCCCGATGAACGGGATTAGGTGTTGGCGCGCTTTAACGGCTTCGTGAATGTCAACAACATGCTTTGTTTCAGTCCCGATGAACGGGATTAGGTGTTGGCGCGGGCGACTTCAAAGTCGTCGAGGTCCATAACGTCTTGTTTCAGTCCCGATGAACGGGATTAGGTGTTGGCGCGCAACTGGTGCTGGTGGAATCGATTTGAAATTCGCCGGTTTCAGTCCCGATGAACGGGATTAGGTGTTGGCGCGTAAACACTGGGACATAATTCATGCGGTACGCGGCGGAAGTTTCAGTCCCGATGAACGGGATTAGGTGTTGGCGCGATGTGAGCTTTACGCTCGTCTATGTCATAAATACATTGTTTCAGTCCCGATGAACGGGATTAGGTGTTGGCGCGAGGGGAGTAAGGGCTTGGCGAGCGATCGCACTGGCGTTTCAGTCCCGATGAACGGGATTAGGTGTTGGCGCGGGTGAAATTAGGCGCGCGATCGCGGTCTATGGGGTGTTTCAGTCCCGATGAACGGGATTAGGTGTTGGCGCGCCTCTGCCCTCGTGAAGACGTGCGGCAGCGCTACGAAGTTTCAGTCCCGATGAACGGGATTAGGTGTTGGCGCGTCAAATTCTTTGATGACTTGCCAAATATTCCTTGTGTCATGTTTCAGTCCCGATGAACGGGATTAGGTGTTGGCGCGGAGCATTTGCTCAGACTGCGGCCTGCAATGGCGAGTTTCAGTCCCGATGAACGGGATTAGGTGTTGGCGCGTCCGGGCTTTGAAAGCCTTGTGGATAGGGAAATCCACGGGTACTTTTGGCAAAGGTCAATAGTTTCTGGGGAAAGCGATTGGCTTTTGCAGATTACCCACCTCTAAATATCGTTAAAGCTATTCAATTGTCTAGGTTCTGGCGTTTTGGCAAACCTCCTAGGGAAATCGCCCCCGCTTCGCTTTGCCAAAAGCATATTACCGACTTAATGCAGAAAGCGGTATCTTTTTCACAATTTAAAAACTTAGGCAAAATCGTAAGCCGGGTATCAGCAGTGCTGATACCCGGCCAGCAGAAAATAATGTAGAGCTGAGCTAGCGCAAGACTTAGCCTTTAGCCAAAGCGGCCAGAGACATAGTCGCGGGTGTATTCTTCCTTGGGGTTGCTAAAGATAGACTGAGTATCGTTGTACTCAACTAGGTAGCCCATTTTGCCGCCCTGCTCTGTCGCAACGGCATTGAAGAAAGCCGTACGGTCAGAAACGCGGGACGCTTGCTGCATGTTGTGAGTCACAATCACGATGGTGTACCGAGTCTTTAGCTCGTGCATCAGCTCTTCCACCTTGATAGTGGAGATAGGATCGAGCGCAGAGCAAGGCTCGTCCATCAAAATCACGTCTGGCTCAATGGCGATCGCACGGGCAATACACAGACGCTGCTGCTGACCACCCGAAAGCCCCAGACCGCTCTCTTTGAGCTTGTCTTTCACCTCATCCCACAGGGCTGCACCCCGCAAAGAGCGCTCCACCAGCTCATCGTAGTCACCCTGGTAGCCATTTATTTTGGCACCAAAAATAATATTGTCGTAAATAGACTTTGGGAAGGGATTAGGCTTTTGAAACACCATGCCGACCCGGCGGCGCAGCTCCACAGGATCTACCCGCTTGCCGCTGATTTCCTCACCGTCAAACAGAATTCTGCCCTCAACGCGCGCACTGGGAATCAAATCATTCATGCGGTTAAAGCAACGCAAAATCGTACTCTTACCACAGCCAGAAGGACCGATAAAAGCAACAATCTCATGCTCAGGAATATCTAGATAGACATCTTTAACCGCTAAGTTGCTGCCGTAGTAAACGGAGACCTTCTCGGCCCTGAGCGCGACTTTCTTATCTTCGGAGATATGTTGAATCGAAGTAGAAGGAGAAATATTAACCATGTTGAGAACCGTGTGGAAAGATAAAGTACTGGGTAAGCATGTGCTATGGCACCTTGTACGGCAAAGACTCCAAAGCACGGGAGAATATATGTTTGGTACGCGCTACTGACTGCCTCTCCCCCACAGTCCTGTCAGGTGAGTAGTCTTTTTGGATTAGTAGTCTTTTTGGAAACGATTGCGTAGGTAAACAGCAACCCCATTCATCATTAGAAGCATGGCCATCAGCACAATAATGCCGGAGGCAGCGATGCTGTGAAACTCTTCTTGAGGTCGCCCGACCCAGTTGTAAATTTGAATAGGCATCGCCGTAAACTGACTCTGCAAGCCTTCCGGCAGAAAGGAGATGAAAACAGCCGCACCGACAGCAATGAGGGGAGCAGTTTCTCCGATTGCTCTGGAGAGCGCCAGAATAACGCCAGTGAGAATCCCCGGCATCGCAGCAGGCAAAATATGGCTCCAGATAACCTGCCAACGCGTCGCACCTAGGGCATAGCCAGCTAGCCGCAAACTGTTTGGAATTGCGCGGAGCGCCTCCCGGGTAGCGACGATCACAACTGGCAAAATCAGCAGCGACAGGGTCAGTGACCCTGAAAGCACGCTACGGCCACCCGTAATCGGCTCCATGATTCGGGCAAATACCGCTAAGCCCAGCAGGCCGTAAATAATAGAAGGAACACCCGCTAAGTTACCAATATTGATTTCAACGAAACGCGTAAACCAATTGTCGCTAGCGAACTCCTCTAAATAGATGCCTGCACCCACACCCAGTGGGAAGGTAAAAAGTGCAACCAAAGCCATCACCCACACGGTACCCACTAGGGCTGCAATAACACCGGCTCTCTCTGGCCGACGGGAGGGAAAGCTAGTAATGAATTGCCAGTTGAGCGTGCCCAGGCCATCGGCCAAGATGGTGACTAGCAGCCACGCCAGAATCACTACCGAGATGCCCGTAGCGCCCCATGCTGCATATTTGAATATTCTGTCTATGGTGTACCGGCTGCCCAATTGGGCAGTGAATTTCGATGTTTTCTGGCCTTGATCAACAACACGAGAAGAAACGTCTGTTTTCATTTCAAATCCTCAGATTTGCGCTCTTGGTTTAACTGCATCTTGGTTTAACTGCACCTAGCTCTGATCTAGCTTCGATCTAGCTTGACCCTGGGCTAGGGTCGCCGTGAACAAACACATTTAGTCGTACTTCTCGCGGAAGCGACGAACGAACCAGAAGCTAAAGATATTTAGCGCAAAGGTCATAATGAACAATGTCATGCCCACGGCAAACAGCGTTTTGTATTCAATGGTGCCGTAGGGGGCGTCACCTTTTGTAATCTGCACGATGAAGGCTGTCATGGTCATTACCGGCACAAAAGGGTTAAACCCGAGGGTGGGATTAGCCCCTGCCGCCAGAGTGACAATCATGGTCTCACCTACTGCGCGCGATGTCGCCAGAATGAGCGAAGAGACAATCCCTGAAAGCGCAGCGGGCAAAACAACTGAAACAACCGTCTCTCGCTTGGTGGCACCCAGCGCGTAGGCGCCGTCTTTTAGGCTACGGGGCACAGCATACAGCGCATCCTCACTCAGAGAAGCCACCAAAGGCGTGATCATGATGCCCAGCACTAGGCCCGCGCTGAGCGCATTGAACCCCTGAAGATTGGGTAGAAACTTTTGTAGAACTGGCGTCACGGTAAGCAGCGCAAAGTATCCGTACACCACGGTAGGGACGCCCGCCAAAATTTCTAGAATGGGCTTGAGAACACGCCGAAGCTGAGGCGTTGCGTATTCGCTTAAGCAAATGGCAGAGAGCAGCCCGAGCGGCAGCGCAACCATAATAGAGATGACAGAAATCATCACGGTGGCACTCACCAGCACGAAGATACCGAACTGCTTACTGGCAAATAATGGCGTCCATCGAGTGTCAGTTAAAAACTGAGTAATGGGGACCTCTTTAAAGAACTCAATAGTTTCAAAGATTAAGGTAGCGAGAATTCCTATGGTGGTAAGAATGGAAATCGCAGCAAACGCACCGCAGATGATTTTAACGATGGTCTGGATTGTTTTTGCGCGATCGCGCTTCGGACTCCAGTTACCCGGTGCAATATCTCCAGTAACGTTGGTGGCCGTCATGTATAGCAGTCCTCGGTAATGCGTGTCAGTCGTGTTGAGCAAACAAAATTCAGTAGATGCGATGGGTCAGTAGGTTGAGAGCTTGGCAGACAGCCTGCCAAGGCAGCTGGTTCGTAGCCATTGGGTAATAGCCTGTTAAATGGCTGACCGAAGTAGAAAGATTGCTTCAGTCAGCCATTTTACACAGCTAAGCAATGACCAAAAGGCTAATCACTAGCTAGGGTCTTTGCCGATTTTGCCTTCGTCAACGCGAGCCTTAGAAGCAGCAAGGTCAGCTTCAGGGAGGGGAACATAGCCCGCTTCCTGAACCAAATCGCTGTTTGCAGGATCTAGCTTGTAGTCTACAAACGCCTTTACCTGAGGCTTGGTGTCGTAAGCCTCTTTCTTCACGTAGAAGAAAAGAGGACGAGACATCGGGTTGTAGGAACCGTCGGCAATCGTTTCAAGCGATGGCGCGATGCACTCACCCGCTTCATTCTCAATCTCTACAGACTTAAGATCGTCCTGGTTCTCCGCGTAGTAAGCAAAGCCAAAGTAGCCCATGCCACCATTGGAAGATTCAACGCCTGTAACCACGACGTTGTCATCTTCACTAGAGGTGTAGTCGCCACGGCTTGCCCCTTCCTCACCGTTCACTTCATCGGTGAAGTAGTCGAAGGTACCAGAGTCAGTACCTGGGCCGTAAAGATCTAGAGGCGTATCGGGAAAGTCGGCTTTGATTTGGTTCCAGCTGGTGATTGTGCCTTCTGCCTCGGGTGCCCAAGCTGTATTCAGCTCTTCCACGGTCAGGCACTGAGCCCAATCATTGGCTGTAGAGGTGACAACCGTGATGCCATCGTAAGCAACGGGGACTTCGATAAACTCGATACCGGCCGCTTCACAGTTGGCAACCTCCTCGTCCTTGATGGCCCGAGAAGCATTGGAGATGTCAGTTTCACCGCCGCAAAACTTCTCGAATCCGCCACCAGAACCGGAGACGCCTACTGTGACGCGCGTGTCAGGGTTAGCAGCCTGAAATTCTTCAGCCATAGCCTCAGAAATCGGAAATACCGTACTGGAGCCATCAATTTGGATGCTGCCAGAGACGCCCGCGCCAGCAGCAACATCACCTTCAGCGCCGTCGGTTGCAGCGGTATCGGTAGCGGGACTGCCACAAGCAACCAGACTAGTGGTCAATGCCAAGACAGAAAGAGAATATGCGAAGCGGGCAGTACGCACCCGAGTTTGGCTAAAATTGAAACGTTGCATGGAACCTATCACTCCTTGAAATACCAGGTTGGAAATGTGCAAAATTGCTGAAAACGCACACAAGTTAAGTACTCAGTGGCATTCTGACTGAAAGCTAGCGCCAATAAGTAAAGGGTAGGTTAAGGAGTAATCTGGCAAAGCGGACTTTTCTATTTTTTTGTATGTATTTCAAGAGACATTTTTTGAGTATTTGAGAAGACTTTTATGCACGCTATTGTTTACGACGGCAAGTGTAACCTCTGTGTCACCCTAGTCCGACTGCTGGAGCAGCTCGATGGCGGACAGCAGTTTCGCTACGTCCCCATGCAAGATGAGCCGTCGCTAAAACGACTTGGCGTGACGGCAGAAGACTGCGAAATGGGCATGATTTTGATCGATGAAGAATCGCCAGAACGCCGGTGGCAGGGGAGTGACGCGGCAGAAGAGATTGGCAACCTGCTGCCGATGGGCGACGTTTTTGTGAAGGCCTATCGGGCGATGCCTGGCCTCAAAAAAGGGGGCGATCGCACCTATGAATTCATTCGCGACAATCGCTACAGCCTCTTTGGCAGCCGCCAGAGCACCTACCAGCCCAAATATCCAGCCTGCGAAGATGACAGCTGCAGCCAGGCGTTTCAATAGTGCGATCGCCGGTGAATGACAACTTTGTAATTTTCGGCTTCAGGCAAAAAATCTGTCTATGGACGTATGCCTCTTGGCATAGAAACTTTCAGAACCATAGAAGCTCTCAGAAAATCACGCAGAAAATTATGGCCCTGAGAAGATTGCCTGTTCTAAGTCGCTCCGACTCAGCGAGTACTTAAAGCTGCGCTGCACAGCCTTGCCGCTACTACTGGCGTAGTACACCACAATCGAATCGATATCCAACAGCAGCTCAGCCGTCCAGCCCGTCCGCGAAAATCGCCACTGACTCACGTTGTCATCGTCGCGGTGGCAGCCCTGCTCAGTGAGCCAAGTCTCAATTTCGGGCAGGGGGTGGCTGTAGAGGGGGGTACTTGCAGGAGGCATTGGGAAATTTGTGTGGGAGGCGTAGAAAAAAAGAACAGGTAGACCAGAAAAACAAGTAGACAAAAAGAACAATCAGAAAAAACAGACGGGAGCCACTTACGAAATCTCGCCCTTTGTCAGGCTGATGGTCACCACTAGCAGCAGACAGCCAAGAAACGTGATGCCCAAAATGAATAGAGCAAAGATTTCTCCAGCAGAGAGAGGCCGATCGGTCGGTGAGATGTAGGCGCTGGCGGTGGGGTCGTAGGCCTGAGGATCGTGCTTGCTGTGGCTGACCTGTCGCAGCGGCTGCATCACCGAAATCCGGGAATAGCCAATTTTGTAGTCGTAGGCGATGCGCTTTTCAGGACTGCTCAGGGTAGCGTAGGCTTCATTGAGCGATTGAAACTTGACCGTGGCGATCGCACTTTCTAGCTCAGTGGTATCGGGATGGTACAGCTTGCTGAGATCTCGGTACGCCCGGCGAATATCTTGGGCGGAGGCATTCGGCCGCAGGCCCAGTAAGTCGTAGTAGTTAGACATAATTTTTCGCTATGCCTCTCGCTATGCCTGTGCCAAGGATGTCTGTGCCAAGGATGTCTGTGCCAGGGCCACTTGGCTGCGCACCAGGCGAATTTGCGCGATCGCAAACACCGCCGGAATCACCCGGCCATAGTTGGTCGCCACCGCTCGCCAGCCCAAGTCGGCTAAGAACCAAGTCCACAGCGCAGGGCCCAGTAGCGACAGCGCCCCGCGCATGGCACCGTAGCGGGCCGAGCTGAGCACCATGCCACGGCTAGCCATGTGGGCTGCCGTTCGCGAATGCACCTGCGCGGCTGCGCTAAGTCCGCCCTTGATCAACGCTTGCTTAGCCACCTGATAGCGAGCCAAATGCTGCGCAAACTGATAGGCAATCTGCCGCAGCAGCCAAGGTCGCAGCACCGCGCTCACGGCTAGCGCGCTGCTGCCTTTGGCCAAGAGTCCCAGGGGATTTTTTTTAAGCGTATCGGGCAGTTGCTCAAACTCTTGGGTACTGGCAATAGCCGCGCGCAGCTGCGCGCTGACCTGTCGCTGCGCGCGCGGGGAGAGCTGTCGCCAGGTTTTTTCGAGCAGTACCAAGAAAACTTCTGATTCTAAATCGGCGGTGGCCAGCGCTTCATACTGACGCATTTTGAGATAGCGGCCAACTTGCAGCAGGGCCTGGCGGTAGCTAACCTCATGGGCTCGCTTTTGCAGCACCGTGACACCGTCTGCCGCCAAGTAGCGAAACCGCCGCTCTAGCAGCGCGATCTGCTCGGATCGTGGACGCCTGCTGATATCAACTGGCTGCGGTGTATACAGATAATCTAGCGGGTTGAACTTAGGCTGAAACAGTAGTTGGGCCAGGGCATGTAATTCATCATCAGTGGCGAGCTCTAGGCCGCTTCTTAATTCATCCACTCGCTTTTCCTGCTGTGTATACAAGATGCTTTTAACTACCGTATATAAGTATAAGAGGAGGTCGGTGCATTATGTGGGATGTAGCCATTATCGGCGCGGGATTAGCAGGGCTGACCTGTGCGCGATCGCTACGGTCTGCGGGCTATCAGGTCTGCATACTCGACAAGTCGAGGGGCCTGGGTGGACGCATGGCTACTCGCCGGATCAACCTTGCACAAGGCAAAAACTACCGCGTCGACCACGGCATGCGCTACTGGCAGCCACAGTCTGAGGCGATCGCACCCCTCACCGAAGCGCTCCTCTCTGCAGGCATCTTGACGCCTTGGAAAGTCAGCGCCTATGAGCTACAAACTCGGGACGCGCCTCCGGTGGCCGTCCAGCCAGAGCCGTCGCCGGTCTACTGCGCGCCGAGAGGAATGAGTGCGATCGCCAAATATTTGGCCCGGGACTTTTCGCCAGAAGACACCCTGCTCAACGATCACCGAGTCACTAGCCTAAGCCCCATCGACGGCGGCTGGAAAATTAGCTGCGCAGACCATAAGGTCGTGATGGCGAAGCAGTGCGCCTTGGCCATTCCAGCGGCCCAAGCAGCTGACCTGCTTGCGACCTGTCCCGCCGATACCGTAGCCGATACAGCAAAGGCATCTGCCCTAGCTGCGCTGCAGGCAGTCGCATATGATCCTTGCCTAACGGTGATGGCGGGCTACAGAGGCTATCCCGACATGGGTCAGCTCGACCCAGTCGGCTGGATGATCACCGACCGCATTGGCACATCGACCGACTGGGTCGGCCTCGACAGCAGCAAAAGGCGCAGCCTCAGCCAGGAAGAAGAGCAAGACTCAGAAGATACCGTTATCGTCATCCACAGCAAGCCAGCCTTTGCCCAGCAGTATCTCGACGTGGGAGACCTGCAGCTGGCCGCCTCTGTATTGCTCAGGGCAAATGCCCGCAAATACTGTGATTGGATTGCCCAGCCCCAGTGGTTTCAGATTCACCGCTGGCGCTACGCCCAGGTCAAAACCCACTACCCGGGCGCCAGGCTAGTGGTCGGCCCTTCGCTAGTCTGCGGCGGCGATTGGTGTAGGGCTGATGCGGCAAGGGCTGATTCCGTCCCAGATTCCAACCTAGGTTCCGGCCGAGATTCCGCACTGACAGGCATCGATACCGCTTACCTCTCCGGGTTGGCAATGGCAGAACAGCTACAGATAGAGACTGCATGAGCGATCGCGCCTATCCCGATTGCCGGTCTTAGTCTTTGAAGGGTAGCGGGCAACCTAAACTAAGTAATCTTGATGGAATAATCTTGATAGATTTGGCGAACCGCCACCATATAAGGCATCACCTAATTCACCTGCAGCGAGAACAAGCCTTAAGTTTTCAGGATTAATTTCTCGATATTCGCCATTCTACAGGTGAAATTAGAGACCATACGCTGTTTGCCAAGACACGCCCTTTGGCCCAGACTACATGCGATCGCTCATTTCTTTATTTCGGCAAGTCACCCACCGCGGGCTTAAATCCCTCAAAACCCACCGTCTGCAGATGGGGGAAAAAGGCTATCCCTATCGGCGCTATCCCTATCGGCTCAAAGGATTTGGTCTACTCGCGATCGCGCTCATTGGCCTCACCTTACTCATCCACCCAGGCCCAGAGCCACAAGAGCAAATCCAGGCCGACATAGTTTCATCCCAGCAGATTCCACCATCGGCCACACCGCTCTCGCCTTTAGGCGCTCCCAGCACAGGCACCCCCAAAGTTCCTAAGCCCCCCTCCGAAATCCGCGGCGTCTGGATTACCAACGTCGCCAGCAACGTGCTGTTTGCGCCTTGGGGCATTCCCCGCGCTATCAATCAGCTAGCCGACATGCACTTCAACACGGTGTATCCGGTCGTGTGGAACCGGGGCAAAACCTTTTACCACAGCCCTACGCTAAAACAGCTCACCGGCCAGCCCATCGAGCCCCTCATGGCGCTCACCCATCCCACCGAAGATCCGCTGCGGGAGATGGTGCGCCTCGGCCACCGCAAACAGCTGCGCGTCATTCCGTGGTTTGAATACGGCTTCATGGTGCCGCTAAATTCTAAGCTGGCCAGGCAGCATCCAGACTGGCTCACCACCCGGCAAAATGGGTCTTTTCGCCTGCAGGAAGAAACATTTGAAGCCGCCTTCGAAGAAGGAGCAAACGATAAAGCAGCCCAGAAAAAAACGCCCAGAGGCTTAGCCAAGCTGCTCAATAGCGGCGCGCCCACAGAGCTTGGCTGGCTCAATCCGCTGCATCCCAGCGTTCAGGCCTTAATGCTCAACCTCGCTCAAGAAGTCGTCAGCCAGTACGACGTAGACGGCATCCAGTTCGACGATCACTTCAGCCTACCGGTAGACTTCGGCTACGACCCCTACACCGTCTCACTCTACCGGGCAGAGCATCAGGGTCAGTCGCCCCCCACAAACCCTGCCGACGAAGACTGGATTCGCTGGCGAGCAGGCAAGCTCAGCAGCTTTGTCAAAGATCTGCACAGCGCGGTCAAAACGGCCTGCCCGACCTGTCTGATATCCCTCTCACCCAACCCCGCAAAATTCGCCTATCGGTTTCATCTGCAGGACTGGCGCACCTGGGTAGAAAACGACTGGCTCGACGAACTGGTCGTGCAGGTATACCGGGACGACCTCTACCGATTTGAAGGAGAACTGGCAAAAAATACGCTCCAGGCCACGATGGATCGCATTCCTGTCAGCATCGGCATTTTGACTGGCACCTGGCGACGCCCCATCAGCTTTGAGCAGATTCAGGCACAGGTAGTGAGCAGCCGCAATCACCACTTTTCGGGCGTGTCATTTTTTTATTGGGAAACGCTGTGGAGCTACTTCACGCCAGAGTCGCCCCAGCAGCGACGGCGAAACTTTAGGGCGCTCTTAGAAGCCGTTTCATAGCAATATGCTGTCGGCGAATCGGGCAAATACCTGAACCAATCGAGCAAGTTCAATCGAGCAAGTTATAGAGCAAATCTAGAATCGAGCAAATCAAACAGAAACACAGACAAAATGTCGCTTTCCAACTTTTCTGAGCCAATTGTAGACCGCATGACCAAGCCCCTACTGCGGCTGTGCCTCCGGTGGGGAGTTGAGCCTGCCGAGCTCACGAACGGATTGGGCATTTGGGCGGGCTGGACAGGGCTGACCTGGCTGGCATTTGTGAGTAGCCTGCTCTTTGTAGAAGTGGGTGAGCGAAGCGACTTATCTCTTGTGGAAGGCTTGGTGGGTGGCGGCCTGATTGGCCTGGCGCAGTGGCTCATCCTGCGGGCTCACCTGCAGCGGGCCCATCGGTGGGTAGCCGCCACGGCGACCAGCTGGGGGATGCTGACCCTACTGCACATTGGCGCACTGGGGTGGATGGCACCTAGCACGCCGAATCTGTTTTTTAGAGGGATGCTAGGAGTGCTGCATGGCGCCTATGTGGGCTTGGGTCTGGGCCTGGGCCAGTGGCTAGCGATTCGGCAGGAAGTGAGCCGGGCGTGGCGATGGGTGCCCATCAGCAGCGGCATCTGGGCGATGGCGATCGCACTTGGCTGGACCATTGGCGGCGAGCTCCGCGCGGCCAGCAACTTATTTATCAGTGAAGTGGTGGGGCTGATGGTGGCCTGGGGTGCGATCGCAGCGCTCTCGGGCATCGGCATCATTGCCCTGCTCGATACCCAGAGGGTTCGCAGAAATAGATGATTTAAAGAGACAATAGCCTCCCCACTCAATGGCAGGCTTTGACAGAGCACCAGCGACCTACCTACCCGCTAACCGGGCATTGGCAGCGGATAGATCAAACACGTCAGGATTGAAATCGCCGTATTTTTCAATCAGGTCTAAATAGTCAGGATCTTCTACATCTTCAAGCCGCCGCCGCAGCTCATCGTAGCCCCATACCCCGCCCGTCCCTTCCGGCGGGCAGGCGGCAGCGCCATCTAAGCAGGTCACAGCCGCCGTAGAGACATCCACCGCTTCTAGCTCAATTCGATGTAGCCAACCGCTCTGCGGATCGTAGCTGTAGTAAATCGGGTTGCCTGCAGCCGCGCTGATGGTGTCAGAAAGGCTTTGGGTGCGATCGCAGCTCACTCGCGCGGGCCCTACCCCCAGCCAAAAGCCATAGTCGTGCAAATTTTCCCAGCCCATCGCCCGCTGCACAATCAGGTGCAGGCCCTGCAGCGACCCTGCAGCAGGCACAACGACCCGGCGCCAAACCACCGGCTCACTATCGACCAGGGTAATTTTGAGCTGATAGGCGACAGGGTCAGGCGCATCCGTCGCCGTCTTACTATTCGCCAAATCACCCGCCATGCTCTACAGCGCCTCGCCGTGCTCCAGCAGCCAGTCTTCACCCAGCTGAATGGTAATATCCGACTCTAGGCTACCAGTACTCTCGACGCGCACTTCGCCCACACCCAAGAATCGCTGAATAGACTCGGCACTTTCTAAATCGCCGCGCTGGGCCACAACCCGGGTTTCCCGCAGCGGTTCATGCCAGCTACGATCAACAAACACGTTGAAATAGCCCGTATCGTAAAGACTATTTACCAAAGACTGCACCGCCACATCATCGTAGGTGCTGTCTTGGATGGCCACGCGCAAATAGGACGGATCGCGAGATTCGGTCACGCTGTAGGCATTGGCAAGGCCAAAATACTGCTCGGCCATGATGTCAATTTCTGAATAGTCAGGAATCCAGTAGCTCAGCTCGTAGTCTTCGTAGTCGCTAAAGTCGCCTGGCAGCATCAGCATCTGCACATCTGAGCGATTGGTCTGCGCGCCGTAGCCCACCAGCGCCACCAGCTCCTCGACAGATAGGTTCGTATCCACATGGGACTGAATCACCGACAAAATTTTCGGCAGGCGGGCAATGGTGGCCGGGTTTAGGGCCTGCTCAACGAGCGATCGCATCATCATTTGCTGCCGCTGCACCCGGCCAATATCGCCATTGTCGTCGTAGCGGAAGCGCAAAAACTGCAGGGCCTTATCGCCATCTAACCGTTGCGGACCCGCCTTCAGATTGATGTACAGATGCTGGCTATCGTCCTGATATTTCATATCTTTGGGTACGTTCACCTCAACGCCACCCAGCGCATCAATCAGCTTTTCCACCCCTTGCACATTAATCCGCATGTAGCGATCAATCGCAACACCGCCCATCAGCTCGCTCACCGTCTCAGCGCTCAGCGCAGGGCCGCCTTCACGATTGGCCTCATTGATTTTTGTTACCAAGCCATCGACATTCGTTCGCGTATCCCGAGGCACCGAAAGCACCGATACCCGCTCAGTCCGCGGGTCAAATCGCAGCAGCAAAATCGTATCGGAGAGCCCCTCAAACGAATTGACCAAAGCATCGTAGCCATCTTCATAGATCGCATCATAGTCCTGCAGGTCTGAGCTGGTGGTTTTGACGCCTAGCAGCAAAATATTCACAGGCCTAGTCAGCCGAGGAAGCTGCAGGCTATTGGCCGTGGCAATGGGTTCATCCTGGCTAAAAACCGCAGCATCTTCAGCCGACAAGTCGCTCTGCAGCAGTGGTGTCGAGCCCAAGGAGATCGCCAGCAGCGCGCCAGCTGCCATAGAAATACTGGTTACCCCGCCTAGCAGCACACTTACGCCAATCCATCGTGGCAGGCGAAGTTTTTTCTTGGGTGCACCGGAAGGGCGCGGCTGCTTGTTGGGTGCAGAATTCAAAAACGACACAGAATAACCTCGAAAAACGTGTGTGCGACGTGTGAAATGGTGAAAACAGCAAAAGAAGCAGGCTATAACCAGTCAGCTATTAGGCGATGGTCATGGACAAAAATCATCGTGAAATGGCTGAGAGTATTGGAAAACAGACCCCTTGGATATCGTTCATCTTGTTTTATCAGATGTTGGCAGGATTAATCGTAAAGAGTGTGGCAGGTTTCTCATAAAGCAAAAGAGTCATACCGCTATAAAGGTGGCTCTTCTGTAAGTCTTATTGGAGGCTCTACTAACAACTGAACTAAGGCAATCGCCGACTGAGCTGACTGATGCCGGGCAAGCGAATAGAGCGATCGCTCGCCAGCCGAAACATCAGCCCCAAACTAACCAGAAAGTAGCCCGAGCCAACGAAGCTGCTAGCTAGCAAGAACCGGATAGTTCCCACCTGAGAAGGCTGAGTGCCAGCCCCCACCCACAGCAAAATCATGGCGCTAATACAGCTGGCCCCAAGCATCACAGACTGGCGGCTAACCGC
Organism: Cyanobacteria bacterium J06626_6; assembly: GCA_038523095.1. Classification (GTDB taxonomy): domain Bacteria; phylum Cyanobacteriota; class Cyanobacteriia; order Phormidesmidales; family Phormidesmidaceae; genus Phormidesmis. The sequence goes on from JBCBJS010000052.1 coordinate 14,126, forward strand.
TCTCAGCTGGGCTTGTTCTGCAGTGCGCCCGGGCAAATTGCCAAGGGTAGCACCATCTGCCTCCCCCCTATACTCTTCACAGCCTAAAACCGGATCTCCGTAAAGTGCTCGGTTGGAAAGTGCTCGGTTGGAAAGTGTTCGGTTGGAAAGTGCTCGGTTGTCAGCTCTCAATCTACCGGAACGCCTATCGCCGTACAGCAAGAACAGCGAGGGCAAAATACCCAAAACAGGCACCATGTGCAAATAAAGTCGCAATTTATGAACAGACGGCTGAACAGACGGTGAAGCCATAAACCGATCATCGCTGGAGAAAACGGCGCACCCTCAGTGACTAACGTCTCGACGTATCAAAAAAATTAGGTATTAAAAAGAGGATGACCTAATAAAACCCAAAATCAGTTTTGAAATAACAGGCCAGTTCCGCTGCAATAACAGACCAGCTCCAACGCCCACCTGCCCAATTTCTAGCGCCCAATTTCTAGCGCCCAATTTCTAGCGCCCAATTTCTAGCGCCCAATTTCTAGCGCCCAATTTTCCAATTTCCAGCAAGCGCCCAGAAAATGTCCAGAAAATGCCCAGAAAACACCCAGAGCGCATCTCGCATTGGGAAGGGAATAGTCATGCCTTCCCAACGCGAGATGCGCATTTGTTCACAGCTAGCTAAAACCCTCCCATCCTCGGTAGTATAAAAGCTTAGAAGATATTACAGCTACATGGAGAGGGAGTGATACATATGCTCGAGTCCTATCGCAAACATGTTGAAGACCGTGCTGCGCAAAATGTACCGCCCCTACCTCTCGATGCAGAACAAACTGCCGCACTATGCGATTTGCTCAAGGCACCACCAGCCGGTGAAGAGGATTTTCTCATGGGGCTACTGTGCGATCGCATTCCCCCCGGCGTCGATCCCGCTTCGTACGTCAAGGCTTCTTTTTTGACTGCGATCGCCCAAGGCGAAGCCCAAAGCCCCCTCATCTCCCCCAAAAAAGCCGTTCAGCTCCTCGGCACCATGCTCGGCGGCTATAACGTCGCCTCCCTGATTGACCTACTCAAAGACGAGCGAACCGAAATTGCCCAGCTCGCAGCCGACGCCCTCAAGACCACCCTGCTTATTTACGACGCCTTTAATGACGTAATTGAGCTTGCTGAGAGCAATTCCTTCGCCAAGCAAGTCGTAGAAGCCTGGGCCAATGCCCAGTGGTTCACCAGCAAACCCCCCGTGCCTGAAACCATCACCGTCACCGTCTTCAACGTCCCCGGTGAAACCAACACCGACGACCTTTCACCTGCGCCCCACGCTACCACCCGGCCCGATATCCCTCTCCACGCACAGGTCATGCTGGAGTCAAAAATGGACGACCCCCTCGGCACCCTGACGGCGCTGAAAGAGAAAGGCCATCCCATCGCCTATGTCGGCGATGTCGTCGGCACCGGCTCCTCCCGCAAATCAGCCATGAATTCCGTGATTTGGCATATCGGCGCAGACATTCCCTACGTGCCAAACAAGCGCACGGGCGGCGTCATCCTAGGCAGCAAAATCGCCCCCATCTTCTTCAACACCGCTGAAGATTCTGGCGCCCTTCCCATCGAGTGCGACGTCAGCCAGATGAAAACTGGCGACGTCATCACCCTCCACCCCTACAGAGGCGAAATCACCAACGCAGCGGGCGAAGTCATCTCCACATTTGCCCTCACGCCTGAAACCATCCTCGACGAGGTGCGGGCAGGCGGGCGTATTCCCTTAATTATTGGTCGCGCCCTCACCGATAAGACTCGCAACGCCCTTGGCCTTGCCCCCTCCGATGTCTTCGTCAGACCGTCTGCGCCGACCGACACCGGCAAAGGCTTCACCCTCGCCCAAAAAATGGTCGGCAAGGCCTGCGGCCTCCCTGGCGTGCGCCCCGGCACCTCCTGTGAACCCCTGATGACCACAGTGGGCTCCCAAGACACCACTGGCCCCATGACCCGGGACGAAATGAAAGAGCTCGCCTGTCTGGGCTTCAGCGCCGGACTCGTCCTCCAGACCTTCTGCCACACTGCCGCCTACCCCAAACCGGTCGATGTGCAGACCCATGCCACCCTGCCAGACTTCTTCGCCTCCCGTGGCGGCGTTGCCCTCAACCCTGGCGACGGCATCATTCACTCCTGGCTAAACAGAATGCTCCTGCCCGACACCGTTGGGACAGGTGGCGACTCCCACACCCGCTTTCCCCTGGGCATTTCTTTCCCGGCAGGCTCAGGCCTCGTCGCCTTCGCTGCAGCCATTGGCGCAATGCCGCTAGACATGCCAGAATCTGTCCTCGTGCGCTTTACAGGAGAGCTACAGCCAGGCATTACCTTGCGCGACGTGGTCAATGCCATCCCCTATGTAGCCATCCAAACAGGCCTGCTCACCGTTGAAAAAGAGAACAAAAAGAACGTATTCTCAGGCCGCATATTGGAAATGGAAGGCCTGCCCGACCTCAAGCTAGAGCAAGCCTTTGAACTCACCGATGCTTCTGCCGAGCGCTCTTGCGCAGGCTGCACTATCAAGCTGAGCGAAGAGACCATGGCCGAGTATCTGCGCTCCAACGTCGCCCTGATGAAAAACATGATTGCCCGGGGCTATCAGGACTCGCGCACGCTGGCTCGCCGCATCGCAGACATGGAAAAATGGCTCGAAAACCCCCAGCTAATGGGCGCCGATGCCGATGCTGAATACGCAGAAGTCATCGAGGTCAATCTCAACGAAATAAAAGAGCCCCTAGTCGCTGCCCCCAACGACCCAGACAACATCAAAACACTATCCGAAGTCGTCGGAGACAAAGTCGACGAAGTCTTCATCGGATCCTGCATGACCAACATCGGCCACTATCGCGCTGCAGCTAAAGTCTTAGAAGGCGCAGGCACCGTTAACGGGCGGCTATGGATTTGCCCGCCGACGCGCATGGACGAAAAGCAGCTGCGCGAAGAAGGCTACTATGGCACCTTCGCCGCCGCCGGTGCCAGGACAGAAATGCCCGGCTGCTCCCTATGCATGGGCAACCAGGCCCGGGTAGAAGATGAGGCCACCGTCTTCTCAACCTCCACTCGCAACTTCAACAACAGAATGGGCAAGGGTGCGCGGGTTTACCTCGGCTCCGCAGAGCTGGCCGCCGCATGCGCCCTCCTAGGCCGCATCCCTAACATGCAGGAATACCTAGACGTGGTCGCCAGCAAAATTGATCCATTTGCAGAAGAGCTGTATCGCTACCTAAACTTCAACGAGATCAAAGGCTTTGAAGATGAAGGCCGCGTTATCCCCAAAGAAGAAGAAGAGAAAATTGAGAAGGAAGCAGTTGCGGCTGGGTAAGGGCTGCGCGCTAAGTAGATAGCCGAAAGTAAACATAGCTAAGTTTTTGTCTGTGCTGAAGGCCCCCGTCCCCGAACTCGGGGCTCTGAGGCAAGACGCTCAAAACCTCCATGGCAAAGCGATCTAGATATTCTGGTTCGGGACCTCCCCCGAACTCTGGGGAAACACACTTTGTTATCAAGGAAGCACTTTCTGATTTCCATACGAGAGGGCCAGTGCAAGAAGTGAGCTGACAGTCATTTTTTTGTGGCTTCCTAACTTAATGCAAGCAGGGACACACAGAGAGGACCTTTAGAGAAGGCTCTCAGGAAAAGCGATCGCGTCTAGATTCGTTTTCAAAGGTACTTTTTCTGGGAGTTGTTGTTCTTTATCTCTCACGGTGTTGTTCAAACCACACTCTTTACTTTGGCAACTCTCTCAGTATCTGATTGAAAGCAACAGCTCTAATTTGATAGAGAAAATTGCCAAAAACAGAAAATAAGATAGAACAACCTTATGCATAACAAACAAACGGTGATCGCAGTCACACGTCTTCGCTCAGGTGTGACAAACGGCTTACTGTCCCTTCTGTGGAGAGCACTTCAGAGAACAGGCTAACTAAAAAAATTTCTCGCAACTGAATAGATACAAAGGAACTTTTTAGTTGAATAGTTCATCGTTCAACAATATAGATATGCAACTATTTATAATCCTATGCAAGTGAAAAATATTGGGGAAGACGTTGGCATTGTCGCCATAGGCCGCAATGAGGGAGAGCGTCTTAAACTTTGTATAAATGCAGTAAAAGTGCAGGTTTCTGACCTAGTCGGCGAACAGGCAGCGCATCAAAAATCTGACCCGACACCTGAACAGACACTTCACAGCGTACCTATCGTCTACGTAGACTCTGGCTCTACAGACAGTAGCATTCAGCTAGCGAAGTCAATGGGTGTGCATGTCGTCGAGCTTGACCGCGCCATCCCCTTCACAGCAGCGAGAGCTCGCAATACAGGATTCAAGTATCTACTCGCCCGTTACCCAAACCTCAAGTACATTCAGTTTATTGATGGTGACTGCGAACTCGCTGCCTGCTGGATGAAAGAGGCCTATGAGTGCCTAGAGCGCGATGCCCAGCTGGCCGTTGTGTGCGGACACCGAAAAGAAAGCTTTCCAGAGCATTCTGTGTATAACCGCTACACCGACTTGGAGTGGTACAAGCCAGCCGGGGAAAATGTGCAGGCCTGCGGCGGGGATGCCCTGATCAGAGTGGACGCGCTGAGAAGTGTGGATGGCTACAACAGCACGCTGATCTGTGGCGAAGAGCCAGAAATGTGCCTGCGGATGCGTCGGCTGAATTGGAAAATTCAGCGGCTTGACCGCGTCATGGTGTTTCACGATGCGGATATGACCCAGTTTGGGCAGTGGTGGAAGCGCGCCGTCAGAGGCGGGTGGGCAGTCTCGGAGGGCTATGCCATGTATGGCCATGCGCCCGAGAAGTATATGATCCATCGCTACATCAGTGGATGGGTGTGGGGTGCTGTAGTCCCCGCATTCTCAGTGCTGCTGGCAGTACAAACCCATGGACTTAGCCTGCTGCTGCTCTTGCTATATCCGGTGCTTATGCTGCGCATCTTCCGGTTTTGCAGGCAGTCTTATCGCTACAGCCCTGGTGATGCATTTGTATATGCCTTCTTTTGCACGCTGTCGAAGTTTGCGCAGGCGGTTGGCCAGCTACAGTACTGGCTGACGCGTTGGAAGCGCGAGACACCGCTATTGATTGAATACAAGAAGCCTGCTACGCTGAAGTGAGTAGTTGGCTGGAAGAAAGTAGCTGGCTAAGAGAGACAGCTCTATGGGTGAACGGTCGGCGGCAGGTCAGAAGATATTGGATGCTCCGCTGCGATCGCACCCGACGAAACCAACTGGCTATGGCGCATTTTCCAGCCCTCTGCGTAGCTACCTAGAGCACCAGCTAGCCTATCGATACTGGGCGCGTAGGTCTCTACCAAATAGTCTCGAACGGCCTTTGGCATTTGGCGCGGCTTCGAGGAATTGACCCGTCGCTTATGGTCGATGGCATCGGTGGCGAAGGGCGGAATATCCAGAAATGAGGTGATATCTGCCATGAGGCCAACCGGGTCGTACTTAATGGCCTCGTAGAAGCAAATCAGCATCTGAGAAGCATCGAAGTACTGCAAGTAATTGTTAAGCGTGCGCTCGTAGTCGCCGCGCAGGACCACGCCCGGCTGCTTCAGGGTCGCAATAATCTCGTCCGTAGACTCTAGGTTTGCCTGCAGGCGGCCTTTGCCGACACCAAAGCGAATATTTGACCAGGCTCTATCGACCGGGTCGCGAAGCATAAAGAGTAGCTTCATCTCTGGGTTGAGCGCCTTGATGCGGGCGATATCTTCAGGCTCCAGCATCGAATAGGAGGGGGTGATTTCGCCGCATACTTGGTGAGGCTTGGTCTGCCTGAACAAATCGACGTACCACTCTTCGCTGTAGTAGCCAAATATCCATCGTCTGAGCCAGTCTGCTTGCTTGAGGTCACCTGTGAGGAGCAGCTTACCGATGCGCAGGCTGTCGTGGAGCGTCGTACTTAGGTCTTTTTTTTCTAGCGTCCAGGGCCGAAGGAAAGGAGAAGAAACGGACAGAATATTGGGACTGAGATATTTGGTCGAGCGGTCGAAAAAGTGAATTTCTTTTTTGGGCGGCATGTAGACATCGGGATGGGTGATGAGCTGCTCGTACAGCCAAGAGGTGCCCGCTTTGTGAGCGCCAATCCCGAGAAATGTGGGCCGAGTCTGTTCCATGTTTGATGCTAACCCTACGCGTGAGTTTTTCTATTCGCTTGCTTCGATTGCACTGGATTCCTTACCCCATATGGACCATAGGGCTAACTGTAAAGTTCCAAGCAGGGTGTGGCCCCACTCCCACATCCCAAAAGAAAGCCCAGGGCGATCGCCCTGGGCCAAGACACCATTATTTGCATTCACCTCGCTAACTTTGTTGATAGCTCCGTAAAAATGCCAAGAAAGCCATCAGCACAAGCACAAACAAAATGGGATTGTTGGCCGCTGGTGGCGCAGGTAGAGTTGGGTAACCAGATGCCGGGGTGACGACTTGCGATAAGCCATAGCCCGCCGTAGATGCGTATGCTTCAGTATTCATTCAGGATCTCTCTAAGCAATATCGAAAACGCGGAAATGCCCAGTGAGCACTTCCGTATTCTCGCTGAAATTAGCTTTCCCCAGAACATATCCAATTGATAAATTGGCCCATAAATTCATTCAAATAGCTTTAAACAAGCGCTGTTTATATGAGTTTTCTGCCATTTCTTCAGTGTTTTTACGCGTAGCAGAAAGCAATCGCGCACTTAGAGGCCTGCTCAAAAGGGCAGGGCACCCAATTCACACTCGCTGAAACCGCAAAAAATCATCGACTTCGGCTTTGGTAGGCATCGCTGTCTGCGCGCCGGAGCGGGTAACCGCGATCGCAGCTACCGCCGCCGCATAGTCAATCGCTTGCCGCAGCGCAGCGGGGTCACTCAGCCGCTCTCCGCGTATATCGAGCTGACAGAGCGCCGCTGCTAGGCCACCATTAAAGGCATCTCCCGCCGCCACCGTATCCAAGGCATCTACGCGATACACCGGCACGGCAAAGCTGCCCGCCGCCGTCGCACACACGCAGCCCATCGCCCCCATTTTTACAATCACGACCCCGATGCCCTGCCGCTGAAGGGTTTCAGCAGCTGCGATCGCACCCTGAATATCTTCCACCGCCTGACCGGTCAGCAGCGCTGCCTCCGTCTGGTTTGGCGTTAGCACAGAGATAAATTCACAAAAATCTAGGGGCAGCGGGCCCTGGGCAGGGGCTGGATCGACGATGACCGTCAGGCCAGCGGTATAGGCTAGCGCAGCGGCCTTCTCAACGATGGGGATAGGAATTTCAAACTGCAGCAGCAGCACCTCAGCTTCATCGAGGTACGGCAGCAAGTTCTCTAGGTCTTCCTCATTGACCTCTCCATTGGCACCGGGAATCACCACAATCTGATTCGTTTCGGGAGCCACCGAAATCAGCGCCGTGCCCGACGACGCCTTGTTGCTCACCAGCAGGCCCCGTGTCTCGATCTTTTCGGCCTGCAGGTTGCTCAGCAGTACCTGGCCAATGGCATCGTTGCCAATGCGGCCCACCATCGCCGTCGGCACGCCTAGCCTGGCAGCAGCCACCGCCTGGTTAGCCCCTTTGCCCCCCGGCACCGAATCGAAGCGATCGCCCAGTAGGGTCTCACCGGGCTGGGGTAAACGCGGAACTTGGGCAACTAAGTCCATGTTTAAGCTGCCTAGCACTACAACATCCACAGTTCAAACAATCCTTTTTGTACGCGGTCTCTCAAAACAGGGGGATGGCACTAGGTAATGGCGGCTAGGTAATGGCGCTAATTATCTTCAGGGCGCTTATCTAGCTCCAGCGGCGGCCGATCCGAGCTCCAGCCCCACCAAACAGTGCCACATTCACAATGGTAAAACTCTTGATACTTACGCTTGCGATTATCTGTAAATACAGGCGCCCGGCGATTGAGCCAGACTTGCTGCGCTTCCCGGCTACTGGCCCCGCATTGGGGGCAGCCGAAGGGTTGGGCATGCACGGCATCTTTCGTCCATTCAGGCGGAAACGGTGCGAATGCATCCATTTTTACGCTTACTCCAGTAAAAAGAACACAGCGCACTTGGCGCAATGCTCTCTATTTATTATGACGCTTTCACCTAAATCGTAGCTGTTTGCGGTTCAACTGTTTGCCCGCCCGTTTACAGCAACACAACACAACAATGCAACACAGCAACGCAACGACGGTCAATCCAGACCGTTACATTTGGAGGTGCCCCCCTAAAAAACCTATAGTAATTCTAAAGACAACATTACGGACGGGTTCTCTCCTGTGAAAGCCATCACCTTGCTCGGGTCCACCGGGTCCATCGGCACCCAAACCCTCGATATTTTGGAGCATCATCCCGATCAGTTTCGGCTCGTGGGGATTGCGGCAGGTAGTAATGCCACGCTGCTTGCCGAGCAGGTCATGCAGTTTAAGCCCGAGATTGTGGCCATCTGCGATGAAAGCAAGCTGGGCGAATTGAGAGCAGCGATCGCACCCCTCGATCCCCAGCCCAAAATCATAGCTGGCGAACAGGGCATCGTGGAAGTGGCCCGCTATGGCGACGCCGAAGCTGTGGTCACCGGCATCGTCGGCTGCGCCGGGCTCCTGCCCACCCTAGCGGCCATCGAAGCCGGGAAAGACATCGCCCTTGCCAACAAAGAAACGCTGATCGCTGGGGGACCGGTGGTGCTCCCTTTAGCAGAAAAGCACGGCGTGAAGCTGCTGCCTGCCGACTCGGAGCACTCCGCCATTTTTCAGTGTCTGCAGGGCGTTCCCGAAGGTGGGCTCAGGCGCATTTTGCTCACGGCCTCTGGTGGCGCCTTTCGCGACTGGCCCGTAGAAGAGTTGCCCCAGGTCACTATGGCCGATGCCATCAAGCATCCCAACTGGTCGATGGGTAAAAAGATCACGGTAGATTCAGCCACGCTGATGAACAAGGGCCTAGAAGTGATAGAGGCCCACTATCTATTTGGCATGGATTACGACGATATCGACATCGTGATCCATCCGCAGAGCATTATTCACTCACTGATTGAGCTGCAGGATACTTCCGTACTGGCGCAGCTGGGCTGGCCAGATATGCGCTTGCCCCTGCTGTATGCCATTTCTTGGCCCGAGCGCATCTATACAGACTGGCAGCCGCTGGATTTGGTAAAGGCGGGCAACCTCACCTTTCGCGAACCCGACCGGGTGAAGTATCCCTGTATGGATTTGGCCTATGCGGCGGGGCGCGCAGGCGGCACCATGACTGCTGTGCTAAACGCTGCCAATGAGCAGGCGGTGGCGCTGTTTTTGCAGGAGCAGATTCACTATCTTGAAATTGCCAAAGTAATTGAGAAGGTGTGCGATCGCCACCGAGCCGACCTCAATACGACCCCCACTCTAGAAGACATCTTGGCGGTAGACCAGTGGGCCAGGCGCGCCGTTACTGAGCTGACGCCCGCTGTGGCCTAGGCCAGGCATCGGGCATCTAGATATTGGGCATCCTGGCAGTTGGCTTTGCGTAATCATCGCTTCCCGCATTGATTTACACTTGCAGGGAAGAAAATTATTGTGGAAGCGTTGTGAATGGGTTGGGGGGCGGGTGGCCGCACCAGCACAGGCGCAAGCGACCCAGGTCACTGTCAGGAGCGTGCTATGGAAATTGCATTAACGATAGGTGCGATCGCGATCGCTGCGGTCATTTTCTTCTGGCTAATCGACTTTTTAAAGGACACGCTCAAGGCGGCTTTTATTGTCGGCTTTTTCCTGTTGGGGCTGTGGCTGGCCTTTGGCATTGGGCCGACCCAGGTATGGGAAACGATTCGCGGGTGGCTACCCGACTTTCTATTTGCGGAAGGAACATAGGGGGATCGAAGCAGCTTTGAAAGAACCAGGCTGCGGCTATTTTGGCGCTCTATGCCTCGCAGGCGTGGCTAGCTAACAGGCTAGTGAACGAAACCCTTACACAGAGTAGCTTTTGGGCGTTCACCTCAATTTCCCTTGCAATCGAAAGCGCCGTTTTCCGTCAAAAGAGATGAAGAGATAATAAAAACGCTTGTTTTGTCTGTATTCAGCGCTTATTGTTTGTGTGTGCTCCTAAATTCGTTAGGGTTTGCAGAACCTTGAAAACCTGATTCTTTCGTGAACCCTAGAGAATCGCCCTTGGCGTAAAGGTTTCAGCTGTTTTCACAACCACTCTAATAGGATTGATTCTCAACTGCGGAGGGTGCTTTCAGACCCCCGCGAATTTGGCCTCTGAAATCCTTATGTGGAGCGAGGTCTAGAAGCCAGGGGTTCAGATTCCATTACCCCGCAAGGGGACGGAAACGTGGGGGCTAATGGTTATTTTCTCCTGCTTTCCTGGGTTCAGATTCCATTACCCCGCAAGGGGACGGAAACTTCAAGGCGATTTGTAAAGCCACGGAATTCAGTCGTGTTCAGATTCCATTACCCCGCAAGGGGACGGAAACGAAAGTGACGGAACTAATGGAGGCTAGAAGCTGAAGGTTCAGATTCCATTACCCCGCAAGGGGACGGAAACATCCCACCGAGTGTGAGCTTGAGTCGCCATGCTCATGGGTTCAGATTCCATTACCCCGCAAGGGGACGGAAACGAGCCAGCGAGCGTAAGGGAGTATGTTCGATGGTTCAGATTCCATTACCCCGCAAGGGGACGGAAACCATCTGGCACCATCGCATCACCCGAAAAATTCAGAGTGTTCAGATTCCATTACCCCGCAAGGGGACGGAAACTAGTAGATGCACCCTATCCGATCTGACTATTCTGTAGTTCAGATTCCATTACTCCGCAAGGGGACGGAAACTTGTAGGGTTAGGGTAAGCGTTTATCAGAGTCTATAGCGTTCAGATTCCATTACCCCGCAAGGGGACGGAAACACTAGTGCCTAGCTCCTCATCAGATAAATAATCACGGTTCAGATTCCATTACCCCGCAAGGGGACGGAAACCAGTGGTCCCACCACCAGCTTAGGTTGTTTAAAAAATCGTTCAGATTCCATTACCCCGCAAGGGGACGGAAACTTTTACGCTACCGAAGTAGCGTAGTGCAACATAAGATGTTCAGATTCCATTACCCCGCAAGGGGACGGAAACACTTGGAGTGGCTCACTGGTCGCCGCGACCAAGTTCAGATTCCATTACCCCGCAAGGGGACGGAAACAATCACTTCCAGAGCATCTTCCGTACTAACCGTATTGGTTCAGATTCCATTACCCCGCAAGGGGACGGAAACTTGAGTGTACGTTGCAGAGTATTTGAATCCGGTTCAGATTCCATTACCCCGCAAGGGGACGGAAACGGTCACGACCAAAGGTGTTAAGCAATTCACCTGTAAAGTTCAGATTCCATTACCCCGCAAGGGGACGGAAACAAGTCACAGGCTTGAAAGGATAGACCAAACTGTAAAAGTTCAGATTCCATTACCCCGCAAGGGGACGGAAACGGAGGTAGCCGTACTTAGCACAAGCAGCCGCAAGTTCGGGTTCAGATTCCATTACCCCGCAAGGGGACGGAAACCTTAGGAGTTCACTGAAAAAAGGCTCAATGTACTCCTCGTTCAGATTCCATTACCCCGCAAGGGGACGGAAACGCTGGTGCAACGATTGTTGAGGCACCGGCTCAAGGGCTTCGTTCAGATTCCATTACCCCGCAAGGGGACGGAAACAAAAAGTTGCACCGCACGTTCACGCCACCCAAAAGTGTTCAGATTCCATTACCCCGCAAGGGGACGGAAACCTGAAAGTACCATCGGTCTTTAGCACCCAACCAGAAGGTTCAGATTCCATTACCCCGCAAGGGGACGGAAACGGTAGGGCAATATGGTACTGTTTGCTAGTGAATTACGGTTCAGATTCCATTACCCCGCAAGCGATTATGTTTGCTGTCAAGGGCGATCACGGGAAATTTCAGGAGAAGGTGAGCTGTGCAAGCTTGCTTTCTGCTTACTGTTTGTCTGCAACAGTCAAAAAATAAGCATGTTCATCTAGCCTGCCTTCTGAGAGTCAAAAAACAGACGATAAACGGCTAGAAAGAGACTGTTAAACAGCTGATGGGAAGCCGCTCAAACCAAATAGAATCAGACCTTTTGCAGCAACGCAGTCACCTTGTAGTCGTCCCATTATTCGTTATCCTTCACCATCGAATTGAGACAGATTAGAAATTTCCTCATGCAGGCAACAATGGCAACTTTCTTCGCGTTCTCGCTCTCAATCAGATGCGGGCAGAACAGCCGACCCGATGGGCTCACCGTAGGCGCTTTGTTAAAACTAGGGCAGTCGAAGGCAGTAGACTATAAGGAGAGCCGCTACGACAGAGATACGTCTTATGGTTCAAGCCTCTGCACCTCCCCTGACACTAGCTGCGTTTTTGCAGCTACCAGAGACCCAACCTGCCAGCGAATATATCAACCATCAAACGATACAAAAACCGATGCCCCAAGGAGAGCACAGTCTGATACAGGTTGCGCTCTGTAAAGCTATTGACCAAGCGGCAGAAACACAGCGCATCGCCAAAGCCTTTTCAGAACTGCGCTGCGTCTTTGGCAATGCCGCCATCGTACCCGACGTTTCCATCTTTCGCTGGGAGCGGATTCCACGTACCCCATCGGGGCGCATTGCCAATCGGTTTGAAACCTATCCTGACTGGGCAATCGAAATTTTATCGCCAGATCAAGCTCAAACGAGGCCTCTGGAGAAGCTACTGCACTGCGTAGAGCACGGCACAGCACTAGGATGGCTAATAGACCCAGAAGCAGAAAACATATTGACGCTATCCGCCGAGTCGCAGATTAAGCTGTTTCGCGGCTCTCAGAATTTGCCAGCCCTGACAGGTATAGATCTCACGCTATCCGCTGACGACGTATTTGGCTGGCTACACATACCCAATTAGCAACTCCCCAAAAGATCCAGGTGCACGCAAGCTACCGAACCGGGCACACGTAGTGACTATAGGCAAAAGATCCCTTATTGCCCCGCATCGGATCGCTACAGCCCTCCTTCTTCAAAATAGGCACCATCCCAATCATCCACAAGTCAAACGGCCTCGGCATCAGCGCCTCATCCAGCACCATCTCTTCAATCCGCGCATTCGGATCGCTGTCCGTCAGCAAATTTCTCTCCAGCAGAATAAACTTGGGCTCACTAGGCCATGCAGAAGCTCCGCCCGCCTCTGCAGCCAGCTGCCGCTGCACCTCCCAAGCCGCAGACAGTATCTCTATCCCCAGCACACTCGGCTGCTCCCCCGTCACCGTAGACGTCGAAACATAAACCGGATAGCTAGAATTCGCCTGCATAAAATCCACAAACCGATCCGCCTTATAAAACTTCAGATGCGTCCGGTCCAACACAATCGTCTGCGCCCCTAAGAAACCCACAAACAACACAATCAACACAAACGTACGCCCCCCAACGTACCTGCGCACAAACGGCAACTTCACCCACGAAAAGCCCTCCCCTCTGAAGACTCCTCTAGCCCCCCTTCTGGGCACTCCCCGCCCCTCTACTCCCAACCTTTCTACTCCCCGCCCTTCAGCCGACCAAAACGGCGCCAACCCCGCCCCCACCAAAATCACAATACTCGGATAAAAAACAAAGCTATACCGGTGCCCCCGAGTAATATCGAACCCCGCACCATAGCAAATCAATAAAAAAACCAAATTGCCCACGAGGAAAAAGCCCCCCATGGCCAATAGCCCCGGTCGCAACGTCTGCTTTGCCCACTGAAACCGGAGCGATCGCACCCAGTTCCTCACAAACCAAGGCAAAAACCCAAACAACAACAGCACACAAGACACCACAATCAGCGTCACCGCAGGCCAGCCATAGCCACTCGTCACCGGCGAAAACACCGCATATATCCAGCCCACCACCGACTGCGCAATCGGCCCCAACCAAAACTTCAGCCCCCGCGATCCAGACGTAATATAAGTCGTCTGCGGACTCCCATAAAAATTCAGCAGCACCGGCAGCCACACCAGCGCCCCCAGCGCCGTCCCCACCGCCACCACATAAATCCTCACCCAGTGACCACGATGCCAGGCAGCACCATCCTTCAGGCACTCACGCACTAGCAGCACCAGCAGCACCAACCCCTCCATGACATAGGTCAGCCCGCAAAAGTAGTGCACCGCAATGCCCAGCGCATTCACCCCCACCCACAGCGCCACCGTCAGCCAGCCAACTGGCCGTCGCTGCAACACCGCCCGCACCGCCAGGGCAAAGCAACACAGCGACCCCATCACCGTCAAAATCGCCAGCGTGTAGTGACGCGCCTCCTGCGACAAAAATACCGAAAACGGCGAAACCGCCATCAGCGCCGCACAGAGCAAGCCAATCCGCCGGGCCTCCAACCGTTCGCCCGCCCCTTCTCCCCCAAAGCTCAGCCAAGCCAGCCCGTAGCTCACCGGCACCGCCAGCGCCCCAAACAGCGCAGGCAGCGCCCGCGACGCCCACACCGAAGCATACACCGCCCCATCGCCCGCCCGGCCCAGGTCACCCACCATCCGATGAAACGCCATCATCCACCCGTGCGCCAGCGCAAAATACGCAGGCGGATGATTGTTTTCAGCCAGTAGATTTGTCACCGCATCGGCAGCCGTTGCCCCCGGCGTCAGCTGCAGCGGCCGCACCATCTGCGCCAGGCTAATCACCCGATCAGTCGGAATCAAGCGAGAATAATTGCCCAGGCTAAAGAGAATCGTCGAGACTTCATCCATCCAGGCAGGTTTGGCAGCAAGGTAAGTGAGGCGAATCAGGAGTGCGATCGCAAACAATCCCACCAGCCAGCCCACCGGATGGCCCACCCACTCATCCTTTCGCCTGCCACGCATCGGCTCACCGTACTGAGCGTCCTGCCGCTGCTCACCATCCGCCGGAGACAAAACAGACATTACAAAACCATCCCCTATCGATTGACCAAAGCCACCTGAGACTCAGCCGCACCCACCACCTCACGAACGCGGTAAATCGGCCGCCGCTGAGACTCGTGATAGGTGCGCATTAGCAGCTCAGCCAGCAGCCCAAAGCTAAACAGCTGAATCCCCGTCAAAAAGAGGACCACCGCCAGCATCAACAGCGGCCGCTGGCCAATGTCGGCCCGCATCACAAACTTCACCACCGCCAAATACAGCGCAATCCCCATCCCACTCAGCAAAGAGAGAATGCCAAACGTGCCAAAAATATGCATCGGCCGCGTCAAAAACTTCTGCATAAAAAAGATCGTCAGCAAATCCATAATCACCCGCAGCGTCCGGCCTAGGCCATACTTACTGCGGCCAAACTGCCGGGCCTGATGGTCCACCGGCACCTCCGTAATTCTGGCCCCCTCAATATTGGCCAAAGCAGGCAAAAACCGATGCAGTTCACCATAGAGGTGCATATCCCGCACCACCTCTGCCCGATACGCCTTCAGCGTACAGCCATAGTCGTGAACCGCCACCCCAGTCACCTTGCCAATCAGCCAGTTGGCAATTTTTGAAGGCACCCGGCGAACCGCAGAATCTCCCCGGTGCCGGTTCACCCGCCACCCGCTCACCAAGTCATACCCCTCCAAAATTTTGGCGTACACCTTGGGAATATCCGCCGGATTATTTTGCAGGTCACCATCGAGCGTGACAATCACCCGCCCCTGGGCATGGTCAAACCCGGCAGACATCGCCGCAGACTGGCCGTAGTTTCGCCTGAGCAGAACGGCCCTTAGCGCACTGTTCGATGCAGCCAGCTTTTTTAGCAGGGCCGCTGAACCATCCGTAGAGCCATCGTCTACGCAGATAAATTCAGAGCTGTAGGGCAACTCGCGCAGCACCGCGCAGACCCGATCCACCAGGAGTGGGATCGTCTCGACCTCGTTGTAGATGGGGACGACGACAGAAAGGGAGAGTGGGGGAGCGGGGGAGTGGGAGAGTGGGGGGATGGGGAGGGGCATTTGGAGGAGGGAGACGCCGGGAAAGTTGTGGTCGGTTGGTGGCCGCAGCGCAGCGGAGGTTGGGGTGGGTCTACCCCTACACTAGCGGGTCAGCGAACACGATGGAAAAAAGCTCTTCTAACAAGCAGTCCCCTCAAACAGTCTTAAAATAGCGCGCCCTCAACTACATCGTCAGCCCCGCAACCCTTTGCTGAGAGGCCACACCAGCGCTGCTGCAATCACTTCCGCCAGGGTGCTTGTCAGCCGGTAACAGGCCACCGCGCTGACAATCAGCCCCACAGAAAAATGACTGCTCAGCAGCGCGATCGCACTCGCCTCAAATACACCAATCCCGCCCGGCGCACCCGGCACCACCAATCCCAGCAGCCAAGCAACGCTAAATGCCAAAACCAGCACTGGATAGTCCCAAGGCGTCAGCGATGTCAGCGCCATCATCGTGGCGACAAAGCCGAGCGATCGCCCGCACACAAACAGCATTTCACCTAGCAAAGGCCGCAGTGGATACCGCCTCAAACGCAGGGGCGGCGCTTCTTGTGATCCAGGGTCAAGCAGTTTTCCTGGCTCCATCCCCCCTGGCCCATCGGCCTGCGCCCCATCATGCTGAGCCATCCGCCGCCATCGCAGCTGACTAAGCCGCTGCAACACAGGATTGAGCCAGCGCGGACGGAGCAAACAAAGTGCGATCGCCCACCCCACTAGCAGCCCCAACCGCAGCAGCCAGCTATCCACAAACCCAACCTGAGCCACCCCAAACAACACACCGAGCAGCCAGTCGCCCGTGCTCGCAAAGGCCGCTACCCCCAGCGCCCCCACCGCCATCACCAGCGGCTCTGCAATCACACTAGCCAAGGCCTGCTGCAGCCCGCCCCCGGCCCCCTGCACCCGCCGCACCCGGCCATAAAAGTGCCACACATTCCCCGGCAAATACTTCGCGACATTCGTCAGCAAATACGTCTGCACCGCCCACCACCCGCTGCGCTCTACGCCCCACAGCGTCATCAGCTCATGCCACACCCAGCCCGCCCAGCCATGGGCCACCAGCGTTATGCCACCGGCCAGCACCAGCCAGCCATAGCCCCCAGCCGTCAGCGAAATAGCCCGCACATCCGGCCAGTAAATCCAGAGCGATCGCCCAACAAAAAGCAGCGTCCCGCCGACAATTCCCCACCGGACCAGTCGCTTCAGCCACCGGGCTACCATGCCTGCGCCTCACCCCATCCCCTTCTGCTCCTTGCGCCAGCCAAAACGTGCTACGCGCTTCCCAGCGGCTGATAGCACCTCGTCACCCGGCCAAAGCAGCGCAGCAGCTCATAATAGGTCTGGCTTACCGGCTCACTCAAATCCGTAATCGAATCGAGCCCAATTCCATTGCGTCCCTTGTCCTTACCAGAGCTGTGAACATAGCGGCCATCCCCCAAATACAGCGCCACATGGGTCGTCCGCTCCGGCGTACCAAAAAAGATTAGGTCGCCCGGCTTTAGCTCAGTCAGGTCTACTCGCTGAGTGAATCCCTCCTGCTGATAGGAATCTCGCGGCAAGACAATACCCGCCGACATAAACGCCGCCTGCACCAGCCCCGAACAGTCGTAGTTGGGCGCAGTCGCCCCACCCCAAAGGTACTCATTTGGCACCGCCATTGCCGCTTCAGCAAAGGCAATCACCCGAGGCAGTCGCGCTGCAATTTCGCGCTCCGTCAGGCTGGGTATGGACAAAGGTTCTGTAGCAGGCGTCAGGTCGGCAAAGTGTGCTGCGGCAATCCAGCCGGGGTAGTCGTCCTTACAGCTACTCACTCGCAGAGCGCTCTGGTCCTTGGACACTTCTAGAACGCGGAGCCGGTGACCCACATCCGCCTGGGTAACCAGCCCCTCGCGCTTGGGTGATTGATACAGGTTAATCACGCGATCGCACACATACTGCTGCTGCGCACCTCTGTATATATCGTCCTGCACAGCTTCAAGCGTCACCATAGTTCTTACCCACGTTTTTGCTCAAGTTTTGACCCACGTTCTCTACCCACCTGAGACATACCCTATCCAACGGATAAGCTACCTTAACCCAAGAATCCTTAAAACCAAAGCATCCTCAATAGCATTCTTGGCAGCGCGGGCAAACGCCTACCAGCACACGGCACAAAACCCCAAAACAAACCTTTGCTACCCTTTTGGCACTTCCGCACTCGCGGTAGTCTAGTTTACAGAAAAAAATTAGGAAACCCTCGATTTTTCCATGACCACCACCCTCCCCATCCCAAGGCCCACCATCGACAATGGCCATCTCCAGTCCCTGAGCCCACTCGACATTCCGGCGCGCCTGCTGCTCGGCCCTGGCCCCTCTAACGCCGACCCTGCAGTGCTTTCGGCCATGGACCGCCAGCCCATCGGCCACCTCGACAAAGCCTACCTGCAGCTCATGGACGAAGTGCAGGCACTCATGCGCTACGCCTGGCAAACCAACAACCGCATGACCCTGCCAGTCAGCGGTACCGGCTCTGCTGCTATGGAAGCCACCCTGGCCAACACCGTAGAACCTGGCGACAAAGTGCTCGTGTGCGTCAACGGCTACTTCGGCCATCGCCTCATGGACATGGCAGGCCGCTACGGCGCAGACATCAGCCGTATCGACCGCCCTTGGGGAGACGTCTTCACCCTCAGCGATATTCGCGCTGCCCTCGAAGCCAACCGCCCCAAAATCATGGCCATCGTTCATGCAGAAACCTCCACGGGCGTGTGCCAGCCCATGGAAGGCATTGGCGACTTGTGCCGTGAGTACGATTGTCTGCTGCTGCTCGACACCGTCACCAGCCTAGGCGGCGTGCCCCTATTTTTAGATAAGTGGGGCGTGGACTTGGCCTACAGCTGCAGCCAAAAAGGCCTCAGCTGCCCGCCCGGCAGTTCACCCTTTACCATGAGCGATCGCGCCCTCGAAGCCCTCAACAATCGCAAGAGCAAAGTGGCCAACTGGTACCTCGACATGTCTCTCCTGGCAAACTACTGGGGCAAAGGCCGCACCTACCACCACACTGCCCCCGTCAACATGACCTACGCCATTCGCGAAGCCCTGCGTTTGCTCGCCAAAGAAGGTCTCGAAGCCCGCTGGCAGCGACACCAAGCAGCCGCAGAGCACCTCTACGCCGGCCTAGAAGACATGGGCCTTGAGTGCCACGTCCCCCGCGAGCACCGGTTGCACACCCTCACTACCGTTCGCATTCCTGAAGGCATAGACGGCAAGCAAGTCACCGCCAGGCTGATTGATGAGCACAACATGGAACTTGGCGGCGGCCTAGGCGACCTAGCAGGCAAAGTCTGGCGCGTCGGCCTAATGGGCTACAACGCCAAGAAAGAAAACGTGAACACCTTCCTCTCGGCGCTGAAGCAAGTCATTGCTTAAATCCAAAGGGAAATAACGCGCCAGCAAGTTTGTAATGCAAAACACACAAACTATGTGTTTTCAGATAGGGTTAAGTGAAGCTTAAACTTCACTTAACCTGTTCATGCTGGCCAAACCTAACCGACTACTCATTCAAGTATTAGGACTCAACGTCTTGGCACTGGTAGGAACG
>JBCBJS010000053.1:0-33217 GCA_038523095.1 Cyanobacteria bacterium J06626_6
ATTCGCTATCATCTCAAAGGTCTCAAGGCTATGAATGCCGTCCTCATTACCTCCTAGCTGTTGTGTCACCCTCTCAGATAAAAGAGTAAAGATGAAATCGTTAAAGTCTCGCTTGGCGACATTTTCATTTATCGGGATGAGCCTAGCTTCGGCGTTGCCTGGATCCGCTCAGAGCCAGGTGGTTGTCGAACCCGACACCCTAACCGTGATAGGTTCTCGCCCAAATTTTATAGAGCGCATTTTTGAAGCAGACCTGTCAGAAACTCGGAATCTGGCCCTGCGGGCTACCGAGTCTGTTGAGAGTGTAAAAATTTATACCTTTGACTTGTACAACAGCGATCGCGATCGTGTTTTTTCCAAGTCCCTTATCACTATCGATACCAACCTTGAAAGCATCGAAGCCAACAGCTTACAAAACTTGCCAGTAACCTTCGACCTGGGCAACGCCGCTAGCGGTGCCTATCAGGGCGCTCTCCTTGTCAGCTACCCAGACAGTGAGACCAGCATTCCAGTCACAGTACAGGTCAAAGATGCGTGGCCGCTGCCGCTTTTCCTCTTGGTTCTAGGCGTGCTGCTGGGCACAACAACCTCAAGCTACACGCGCTGGGGACGCAGTGCCGATCAGCTGACGGTAAGCATGGACGGCCTGCGCGCCCAGATAGAGGCCGATAGCGAGCTGCCAAAAGCGTTTGCTTCGAAGATTTTTCCCCTATTGCACGATGCTAAAGAATTTCGTCGCTCAAAACAGCTAAGCGATGCACAACAGGCCGTTGCAGATGCCAGTAACCTATGGCGGACATGGGCCCGTGAGCGTCTGGGCTGGCTCGCCATTATTAGTGACATCCAAGACCTTGACCAGCGGCTACAGGCGTCACTTGACAAGAGTGATGATATGGCTGCGCGCTACAGGCAAGCAGTGCAGAAAAGGCTTAAAGAAGCCCTAGCTGGAATCGCAGGATTTGCCGGGGTCAGTGCGTTGACCCGCCAAGTCAATGAGTACACGCAGCAGCTGGCAGCTTATGCAGACCTTCGCCGTCATTTTGATCGTCTGCAGGCAAAGCTAGCGCCGCTGAAAGGCGATACGCTAACGCCCGAGATTTTGACCCCTGAAGTGAAAGAGAAACTCGGCAAACTAGAGAAGAAATCAGACCAACTTTCCCAACAAATAGCCGATCTCTCCCCAGCAAATACTCTCGAAGCCGCTGCTTTTTCTTCGCTGGAAACTGACATCCGCGAAGCCATGGAGGAAATAGTCGAGATTGAGGAGATCAAGGCGACAAGGGTCCCGGAGACAATTTCTAGGGGGTTTGAGCTGGGGGTGGCAAAGTCACCAGAGGTCTCAGCCTCCGCCATTGAGGACATCAGCTTTGCGGCACCAGCGCCAAGTCTAAGCGGTGCAGAAGCGATGCAGGCGCAGGACTTCGAAGGGCATCCTACATTTTCACCGGATGAAAATCCGATTCTCAAATGGTTGGGGGCAGCTGGTTTGTCCGCTAATCAACGGTTACGGCTGTTCTCTACGGCTGGATACCTAACCACTATTGTATTCTTGGCGGGAACAGGGTTCAATCAGCTGTATTTGGAGAAGGCGACCTTCGGAGAAGATGGCCCGGTGGACTATTTCTCTCTGGTTGCCTGGGGATTTGGTGCAGAAGCGACGCGCAATGCGATTACAAACGTGCTGCGGCGGACCGATGGGGACAAACCTTAGAAAAGATTGGGGCATGGGTTTATTTGACGCGGTTCTATGACAGCACCTTTAGACCTACAGGCGATTTTTCAGCGGATTGATGCGGGGGCCTTACTCAGCCCGGAGGAACTAGATGCGGTGGTGTCGGCGGCTAGACATCAGGCGCAATCTGTCGCGATCGCAACTGGAGAAGGCTCAGTTGCCATTGGCGGCAGTGCCGATGGGGCGGTGATTGTCACGGGCGATCGCAATATTTTTGTCAGTGGGGCCAATGCGGAAGCGATACGCCTGCTGCTAAAAATTCGCCCAGACTATGAGAAAACCTTTCTCACAGTGGTGAAAGGGGAAGTCACTTCCCGGCTGAAGCAGTCGCTGCAGCACAATCAGCTGATTCCGCTGAAAATGGAATTTCATCCCGAAAAGGTGCGGCGACCCTGGGATGCAGAAAACAAACTCGGCAACCGCGATCCAGCCCCGGTCCCGGATGCATGGCGCATTGAGCAGGTTTTTGATGAGGCAGATGGAAAGCTGCTGATACTGGGTAAGCCGGGAACAGGTAAAACGACCTTAATGCTGGATCTGGCAAAGGTACTGTGCGATCGCGCTCAGACCCAGCCAGAGGCCCCTATCCCCGTTTTGCTCAGCCTTTCAACTTACCGGCAAACTGAACAGTCACTTTGGCAGTGGCTACTAATAGAACTCAAGTCCAAGTATGGCCTGAATACAGATTTAGCCGAAATGCTACTCAAGGCCCAAAAGTTCGCCGTCATGCTAGACGGGCTAGATGAACTCCCCAGCAATCAGCAAAGCCCCTGTATAGAAAACATCAACCAGCTCATGGCCAGTGAACTGCGGGTGCGATCGCTGCTGATCTGCAGCCGACAGGAAGAGTATGACAGCTGTGAGATACCCCTTACTCTGAACGGTGCCGTCCTACTCCGTGAGCTAACTGACGAGCAGATAAGAACTTACTTAAATGATCTTGCGCAGATAGACTTTATAGCTATTCTTGAGCGGGACGAAGCTCTGTATGAACTCGCACACAGTCCACTTTTGCTCAATATTGCTATCCTCTCACGAAAGGAGATTTCCGCCCTAGGTTCAAAACAGGCGGCTTCAGTCGATGAGCGGCGGACATATCTTCTAGAAGCCTACGTGCAGCGCATGCTCACCAGGGAAATAAAAAACAATTTCTATCGTAAACAACAGCCCCCGACCAAAGAACAAACCCAATATTGGCTGAATCAGGTCGCCGATATGCTGTCGCAGTCTTCACAGACAGAGTTTATCCTTGAGCGGTTGCAGCCGATGTATATCAAAAGCCGTAGCGGGCTAGCCGCGTATTTCACGTTCGACATCATGTTCGATCTCCTTATACAGCGCTCTCTTGCCGAATACACAGACAAGCTCAAAAGAAAGCTAGGCGTCCGTTCTACAAGACCGGCGGTCTACCGGTTTTTGGGGTTTCCTTTTTTGTCTTCTATCACGATCGCTTCGGTAGAAATCATCACTACAGCAACAACCTATTTCCGTCATCACAGCATAGACGCGATCAGAGAGAAACTGAACGATGCTGTGGCTACAGAGACTGCACTCAATGACTTCATCGACGAGATAGCCTTCTATGATGTGATGACGCTGTCATTCAATGCTGCTGTAGTGGTAGCCCAAATCATAGCTGGCGCAGGCGCAGGTGCTTTTCTGGGGTATCTGGTTAGCTTGTTTGTGCCAGCTGAGGCATGGATAAGTCCAAGGCCACTTTGGGGAGGCGTTTTTGGAGCGCTCTATGCTACGTGCTTAGGCTGCTTTGCTCAGCTAAAGCCGAGCTATTCTAGGTCGGACTTAGAAGATAAAAAGTCTCCTGGACAGGGTGTGCGCCAAGTGATGTTGAATGTGACCAAGTTGGGCGCGCTGCGATTTATTATTTTGATGGGTTTTTGCGGACTCTCTGCGCTGCTGGCCTGGACGGTAAAACAAGACATTCGACTTAGCCTAGTGCTAGGACTGGTTTGCCTAGGCGTAGGCGCGGTAAAAGTCTTGCAGTTTGGTGCGAAAGATGGCGGAAAAGCTGTTTTTCGTCACTATGTGCTGAGAACAATTCTGCAGTATGAAGGCTCTATCCCGAGGGACTACGTAAGATTCCTCGACTATTGCACCGAACGGCAGCTACTTCAGCGCGTAGGGGGGCGATATCGGTTCTTTCATTTGCTCTTGCAAGAGTACTTCGCGAAGCAGAGTTCTGAGGAGTTGTCTATCAATTAGCGGCCTCGCTGCATTGCTCGAAAGGCTCACGAATAAAGTACAGGGCGTCCCTTCTTTGAATATCTATCCCGCCAGCATTGGCGTGGTCGGCAGAAAAAATAAGCGGGGTGCCCCCTTCTCTGCCCAGTACGTAGGCCGTCGCCAGATACGAATCGGTGATGTCGTTGTAGGGATTGAGGGCAGCGCTGTTTAGTGAACGAATCGTATCGTGATTGGTGCCGAAGGTAACGCTACGCGAGTCATCTACGGCATTGGCCGGCAGCGAACGGAGGTCTCCGCCGAAGGTGAAGGCACTTTTTAATGAATTGTAGAGAACAAAGTCGGTGACGGCGGCAATCCAGTTGTAGTCTTCTGCGCGGGTGTCGCGATCGCTGATCACTTCCAAATAGTTCCAAGCCTGGTTTTGACTCTGCTGATTAATGTAGTCAAGGTATTCTGTCAGTACTTCTGTAGGGATATGCTTAGCCGCATCGAAGCGGAAGCCATCTATGCCTAGGTCCAGAAGCGTTTGTAGGTGAGCCTTTTGAACGACTTTTACATTGTCTGTAAATTGGAGGTCGGGCAGGTCGCCGAGCCAACAGTTCAACTCCGACCCTCGATTTCCATCGCTGTAGTTGATGCCGCAGTGCTTTTCACCGACGTTGTCTGGATTGGTATTGAAGTCGCTAGCCGATAGGTTGGGATATTTCGAAAGGTCTTCGAAGTCTTCTCCGCCGTCCAGATTTGCCATGTGGTTGAATACAACGTCGGCAACTACTTTTAGGTCACAGCTATGGGCTGCCAGAATAAGCTGCTGCAAATCGCGCTCTGATCCCAACCCTTCGATCACACTGAGGTCGTAAGGCTGATAGCGTTTCCACCATTCATTCCCAGGGTTCGACTGCTGTGCAGGAGAGATTTGTACGTGTGAGTATCCCTGATCTGCCAGCGCGCAAGCAAAAGTCTCCACATCACTAAATGGTTGGTTGAATGCGTGATAGATAGCTGTTGGCTGCAGGGTAAGTGTTTCTCTGCTGTGTACGTCTAGCTTCAAAAAGTCAGCGGCCTCTGCGACTAAAACGGCAGAAACCACAGCTACTACGATAGATGCATAGTTCTTAAAGCCCATAATCAATAGATATCTGGCTTTTCATCGGCAAAATGCTGCTACGCACGCTATTCTCCCTCTATAAAGTCGATTAACCTAATCCATTCCCCCTGATTCGCTGTCAATTGCCTACCTTGACTAGAGGTAGCTCATCGCAGACAGGCGCTGTCTATGTCTGCAGATAACGCCTGTCTGCGAAATCATCACTCGCAGGGGTACTTTCGCAAGCCTTCGGAGCATCCTTTTTGAGATATCTGAATGCTGAAAATTCAGTAGGTCGCGGCGAGCCAACCCGCGCCTGCGGCGGCGCTGCCGGATGAAATAAGGGCAATGAAAATCCACCAGGCAGCGATCGCAACTTGTTGGCGGGCGGTATCTGCCTGGTGCTGAATTTTGGCTTGGGCTGCGATCGCTCGCTCAGAAAGCCGTTCCTGCACCTGCACAATTTGATTGACGACACGCTGCCGGGCGGTTTCTACAGCGGCTACATCTGGTAAAGCCATTGGCAAAGACAACAGAGGCAAAGACAATAGCTTTTGAGCCTCAGCTTGCGCTGCCTGTAGCCAGTCTCCAACCTGTTGCGCTTTGAGTTGCCAGACCGTTTCTCCCCAGCTGAGGAGCTGTTGAACTTCTTCTGTTGTCAGATCTTTTCGATTTTCTAGAGCCTGTTGCCAGGTGTCTCTGTTCCAGAGAGTCTGCCACAAGTGGCCGATATCTGATGTGCTGACAAGTTCTGCCGGACGGGGAACGGTAGATAGCGTACTGACGACAATTTGGGCGAGTTGCGGGGTGAGCTTATCAGGCTGCAGCGCCGACTTCTCTTGATAGGTTAGGAGCTGAGTAATTTTTTGGGAGAGCTGCTGTGATAGCAGCTTGCCAGCTTCCATTGCTGATGGAGGAACGGTTTTTAGTCTTTCAATATCTGGCTTTTCTATCCGCAGCTTTTCCATCTGCAGCTTTTCTCGAAAGACCTCTTTCAGCCAAGTAACAAACTCCGCTTTAGCCGCAGATGGAATTCGAATGCGATCGCTTAGAGCAGCCCAGTCCAATGATTGCAGCGACCCTGATTCGAGTTGATCGAGTAGTAAAACAATTTCGGGCTTAACATCTTCTAGGGATACCTGCGACCAGTCTACAGCCGCTAGATGACTTTCTAAGATTTGATAGGCTTTGTGTGCGATCGCCCGCACAGATAGCTCGTCTCCGGAATTATCTGAATCGTCGGTTTTCTCTCCTGTGGGTCCCTGTGCTGCTTGGGAAGTAGCTGCTGCTGGGCAAGACTGACGTAACGTATTGATTAGCTGTTGCTTTTTCTGTTCAGAAAGTTTCTTTCGGCGGTGTAGTACAGACTCTATGCTCTCTATATCTATGCTGTTCTGACACCATTCGTCCTTGGGTAGATCGTGCATTTGGCACTGGGCATCTATTTTTTGGGCTAAGTGCTCAGGCGTCAATAGGTCAGGGTTGGTATAGCGGCAGTAAGCGATGAGCTTTGACTGCATAGATTCGATAGCCGCATGGTAGTCAGCGGGCGCTGTTTCTAGGGCGGGCTTTTCGGTTAAAGTGGTCGAATTGCTCGCGAAAGCAGCAGCATACCGATTCGGTTGTACACCTTGGGGAAGCTGTTGCAGTAGTGTCTCAATGTCCCAATCAGATAGATCTACCTGGGTGAGTGCCTGTTTGAGAATGCTCTGCCAGCTGGGCAAGTCGAGTTGTGAGACAAGCGCGGCATGGGGCGGGGATGTAGAGGTGACGGTGGGGGGTACGGCTGCAACGGCTGCATGTTTTGCTGATATTGATATTGCTGCCTTTTTTTCTGAAGCTTGCGACTCGTCATTATGTGCTGGTTGCTTAAGAGATTGTCTGTGAGCCTGGTTGTCAGGATCAATCGCTTCGATAATGCGCTGTACCTCTGTGGAGGAAAGGTGGGTGCGATCGCAAATTTCAGCAATCAGCGTATCTTGCTGACTGGCTAGCAAGGCAGGCAGCTCTTTCTGTACGCTGGCAATTTGCGAAATTTCTGCTGAGAGTTCTTTGAGTATTGACTGCTCTACAGATGGGCTGGCCGATGAATCGGCTGAGCTGAGGGTATGGGTGATGGCTGTGAGTAGTCGCTGCCCGCCAGCGATCGCAGTTCCCAGTAATGAATTAGCTGCGATCGCCACTGTCGTAGAGCTGAGCCAAATAAACAGCAGCCAGTAGGTCGCCCACAATATGAGGCCAAATATAACGCCCCTGCGAGGGGCTACCAGCTGACTGAATTCGGCGGATAGCAGTGCGGCTACGAACAGCACCATCGATAGGCCAGCCGCCACGCTAAAACCCAGCAAGTGAGTAATCGGCAGAGAAAATTCTGAAGGTGCTGATGCCTCTTGGTCGTTGCCATCATCAGGCGGTGCCATACCAGAGCTGGCTGGGTCAGCGGTACGAGCAGAATCGGCAAAATCGTCTGAGCGTTGGTCGCCATGGTCTTGTGGACGCCAGTTTAGCAAGGTCAAACCCACGGCGATGCCTAGGTTTGCTGTGACTAGCTGCAGCGCAACGGCGATTAGCAAACCGCCCGTCAGTGAGAAAAGTAGCGTCATGTTCTGCCTAGCTGGAGCGCCATCTGCCTAAAGTCCGTCCAAACGCCTGTTTGGAGATAGGTAGCTCGACGATAGATATCGCAGTAACCGACTGTCATCTGTCTGGGGTGTCAATTATTGAAACAAAATTACTTTATTTGTGATCTTTGTCATATACATATTGACGCACGTTGAGAGCTTTTTTGTTGTTTTCACACGATTAACGAGTGCCACTGCAACAGCCATTGAAGCAACTGTTGGAATTTGTTTGTCTCTTACTTCTGCGGACAGCACTTTACTGAATCTATATATAAGTGGTTATTGATTTTACATGTGTTTTAAACCTTCTAAAACCTTTGCCTGAAGCGAGCTTTAGGACGTTTTACAGAAAGGGGAAATCTCTGCAAACTTGTTTTCTGACACTTTGTCGTGTTTCTAAGCGCTGTCTTGAAAATGTTTTCCGAATTGGAATAGCTTGCGCAGAAGTATTCAATACTCTACGGCTTAGAGAGAAAGTCTAGGAAATTCTCTTTTCTGTCGATCTTACACGTAGCAGTTTAGTGAATGAGTTGTTGTAATTTATACCGCTATTGCCAAAAGCACGGAAGCTGCCTGGTTCATATAGAAGGACGGGTGCTTTGGTGTCTGCTATAAAGCGTTTTTAGGCTCAAGCTCTCTGTTTTTTCTAAGAGCTCTTGCTGTTTGAGAAATCAACGAATAAAGCCGTTTTGAGAAAAGTTTGTCTACCTCTCGCGATATGAATACTGATCGTCACTGGCCCAAGCACTATTTTTCACTGTCCAAAATTTCTGGGATGCTCTTGCCAGCGGCTGGGTTGAGTCTGGCTGTTACCCCCAATGCGATCGCGCAGGAAACCGTCTTGCTCGACCCTGAAACCGGGCAGGTAACCGTCGATAGAAATGCCTTTGACCTACAGAGCGGCCCACTGGAGAACGATTCAAACATTCCCCTCCCTGACGGCCTCGTAGGCCCCCGGCAGCCAACGCTGTCCCAACCCGTTATTCCCGGCAAACTCTCCCCCAGTACTTTTGAAATTAGGCCTGATATCGACTTCATAGAGCGCTCTGTAGAACAAAACTTAGAGCAGCAGGATATCAATGGGCAGTACACCCTAGAGCCGACTTCCCTGCAGTTTTCTGCCGATTTAGAAATAAGAAGAATCCCAGGAACTCACGGGTTCGCAGAAGGTATAGAAGCGACGGTGGTAGATAGTGAGGGCGTTCCACAGGGACCTTCTGCCACGTCGTTTGTCGCAGGTGATGGCATAAAAATTGGGCCCGATGGTGAGACCTTGCCCGATGACAACCAGGTAACCGTCGACTACGGTGCAAACGATGCCGTGCGTGTGCGCGTACTCAACCTACAGCGTGACAACGGCACTCCCCGTGAATCAGGCGTGTATTTCACAGAGGAGGGTGAGCTCGCTGTTGAAGACTTGCCCAATGGCGGCGACAGAGACTTTGACGATGTTGATCTATCAGATGTGCTGGGCGGTAGCGGTCAGGCAGATGTGACAAGAACCTCGACCGAAAGTGAGACAGATACTGAAACGGTAGAAACGCCCTTGGACCCAGAATCTCGTGAGGAGGAGAGCGTTGTCACTGAAGAGGTATCGGGCGATATCGTTGTCGAGACTGCAACGGAAGAAGTCAGAGAGTCAGGTGAGATTGAAATCTCGAATTCTTCAGCGGCTCGGCTGGGCCATGCAAGCACTGCTGTGACAGAGCGCGGAGAGCAGCTCATTTTCCATCGCTATGCTCGCAACAGTCAGCTGCGTGCTGGCAGCGACGGGGTGACGCTGTCCGGACAGCTTGCGCCTTTGTTTTCCAATCCGAGGATGCCACCTACCTTAGTGAGTGGCGATCTCACGTTTAACCCGACCGTAGGAGACAATGAAGCTGGTTTGACGGCTACGTTGGGCGTCTCTCAGTTCTTCACGCCGACCCATCGCTTAGCTGCGAATATGCTGGGTACACCGATCAAAAATGCTGACGCCGAAGAGCCTGCGCTGCTAGAGCCTACCGGGTGGGGTAATAATCGTCGCCTGGTGGGCTATGTCCCTCCTACACCAGGAACTGCGAATCGGACCGACCTTCTAGAAGTGGTTGAAGGCATTGTCGATATACCGACGGATCAGGCAGTGGAAATTGCGCCTGCAGATCCTCAGCAGGTCGGACTGGGAAATGCGGCCTATACAAACAATGTGGGCGGGCTGCTCATTGAGAGTGCTGATAGGACGCTTTCATTTGTGCCTCAGTGGACTGAGAGTGACTATGCAGAGGAAGCGCTCGTCCTTGAGCCGGGTGAGGCAAGGCGAGTGATTTATGCGCTGGTTCCGCAGCCACCTGCAGAAGCGCTGAAGGTGGGTGAGCGCTACGAGGTCAATCGCGATGAGGATGTCTATCGAATCGCGAAGGGTGGTTTCTCGGTGATTGCTGCCGATCAGCAGCCTCAGAACTTTCGGCAGGTCGTAGGGGAGACCTACGCGGTCGAAGATACATTGGCAAGTGCCAATGCTGCCACGGCGTTATTTAACGGCATTCGTGGCATTTATGCTGAGGTGTTTGGGGGCGATCGCATCCCGACTGTAGACCTCCATATAAATGATGAAGTAGATGCCTGGGTGGGTAATCAGCTATTTGCACTAGAGCCAAAAGCCAGCGATCCTGGGCAGCCTGCCTTTGCCAGAACGACCCGGGCTGGTGGCTTCTATTTGGGCGGGCGGCTGACGGTTGGCATTGGCAACCAGCGCGATACGGTTCAGCAAACGACATCGACCATGCAGATTGCCTCTGATGAAATCAAAACGATTCGAACGGTCCATCAATTTGAGACTCCCCTGACGCAAGTTGACACGATTTCAACAGAAACGATAGAAACGATTCAAGATAGCGGTACGGCCTTCTTTGACTTCACTAACGACGGCGAGCTTACCCATGTGAGGTATGTCGCTAGCCAGGTGATCAGCCGCGACACAATGACAGAGGAACTGGGCCGGAACAGTACTGTCGTTCACGGTGAGGAATTCCTAGTCGATACGGTGGTCACAGAAGAGATTCAGGCAGCCGATGCGGAAATTCTCTCCATGGACGAAGCGACCACAACTTATACCGATACCTATCCCAATATTTCGCCGCTGCAGGGAGAGCTGGCTCTAGGCATGATTTACAACTTTGGCAATACGCCCTGGACAGCGGCGGCCAATACCGTTCGTACCGAGTTATTTACCCGAGCGATGGCATTTGGTCAGCGGAGCAATGCCGACGTTGGCTGGAGAGCTGAGGCTATTTTCCATCCTTTTGGTGAGGTGCAGCGGGAAGCCTACCATTACGACAGCGCCGGTAATGTCGTTCCGCTATACCAAACGGAACCGGTGCTAGCGGCTGACGGTAAGCAGCTGACGGATACTGTGACGATGCCGGATGGTCACAGCCTAGAAGTGGCTGTAAACCAGTTTATAACCGATGAAGATGGGGTTCGATTTACCCAGACAGTGGGGACAGGGCGGCCAAAAGGTCCGGGCGTGTATCTTCGGTTGGAAGATATTTTGGACGATGGAGAGAGTCCCGTCTTATCGGCGGGCTTGCAAATTACGTTTTAGAGCTTTTAGGACGGGCGCTATCCATCGGCTTCTCCTTCAAAGAGAGTGTCCAAAGGACTGGCCTCGACGTCCATTTTCTCGTTGAGATAGCGGGCAAGGACATCATTTTGCCCGTGGGTGACGTAAATGTTTTGGGCTTTGGTTTGTTCAATAGTTTTGATCAGTCCGGGCCAGTCAGCATGGTCGGAAAGCACGAAGCCCCGTTCGTAGCCGCGGCGCCTGCGATTGCCCCGAACGGCCATCCACCCGGAGGCGAAAGCGGTTTGGGGACGTTTGAAACGTTTCATCCAGCTAGAGCGGTGGCCAGATGGGGGGGCGATGATCAAATCGCCTGCAAATTTGTAGGATTTTTCCATCTGGGAGACCGGTACGGTCGGCACCATGCGGGTGCCGACCTCTCTGTAGATTTCGGTGAGGTTGTGGACTGCGCCGTGGAGGTAGACGGTGCGGTCGGTAAATTTGGTGAGTTCGGCGAGGACGCGTTGGGATTTGCCGAAGGCGTAGCAAAAGAGCAGTGAGGGGCGGGTTTGATCATTTTGCCACCACTGGTATATTTGCCTGGCGGTGACTTCACCCCCATCCCAGTGGTAAATGGGCAGGCCGAAGGTGGCTTCGGTAATAAAGCTATCGCACTCAATCACTTCAAAAGGCGCGCAGGACGGATCGCGATCGCGCTTGTAGTCTCCTGAGATGGCCCAGACATCATCTTTGTACTCAACGCGAATTTGCGCCGAGCCGAGCACATGGCCAGCAGAGTGAAAAGACACCCAAGTTTTACCCAGTTTGAATTTGTCGCCGTAGTTAACGCCGTTGAGATGGATATCTTGCCCGAGGCGGCGGCGTAGAATGCCTTCGGAAATGGCGGTGGCGTAGTAGGTTTGATGCCCGCTGTAGGCGTGGTCGGCATGGGCGTGGGTAACGAGAGCGGTGCCGACAGGTTTCCAGGGGTCGATGTAGAAACTACCGGCTTCGCAGTAGAGGCCTTCTGGTCGGACAGTGATTAGGGGGGCCATTGAGGGGTATTTGGGAGAAAATGCGGGAAGGGATTGACCTACACTATAAAAGGAATACCGGTGGAAGGGATCTGGTTGCCTTCACTGCATTATCTGCCCTTGTTGGCTGCTTTTCCATGGCCGAGATTAATGTCAACCGAATCAAGCTTTCTCAGCTGCGGGCGCTGGTGGCGATCGCACAGACGGGCACATTCAGTGATGCGGCGTCTCAGCTGGACTTGTCCCAGTCGGCAGTGAGTCATGCGATCGCCACCCTAGAAGAAGAACTCGGGGTCAGCTTACTGAGCCGAGGGCGGCAGGGCGCAGTCCTCACACCCGTCGGTCAGCAGGTAACTGCCGAAGCGAAGACCATGCTTTCTCACCTCAAGACGATTGGCCGCAAAGCCCAGGATGCCAAGGGATTGCAGGCGGGGCTAGTGCGAGTGGTGGGTTTTCGCAGCGTCGCGACCCATGTGCTGCCCGTCGTGATAGAAGAATTTCGCAAGCAGTATCCAGGGATTAGCGTGTCGATTGGGGAGGGCAACGACGTTCGCGGCGCCGAAGAAATTCTGCGGCGCGGAGAGGCAGATATTGGCTTCACCTACCTGCCTGTGAGCGATGCCTTTGATGCTTGGGAGCTGTTTCGGGATGACTATGTTGCTCTGCTGCCAAAGATCAAAGCGCCTAAAGAGACTGGACCGATAAGCTGGCAGCAGCTGACCGCACTGCCCTTAATTTTGCCGCTCCCGGAGGATGGCTGTCGTTACAATGTGGACCGGTATCTGCAGAGCCACGGTCAGTTGGTCAAACCCACCTACGAAGTAAAAGAAGATTCGACAGTTGTTAGTATGGTTCGCCGCGGCTTGGGGGCAACGATTATTGCTAAGCTCGCCGCTGAACCTATCCCAGAAGATGTTGCTGTGTGCACATTGCCTGCGCCTCTGCAGCGAGTGATCGGTGTGATTACCCTGGCCGATGCGCTACAGACGCCGCCCGTTTTTGCCTTTTTAGATACTCTGAAGGCGACCTGGCAGCAGCAGTCAGAGATGGCTGTATAGCAACTCTTCTCTCTCTGCTTGTGTGTCTATCTCTGGGTATCTGTACCTGGGTGTCTATCTCTAGGTTGTAGTGTACCAGGCGTTCAAGTTGCGGCCAATGAGCGCCTCTAGTTTCTGAATGTCAGGCTTGAATTCGGCGATGAGACGATTGCGCAGGGCGGCATCTAGGGTAGGGCGGGTGGTCTTTTGTGTGTTCAGCGATTTGAGTTTGGCTTTTGTTGTTTCTAAGAGGGCCCGTCTCCAGCTTTGGGGCACCGGCAGGATATATTTCCCGACTTCAAGTACTTTGGCGGGAGGATACTTCAGCAGTGACTGCAGGAAGCGGCTACGAGCCTTTTTGTTTGAGTTGATTCTGACAAAGCTGGTCTCAAAGGTGGGGTCAGCGCCAATGAATTCGAGCACTTCTCGGTATACCGCAGCCGTTTGTTGTTTAAAGTCGTTGAACAAGATTATCTTGACCTGTTGTTCTCCGAAGATATCTAGGTATCTTTTCACCTGTTCAGAAAAGCTGACGACTTCTCTGTAGAGCAGCATCTCGGGGACGGTGCATCTTTTGGGAATATGGTGGCCGCGCTTCCGTTCTGGCTCTAGGGCGATCGCCTTGGCAAAGTCTTCAACTGTTTCGCTAGAGCCATTGAACAACAGCTGGGAGTGAAAAGATTGCATCACCGTGACGGGGTCGCGAAGCATGATGATAATCTTAGCGTCAGGGTTAAACTGGTGAATATTCTTGGCGGCTTCTTTTGAGTACAGGTAAGAGGTACTGCCTTCGCCGCAGATTTTGCTTTCACCACCCGTAAATTTTTCCAGGTATTCTGGGAGCGATCGCGCGCTTTTTTTAGTTTGAAAGTCCGTATCGAAATAGTTCACCTCTTTGGGCGTGGAGATACAGATACCTGGATGCTGACCGAGATACTTACAGAGCGCTGTTGTGCCACATTTGGGCGCGCCAACTAGGAAGAAGCTTGGCTGTGTCATAGCGGATATTGACTGACAGTAAGAGGTGTTCATAGGGTACCCCGACAAATCTTAGAAGACGAATTTTGGAAGATGGCTGAAATAATCACCATACGCTCATATCAGTTTGCCGATTGGCCAGTGGTTTGGTCTCTTTTGGAGCCAGTTTTTCGGGCGGGTGAAACCTACGCGTTTTCGCCAGATATTTCAGAAGTAGAGGCACGGCGCGTTTGGGTGGAGCTGCCGAGTGCTACCTATGTTGCATTGGCGGGTGACCATAAGATAGTCGGCACCTATTACATCAAGCCGAATCAGCCTGCTCTAGGCTCGCATGTCTGCAACTGCGGCTACATCGTGGGTGAGTCGGCGCGGGGAAAAGGCGTGGCCTCTGCGATGTGCCGGCATTCGCAGCAGATGGCCATTGAGCAGAATTTTCGTGCAATGCAGTTCAACTTAGTTGTATCGACGAATGAAGCGGCTGTGCGGCTGTGGCAAAAGCTTGGCTTTGAGATTGTCGGCAAATTGCACCAGGCCTTCCGGCATCGTCAACAGGGCTTCGTTGATGCTTTTGTGATGTACAAGTGGCTAGATTCGTAGCGGCAGTCCAGGCAACTTAGGAAATATCTTTTGAATGCTTACGGCTTAAAAGCGACTATTCTCAGACGTTTGTAGTCTGCAATCCATTCACCATTTTGATATAGTTCTGGAACTTTCCGTTCGACCGCGTTCACGATTTGAGTCCAGTCTGCTGCCGTAATCTCCGGAAAGAAGCGCTGTCCAAACATTGCTAGCCACCCGGCTAATCCAGATTCACCCAGAGGGGTTGGCCGGTCGAATAAATGTGCAAAAACAACACTTAGTCCAGCGGCTTCTAGCAGCATGCTGTAGGCTCCCAATCTAGGAAAATACCAGGGATTGAGATCATCTCTGCCGCTGACTTGTTGCAGCGCTGTCAGTATAGTGCTCACATTGCCTGCGCCGCCAAATTCTGCAACAAAGCGTCCGCCGGGTTTGAGGGCTGCAGAAATGCACTGGGCTGCAGATTCAGCGGCGGTCACCCAGTGAAGCGCTGCGTTAGAAAAGATCGCATCTACTGGCTGGGGTGGGTTAAACCGGGCTGCATCAGCCACTTG
The DNA here is from genome assembly GCA_038523095.1 of Cyanobacteria bacterium J06626_6. Lineage (GTDB taxonomy): Bacteria > Cyanobacteriota > Cyanobacteriia > Phormidesmidales > Phormidesmidaceae > Phormidesmis. The sequence goes on from JBCBJS010000053.1 coordinate 15,366, forward strand.
AAAGGTGAGATTTGGAAAGGTGCTGTTGGGATAGTTGGCAGTCGCTTGGTCGATCATGGTGCGATCGCTGTCTAGCCCAGTCACCATCGCACCTCGTTTAGCGATCTGCTGGGTTAGCTGACCCGTACCACAGCCCAAATCGATCATGCACTCTCCTGGCTGTGGTGCAAGCTGATCGACGAGGCTTTCACCATTTTGCCAGACGTAGCCACAGTGAGATTGGTAGTCACTGGCGTTCCAACTCATTGTCTCTCATCAGAGTGTGATTCAGACTGTGATTCAGAGTGTGATTCAGAGAGTGATTCAAAGTGTGATTCAGAGCGTGACCCGGAAAGGCGTCCTGAGACTTGCGCCTTTAATCTGACATCGAAAACAGTTTCGAACCATGCTTTTTTGTAGTCTATATTCCACAGCTCTAGCTCGCAGCGATTGCTAGGGTCTGTAGGGGTAAGGTGAAGCGTCAAGATGTTTGCATCTTTGTCGTATTGGGTGGTGACGCTGGCGATCGCCTGACGCCTTGCCCGATCCAAAGCGACTGCAATCCGCAAAATAGCCCCTAGCTGATCGACAATACGACGCTCGTGCTTACTGGGCAGGTTGCTGTAATTTTCGTGGCGGCGCTTAGGCAGACTCTTGCGGTGGTAGCGAGCGATGTTGCCAATGATTTCGACCTCGGTTTCGGTAAAGCCGAGCAGTCCACCATTGCGGATGAGGTAGTAGGAGTGTTTGTGGTGGGCCGAGTGGCTGATGTAGTGGCCGCTGTTATGCAGCATGGCGGCTGCCCACAGGTACTCGCGCTCCAGATTTGTCAGGTCGTGTAAGGTGCCCTTGGTCTGGTCAAATAAACTAGTGGCAAAGGCAGAAACCGCTTCGCCATTGGCTTTGTACTTGCGAGAGAGCTTTTTGACTGAGCGATCGCGAATGGAATCTTGAAAGGCCATGCGATCTTCAATCAGGCCATGGGTGAGCATCCAGTCCACCACCACCCCTTCACGCAGGGCCCGCTCGCAAATTTTCAGCTTGTCTACGCCCAGTAGCTCCATTGCCGTTTTCAAAATCACTGCACCCGCCACGATAATTTCAGCTCGCCTGTCAGACATGCCCGGTAGTGCTAGCCGCTCTTGGTAGCTCATTTTGCGCAGGCGATGGAGCCAGTGGATGAGTTCGTCGTACGTTAGACGGTACCCATTTATAGGGTCAGGCTCCAGTCCTGTTTTTTCCACCGCCACCAAGATTGCCAAGCACTCAATGGTGCCAGAAGTGCCAATCAGCTTTAGTGGTGTGCCTGCAGGATTGTTCTTTCTCAGCTGCTTTTTTAGTGAGTCAACCGTTGGCTCTAGCACGCCGTTGACATAGGCACGTAAATAGTCGTACTCCTTCTTGCTGATAGGGTTGGTGGAGACAAAGCGAGAAGTCAGGCGAACGGCCCCCACCTTGCTGCTGCTCAAAAAATTATGGGGCCCGCCATTGCCTAAAATAAGCTCTGTAGATCCGCCCCCAATATCGATGATGGCGTGGGGCTTACCCTTCAGCTCCATGCCAGAAATCACGCCAAGGTAGATTCGCCGGGCCTCTTCTTTCCCTGCAATCAAATTAATAGACAGGCCCAATTCACGCTTGACCCGATCTATAAAAACCTGACCATTCCCAGCTTCTCGTACGGCACTAGTTGCCACCGCGACCACGTCGTCTGCTTGCAAGCTCTCGGCAATCTGCAAGCAGCGCTTGAGAGAATCTACCCCCCGCTGCATCGCCTCCTCTGTCAGACTGCCAGTCGATTCGCAAAAATCTCCTAGTCGAACCGTGTCTTTTTCTTTCCCGATAACATTAAAAGAGGGCAGCAACGGGTCGATTTTGGCGACTACCATATGTATCGAGTTTGTCCCGATGTCGATCGCTGCTAATACAAACTCACCCTGATGACGACTGCCTAATGTCTCATCTTGGGAAACTAAATCAGGTTGCGTGAGCAATGCTGCCGCCGCTTTGTTAGTGGCATTCTCAGGCTTTACTGCGATAGTATCAACCATCGGAAAACAGCTAGATAGCTGGTGACGATTTGCTCATCCATACTACAGTTCGAATGGCTGAGCTGACCGTGATAAATGTAATCTTATTGTTATTTTAAATTAACCACTTTGCGAAGGGATGGTGTCAGCTCGCCGCTTCAAACTGACGACGAATTTCTTCTGTCCGTTTGCGATTTGCCCCCAGGTCAGACTTTCCCAATCGAGCCGCAGTCCGGGTGTGAATAATCGCTTCTCCCGGTGGCGCGTAAAATTCTACGTCGTCGACAAAGCCCATCAGCTTACTGGAAAATTCGGCATACAGATAATCGTCTGACACGGTATTGATTTTGGAGCGTTCCATGCCTTCGATAATTTGCTTGAGCTGCTGGATGGCGTCTTTGGCGGAGCCTGTGTAAGCAAAAGGTGCGATCACATGTTCCTTATCATCAGCGGGTGCTTGTGAGCATACGCAGTTTGGCGTGTCGGGGCAGGGCTTGAGCTTGCCGCCCTCTTTTACACCGAGATCTGTTGGCGGCGTGCCAGAAAAAGAAAAAAGAGACATTGCTAGGATCCTATTAATGGCGTTGATGCATGGAAGGCAGCTTGTACCACGGCAGGTGCGGGTACTGGTGGTGCTCCCAATGATAGTCGAAGTGGTAACAGCTCAAGAAAGAAAGTAACGGCGGGACAGAAGAGCTGTTCGCTCGGTGGGCGTTTGTATGGCCTCCTGGAGGGCGCTTGTGCGGACGGTAGGTGCCAAAATAAAACAGCTGCCACGAACTCATGGCTTGGGGTAGCAGCCAAAATAACGCAGCATTAATCACTGGAACATGCAGCCCCAACACCAACGGGTAAAAGAACGCCGACATTCCCCAAAAAATCACCCAGCCTTGCCCGCCCTCAATGTAGGTACGCATAAATTTGAAGTACCAGGGCCAGAAGCTCCCTGGATAAAAGTCAGGATCGGTGGCTTGAGCTGGCGTGCGGTGGTGCTGATGGTGGCAGGCTTGCATCTGCTCAAACGACAAAAAGCTGTAGATTCGCAAGATAATTCGCCCAGCCCAATCGTTTAGCTGAGGGTAGGCAGGCATGAGCGTACCGTGCATCGCATCGTGAGCCAAGATGAACAATCCTGTGTGCAAGAACGACCGCACAGCAATCACGGCAACAATTACAAAGGGTGAAAGATCGCTGGCAGCGGGTAATACGAACAGGCTGCTATAAGCGGTTATCGTCCAGAGCAGCACAATAAAAATCGCAATAGAAATAGAGATAAAAGATTCTCTAATCAGCGCAGCAGACAAAGAGCGAGCAGTCATGAAGCAAGAGAATCTGTGTGGGAAGAACTGATGTTCAAAGGAAGTAGGGTTACTTTGGAATTGGAGGTAAGCAATTGCCTGGACAGGAGGTCGCTTCAATCCTTCGGTTGGAAATTGTGTGATTTATAAAGAAATATTAAGGCATTATGACAACACCTTAACAGGGGACAGGGCTACGTAGAACTGTCAGATGAATGATTTGTAAAAAACTTTTCCATCTGGGCGTTTGTAAAGGGTATTCGGTTGTCTCAGGGCAACTGCTACGCTTAAACCCTTGTGGAACGCTGTATAACCTATGCAAAATCACCCTGAAGAAAGGATTCTAGAGACCTACCGGACATTTCCTCAGCAGTTTGGCAGCATTATCTTAGGGACGACGAGTTCGAGTGGCCAGCCGCAAGCTAGCTACGCCCCCTGCGTCATAGATGACGTGCGGAATATCTATATCTTTGTCAGTGGACTGTCTGCCCATACGCAAAACTTGACGGCGACTGGCAAGGCGAGCGCACTGTTTATTAAAGATGAGTCGCAAACTCAGCAGATGTTTGCCCGGCAGCGACTAAGCTACGACTGTAGCGCTGTTTTGCTAGACAGAGAGAGTGAGCAGTGGAGTGCGATCGCCTCGCAGTTTGCAGAGCGCTTTGGCAACATCGTAGAGGTGATGGTTAGCCTACCCGACTTCCGAATTTTTCAGCTGCGACCCCAGTCAGGGCGATTTGTAATGGGGTTTGGCGCAGCCTATGACATCGACCCGGATAATTTGGACCGACTGGTGCACAAGCGCGGGAAATGAGTAGACCAAGAGATGAGTGGAGATGAGCGTAGTTAGTAAAGACCGGATGGGCTAACGTTAGCCCATCCGGTCTTTACTTTATAATCTGCCGCTGAAGATTCTGGTCAGGGTATCAGGCTAGGCCTCTACAGCATCCTCTTCCTCTTCCCAGCAGTCGACGGCGAGTAGGTCGCCAATGGAATCTTGCATGGTGAAGTCGAAGGACTCCAGCTCAGATTTCCAATGGGCCCATTTATCACCAAAAATGAAGGCAATTTTCCACAGGCTATCGGTGGGTTGAATCGCTTTGGTTTCCACGAGCGATCGCACTTTGCGTTGAAATTTCACCATTGGATGGGCGGTCACTACCTCAGTAAGTGGCCGCGCAGCAGTTGATTGAGTGGTCATAGATTAGGTTGTGTAAATACTGTCAGAATGTTTGTTGTAATTGAGCCTTCGGGCAAACCTCATGTGGCTTTTGTCTAAAACCTAACTCAGGTTCAGACCCACTTTATTGCTTACAGGCTTTGTGTTTTAGAGTTGGCTTGTCAGGCTCTGTATGGCCTATTTCATCTGGTCGGTGCCTTATCTGGTTGCCGATGCGACCAACCATGGCGTTTCCCGAGAAACCGCTAACAAGTTATAGCGAATAAGACTACCACAACAGCGAAGTGTTTACCTTTTGTAAGAAAAATATTGAACCAGGGTCAAAAGAAACCGTTTCAAACGACTACTTGAACGACTACTTGTTAAGTGACTGGGTACTTCGACTGATTGCTTCGCCTCATTATTTGGCCTGGCTAGCGATTTTGCAGTGACTTTGCTCAGCGCTCTCCGCCCATTGGCAAACGTCAGTGTATATTCATCCGTAGTGCACGTTCATCCGTATAGACTGGCGATGCGCTTCGGGAGAAACCTGACCTGCAAGCCTTGCGCCTAGCTCAATAATAGCAAATGTTTTATGAAAAGGTGTGACGATTAGCCAGGCCTTCGCGCTACACTGATGAGCGCGATTTGTGCTGCTGATCCAATGGCGCCTGTCTAAATGTTCTAGATACATATAGCCTTCAGTTCTCCCATGGTTGCGACTCAAGATTCAAACCAATCTCAAGATGCAGTTTCAAATGAGGCGCCTCCTCTGAAACTGCTGCGCACCAGCGAATCTGAAAAGCTAGAGCGCATTCGCCACACCTTCTCCCACGTGATGGCTATGGCCGTGCAGCGCCTGTTCCCAAAGGCCCAGGTCACTATTGGCCCATCGATTGATTACGGCTTCTACTACGACTTTGACGCGCCAGAGCCCTTCACAGATAAAGATCTCAAGGCCATCAAGAAGGAGATGATCAAAATCATCAAAAAGGGCCTACCGGTTGTTCGAGAAGAAGTGAGCCGGGAAGAGGCTAAGCGACGAATCGAGGCGCTAGGTGAGCCCTACAAGCTAGAAATCCTAGAAGGTTTGCAGGAGCCCATTACGCTCTATCACCTGGGTGACCAGTGGTGGGACCTGTGCGCTGGTCCCCATATCGAGTCGACGAAGGATCTGCATCCCAAGGCCTTTGACCTAGAGAGCGTTGCAGGTGCCTATTGGCGAGGCGATGAAACTCGGGCGCAGCTACAGCGAATTTATGGGACTGCCTGGGAAACGCCCGAAGAACTTCAGGAGTACAAGCGCCGAAAAGAAGAGGCCAAGCGGCGGGACCATCGCAAGCTAGGCAAGGAACTGGGCCTATTTGTATTTTCAGACGAGGTAGGACCCGGTCTGCCTCTATGGACGCCCAAAGGGACGTTACTGCGCTCTACGCTGGAGGACTTTTTGAAGGCTGAGCAGGTGGCGCGGGGATATTTGCCCGTGGTGACGCCCCACGTGGGCCGGGTGGACTTATTCAAGACTTCTGGCCACTGGCAAAAGTACAGTGAAGACCTTTTCCCCATGATGGGCGATAGCGAAGATGAGGGCTTCGTGTTGAAGGCCATGAACTGCCCCTTCCATGTGCAAATTTATAAAAGTCAGCTGCGTTCGTACAAAGAGCTGCCCCTTCGTCTGGCAGAATTTGGCACGGTGTACCGGTTTGAGCAGTCGGGCGAGCTGGGCGGGCTGACGCGTGTGCGGGGCTTCACTCAAGATGACGCCCATCTATTTGTGACGCCCGATCAGCTGAATGAAGAATTTCTCAAGGTGGTCGATCTAATTCAGGTGACGCTCAGGGCGCTGAAGATGGATCAGTCTTTCCGGGCACGGCTGAGCTTTCGAGACCCTGAAAATAAGAGCAAGTACATTGGCACAGATGAGGCTTGGGAGAAGGCTCAAGGGGCGATTCGAGCGGCTGTGGAAACCATGGGTATGGACCACTTCGAGGGCATTGGCGAAGCGGCTTTTTATGGGCCTAAGTTGGACTTTATTGTGCGGGATGCGCTCGATCGGGAGTGGCAGTTGGGCACTGTGCAGGTGGACTACAACCTGCCGGAGCGCTTTGAGCTTGAATACGTTGCTGAAGATGGGTCGCGCCAGCGGCCAATCATGATTCACCGGGCACCTTTTGGCTCGCTGGAGCGGCTCATTGGCATTTTGATAGAGCAGTATGCTGGCGACTTTCCGCTGTGGCTTGCGCCTGTGCAGGTACGCCTATTGCCGGTCACAGAAGGTCACTGGGCTTATGCCGATAGTGCGGCGGCTGAGATGCGTCAGCTAGGCGTGCGGGTCGAGGTGGACAAGAGCGGTGAGCGCCTTGGCAAGATGATTCGCAATGCCGAGAAAGCGAAGATTCCCGTAATGTCTGTGATTGGTGATAAAGAAGTGGAGGGGAATACTTTGAGTGCTCGCACGCGCAAGGATGGCGATTTGGGTGCGATCGCACTACCCGAAGTCCTCACCCGTTTGGAAATGGCGCTCAAAAATCGTAGCGATTTCTAATGCATTCTCTGCAGCTTACTTATCTGCAGCTTACTTGTCAGAGCGCGAGCGAGTATTTCCTCTCAACCGAGTGTTTTCCATGGATTCCTCCACTCAGACCGGCTTTGATCGAAAGCATGCTTTCTTGTTCTCTTGCAGGGTCTTGTTTGCCACAGCGTTTGGCCTAGTGGCAGTATCCTGTGCTGGTGGAAGAAGTCCTGCGGATCAGATCGCTTCTGTAGAACTGTCTGCTGTGGACTCGCAGGTTGCGGTAGAGCAGCGCTATGAGGAAGTTGGCGCAGATGGTGAACCCGCTGAACCTGTAGAGGCAGATTTAGAACGCTTGAATCTGTCGGCAGGCATGGCTTATGGGGAAGTGCGATCGCGCGTTATGGCCCAGGGCTGGATGCAGATGGGGTGATTGATTTTGAGGATAGCGTTGTCGCTGAGAGCCACGAGGGCACCCGCGCTGAGCCAATGGTGATTACAGAGACCTTCTTTGAAGCAGGCCTACCGGAAGCGGGCGCAGCCTACGAGGTTGGATCGGCCAGAATGGCGCAGCTTATTTCGTCCCCCGGCCAGGGCATTTCCAAAATCCAGTTCAGCGTGGTTGTTTTTTAACGCTATCCCTTACTCAATACCTCTTACAATGGCGAGAATTGTCTGATGCCTGATCGACTTCAGGTACTGTTTCGTCGTGCCTTCCTCTGTCACTGTTACCGTTCCTGCAACGACCGCAAATATTGGCCCCGGATTTGACTGTTTGGGGGCTGCGCTCACCCTGTACAACCGATTTCACTTCACGCCCTTCACGCCCCTTTCTGACAGCGAGCCGTTTCAAATTTTTGTAGAAGGTGCGGAGGCGAGCCGGGTCAATACTGGGCCAACGAACTTGGTCTATCGGTCGTATCTCAAATGCTTCGAGCGGCTGGGAAAACCTGCACCGCCCATACATATCAAAATTAGCCTAGGTGTGCCGCTCTCTCGGGGGCTGGGTAGTTCTTCTACAGCTATTGTCGGCGGCATTGTGGGGGCCAATACTCTGGCAGGCAAGCCGCTGGACAATGCCTCACTGGCTGAGCTAGCAAACGAAACGGAAGGACATCCAGATAATGTAGTGCCAGCGCTATTAGGCGGGGCGCGTCTGGCGGCAATGTCCCATGGCAAGCTACAAATTTGCGATTTACCGTGGCATGAGTCGGTAGTGCCGGTGGTGATTATTCCTGAGTTTGAACTTTCGACGGCGGATGCGCGGCGAGTGCTGCCGGGGAAGTACAGCCGGACGGATGCGGTGTTTAATACGGCGCACATTGGCCTATTGATGCGGGGACTGGCAACGGGAAATGGGGAGTGGATTGCCGGGGGAATGGGCGATCGCATTCATCAGCCTTATCGCAAAAAGCTGATTGCTGGCTACGACGAGGTGCGGCGAGCGGCCATGCAGGCAGGGGCTTACGGTATGGTCATTAGCGGTGCGGGACCGACCTTACTAGCGCTAGCGACAGCAGACACCGCTGAGCAAGTTCGCATGGCGATGGAAAAAGCCTGGCAGCCTCACGATTTTGACGCCCATGCTCACTGCCTTCAGATAGATACTCGAGGTGCGATCGCAGCATGTATCGGATGAAGCTGTTGTGGGTTGAAAATAGGTTGCAGACGCGTTAGGCGATACATTTAGTGGAGGTAGGTCTGAGGAAAGTCACCACCAGAGTTGAAATCAGCATCAGCTAGCATTGGTTGTTGGTTGTATCTTTCTTCTAACGCTTACCAAAGAGAGGTTAAGTTTTGTATACTAATCTTTGGGCGCACTCAGTAGGTATTTATTCTTATAGCCCGTCCGATAGTTTCGCCTAGTTCACAGCCGAGCTTCCCGCTAGACTGGTCCTCTAGACCCTGCTTTTTCGGAATGATTGCGTCTTTGTCGCTATCGAAATTGCGTGAATTTTCATGATCGGTGAACAGTTTCCGTGGCTGACGTTCCTAGTTATCTTTCCACTTCTGGCGGCAATGCCTATTCCTTTGCTACCAGACAAAGATGGTGAGACCATCCGTTGGTACGCTCTGGGAGCCAGCCTTGCCGAATTTGGCCTTATTCTCTACGTGTTTGCCACTCAATATGAGCTCGGTGTGTCCGGCCTGCAGCTTGTAGAAGAATATCCTTGGATTACCCAGTTTGGGTTGAGCTGGTCTCTTGCTGTCGACGGGCTCTCATTCCCGCTGGTGGTGTTGAGCGGCCTAGTCACGACGCTGGCAACCATTGCCTCGTGGAACGTCAAACTTAAGCCGCGTTTGTATTACTCACTGCTGCTGCTGATGTTCAGTGCTCAGCTGGGTGTGTTTTTAGCTCAGGACATGATGCTGTTTTTCATCATGTGGGAGCTGGAGCTAGTGCCGGTGTATTTGCTGATTGCGATCTGGGGCGGTCAGCGACGACAGTATGCAGCCACAAAATTTATTATTTACACGGCGACCTGTTCGGTTTTCATTTTAGTTGTAGCGTTGGCGCTGGCCTTCTCTGGAGGGACCTTCAGCTTCAATATGAGCGAGTTAGCGGCGAAGGATTTTTCGCTGCCGTTCCAGCTGATTTGTTATTTGGGTTTGCTGATTGCATTTGGGGCGAAGCTACCGATTTTTCCACTGCATACCTGGTTGCCAGATGCGCACGGTGAAGCACCTGCCCCGATTTCGATGATTTTGGCTGGGGTTCTGCTAAAGATGGCAGGCTACGGTTTGATTCGGATGAATATCGAGATACTGCCGGATGCGCATTTGTACTTTGCCCCTGTACTGGCGTTCTTAGGGGTAATTAACATTGTGTATGCGTCGCTGACAGCATTTGCTCAAGATAACTTGAAGCGCCGCTTGGCCTATTCATCAATTGGCCATATGGGGTTTGTCCTGTTGGGATTGGCGGCCTTCAATTCGCTGGGCATGAGCGGTGCGATGCTGCAGATGATTTCCCACGGATTGGTTGCGGCTGTGCTGTTTTTCTTGGCGGGTGTGGCCTATGACCGCACGCACACGCTATCGATGAGCAAGATGGGCGGTATGGCAAAGGCGATGCCGGTTACGTTTGCCTTCTTCACTGCAGGCTCGATGGCATCTCTAGCGCTGCCTGGGATGAGCGGTTTTATCGCCGAAATCACCGTATTTCTGGGTATGGCGACGAGCGATGCTTACAACGTTTTCTTTAAGGCGGCCATTGTGATGCTAGCTGCGGTGGGCGTTGTGTTGACCCCCATTTACCTTCTGGCGATGCTGCGGAGCATTTTCTATGGTGATTTGGGTGAGGTGAAGCCACCGGCAGATAAGTCCTGGGCGATTATGCCGCGTGAGGCCTTTGTGGCAGTTTGCTTGATGATTCCGATCATCGGTATTGGTCTCTACCCGAAGATAGCCATTCAAACCTACAGTGCGAAGACAGTAGAAGTTGCTGCTCAGGTGAAGACGACACTGCCGGATGTGCCCGATGCGGCACCGCTTTCCAAGGTGATGAGCATGCCTGGTGTAGAGCAAATTGTTGCGCCTTCTCTTTAGGCTCTAGTGACATTGAATTGAATGCCTGAATAAGCCGCTCAACTAGCTAAAACTAACTGAGTGTAAAAAATACCCCCTTTAGAAAGTGAATGCTTTCAAAGGGGGTGTCTTTGCAAGGCTGTCTCACCGTAGGCCGATTTCCCAGTGGCGGCTGTCTGTTATTCTTCCATTAAGTCTCGTGCCTTCATTTGCCTGAGTCGCCACCAGCCACCGGCCATTACGCCTGTGATGCCAATGGCCAAATTTAGCAGGGCAATCGAAATGGGTTCTGCAGTGTTTGCAGAAAAGGTTGAAATCGCCCATACGAGGGTAAGTAGTAGGGCTAACCCGGAGGCGTGGGCAATGGGAGCACGCTGGGCGACCAGTGCGGTTAGCCATCCGCTCAGCGCCGCGAAGCCAAGGCTACAAATAGACGAAAAAGCAATGAATTGGCGGGTGACCTCACTGCCCGCGCCGCTAAACCAAGCGGTATATAGCAGGGCAATGCTGATACTGAGCGTGAGGTAGCCAATCACGAGGGAGAGAATGGTGAGAACCATAAAGGGCATCTCCTAAAATGCCTCAAAATTATATCTCTATAGCTTTTGCCATACCCAAACGAGCGATCCGGTATGCTGACGCCGCCAAAATTACTATCAACCCTTGTTAAAGACCGCTATACATCATCAGACCTATCTACTATCTGGCAGCTCCTGGATGAAAAGGGGACGCTGTCTTTTGAGACGACGCAGCATCAGCTATTTCCGGCAGCCGCGATCGCAGATGCACAGAAGACGGGCTACAACCATGTCTGGGTGAGAGACAACGTGTACGTTACCTATGCGCATTACAACATGGGTGACTTAAGGGCCGCTGCCGGTACGCTGTCAGGACTGATGGCTTATTTCAAAAAGTTTGCCTTTCGCTTCACAGACATTATCCAAGCGCCTGACTGGAAAGAGCAGGTAATGAAGCGGCCACACATTCGCTTCGACGGGGAGAGCCTCAAAGAGGTTGATGAAGATTGGGAGCACGCGCAAAACGACGCGCTAGGGTACTTTTTGTGGCTGTGTTGCAAGCTGGCTAAGCCAGGGGAGAACGCCGCCGTGCTGCTGGTTCTATCGGAAGCGGATAGGGCAGTTTTATTTCGCTTTGCTGCGTATTTCGAGGCTGTTCGCTATTGGGAAGATCCTGACAGCGGTCACTGGGAGGAAGGGCGAAAGGTGTCGGCCTCCAGCATTGGCGTGGTGGTGGCTGGCTTGAGAGCGCTGCGATCGCTCATGGCAGACAGCGCCTTCACCTTCACTGAAAAAGACAATCCTCCTACAGATGCCACCCTCTCTCACCTGATAGAAACTGGCGAGTTTGCACTTCGCAGGCTATTGCCGTGGGAGTGCCGTCATCTTGAAAATAAACGCCGCTACGATGCGGCGCTGTTGTTTTTGATCTATCCCCTGCAGGTGGTAGATAGAGAACAGGCGGAAGCCATTTTGTCCGATGTTGCAACCGCGTTGACGGGTGAATACGGCATTCAGCGCTACCCCTACGATTCATTTTGGTGCAGAGACTTTCACGATCTCGATAAGTCTATACAGACGGCAAAGTACACCGGACGCGAAGCCTGGCTAAGCGCACAAAATCGCGCGGTGCAGAGAGGGGAAGAAGCGCAGTGGTGTATCTTTGATCCGATTATTTCAGCGACTTATGGTGAGTGGTTTCAATCCAGCGGAAAGTCTATATATCTGGAGCGACAGATTTTGCATCTCAATCGCGCCCTGAGCCAGATTACTGGGGAAGGCAATACGGTTCCCAGCGGTGACGGAGCCGTGGTCGAGATTCCTGCGTATCGTTGTCCGGAGCTGTACTACTTACAGGGCGATCAGTATGTGCCGAATGTTTCGACGCCCCTACTTTGGACGCAAGCTAACCTATGTCTCGCCTTGAAAAGTATGGCGGGCAGTCTGGCTTGCTAGATAGTGACTCGTTAGATAGTGATTCACTAGATGTTGGCTTGCTAGATGCCTGTGGATAGCCTAACTTTCTGCCATGAGCTGAGGATTTTCTGACAGGTCGCAGAAGGGATGTCTGTGGACTTGCCAGTAGCGTAGCCAGCCGCCAATCATGGAGCCGCTAAGTGCGATCGCAACGTTTAGAACCAGCACTAAAGAAGATTCAAGCGTGCCCACCAGCAAAATAGGCAGGGCATAGAGCGCTGTCAGCATCGCAGCAAACAAGCTGGCGTGTAAAACGGGTTTGCGCCTTGCGGTAAGGGCCGTCAGGTAGCCGCTAACTGCCGTAAAGACTAGGCCACAGACAGCTGCAAAAGCTAAAAATTGAGAGGTGTACGCGTGATTTTCTTGGCTGAACCACACGGTGTAAAGAATGCCTGTGCTTACGCATAAGAAGAGATAGCCCACACCCAGTGACAGTAGCGTTAGGAGCGCAGGGCGGAGTCTTTTAGTGAATTTGGTAGTGAATTTGGTAAAGTTTTGAGCCATGGTAAGTTGCGCGGTAGGCTGCGTAAAGTGTTCAGATTTCTCAGTCGCTGACAGTCGCTTTCAAGGTACCCAAAGCTCAGCTGACAGCTCCGCTTCCGGTATGTGCCTTTCATCGCGCTATGTTCTAGAAAAGCTCTACTTTGCTCGTTTTACCGGTTGTTCTTGAATAGAAAAGCGCGAAGTTCACCCCTACCCTTAATGAGCAGATAGCCACGATCTTCAAATGCGTAGGTTTCTTTGAGCCGGTGGTAGGTTTCTTCACTGACCTGAATGCGATTGACTAGGCCGTGGGACTCCATCCGGCTAGCAATATTTACGGCATCGCCCCAAAGGTCGTAGGAGAACTTTTTGGTGCCGATGACACCGGCAACAACCGGACCTGTGTTGATACCGATGCGCAGGCAGAGCTTGCGGCCTTTACCCAAGGCGTAGCTCTGGGCGAAGGCCATCATTTCAATAGCCATGGCCATGACTGCCTGGGCATGGTTTGTCTGTGGCTTGGGCACGCCGCCCACCACCATGTAGGCATCGCCGATGGTTTTTATTTTTTCGAGCTGATGGCGTTCTGCGATCGCATCAAAGGCCGAGAAAATGTCGTTTAGCTGGCACACTAGCTCAGTCGGTCCTGTCTGGGCAGCAATTTCAGTGAACTTGACGATATCTGCAAAGAGAATGGTGGCCGTGTCAAACCGCTGTGCGATCGCGCCTTGCTTGCCTTCGGTGTCCTTGAGCTGGGCGGCGATGGAAGCGGGCAAAATATTGAGCAGCAGTCGGTCGGACTTAGCCTGCTCTTGACGAAGGTCAGCTTCTGCCTCCTGGCGCTCGCAAATTTCTTGCCGGATGCGGCCAACCATCTCGCCAAAGACCACAGACACTTCACCCAGCTCATTACAGGGAATTTTTTGTAGGCTGGCAAACGCTGGGGTCTGACCTTGGGCGATGGCTTCACCAGCGACAGATAGATCGTTTCTCAGCCGCAACAAAGGCTGAATGACAATCCGCTGTAGCACGAGCAACGTAACTAGGGTGACAAATGCCGAAATAATAATCACTAGCCCCGTGATGCCAAGCACGTAGCGCTGCATAATCTGCTGGACGGCGGTCGCATCGTGCCTGATGGCTAGGGTGTAAGGGATGCGATCGCTGCTGCTAGGCCAGGCTACGTCGTACCGTTGTCCTTCTGCCCTAAGCTTGCGAATAGCCGTCGTCGCATTGGTTTCAGATAGACCCAGCTGCTGCCAAAATGAGGGCGTAACGGTTGCCGAAAGCGCTTCGGGGCTAAAGTGCGGTGCGTCTCCTCGGCTATCTATTAGCTGCCCTGCTGTATTGTATAGGGCCAACCCTTTGATAATAGAGTCCTCTCTAAGCTGAATGCCATCGAGCAAAGACTGCTCTGCCATCTCATTCATCAAGTCTGTTTTGACTGTAAACAGAACTTCCTGAGAGACCGCCTCCAGCTTGCGTAGCTCAGCTGCCCGACGACGCCCGTAGGCAGGTACAAAAATGATGCCTTCAATCGTGACAATTCCGAAGAAAACCCAGGCCGCGATTTGTTTGGAGAGGCGCGACTGAAAGGGCTTCATAGTAAGGTTTGAGGAGGAGGGGCAAGGCGTACTGTGCCCCTAGAATGCCCGAACCAAACTATACCTTCTCCACCCACGCTGTTCTATCTTCCGGCTGCGGTCTCCAGCGGATAGTCTGCAGATGGTGCCGCAGACCACTCCCACATTGAGCCAGCGTAGTTCTGCGCCCGATAGCCCAACGACACCAGCACAGCGACCAGCCACCCAGAACGAATGCCGCCCGTGCAGTAAACAACAACTCGGCTGTCTGGTGTGATGTTCAGCGCTTCTAACTTGCTGAGTAAAACCTGCGCAGGCAAAAGGTTTCCCCCTGTGTCTAAAAAATCTTTGAAGTAGAGGTGGACAGCACCTGGAACATGTCCGCCTCGCTGTTCTCCGTAGGGTGTCTCACCCGCAAACTCTCTTTGTTCACGTGTGTCAATAACAACAAGATTATCTGCCCCTAGCTGCTGTCTCAGCTCTTGCTGTTGAATGTCCCAGGTAGAGTCTCTTTGAACGACGAAATCTCCTCTTTCCTGGGCATGTGCACGGGGAACCGTGACATTGGAATTTAGCAGGGATTGTAAGCCGCCGTCGACCATGACAGCTTGGGTATGACCAAGCGATCGCAGCATCCAAACAATGCGCCCCTCCTCGCCCCACCCGCTAGGTGGCTGGCCAAAGACGACAACTGGCTGATCCTGACGAATGCCCAACGCCTGTAGCTGCTCAGTTAGCTGCTCATCAGACGTTATCAGGGTTCCACGGGCCGTTGGCTGAGCCTGTGAAAAGTCTCTCCAGTCAACTGCTACCGCACCCGGAATGCCACGAAGTGTGAAACCGCCACGAGCATCTAGCACCGTCGCCCCCTGCTCAATGAGTTGTTTAGCTTCTTGACCACCAACAATCCAACGCTGCGACAGTGCCTGTGCGGGCCGTGCAGCAGCATCCTCCTTCGCACTGAAGGGTTCTAGGGAGACTTGGTCAGCAGGGGCTTGGGGAAGCTCGACAGAAGGCTGGTTTTTTTGTAAAAGCTGAGCTTTCTGACTACAGGCCGTTATCACCTGAGTACAGAGTAAAGACAGTGCAAATATGAGAATCGGAGCCAACATCGGCAAAAGGGCATTCATGGTCTGCGATGTTTACAGCAAGACGATAGGGTACCTCAGCAGAGCACGTTGCCAGAACGGGGCGGAACACTAGGCTTCGACAACATTACTCATGCTCAACTGGCTACCTTCTTCAAGGGTTTGCAGAACGTAGTTATTATCCGTTATGACTGCGCTCTTTACCTCAAGCTTACCATCGCTATCTAGGTCAAAAATGATGTTTTCAGTGCCGTTGCTCCCCGTGAAGGTGCCCCCCTCAATGACCAGGTCGCTATTTTCGCCCAGGACATGGATATGCGCAGTGGTGCCGTTCCCACCTCGTAGGAAAGGCTCATCGCTCGTGACATCAATCATCGTGGTAGAGCCCCAGATGCGAAAGTTGCGCTTGTTGTCTGCGGCTACCGCTCGAATCATCAAGGTATTGCTGGACTTAAGGTCGTAGCCTCCGTCTGTATTGCCAGAGGCGTAGGTGTCTTCGTAGGTAATATTGTAGTTACCCTCTTCGGTTGCGAACCCGTCGGCATTCCAGTAGAGATCGTCGTCTCTCACCTGCGTTGCATTGTTCATGCTCACTCGTCGATGAATAATATCGTGGGCGGTGCCATCTAGCTGAACACCCATGGCAAAGTTGTCGCCATCTTGTCGTTGAGAGTCTCCAAACACATCTTCAATCAGAACATTGTTGGTGTCGTACTGCAGGCGGATAGCACCCTTAGAGAACCCGTGAACTTCTACATTGCGAATGGTGAGATCGCTAATTGAAGCTGACTGCGCTCCACCAGCGGCGTAGTTTTCAACAAATCTGCGAACGTTGTCAGCCCGCATGTCTTCTATGGTGATGCCAGAGATATCTCCGCCCAAGCGAAAAGCGCCGTTACCAATATTCTGAAAGTTAAAATTGCTGAAGTGTAGGTTATCGGCTCCCTCAGTTAATCGGAAAACCTCCTGGCCGTTGGGCTTGCCCGGCTCCCAATCTGTGGCCCGGGTGCCAATGAAGAGGGGCGTATCGTTACCGCCTGCCTGGGAAGCAACGCCTCGAATATACACGTCCCCTGCTTGGGTGCTGCCACTATCGATATTGATTATTTGACCGTTGAGATAGTAGTTACCCAAGTCGCCAGCTATCCAGATTTCATCGCCGGGTGAAGACTGCTCAATGAGCATATCCAAGTCGGTGATCTTGGCTGCCTGCTCCCAGCTGCTGCCATTGCCAGTCCCGTCAGGGCTAATAAAGCGTACCGTACTGCCGCTGGATGTCAGTGTTGGAGAGACCACTTCTGGGGAGGTTACTAATGGACTGCCTGGATCGTTGACTGCTACAGCAGTTAGGATTTCAATGCCTGAAAGCTGGGCCAAATCTTTGACGCCGCTGAGCTGAAGATCGAGAATGCCATCAGTGACAACGATGCTCTCGAACTCCATCCGGAAAGCCTGGGCCTGGCCTACGCTTTGGTGAATGTCCGTACGCTGGCTGACGGTTTGGGTTTCGAGGGTAATGTCGAACAGGCGATCGCCGCTGCCTGCCTCGGAGAAGTCTGCAAACAGTAGGTTTACGTTGTAGGTGCCATTTTCTACGGCGACTCGATAATTTAGATCGTTTCCATAGCGGGCGCTTTGATACAGTCCATATTCATGGGTGTCTGCGATCGCTACTGTCGTGGTTTCAGCGCTGCCGTGGTTTATGAATTTGTCAGCAGTCCATTTGTTTCCGAGGCTATCGGTATAGTCTTCTCCACCTGCGTTAATGCGGATGGGGCCACTGGTGCTGCTCGGCTCCAGCACGGGCTGAAGTACTGGCTGGTCATCAGTCAGCGCCTTAGGTGCAGCAGGTGCTGCCGAAGGCATTTCTGACTCTTCCGCTTCATTCACAACGGTCACGACTTGCTCGACTAGAACCGGTTCTATGATGGGTGTGGGGACCAGCGGAAGCACTTCAATTCCAGATAGTTGGGCTAACTTATTGACACCGTCAAGCTGAATATGTAGGGCACCGTCTGTAACAACGATGCTTTCATATGTCTGCTGGTAGGCCTGCCTAAAGCCTACCTCTGCATGCACGTCTACTCCTGGGCTGAGAGATTGTCCCTCAATGGCGACATCAAAGGTGCGCGTACCGTCACTTTTCCACAGCGTTTCTGCAAAGAGTAAGTTGACACTGTACGTGCCATTGGCCACTG
>JBCBJS010000054.1:0-32495 GCA_038523095.1 Cyanobacteria bacterium J06626_6
AGATACCAGAATTGAGAAGTGCCTCCAGGGGGTTTCACCAATAAGATATTGAACGGGAATGCGCTCTGTGGTGCGCTGTGACCACTTTTGAGTAAGGGTAGATAGGGGCCACCGAACCGGAATTTCCGCATCGCCGCGATAGAGATCTAGCCGGAGCGAGAGGCCACTCAATGAGGTGACGCTCTGAAGCAGCCAGTCAACTTCTTCTGGGTCAATGCTATGGGTTTTGGCAAGGTCTATTGCCCGCTGCCTCCACTGGTAAAGTGCCTGGCCGGATGTGGATTCAGTCATGGCCTTTTAGAGCACGTGGAATAGGCTGGGGACTTCGACAACTTCGGGGAACTGACGGATGTCGGTGAGGGCTTTTTGAAATGAACCTTCGGGGACTTCATGGGTGACGACGACGAGTTCTACCAGACCGTCTTTTTTACCGATTTGGACGACGGATTCTAGGCTGACATCGTGGCTACCAAAGCAGGTTCCGAGCTTTCCAATAACGCCGGAGGTGTCCTTTACGAGAAGGCGAGTGTAGAGACGGGTGACGACTTCTGTATTGGGGACGATGCTGAGCGTGTGGGTGTGGGAGCAGCCCATGAGCGGGTTGAGTGATGCGGTCGGATTACTGGCGGCGGTCGGGTTTGCGGCAATGCTCATAAGGTCGGAGACGACTGCACTCGCAGTTGGGCCTTCTCCTGCACCAGGACCGTAGAGCATAACTTGTCCAAGGGGGTCGCCTTCTACCAGGACAGCATTGTTGACACCGTTGACGCTGGCCAGCGGATGGTCGGTAGGCACCAGGGTAGGGTGTACGCGTACCTGAATGCTGTCGGCAGTTGGGTTGGGAGCTGGAAGTTTTGCGATCGCTAGCAGCTTAATCACAAATCCCAGCTTCTCAGCGTAAGAAATATCGGCAGCGCTCACGTTTCGGATGCCTTCGCAGTACACTTGCTGGCGGTCAATCCGTCCACCGAAGGCGAGGGCTGCCAGGATGGCGATCTTGTCTGCGGCATCTAGCCCATCGACATCGGCTGTGGGATCGGCTTCGGCGTAGCCCAGGGCCTGGGCATCGGTAAGGATGGGGCCAAAGTCGCCCCCTTCGGTTTGCATGCGGGTGAGGATGTAGTTTGTGGTGCCGTTGATGATGCCCATTACGGCCTGGATGCGGTTGATGCTGAGAGCCTGCTTGAGCGGCGCAATGATGGGAATGCCACCGCCGACAGCCGCTTCTATCATGACGTAGACGCCTGCAGCAGTGGCGGCTTCGTAGATTTCTTCACCGTAGCGGGAGATGACGGCTTTGTTTGCGGTGACGATGTGCTTGCCCTTGCTAATAGCTGTAAGGATGAGGCTACGGGCGGGTTCTAGTCCGCCGATGACTTCGACGATGATGTCAATATCGGGATCGCTGACAATGCTGTCTAGATCTGTTGTGTAGAGAGAATCTGGTAGCTGGACAGCGCGGGGTTTGAGCGATCGCACGCCCACCTTGCTAATTTCGAGTTGACTGAGCAGTGGATGGCGGCCTTTGGTCTCTAGCAGGATTTTGGCGACACCTGTGCCGACAGTGCCCATGCCGAGTAGTCCTACCTTTAGTGCCGACTTTGAATCCAAGGTTCTGCCATCCTGTAAAAATGTCCTTCCAATTGTAAAGGAGGGATGCTCCGGTTTAGCAGGTCCCTCCTTCGTTGCTTTATATGACTGTACTTAGCCTCGCTGCGTTCATACCAGAGATTCGATACAAACGCCAGAAACATTTAGTAGAAAACGTTTAGTAGGTTTCTACATTCCACCGGTGCGCCTTCTTCAAAGTGCGACGATATTCAGACCAATCTACGCCAGACTTGGACGCTTCTGCAGCCATCGCTTCATCAATACCGTCTTCCATGCCCTTGAGGCCACAGATGTAGACGTAGGTATTGTCCTGCTGAACCATACTCCAAAGGCGCTCTGCATTTTCAGCAACCCGGTGCTGAATGTACATGCGACCTCCTTCAGAGTTCTTTTGCTCACGGCTGATGGCGTAAGTCAGCTCAAAGTTGTCGGGATACTTCTCTTTAATTTCCTCTAGCTCTTCTTTGTAGAGGATGTTCTCAGTTTTTGGGATGCCGAAGATGAGCCAAGCCTTGCCGTTGAACTGATAGTCGGGGTTGGCTTCGCGCTCGTTGTCTTTGAACATGCGCCAGAGGTAGGCGCGGAAAGGCGCAATACCAGTACCGGTACCCATCATGACAATGTTGGCATTGGGATCGTCAGAGAGGAGCATCTCCTTGCCAACGGGGCCAGTGATTTTTACTTTTTGGCCGATGTCTAGGTTGCAGAGGAACGTGGAACATACGCCGTAGACTTGCTCACCGGTCTCGGGATCTTTGTACTCAAGCTGGCGAACACAGAGGGAGACTGTTTTGTCGTCTACGTCGTCGCCATGCTGAGTGGAGGCGATAGAGTAGAGGCGAATTTTGTGAGGTTTGCCCTTTTCATCTTCGCCATCGGGAATGATGCCAATGCTCTGGCCTTCTAGGTAGTGAATATCGCCTTCGGAAAGGTCAAATTTGAGGTGCTTAACGGTACCAATGCCGCCTTCGGCGACCAGCTCATCGTTAGAAAGGCAGGCACCAATGTAAGGGTTTTTAGGCTTATAGATATTGACGGGAACCTTTTTCTTTTCTTTGGCTTGAGTCATAGATTTCGATTTCTTTTGGGAAGTGGCAGGAGGTTTGGTGGGTGCGCCACCATTTTGTGAACTGGCTGTGGATGCGCTGACTGAGGCTGCTTCCCCGACAGGACGAATACTGACGATGTTGCCGCCTAGCTGCATGATGCGTTTGGTCTCTTGCTGCATCCGGCCGTAAGGCACAGTGATGGTGGTAGTGCCGCTGCGACGGAGTGGGGCACTCATGTCGCTGGCCTGTCCACTTTGCCCTAATCCTTCTACTTCGTAGACATAGAGGCGGCTGTTTGCTGAGCTGTTAACACTGCTGCCAGTGCTGCTGGAGTTGTACATCCTTTGTAATCGCCTTAGTTGGCTCCATGTATCTATATATTGATTAGATTATCACTGTGAGCCGATGGATTTCACCGGCAGGTTGTAAAGAGTGGCGCACTCAGCCTCAGAAATTGTAATGGCACACTCTGGGTTTGGGGTCAGCGTTCGGTGAGATTTAAGGTCTTTGTAATGTCTGCAATTTGGATGTGTCTACCTTCACTCAGCTTGGTTTGGTCATCCGACTAATTTGCGTATTTGTAGGCTGGGAATTGATGGGGATCTTTGCTGCGCTACGGATGGCGCTAACCTCTCGATAGAGCGGGACGTCGGCGGTTGCGTGCTGTTTGTGTGGTGTTTGTAGGCGGTTTGTGGACTGCTTGTGGGTTTTGAGTAGCGCCGTCGCGCGGACAGTGGGCCGGTATCTTTTTTCTATGGAGAATTGGGGATCTACAGAGAGGACGGCTTGTTGAGACGCCGGGCTCTCTGATAATATTCATCTTATGTAATCAAAAGTTTCAAATCATAAAAAAGTGTGATTTGTGCGGGTTCACGTCGGGTTAATTGCGGTTGGCGCTGTTCCTGAGGTGCTTCTTTTTTCTTGGGGCGATCGCCGTCGTGGCTAAGTGCCTTTGATTCTTTAAAAATGATTTTGACTTTGTTGTAGAGGACGCTATGACCAGTAAGGAAGGCCAGGTAGTTTTAATTGGTGTTGCCGGAGACTCGGGCTGCGGCAAATCGACTTTTTTGCGTCGGTTGGCAGACCTCTTCGGTGAAGAGTTTATGACGGTCATCTGTTTGGATGACTACCATAGCTTGGATCGTAAGCAGCGTAAAGAGAAGAAGGTTACGGCGCTGAACCCGAAGGCCAATAACTTCGATCTGATGTACGAACAGATCAAGGCATTGAAGGAAGGCAACACCATCGATAAGCCTATCTATAACCACGAAACGGGCGAGATTGATCCCCCAGAGAAGGTTGAGCCTAACAAGATTGTGGTAATTGAAGGTTTGCACCCGCTGTACGATGAGCGAGTTCGCAAGCTGCTCGACTTTAGCGTTTATCTTGATATTAGCGATGAGGTCAAAATTAACTGGAAGATTCAGCGAGATATGGCTGAGCGCGGTCACACCTATGAGGATGTACTGGCTGCTATCAACGCGCGCAAGCCTGACTTTGAAGCTTACATTGATGTCCAGAAGCAGTACGCTGACGTTGTAATTCAGATTCTGCCGACGAACTTAATCCCAGACGACAAGGAAAGCAAGATTTTGAGGGTGCGCCTGATTCAGCGCGAGGGGGTTGAGGGCTTCGATCCGGTCTACTTGTTTGATGAAGGATCGACGATTAATTGGATTCCCTGTGGTCGTAAGCTGACTTGTTCTTATCCAGGGCTACGCATGCAATATGGCCCCGATAGTTACTTTGGCAATGAGGTGTCTGTTCTAGAGCTAGACGGTGAGTTTGACCGACTAGAAGAAGTCATTTATGTGGAAAGTCACTTGAGCAATACGTCTACTCAGCACTACGGCGAGATGACTGAGCTGCTGCTAAAGCACCGTGATTATCCGGGTTCTAACAACGGTAGTGGGCTGTTTCAGGTTTTGGTAGGTCTTAAGATGCGAGCGACTTACCAGAAGCTAACTGCTAAGAAGGTGCCTGCTGCTGTAGCATAGTTATGCCAGTGTTAAGCAAGCTTGTTTTAGCTCGTTTATTTGGGCTGATGCTTGTTTGGGTTAATGCTGTAGCTTGGTTGCAACGGGGCTGCGCGTTAGTTTTTGTAGCCAGGCTTACTGAAAGGTTTCCGACGACAGGCTAAGCAGTTGAAGGATTATTTAGGTTTGATAGCTCCAAGGGCGATTCTTTAGAATCGTCCTTTTTTTTATGGGAAGACGGGGCGGATTGCGTTTGCTCACTTGCAGTTCGCCAAAAGAGTTGTAAAGTACTCTTGATTTGACGAGCAATCATCGGCACGTTAGAGACAGATTTTCTTTAGTTTGGCCTTATCTATGTCTTCGGGTTCTCAGCTTACTAACATTCTGATTGTTGAAGATAGTCAGGGACGGCGCGAAATTTCTTTGGAAAGTTCGGTGTATTCTATTGGGCGCGATCCAAAGTGTGACATTCGCTTGGCGTCGCAATTTGTGTCTAGGCATCATGCCACGCTAGTGCAGTTGCCTAAGGATAATGAGACGGACTATTACCGGATTGTGGATGGCAATTTGAAGGGTAAGCCGAGTGCGAATGGGATGCTGATTAATGGGCGGAAGGTACAGGCGCACGATTTGGTGAATGAGGATGAGATTGTGTTTGGTCCGCAGGCGAGGGCAATTTTTTATCAGCTGGAGCGGGATACGTTTTCGGGGGTTGCGCCGGATGAGTTTGATATCACTTTAATTAGTCCGAATATGGTGGATGAGGACGATTAGAGAGGGAGCACTTTGTGGTTTTTGAAGGCACGGCTTTGTGGCTGTGCCTTTTTGTATGGATAAGGGAGAAAGTGCTTGCATGGGTGACTGGTGGGTGGAACCGTCACGCGTGACGCTTAACAGGAATGCTGGTGTAGCCGGTTGGTCTCTTTATGGGCTGAGGGAGGCTTCCGTGTTTGGGTCGAAGAGGTGGAGCTTTTCGGGCGGGAAGGTGATTGGTAGGGTGTCGCCGATAGCTATGGGATGCTCGGCAGGAATTCGAATTTGGATGTGGGTGTCTTTGTCGGTAGTGGTGGGGAGGGTCGCTTTGACGAAGGTTTCGCTTCCGAGGGCTTCGAATTGGGTGATGGTGGCGGGACAATTGCTGGAAGAGGGAGCTAGGCGGATGTGTTCGGGGCGGATGCCGAGGGTGAGGGGTTGATTGCTGTGGGAGGCGATCGCACTTTGCCAGCTGCTGGGTAGGGCAAGGCTGAAGGCTGGGTGAACGAGCTGGAACCCACTTTCGACTGGTTTGACGGTGACGGGGAGAAAGTTCATCGGGGGGGAGCCGATGAAGGCGGCAACGAAGCGGTTGGCAGGGTGACGGTAAAGCTCTAGCGGGGGGGCGACTTGCTGAAGGATGCCTTGGTTCATGACGGCGATGCGATCGCCCATGGTCATGGCTTCTATTTGATCGTGGGTGACGTAAATGGTGGTGGTGCCGAGCTGGCGCTGCAGGCTGACAATTTGGGCGCGGGTTTCGGTGCGGAGCTTGGCGTCGAGGTTGGAGAGGGGCTCGTCCATCAGGAAGACTTGGGGGTTGCGAGCCATGGCCCGGCCGAGAGCGACGCGCTGCTTTTGTCCGCCGGAGAGCTGTTTGGGCAGGCGGTTTAGTAGGGGCTCTATTTGCAGCATGGTGGCAACCGTGCTGACGCGCTGGGCGATGGCTTTTTCGGTGGATGACTGATATTGCAGGCGGGCCGGTAGGCTGCGGGTGAGGCCGACTAGGGTGCGTTCGAACCAGTCGGATTTTGATGTGGGTTGAGCGGTGGTGGGCTGAGCGCGGCGCAGACCGAAGGCAAGGTTGTCGTAGACGGTGAGATGGGGATAGAGGGCGTAGCTTTGAAACACCATGGCAATGTCGCGCTGCTTTGGCGGCAGATGGCTGATGGAGCGATCGCCGATTTGAATGTCGCCGCTAGTGAGAGTTTCTAGGCCAGAAATTAGGCGCAGGAGGGTGCTTTTGCCGCAGCCGGAGGGACCGACGAGGACCATAAATTCGCCGTCGGTGATGGTGAGGTTGATGTTTTTGAGAACGGACGCGTCGGCTGTACTGACGTTTGGGGAGTCTGCTTTATCGGTTTGAGCAGGGTGTTTTGGGTCGCTGACTTTTTGGGTAGAGCCAGCTTGTGGAAAGACTTTGGTGATGTTTTTGAGGAGGACGTTTGCCAAGGGTTTTTCGGGTTTGGGGAAAAGACTAGTCCTCTGATGGGTCGGAGGGGAGGTCGGTGATGAGGGTTTCGACAATGGTTTCGCGTCGGCCCGGGGTGATGAGGCGATCGCACGGTTGACTGCGGCCCTGCAGGGGAACGTTGGCGACAGGAAGCTTGGCACTGCGAGCTTCATCGGTGAGCACGGTGACGTTGGTATCTGGAACCGCCAATATCATGGCGGCTAGGGCGTCATTTTTCAAGCTGAACTTGAAGGACTGGGACCCAATGCCGCCTCGGTTTGAGCTTTTGAAGTTACTGACGAGGATGCGCTTGGCATATCCCTTCTCTGAGAACAGTAGGAGGGTATCTTTGGGATTGACGGGAACGCAGCCAACGAGGTGTTCGCTCTTGGGCAGGCGGATGCCCTGCGGCCCTTGGGCGGTGCGGCTCATTTCGGGGAGCTGTTCTTCGTTGAGGTGGAAGCGGAGTAAGCGGCCACCGGAAGAGGCGAGGATGAGGTCGCTGCCCAGCTCGGCGGTGAAGGCATACCTTAGGTTATCGGTGCCTTTGAGCTTGACGGCGGTTAGGCCACGGCCGCTGATGCTAGTGAGTTCTTCTGCGGCGAGGCGCTTAATACGACCTTGAGCGGTAATGAGAATAAGCTGCTGGGCGAGGCGTTCTTCGGTGAGTACGATTTGGGCGACGATATTGTCTGGCGTATTGCCCACAGCGGGGGGGAGCAGGCTGATCAGGGGAACGCCTTTATTCTGCCGTTGGGCGATGGGAATGTCGTTGACGCGAGCGGTGAAGGCTTTGCCGTCGCGGCAGAGGATGAGAACTTCCTGGGTGGGATTGGTAAATTCGGTTTGGACGACGACATCGTCGAATTCTTCCAGGGCTTTGTGGGTTGGGGATGCCTGGGCTTTGCGACGGCTATAGGCTTTGCTAGAAGACCTGCGCACGTAACCTTTGCGGGTGAATTCAAGAATGAATTCTTCTTCACTTTCTTCGGCGGCAATGTCGGCGAGAATCTGTTGCTCTTTGTCGCGCTCTGCGTCAGTTTGAATCCGGGTGCGGCGGGGGTCGCTAAATTTCTTTTTGAGGGCTCGTAGCTCTTTTTTCAGGGCTTTCATGAGCACTGAGCGATCTTCGACGAGGGCTTCGAGCTGATCGATGCGGTCTGCCAGCTCTCCTGATTCATCCCGGAGTTTTTGCTGCTCTAGCCCGGTCAGGCGGCGCAGAGGCATAGAAAGTATGTTGTCTGCCTGGCGATCGCTCAAGTCGAGCAAGTCCTGCATTTCGATTTTGGCGGTGGTGCCATCGGGGGCATTGCGAAGAATTTCAATCACATCGTCAATATTGTCTAGGGCGACGATTAGACCTTCGACGATGTGGGCTCGGTTTTGCTTTTGTTCGAGCTCGTGGCTGTACTGGCGAATCAGGGTTTCTTCGCGGAAGTTTAGAAAGGCTTCTAAAATTTCCCGCAGGGAAAGCTGCCTGGGCTGACCTTCTTCGATGGCCAGCATGAGCGCGCCAAAGTTGGTTTGTAGGGGTGTCAGCTTGTAGAGATCGTTGAGAATGAGATGGGGTTGGGCTTCTCGCTTCAGCTCGATGACGACGCGCATGCCCTGGCGATCGCTCTCGTCGCGAATATCGGCAATGCCTTCAATGCGTCCCTGATTCACTAGGCTGGCGATTTTGGTAATCCAGCTGGCTTTGTTGACCTGGTAAGGCAGTTCAGTGACGATGATGGCCTGGCGCGATCGCTTTCCTTTTCCCGGCCTAATTTCTTCGAAGCTGGCCACGCCGCGAATGGGAATGCTTCCCCGCCCGGTGCGATAGGCATCGTGGATCCCTTTGATATCGATGATTTCTGCGCCCGTCGGAAAATCCGGACCAGGGATGAGATCGAAGAGTTTGTCGTTGGATAGGTTGGGCCGGTCAATCAGGGCGATGAGGCCGTCAACAACTTCGCCGAGATTGTGGGGCGGAATGTTAGTCGCCATGCCGACAGCGATGCCAGAGCTCCCATTGAGCAAGAGGTTGGGTAGTTGGGCGGGTAGCACAACGGGCTCCTGCTGGGAGCTATCAAAGTTGTCAATAAAATCGACAGTGGCTTCGCTAACTTCGCTGAGCAGGGCGCTGTGCCCGATGCCTGCCAGCCGAGTTTCGGTGTATCGCATGGCTGCGGGTGGATCGTTGTCCACTGAGCCAAAATTGCCATGGCCTGCGAGCAGCGGGTAGCGACTTGAGAAGGCTTGCACCATGCGCACAAGCGCGTCGTAGACGGCCTGGTCGCCGTGGGGATGGTACTTACCTAAGACATCGCCGACTACGCGGGCGCATTTGCGAAAGGGCCGGTCGGGCACTAGGCCTAGCTCATGCATAGCATAGAGAATGCGCCGGTGTACGGGCTTGAGCCCATCTCGAACGTCGGGCAGGGCACGCCCGACGATCACGCTCATGGCATATTCCAAATATGATCGCTGCACTTCTGTATGAAGGGAGATGGGAACGATCTGCTCATCGGAAAAGTTCAACTGTTTCGCCATGAATGGTGCCTGATATAAATAAGCTCAGTAGGGTGGGTGCGTGTACGTTACACGGAAGGGTCGAAAAACTGCAATACTCTAGGATGTGCTCGCTAAAAAATGAATGCTAAAGCCCTGTTTACTGCAGAGCTTTTTTTGGAGCTTGGTTAAGTTTGTTGTGATTTAACCCAGCTGCCAGTGGAAATTCGCCATACAGGTTGTATATCGTGTTGTGCGGCTTCGTCAAACGCTTTAGGTTGGTTTTCGTTTTTACCGCTTACCACCTGCTCTCGATATTAACCCCTACAATGCCGACGTTTCATCGTATGATTTGTGTGATTTTTGCTTCTGTTTTTGCGCTTTGATTATCCATTCTCAAGTTAAGAATAAAGTCATGAAGACCGTTTTGATTGTGGAAGATGACATGGTTAATGCCCGTGTTTTCTCGAAGATTTTGACAAAGCGCGGTGGGCTCAACGTCAAGCACACTGAGAATGTGGAAGAAGTTATCAGTATTGCCCAAAAAAAGGAAGCAGATGTCATCCTGATGGATGTTTCGCTCTCTCACAGTATGTATCAGGGAAAGCCGGTCGATGGTATCGAGATTACTCAAATGCTGAAGAGCAATCCGCAGACCTCAGATGTTCCTGTGATTTTGGTAACGGCCCACGCTATGGATGGGGATAAGGAGACCTTCTTGAGCCAGAGCGGCGCGAATGGCTACATTTCTAAGCCAGTGGTGGATCATCAAAAGTTTGTTGACGATATTGCGGCAATGATTCCTGGCTGAGGCCCTTTTCTATATATAGTTCATGTGTATCATAAAACAAAAACGGCAGACTGCATCGGTCTGCCGTTTTTGTTTTATTGGTTGATTGCTTCGGCTGCTCGCCACGCGCCGACAAAGCAGGTTACAGCTGTAGAAGTAGCTCTCGAAGAGGTGCCGTCGAAAAGAAGGCCTGAGTGTCAGCTAGGAGTTTCTCGCCCCAGAGGTTTTCTTCCAAAAACGCCATGTCCGCATAGCGAGGATCGCGTTCTAGACCTGCGATCGCAGTATTTGTATTACTCACATCTTGGCCTTCTTGGGTGTGCCGGGCAACGGCGATCGCCAGCTGAGGTTCTGTTTCCTCGTTTTCTGCCAGGGTAAGGGCTTCTTGCCATTTTGCGATCGCGCCTTCTACATCACCCGCTTCATACAGAACTAAGCCAATGTTGTTCACCGCAGGCCAGAAGGCTTCGTCAGTATCCACTGCCTTTTCGTACTGGGCGATCGCCCTGTCGTACTGGTTGAGTTTGTAGTAAGCATTGCCCAGATCGAAAAGTGCGTTGGGGTTATCTGGTTCCAGCTTGAGGCCTGACTCGATAGACTGTACAGCCTGGGCGTATTCTGTTTGACTAAAGTAGGCATTGCCCAGAGCAAACATCACCAGCGGATTTTCGGGCCGCAGTGCTTTTGCTCGCTCTAGGGTGACAATTGCCTGAGCGGGCTGGGGCTCGCTCGCCTGCAGGTATAGGCTGCCGAGCAGTGCTAATATATCCGCGTTCCCTGGTAGGAGCTGAGCGGCTAGCTGGGCGCGGGCCAGCGCCTCATCGAACTGCTGAAACTGAGCCAGCTGCGCAGCATCTCGTGCCAGACTTTCGCCATCTGCCTGCAGGCGCTCCTCATCCAAGGGAAGCGTATAGGGGAGCAGTGCTTGCGCAGTCGCTGGCCTAGCCTGTGTCAAGGCCCCAGCGAGTAGCAGTACCGAGAGTGTGATTTGTTTGAGCACGGGTGATTCTAGGGATAGAGAGACAAACGATTCGGCAGGATCTATTGAGTTAGGAACTGTAGATGGGTGGGATCTACAGAAGTACCCAATGAGGCGTATGTGATGTGTGTTCATTTCAGCACAGATTGCAACGATTCTATCGAATGGGTGGACAGCTGAGTGATCGGAAAGTACTAGAACCTGATTTCATATTCAAGCAAAACTTGATTGATATCGCTGAGATTGGTGTTCGCTCGGACCGTGAGCGAGTCGGTCAGACGGTAGTTAAGTCCAAATTCTGGATTGGTATCGTCTGTGAGAATTTTGAGGACGGTGGCAGAGGCGTCTTCAGTAACATCGAAGCCAACTTCTGCTGCAATATCTAGGCCAGTTTCATTGTCTTCCTCTGTGAGGGCTCGGCTAGCGGCAGTGACTGGAAACAGCCTGAACTCGCTTAGGCTCAAAGTGCTGCCGATCAGGTCTTGGACATTGTTAAGCAGAGCGCCGCTAACCAGGTTGATCAGGCCTTCAAAGCTGTCCCCGCCACCTGAGAGACTGCCAACCGTCGATTCCAGTGCAGTGACAAAGCCACCCCCAATCAGCCCAACCAGCTCTGCTTGGGAACGGGGCGGAGAGCTGGAGAGCTCTAAATTTTCAAAAATCGCATTAGCTGGGCCTTGGACGTTAGCGCGAACGCGAATGGTTCTCAGGGAGCCCGGGTTATCGAAGCCTATATTTGAAGTGTCGACAATTTCAGAGCGCGCAAAGGGTGTTGCGGTCAGCAGGCCGCTGCTGTCGACTTCTGGGACAGATGCCCGTAGAGAGACGTCTAGGAAGGGATTCTGCAGACCCATTTCTGGTGTGAAGCTAGCCGTGTTATTTCGCCCTCGCAGTCGGAAAAGCGTGGTAAATAGATTCACCCTCCCCGATCTCAGACGAATAACACCATTGGGTTCGAGGTCGGTCGGTGGGCCATTGAGCAGCAGGCTGCCGTCGGCAACAAAGTTGAGAAGGGTGCCTTGAACAATCCGAACAGAATCCCCCAGAGTTAGCTCCAAGTCCCGGAAAATAGGGGTGATGCCATTCTGTGATGCCCCATTCTGCGGGTTCTGTTCACTGAGTTGCCCTATCCGATCGGTTTCTATTGGATCAGTATTTACTGGGGCGGTTTCTGTTGTGTTTGTGAAGGAGCCGTCGATGGCAACTGGTGCTGAAGCCTGAGAAGAGTCTTCAGCACCAGTTGTACTGCCAGTGTTGTCGGGTAGCAGCACTTGGCCTTGCGAGAGCACCACCTGTCCACCGATTTGCGGACCATTGCCCAGTGCACTGCCGCCCACGATAATTTGACCGTCGACTCCACCGCTGTAGAGAGTGTCCAGCGCAAGATCTATGTTTTCTAGGTTGACAGTGAGTGGGCGATTGGCTGCCAACGGTTGAGGAAATAGAGGATTCGCTGGCGGTGCCTGCGCTGAGTCACCCTCGGGCGGCACTGCTTCGGGCAGCGCCGCTTCAGGGGTTGGAAGGGTGGGTTCGGCTCTCAATGCAACGATTTGATTGCCAGTAATAATGGGGGCGATCAGCGGGAAGGTGCCCACGGCGGTTAGTTGTCCATCACTAAACTGTCCCTGCAGAGAATCGACGACAATCTGGTCACCTGTGAAAGTCGCACTGCCGTTGACGTTGGTCAGTGGCTCAGGTAAGACCTGCGCGCTCAAGACCGCATTAGTTAGGGACGCATCTCCGGAAATAAGTGGATTGTCGCGGGTTCCGCTGACTAACAAATTAATTTGACCTTCCCCCGACTCCCAAGCGACCTGATTGTTGAAGATGTTTAGTAGGGCTAGGCCTTCGTTTTGCACGTTGACCTTGACTTCGATGGCGTCACTGTCGGGAGCAACTTCCATAAAGTCGAAGGCGTAGGGGATGTTGGCTGTGAGAGTAAGGGGTTGCTCTGGGGTGTTGGCCGTGAGTGTGCTCAGCAGGGCGAGCCGAGCATTTTGATAGAGGAAACCAGCCTGGGCGGTTTGAATGGGGGTGTTGTTAATAGTGGCGTTTGTGAGTTCTCCGGAGCCTCTGAGCTGGGGGTTTGCAAGGGTGCCACCCAAGGTGGCTCTGGCATTGGCAAGCCCATCAATGTCTAGCGGAAGCTGCAAAATATTTCGCAGATCTATGACGTCGATATTGCTTACTGTGGCCTGTAAGTCAGAGGTCAGCTGCGTATCGCGGCCGAAGACGAGTTGGCCTGCTAGGTTGATGTAAGCTTCAGCTGGCTGTACGGCAGTGACTACTGGAAAGGGAGTCTGAGGAGTTGTCTGATTCCCGCCCTCTGCATCGGGTGAGGGCGATTGGTTAATGGGGACGGGGACCGTAGAGGCAAACCGAACGGGTTCAAAGGTGAGGACGTTTGGTGTGAGGCTGCCTCTGGCGACGACGTCTTCGGCGCTGTACTTGTTGCCCCATGCCCAGTTGTTCCCTGCTAGGTCGAAGTCTAGCTGAAAGTCTTCGCCGCTGCCGTCAATCTGAATGTTGCCTGCGAAGGGACCTTCGAGATCGCGCAGAGGTGGAATGGGAGCGGCCGCTTCTGCGGTCGCTTCTGCAGCTTCTAGTTCTTGAATCTCAGCGAGCCGATTGAGCTGTTCGTCTAAACTTTCTTGCCCGGTTGGAACGGTCGCCAGCAGCTGTTCTAGAACCTCGGGCGAAAGGGGGTCTTCCAGCCAGTCGGGCGGCGTCAGCCCGCGTCTGAAGTCTTCGAGACGATAGATAGATAGAGCCGTCAGAAGATTTTGAACATTTCCAGACTGAGTGTCGGCGCTGGCGCTGTAAACCGGTACGGGCCCATTGAGATCGAGGCGTCCGGTCACCGTGTACAGATTTTCATTCAGCGTGAGTTCGCCACTGGTCAGGGTTGCGAGGCTATCGGCAAAGCGGACTTTGCCTGCTAGTCGTCCGGCCTGGATATAGCCGACGCCTAGCTGATCGATGGCGATATCGCCCTCAAGGGTTTGGTCGCTGAGGTTGGCGACGATATCCGTGGCTGTTAGAGTTCCGCGAAGCTGCCCAATGTCAGCGAAGCCATTGGCCGGGAAGTTGAGGGCGGCTAATGGGAAATTTTGGGCTTCGGCGGTGAGGAGATTGCCTTGAGTGCGGCCGCGGGCAACTGCGCCGCGCCAGCCGATATCGAAGTTGAGGTTAGGGATAGTCTCCTGAGGTAAGTCGGCAGTAGAGCCGATATTGAGCGCTATTTTGTCGGTATTGCCTGTAAGACCCAGTGCAACCCCCTCGGTAGGGCTATAGGCGACGGTGCCAGTGAGTAGCGGATTGAAGGGCAGGTTATTGACGATGAGGTCAGAAACGCTGAGGTTGCCGGTAAAGCTGGGCGCTGTAGGTGCGCCTGCCAAGGTGCCGGTGACATCGCCCCGGCCGCTGAGATCGATGAAGCTGGGAATGTCGAAGGGCAGCTCGGCGAGGGCGTAGTCGCGGGCAGTAATGTCGAGATCTAGTCGCTCTAGTCCGGTGAAGCCACGGTCAAAGCTGGGGGTGAGGGTGCCGCTGGCGGTGATGCGATCGCTGCTCGCCTGAATCACCTGAATCTGCTCACCGTTCCAGGCAACTTGGGCCGTCAGCGGCTGATTGAAGCTATCAAACTGCTGGTTGAATGCGGCAACTCCGTCGGAGAAGGTGACGTTCCCCTGGGCTGCGATCGCCCCGATGCGGGTATCTGCTGTGCTACCGCTGAAGCGAAACTGACCATTTACATCGCCGCGCAGATCTTCTGAAAAAGCGCTGAGCTGAACGTTTTGAAAGCTGACATCGCTATCCCAAAGACCGTTGATCAAGCTGCCGGTGCCGCTGATGGTACCCCCGCCAAGGGTGAATACGGTGTCGCGAAAGGCTAGATTTGTGCCGTTGATGTCGATGGTGCCGCTGCCGGGATATAGCGCATTGGGCGCATCCCAGTCGACGGTGGTCGTTACGGCGCCACCCCGGCCAACGACGGTGGCATCGGCCGAGACCAGCCCAATTTGAAAGCCGGGCTCAAGGTCGTAGAGTCTGGCAATTTCAGTTGCTGGTAGGCTGCGGCCAGTGAGCTGGAAGCTGAAGGGACTGCCCGCTGCGAGCAGCACCTGACCAGTCCCGCGCAGGGCACCGCCGGTGCTGGGCGTCGCTGCGATATCGCCGAGAAAGAGCTGATTGCCCTGCAGCAGAAAATCGGTGGAGGCGCTGGTGAAGGTGAGTTGATCGACGATGACAGGCTCTGTGGCTGTAGCCGTGCCCGAAAATTCTGGGCTGTCGATAGGACCGGTGACGCGTGCGATCGCATCAAAATTGCCGGTCGTCGGTACGGGCAGATCGAGATCAACCGTGTTGCTAAAGTCCTCAACGGTGACATTTTCAGTCGTGGCGCTCAGGCTGTAGCCATTGTCAAAGTCAATCAGGCCCTCTGCGATCGCAGCTATCTCACCGTACTCTCCCACAGCCCGATCAACGGTCCACTCATTTCCCTGGAAGCGGGTTTCACCGGCAATCTCTTCCACCGGCAGCGGCAGCAGATCGGTCCGCACAGTTGCTTCGACGACGCTCAGATTGCCCGAGTAATCGATCGTTTCCCCTGGGCGCAGCGTCATTTCCATATTGCCACTCACTTTACCTGAGTCAAAGGAAACCGCATCCGTCTGTAAGTTCAGCGTAGACAGCGTAAAATTGAGAATATCTGCCAGCGGTGCTGCGTCCGCTTGAATAAAAAATTGGGTCGCAAATTTTATTTTCTTGTCTGCGTTTATGTCTGTTTCAGCTGAGTCGGCTTTAACTGGATTGACCTCACCTTTGTACGTGATCTTGCCGCCTGCAATAGGCTGGCCTTCAACCTCGAAGCGAACGCGGCGCGTCTCTTTTTCTGCGACGGTCACTTTGTCGAGGTCAAGCTGACCATTGACATTGTTCAGCGGAATGGGGACGGGCGATTGATCCGGAACAGGCAGCGGAACCAGCGTGAGCTGAGAATTTTCGAGCTCTACCTCATTTAGGTTTATTTTGAAGCGTCTTTCTGTTTTCTCTTCTTCTTGCTCTGGAACAGCGACATTGAGCCAGCCTCTCTCCTCATCTTGAACCAAGGTCCCCTCTGCTCCAGTGACCGTCAGGTTCAGCCCCAGCTCCTGGGTGAAAATCGTATCCAGCAGGTCAAAATCGACAGTGACCGTATCGGCAGTTAGGGTCGTGGGATCTTCGTCAGAAGCACCCACCGTAGAAGGCCCCACCTGGATGCTGCCGAAGGTGACTCGCTCGACATCGCCAAGCTCCACCGGCCGTTCTAGATAGTCTGTCAGCACTTGGGAAATGAGGGGCGCTAGATCGTCTTGAATAAAGCCCCAACCCCAGGCTGCAAGTCCTAGGCCTGCCGCACTAAAGACCGAACCAACAACGGTACCAAGCCAGAACCAGGGAAAAGGACGCTGGCGCTCTGGTGGGCGATCCGGTGGCGTGGGGCCTTCCGGTTGATGGTCAGAACGAGGAGATGTAGACACTATCTGTGATCATGACTATCTTTTGCCGTTCGCTGTAAATGTCCCCGGATACTTTTGGCGTGATCTCTAGCGGGATCTCTCTTGTTGGTATGAGGTTCTGGATCGATTTACAAGCTGGCTCTTAGCGGGTCTGAACTAGCAGATGTTCCTACTTAGGCAGATTTTCATACCCAGGCCTACAGCGGGCCCGCTCGAAGCTCCCCGTTACTTTAGCAACTTTGTATGACTATTTAATTAAGATGTCGTATTTTCATCGCGCGGTAAGCGATCGCCTAACTATCCTTAGCTTTATAGCGGTGAGTGCTGCAGGCAGCTGAAGATCGCCGAAGCTTTCTATAATGAACAAATTACCTACCCAACGTCCATGGAACGGCCTTCTGAGTCACCGCCGCCCTTATCGTCCAATAAGCAACCCGGTGAGCTGATAGACAAGCAACCAAACGAGCGGCCAAATCAGCCGACCAGTAAACCATCTGGCGACCTCTCTGGCGAATACTCTGGCGAATACTCTGGCGACCTGGCAGCCAAGCAATCTGCAGGGGCCTCCGCTAGGCATTCATTGAACCCTTTCTTGACCTTACAGAGTCGCTATTTGGTATTGGGTACTTACCTAGTCGCAAGCGTTGTGGTGGGTCTGGGCTATGCCTATCTGGGTCAGCTTGAGCTGCTACCGTGGCGATGGGAAGACCCCATTTCTATGCCGGTGCTTTCAATTGCAATTTGGACGGTACTGGTGGCGGTGATTGTATGGGCTAGTCGAGAGCATGGTTTGCAGCTGAGTCATCTGTTTGGTTTAAAGATTCCTCGGTTTTCTGTTTTCTATGCGGGATTGCTTGTTGTCAGCCTGCTGATCTTTTCCATGGGTTGTTTTTCAGTTGTTTTTTACTTTCTGTCATTGAGCTTTCCCAACTACGCAGCTCAGATGCTAGAGACAGATCTGATGCTAGGCGGCGGAAATAGTAGCCTGCCTCAGCTATACGACGTTTTAATGCTGTTCCTTTTGCTGGTGTACGCACCCTTGGTAGAAGAGCTAGTATTTCGCGGAATACTGTTGCAGCGCTGGGGTACAAAGTGGGGACTGCGTTGGGGATTGCTGTGGTCCTCTGTGTTGTTCGGCATTCTCCATGTGAACAATCCTTTGGGGCTAACACTTTTCGGTTTGGTGATGGGCCTGTTGTATTTGCGGACACGCAGTTTGTGGGTGCCTGTGCTGTGTCACGGGCTGAACAATCTGGCAGCGGTCGGTATTGACTGGCTCTCTGATCTGACAACGGCGGGCTCGGAGGAGGTGGTAACAGTGGCTGCCATGCAGGAAAACTGGTGGGTAGGCCTCATTTTGATAGGGATAGCTGCGCCATTTCTGATGCACTTTATTTGGCGCAGCTGGCCAAAACCACAGGATAGTATTCCATATTTGGCAAATGGAACTGTAAGTTAGAGACTTCTTTTCAAAGACTTTCAAAGATTACTTTTCTATGCCGCCTATTCGCCGCGTTCGTCAGCATGTCAATCCGCTGAGCAGCAAGTATGCCAATCCAGCGATCGCACCCGACTGGCCCAGTGTGTACGCAGATGCTTCCCTACCCCTGCACTTAGATATTGGCTGTGCCAAGGGGGACTTTGTCCGCGAGATGTCGCAGCAGCAGCCGGACTGGAATTTTTTGGGGCTAGAGATTCGGCAGCCACTGGTAGAGCGGTCTTTACTCAGGCGCGATCGCGCTGTTGAACGAGGTGCCAAGCAGAACCTGCACTTCATATTTTGCAACGCGAACAATTCGCTTGGGCCGGTGCTAGAGACCTACAGCGGCAGGCTGCAGTGTGTCAGCATTCAGTTCCCTGACCCATGGTTCAAAAAGCGCCATCAGAAGCGCCGTGTCGTGCAGCCAGCGCTGGTCGAAGCGCTGTCAGAGCTGATGCCGAAGGGGGGCATGGTGTGGCTACAGTCAGATATTGAATCGGTGTGCGCCGAGATGTGCGATCGCTTTGATGAACATCCAAATTTTGCTAGAGCCCATGAAGTGACCCAGGCAGCATTACCAAAGCAGAGTAGCTCTCCAGATGGCGTGCAGTGGCTATCTAAAAGCCCTTTCCCAGCGCAAACCGACCGCGAGCGAGTGACTCAGGAAAAAGGGCAGCCAGTGTACCGAGCACGGTATGAACGGATATGAACCTGCCAAATCGGCTGAGAAAGATGTAAACTTTTATAAACGAGCTGAAGAAAAGCGTGGTAAAAGTTATGTCTCAAGCGGTTGGATTTGGTAAGAAAACGCCGAAGAAGCCAAAGTCGGAGCGGACTAAGAAGCGAGAAGTGGCCTCTGCCCAATACGACAAGATGAAGTCGGATGGCCTACCGGAGTATGAGGTGTACGTGCGCGGCGTAGGCGCTAAGCAGTGGTATCCCATCGGGGCTATTGCCGTACGCCGCTCCACCCAGATCAGTCGGGCGATTTACCACAGCGAGGCGGACCTATTGCAAGGCGCATTTCGGGCCTTTCCCGTCTTGAAAAAGAGCAAAGACAATTTGGAATATGGTTACCGGCTCAAGGGTGAGAAGGACGACGATATTGAGCCGGCCATAAAGCCGCGCGATCGCAGCGAACGAGGATTACTAGGTACCATCAATGGCATCAAAGGTCTGTTTGGAAAGAAAAATTAGGTCGGACAGCGCTTGCCCCGAAAGGTTCAGAACAGTTGCCTACCACAGCCATTCTGGACCGGGGTTCCCTTTAATTTTTTAGACATCTTTCTAGCGAGGGTTTCCCGCGGTAGAAAGATGTTGTTTCCTAGAGAGGTTCTTATTCTTTCTGTTGTTATGAGTGATCAGAGCCGCCAGAAACCAACACTGACCTACTGGCATGTATGGACCGATGACGAAGGGGTGAGCCACCAAACTCAATGCGAACTCAAGCACTTTGAAAAAGAGAGCATGGGGGGTGACGCCGACCCACAGTGGAATAATCGGCTAATGAGTGGCGATTCGGAAGTGTTGTTTTGCACGCTGCCGGTAGGTTGGGTTGGCGAGTGGCACGAAAACCCAAGCCCCCAATGGATCATCCCAATCTCTGGTACCTGGTATGTAGAGACGATGGACGGTATGCGAGTCGAAATGGGGCCAGGAGAAGTCTCTTTTGGTGCGGATCAAAACACAAAAGAGGACGAGCAAGGGCGAAAAGGCCATAAGTCCGGCACAGTCGGCAATCAACCTGCTCAGCTGATGGTGGTGCAGCTCAAAGATGACAGCTACCTGGCCGCCAAGCCTGAAAGCTTAGAACTGTAATAATTCTGCCCTTGGCATAGACAGTTGAGCATGCCTATTTTTTATGGCTCTATTTTCGACTGTGCGCAGGTGCTTAACCCTTCGCACTTGTAAGTCATGCCCGATTCACCAGAAAGCTTACCGAGCCTTTTAAGAGAGATTGTCAGAGCGTGAACTGTCTACAAACCGGCCATCTGCACGTGCTGAAACTAGCCAGTCAAACACCTGTTCCAGCTGCTTGACGGTAATAAGCCCGTTCTGCCAGAGCGCTATAGGCAGCAGACTAAGGTCATGATGGCTGTTCTGAAAAGTTGTCTTAATTGAGTCTTCTGGTAGTGCTAGCTTATCCTCCAAGTACTGCAGCAGTCGCGCGTATGTAGCTATTTTCATGTGCTTTCGAGTCTCTGTTTGCTTTCTCTTTTTTCTCTGAGTAATTTTTTGTGGAACGACCCTCAAACAGACCTCTGCAAGCAAATAATTTCTTGCTTCGTAAAAGCGTACTCCGAGAATCTTGCACTGGTACGTAATCTTACCTGTTTTGAAGCTTTGGCAATGTACCCAACGGTAGATATCAGCTTCAGAACGGATAGTCGATTGGTTTAAGGTGTCTCAACGTGTTTCAGTGTGGAGAATATTTCACTCGCGCACTTCAGGACCGAATACCCCCTTTTCGCTCGGCGATTCTGGCTGGAAATCCGACCTAAAAATCATGGTTGGATGTCCGTCTTTCTGACAGAAGAAATCACTGATTTTTTTGAACTTTTGGCCCTCACAGCGGTTTTAGATTGCTTTCTTTGTCAATACATCAACTTGACTCGTTACCCTATCGATATACCTCAGGATAAGCAGTTGTTTGCAACTCAATTTAGATGGGCATTATCGTGATGGCTGCGCTGATAATCCATAGGATTGAATTAGGATTGAAAATAGGCTTAAATGCACTCTTCCAGCCGATTCTCATCTGCTCAAACTAGAGAGAGACCTCGAGCTAAAATGCTTACCAAAAAAGAACCCCAGGGCATTTTGATTGTTGATGACAATCCAACGAATTTGGAAGTGCTCTCTGAGTCTTTGATTCAAGAAGGTTTTCAAGTGGCAGTTGCCATAGATGGAGAAGGTGCACTCGAACAGGTCAGCTATCATCCACCTGAGCTAATCTTGCTCGATGTGATGATGCCAGGCATTGATGGCTTTGAAACCTGCGAACGACTTAAAGAAAGCCCCGATACCCACGATATTCCAGTCATTTTCATGACGGCCTTGTCCGATACACACAACAAGGTGAAAGGGCTTTCTCTTGGGGCAATTGATTACATTACAAAGCCTTTTCAGCAAGAAGAGGTTTTAGCCAGAGTCAGAGTGCACCTCCAAGTTCAAAATCTAACTAGAACGCTGCAAAAGCAAAATCACCAGCTCAAATGTGAAGTCGAACAGCGACAGCTGGCAGAAGCTGACTTACTCAAGGCAAACACTGCCCTCGATATGCTCAACCATGAGCTAGAAGAGCGGGTTGAAGCTAGGACTCAAGATCTCTCTGCAGCGCTTCAGAAAGTCCAGCAAACCCAAGTACAGCTTATCCAACAGGAAAAGCTCTCTGCGCTTGGCCAGCTCGTGGCTGGCATTGCCCATGAAATTAACAACCCCGTTAATTTTATTCATGGCAATATTGACCATGCCACCACATACGCTAGGGACTTATTATCGCTCTTCACCCTATACGAGAAGCACTATCCTGACCCAGTTGAGGATATCAAAGAGAAAAAAGAAGAAATCGATGTTGGGTTTTTGACAGAAGATTTGCCAAAGCTACTGAGTTCCATGCAAGTTGGCACCGATAGAATTCGCGATATCGTCCTTAGCTTGCGTATATTCTCCCGGCTTGATGAGGCAGAAGTCAAAGATGTCGATATCCACGAGGGCATCGATAGTACTTTGCTGATTCTCAATAGTCGAATCAAGGGGCAGGCATTTCCTGTTCCCATTTCCATTGTCAAGGCGTACAGCGAGCTGCCTAGGGTAAAGTGCTACCCAGGCCAGCTCAATCAGGTCTGTATGAACATCCTTAGCAATGCGATAGATGCGCTTGAGGAGGAAGCTGAAAAAAGAGCAAAAGACCCCAATGCTCAAGGCTGGCAGCCTGAGATTACAGTGAGCACTGAACTCGTCGACAATAGCGACAAAATCAGAATTTACATTTGTGATAATGGTCCGGGTGTTCCTGAAGATCTACTGCAGAAAATATTTGACCCTTTCTTTACTACAAAGGCCGTTGGCAAAGGGACAGGGCTAGGCATGTCTATCAGTCATGAAATAATTACTGAGAAGCATCATGGTACCCTCACCTGTGAGCGGTTGAACCCTCATGGAACGAGGTTTACAATTACCATCCCGACTTTCCAAAACGTAGGAGGTTAGTGTCTGCGCTCAAGGCGTAGATTCAACGGGTAATGACTGTTGAGGGCGCTGTTCTAGGTAAATAGATAGCCCGCCGCCACCGGAAATTAGCATCATTCCAACCAGTGCAGTACGGTTGGGAAGTTCATCAAAAAATAACCAGCCGATAACGGCAGCAAAAATTACGCTGCTGTATTGGAAGACTCCAATCTGGTGTGGCTCGGCAAAGCTGTAAGCCTTCACCAGTAGTAGCTGAAAGGTCAGAAAGCAGCCTGCTGCTGCTGCTATGAGTTTGAATGTGTCTAGATCGATTGGCTGCCACTGCAGCAACGCGATAGGTGTCATCCCGACTGCGCCAATCATCAAGTAGTAGAGCGTCTGCCCTAGGGGCGATTGCGTTCTGCTCAGCCAGCGAACAGTCAGGAATTCAATGGCTGCGGATGCGCCTGCCCCGAGCCCTAGGAGGTTCGCAGGATTTTTTAACAGCGCTACGTTTGGCTGTACGACCAGCAGCAAGCCGATGAAGCCAAGTGCGATCGCACCCCACAATGCTATGGAAATCTCTTTATCTAGCAGCGTTATCCCGATTAAGGGAATAAAAATCGGTGTCGTATTGAGCAGTACCGTGGCATCCACCAAGTTTCCTAAACCCGCCGCCCAGATAAACAGGTAGAACCCACACAACCCAAATACGGCTCGCAAAAGATAGAAAGGGAAAATCTGTCGTTTCCATCCTGCTTTCAGCACCTCTGTAATGGACCTTTTTTCTGTTGTTTCAGATGTTGATGTTGACTTCCACAGCGCAGCGGGGACTAGCACACCTAGCGCGAACAGCAACAGCAGCCACAAAAACTGTCCTGGTGCAATCGAAATCTGCGCCAACTTACCCAGTGCACCTTGAACCGTATTTGCTAAAAATCCTGCGGTGATTAGCCCTGCGCCTAGCCAGAGAAGTTTGCTGTCTGATCGGTTATCGGAAGTCATTCAGGCATACATCGCTAATGTGTTGTTATTTTATCGTGCTTGTTCTCACATTTGATCTGTGTCTGGGTTAGCTACCTGATGCGCCATGCAACGCCTCGTCGTGCAGCCTCGCAACGTAATATAAAACAAGATACAGGCGCAGGATAGAAAGGTTATGAAGGTATTTAGGCTGATATGTATAGCACTGTTGCTACTGCTTACAGGCTGCGGTGTCTTTGCTAAGACGCCACCAGAACAGGCTGTTCGACTTGCGATCGCACAGCAACTTACCCAAACCCAGCAAACCATTGCTGAAAATCTCGGCACATTCACTGCAAATACACCTTCCGAAAGTCTCAAGCCCAACTTTAAGATCGAAAAGATCAGTATCAAAAGTCGTGAAAAACTGACAGCAACTCCTCTGTTAAGACACCCGAACCTCAGCGAAGTCTATAAAGTAACAGGTACTTATGGGGCTACGTTGACAGAGCAATCTAGCCAAAAGGCCCAGCAAGATACGCCTTTTGACCTTTTGTTAGGGACTGATACAGCAGAAGAGAATGAAGTACAAACTTGGTATCTGATTCAGCCTTGAGCAGTTTTTTGACCTTGCGAAATTTTTGGCCTTAAAGACTCAGGTACTGTACGTGGCTAATCCTATTGGGTTCAGTACGTGACTGAAGCTGCCTCGATAAAAATTCGTTTGACTTCGGTGTGAGTTGTTCGAATATTTTTTTCAATTCGTCGGACGGCTGCTTCGATTTCGTCGGCGGCTAGCTCATCTTTGAACTCAATATTGAGCGCCAGCATGATGTCTTTCGGGCCTAAGTGAAGCGTAATGGGTGACTCCGTTGCCGATACCGCTTCATCGGAGCGAACGATTGTTTTGATGCTCTCCCGAGTTTCCGGCGATGCGCTCTCACCAACCAATAGCCCCTTTGTTCTAGTGACTAGGGCAATGGCAACAACCGTCAGCAGCGCACCGATCAAAATGGAAGCGGTCGCATCATAGAGAGGGTTGCCCGTTACTTGACTTAGCCAAACCCCCAAAAACGCAACGACTAGCCCAACTAGCGCTGCCGCATCTTCCACAATCACAATAAATGCACTTGGATCTTTACTGCGGCCCATTGCTTTCCAAAGCCCCAAGTCTGGGTTTTCCTGCGATTTTTTGAACGAGCGAATTGAAATGATTAGCGCTGAGCCCTCAAAGACGGCAGCAGCAGCAAGTACGCCATAGCTAACTAGCGGGCTGTCGGATGCTTCTGGAAAGCGCAAACCCTGTACGCCTTGAAAAACAGAGACGCCACCCCCTAATGCAAAAATCAGCACAGCCACCATCAGCGACCAAAAATACAATTCCTGTCCCCGGCCAAGGGGATACTTTTCATCTGGACCGGTCTCACTCTGCTTGAGACCGTATAGCAATAAGACTTCGTTGGTCGAATCCACTACTGAATGGATGCCTTCAGAAAGCATGGCTGAACTGCCACTAATGTAAGCGCCCGTAAATTTTGCCGCGGCGATCGCTACGTTTGCAGCCATCGCCGCATAAATAGCCGTTTTAGAAGAGCCCGTAGACATAGGTGATAATCTCTGGCTGAAGGTTTTCTGCGCTGAGGTACTCAGCGAGCTTCACATGGTTTTCCGTCTTTTGGCACCATACCGCAGAAATCGCGCTATCTCTATCAAACCTTAGCGGTGTTTGATAGAGACAGCGCGATGTTCAGACCTCAGAGAGTTAGTTGGAGAGAGTCATGTGGGCACGAGCTGTTATGACCACAGCTGGCTAACCACCTCAACCAGGGCAGGGACAGAGTCTGCTTTGTTTGCATCTGTGCGCAGGAAACCCAGGTCTGGCTGCGGCTCGTTGCGATTGTTCAAGATTAGCAGCGCCAGCTGAGCAATATCTACCAGCCGATCATTGTCTTCGCCTAGCAGTCCTCTGAGGTCGGGAATGGCAGGGATGGCCTGTCTGCCCAGATATGTTAGCCCGAGGGCAGCCAGCTCACGCGACTCCACCGTTCCATCGGAAAGAGATGAAATTAAGGTAGGCAAAATAAGGCTGCTGTCTTCCGTTAGCGTCCAAATAGCATCGGCTGCGTATAGCCGAGTGAGCGCATCCTCGCTTTCAAGCGCTTCGGTCAAACCAGGAACCGACTGTTGACCAATCTTCGTAAGGCTAGTGGCAATCATCTGATTGACGTTGGACTCATTACGAAGAAGTGCTTTGGAAAGCGCTGGAATGGCTACATCAGCCAGTGGGCCAAAGTCTCCTAAGGTCTCTGCCGCCGCGATACGAACGCTACTATCACCATCTTCAAGGGTTTCTGTCAGAATCGGGATTGCCGACGCCAGCACGAGGTCGTCAACTTCATTGACTTTGTTGATATCGCCAATCAGTGCTGCAGCTGTCTTCTTTGCTAGGGTGTTAGCCGTATCGTTTTTCAGCAGGCTACCAAGGGCCGGAACGGCGTCGGAGCCAATTTCTACAAGTGCATCTGCGGCGATGTCTTGTACCAAGCCCGATTCGTTTTGAACAGCGGCTACCAATATGTTGAGCAAGACGCTCTGATCTAGGCCGACCTGGGTGAGTGTGCTGGTCGCCAGTGCCCTGACCAGTTCGTCATCATCCCGTAGCACTTCTAGAAGCGTAGGGGTTGCAGCATCGGCCTCTGCTCCAATCTCATTGAGCGCATAGGCTGCGGCAGCTCGTACGGGCGCGCTGTCGGACTCCAGCGCCTTTGCTAGCTCAGGTACGGCTTCAGCGCCCTTGGTGGCAAGGGTCTCTGCGGCAGATTTACGTGTATTTGCATTGGGACTGTTGAGGGAGGCGACGAGTTCTGAAAAGTCATCGTCTGCGGTCTCTGCTGTGGGTGTTTCAGGCTCTGGAGTAGGCTGGGCGGCAATAGTCGGAACGTATTCTGATGCGATCGCTTCTGCCTGGCCACTGCTGACGAGCGCCTGATAAGCGATTGCTGCAATTTCTGCTCGGGTTGCATTTTGCTGAGGGTTGAGCTGTTGGACGTTGGGATAGTTGACGACGAGCTGATTTTGAGTTGCCGTGGCAATCGCTGCAATCGCCCAGTCGGGAATGTCACCGCGATCTGCAAACGCCTCCAGCACGTCTACATTGGCGCCTGAAGTTTCTATTCCCAAGCCGCTGGTAAGGGCCAGCAGGACTTCTAGGCGGGTAATAGG
Source organism: Cyanobacteria bacterium J06626_6 (assembly GCA_038523095.1). Lineage (GTDB taxonomy): Bacteria > Cyanobacteriota > Cyanobacteriia > Phormidesmidales > Phormidesmidaceae > Phormidesmis. The sequence continues at coordinate 26,438 of JBCBJS010000054.1, forward strand.
CTGATCAAGCCCAAAGGTGCCATCGGGGTAGCCGCTCAAAAATCCTTTGGCATAGGCAGATGCGATCGCCTCAGCTGCCCAGTGATCGGCCGGTACATCGCTAAAGGTAATCGCTTCTCTGGTATTAGCGGTCGGAAAGCCACCACTCAAAATCGAAGCAAACTGTGCCCGTGTCATTTCCTCATCGGGGCGAAAGGTGCTGTCCGGAAAGCCACTAATAACGTCTTTGTTGACCAGTGCCTGTACGTATTGATTGGCCCAGTAGTCACTGCTGACATCCATGAAGCGAGACTGAGCTGTGGCAGGAAGAATCACTGCCATACTGACTGCGAACGTGCTTGAAAGTGCGATCGCACGATTGACCTGATTACGTTGTCCAAACATGACAAGAACCTGATGTAATAGGGGTATTTACGAAGTTGATAAGCAGAATATCCCATCGGCTTCCCTCCACACCAGATATCGGGGTCGGTTAGATATTTGGCCAGCTAGCTAGCCTACCTATGCTCAGTAAATAGGCGTTTAATCGCCATAAATGGCTCATATTTGAATATTTGATCTTATCCAGTTGTCCGTATTGGCATATGCCAGTGGCACACTAAATCTGCATTTTCGTCCGTGTTTCCACTGTTTTGCTGCAGGCTTATGCTTCATGCCCTTGCTTCGCGCTCATGCCCTTGCTTAGGCTTTGTCTGAGGCATGCTCCTTCAGCGTTTCAATCGGTACATATTTCAAAGCTGCCTCATGGGTAGAAGCCAGCACAACTGGGGGCGCTACCCCATCTTCCATCGCTTCCTTCCACCTCGCTGCGCACAGACACCACTTGTCTCCAGGGTTTAATCCGGGGAAGTTGTACAGGGGCTGGGGCGTACTCAAATCGTTGCCCTGCGCCTTGGTGTAGCTCAAAAACGCCTCTGTCAGCTCCGCGCAGACGACATGCACGCCTCTGTCTTGCGGGCCCGTATGACAGGTGCCATCACGGTAAAAACCAGTCATGGGTGAGGTACAACAGCTCTCTAATGCTGTCCCCAAAACATTTTTGCTGTTCATCTCTTTACTATCGGCCATCTCAGTTCGTCCTCACCTTGTTCTATCGTTGTGCTTTTTTCCTGCTGAATAGCTACGACTCAGCGTCTATGCCTTCCCTAATGGCGGCTGCATACTGAGTGGGCACCAACCACAAAAATAGCCACCACCAAATGCCGATTACACCGACAATGGGTAGCGTAATCCACAGCCGATGCAGCACCAACCAGGAAGCAAAAGATATTGCCAGGCCAGTTAGCACGATTGACCAAGGCTGACACCACCAAGGCTTGATTTGCCACATCGACTCAGGAAGATTTTGAATATTGGTAGACGTTTCCTCTGTAGATGTTTTCTCTTCAGGCGTTTCCTTTGCAGGCGTTTCCTTTGCAGGCGTTTCCTCTGTAGCCATTGCGCGCTCCCCTAAAAACTTCTAGAGATTCAAAATTTCCACAGCTTCAATGTCATCGGCTGTTTCAAATGCAAAAATCTGCGCGTAAAAAGAAAGCTCTGCGTCCAATGCGCGCTTGATGTTTTCAGCTTTTCGAAAGCCATGCTGCTCCCCTTCAAACAGTAAATAAGCTACCGGAATCCCCTTTTCTGTCAACGCGCTGACCATTGTCTCTGCCTGATTGGGAGGCACAATTTTATCTTCGGCCCCCTGAAAGAAAATGATTGGGCAAGAAAGCTGGTCTACCGCATTAATGGGCGATCGCGCTTCGTACACGGCCTTTTTTTCGGGATAGGGCCCTACCAAGCTATCCAGATAGCGCGACTCAAATTTGTGGGTTTCTGCTGCCAGGCTCGACATGTCGCTAACGCCATAGTAGCTAGCACCCGCCTTAAAAACATCTCGAAAAGTCAAAGCGGCCAGCGTCGTGTATCCGCCTGCGCTACCGCCATCGATGGCCAGCCGCTCTCTATCCGCCTTGCCCTGCTCAACCAGGTACAGCGCCCCATTCACCGCATCTTCCACATCGACAATGCCCCACTGACGCTGGAGTCGATTTCGGTAGGCCCGGCCATAGCCCGTACTGCCGCCGTAGTTAACATCCAATACGGCAAATCCCCGACTGGTCCAATATTGAATGGAGGTATTCAGGGCGCTAGAAGCAGAGGCTGTCGGCCCGCCATGGGTTTTCACTAGCAGCGGAGGCCGCTCTTTTATCTGTACTTCGTAGTCTTTGTTTTGAGGACGGTAGTAGATGCCGTACGCGTTGAACCCACCTGTCGTTGGAAATGAAATAACCTCAGGCTCTGAAAGATAACCCGGGTCGATCTCTAGGGTGCTCGACTTACGCAGCATGGTAGGTACTAGGGTCGCCAGGTTGAGCTTCACGACCGCAGTTGGCTCAGTGGTACTGGCCGCAATGAAAACGGCAAATCCCTGTTCAACCTGCAGGCTACCGATGCCACAGTAAGGGATTTCGATGTCATCCATAGTGCGCGCAAGCGTATCGAGGCGACCGAGTCGAACTTTTCCCGCCTGCTGATAGGCGCACAGAATCGTTTGATCGTCTTCAAAGCCGTAGCTGCTCTGGCCAAAGTTCCACTGCGGGCCCGCAAATTCTGCCTCTATTGGGAAGAGCGGCTCACCCCGTTCACCCTCCCACCTGTACAGATTCCACCAGCCCGTCGCATCACTAATAAAGTGCAGCGTCCCACTGGGTGACCAGCATGGCTGACATACCGACTCTTTCTCATTGCCAACTAGCTTTCGAGGACGACTCAAGCTGCCATCTTCATTGATGCTGGCCAGCCATAGCTCCGTTCCATCCCAAGGCATCTGCGGATGGTTCCAGGTGATCCAGGCTAGCGCTGTCCCATCTGGGCTGAGCCTAGGCGATGCATAGAAATCATTGCCGCTGGCAAGCACTGCCGGTGGTTCTCCTGCCAGCGATACCGTTGCAATCGAATTGACCGGTTCGCCTGGCTGACGGTGATCTTCCATCACGCAAATCAACCTCTGGTGGGGTTCATCCATAACCATGTCGGCGTACCGCAATCCCGCTGCCGGGGAAACTGCAGATGTGAGCGGTTCCGGTGCTTCCCCAGCGCGCTGCCTATACAATCTTTGGTCGGCAAAGTTAGAAAAATAAACCGTTCCTTTGTGAACTAAGTAAGCGCCGCCTCCGTATTCATGCACCCGAGTTCTTACGTTAAAGGGGGCGGGGGTGAGGTCGCTGACGCTGCCAAGCAGGTCTTCTGGACCGTATCTAACGATTAGCTGACGTCCGCTTTCTGTAGGCCGTAGCTCGCTCCAATAGATATCTGGACCATCGAGCCGGATCGCGCCCAGTCGAATAGAGCTAGAAACAATCAAATCCGAAGTGATAGGAGACTTCCAGGATCCGTAGGGCGTCGATTGAACCATCGGTTAAAAAATAGATATAGAGTAGGCTGCTGTCATATTTTGCTATGGCAACTGTATAAACCCGACTGCGCGACCACAACCGACCAAAGGCATAGGTAGATACAGAAGTTTAGACATTGCTTTTTCAAGCTTAACTCCACTTAACCCTAGGCGCTAAAGACAAGCCTAGCCCATTGATCTAATCCAATTGCTAAGCTACGTCCAACCACGTCTAACCCCTCAGCTCAACCGATAAACCAATCACTAAATTTGATACGGACTGTCCACTGTTCCCTCGCAAAAAAATTGCCCTGCGCTAGGCTGAGCCTGATAGGTAGCGACTCGATTTTTGAACACAAGGACCCGATCAGCCATGGTTGACACCCAAACGCCAACAAATCACCGAAAAAATGAAAGCAGACTTAGCCGTTCACTCCTTTTAAGCAGTTTGCTTTTTGTCGGTATTGCGGCTAGCCCAATGTTTGCCCAAGCCCAAACTAATGACCCGCTTCCCGAGGTAGAACCCGGCGCCGAAGAAAGTCAGGTGCCGACAGAAGCCCGGTTTGAGTGTCAGCTCTCTAACGGTGAATACACAGTCATGTACTTGCCAGAAAGTCAGCCGGGTGCATCGTATCCTTGGGCTACGCCAGGCGCTATGGGCGGCGGCTGGACCGCAGAGAGACGCTGCTTCACCATTAGTGAGCGGTTAGAGTCTTACCGGCCTGAGGGCTTAGCAGAGCTTCAAGTCGGCACTGAAAATGGCTATGATGTCGTGTGTGCGACAACTGAGCAATTTCCCAATCTGTGCAAGATTGTATTTACGGTACCGCCCGGACAAAATCCTGTCGTGACGCGCGACCAAGTGTTCGAAAATTTGGCACTCGCCGATAGCGGAACCGATACCACCATCGTAAATACCTTCGCCGCTGGCGGCAGCAACGATCTGCTAAATCAGATTGGCGACGTTATCAATAATTTTCCGCTTTCTGGAGCGACTTCACCTGCTCAAGACAATGAAAACATCAATCTCAAGCCTTTTTTGTCTCCTGCTGATGGCGGTACTGGCGCGGCGCTGACCCAATCTTCTGGAGCAGGCCGTCCGTTGAACCCAGACAATTTCCGATAGACGACTTTCCCTTTAGATAAAAAAAGTCCCTCACCAGTAAGCCTTACTGGTGAGGGACTTTTTTTATCGCTGTCCTTCGTCGGGCAGACCCACGAAGGACAAGTGCTCACAGTTCGGAGATTGACAGTTTAGAGATTCACCGTGAGCATTCAAACGCTTAGTCGAGGTCTGTTACGCATTGCTTACTGCCGCGGCTTCGTCGCGCTTGCGCTTGAGGCGCTTACCGGCGAGTCCCAACATCAACAATCCAGCCATGGCGGAAGGTTCGGGAATCTCCTGGGGAACGTCGTCAATAGTATCCCATGCTAAGCCTGAGATAGCGCCACTGCCAGGGTAGCTAAAGCGTACGCTTGTGAGGTGAGCATCGTTGACATCGAACTTGAACATGGAGTTGTCACCTTGGCGGTTACCGACCTGTGTCATGGTTACGCCAGCCAGCGTGACTGAAGTTCCCTGTGCGGCAGATTCATTTGTGCCGTTCACGCGATGGTGTTCTGCCATCAGTGCATCGATGTCGATATCCAGAACGCCACCATCGGCTTTTTGGCCTTGTACGGTGATGCCGCCACCATTGTCGTCAATATCTAAAAGAGAGAAGCTATTGAAAGCAACCGCTTCAGCGAAGTCGAAATCTAGATGGCCGCCTCGGGCTTCATCGTCAGCTTTGTAGGTGCCGTTAGATTGCAGGCTTTTGCCATCTTCTTCCTGAATGATAAGCACATTGCCCTGGGCGGGTGTTCCATAGTCGACAAATGTGCCGTTACTCTTAGTGTAGCTGGCAGTTCTTAGATCGTTATCCCGTCCCCAAGTATTAGTGTTGTATAGATTTAGCTTGGCAGCGCCGTCGTGGCGGTCGTTGATGCCGCTGATGTTAGTGAGGCCCCAGTCTGCCCACTGGTCGCCTTGGAGGGTGCCGTCAGTATTGTAGAGAATACTGCCGCCATCTGCGCCTGTTTCAAAATCGAGCGTATAGGTTGCTGCTTTTGCAGAGGGTGCCATCACGCCTACTGCTGCGATTGTGATGCCTGCTGTGAGAGCGAACCACTGATTGTTTTTCTGATTGAGAATATTCATAAGCTTTCAGAAGTAGACAGGTTGAATGTGATATTTGCTACTTGTCTAGTTAAACAAAACTTTTCTCTGAGCTTCTGGGTATTCGCCCCTAAGTTGACTGGAAAAATACAATTTAACCAACTGATTGAAGAGAGAGAAAAGACAGCTCTACACTTTCTGGAAAACAAAACAAGAACAGTTTTTGTTTGAGGTGTTCTTACTGATTTTGCTGGCTTTCGCTCAATGATTTCCATGCTCGTATTCGAAAAAATACATAGAAAACTCAAGAGAATGCTGCAGAAAATACTGAAATCTCGATTACGTTTCGGATTGAGTTCTGAACTCACTTGTGTTTCTACGGAAGACTGCGCAGGAGGATCTGACGATTTTTCTGCAAGTCGAAAAATGTTGATAGTTGAGTATGGCGTTGTTGCACCAATAGGGGTTACGGATGGGGTATGAGTTAAGGTTTAGTTACCACACAAAACCGAGAGACTCAT
>JBCBJS010000055.1:0-31914 GCA_038523095.1 Cyanobacteria bacterium J06626_6
TCACCCGTCCGCCACTCACTTCCGAAAAAGTTCGTTCGACTTGCATGTGTTAAGCACGCCGCCAGCGTTCATCCTGAGCCAGGATCAAACTCTCCATTTTAATTAAACAGAGCATCCTAGTTGTGTACCCACAACTAGATCCGTTCGTCTTACTCAGCCTCTTCTGGCTATCCTTATTGCTCTTCCGCCGCACTCGTGCTAGCATCTTAGCAATTTCAATTCATTAACGAGGGTCTCGTTAATTCTTTCCAAATTATTCCCTTTTCTAGGTGCTACTCTCGCCTCGCGTAGCTGCCACTTTCGTGGCCCCCGCGTTTAGCGCTCAACTAATATAACCAAGCTCCCCTTACACTGTCAACTAGAATTTTCCGGTTGACAGTATTTGCTGAGCAGGCTGTTGTGAAAGAGTTTCAGGCTCACATCAGCCCACTCAGGAAAAAATTGGGCAACATTTCTTCAAAGAAAAGCTGGAATCACATTTATGAATAAGGTCTCAAGTCAAACTGCATGGCTTGCAGGCAACGACAAAACCTGAGATGTAATTACATTCATCCTAAGAATTTTGGGATTTTGGGAGGAAGTATATATAGTCGTAGTCGTTCAGCAGACGATGAGGGCCTATGCTTCCAAATTGGATAGTGTTAGATGATGAGATAACCAGCTGGCTACAGGAAGACATCGGTAGGGGTGATCGGACAACGCTGGGCTTAGGTGAGTTTGCGGCCAACTTTGGAAAAGGACACTGGGTAGCCAAGGAAGAAGGGACTATTGCAGGGCTTCCGGTGGCAGGTAGAGTCTTCTATCTACTCAATCCATCTGTCGAGTTTCGAAGCCTAGTGAGGGAAGGCGCTCGCGTTGAAGCTGGGCAGAGAATTGCAGAGATGAAGGGAGATTTAGGTGCTCTGCTAACGGCAGAGAGAGTGGCGCTGAATTTGGCTATGCGGCTGAGTGGAATTGCGACGATGAGCCGGCGCTTTGCAGATGCGATTGATGATTTGCCTGCTTATCTGGTGGATACGCGAAAGACAACACCAGGGCTACGGGTGCTGGAAAAGTATGCGGCCTACATCGGCGGAGCAAGAAACCACCGAATGGGGCTAGATGATGGGGTGATGATTAAGGACAACCACATTGCGGCGGCGGGGGGTATCGGCAAAGCCATCGCCAGAGTGCGTAGCCGAATTCCTTATCCCATCACGGTAGAAGTGGAGACGGAAAATATGGAGCAGGTGCGTACGGCTATAGACCACGATGCTGACATTATCATGCTGGACAATATGCCTGTGGAAACGATGCGTGCGGCTGTTGAGATGATAAGGAGCACAAAGAAAGGAATAAAAATTGAGGCCTCGGGCAACGTTACGCTAAAAACGATTCGGCTGGTTGCGGAGACAGGGGTGGACTATATCTCGAGCAGTGCACCTATTACGAGGTCACCCTGGCTAGACCTGAGCATGAGGATTGACTAGTGGCAGAGTCGGTTGCAAGATTCAATTGCAGCAGTTGCCACATAAGTGAGAGTGTGAACGCTAACATCACAGCGGGTTAATTTACGAAACAGACGCGACGAGATCAAGGGCTAACGCATTAGGCTTGTTCAATTGGCTTCGTTAGGTTGCAAATGACTGATAAGACAATCCATGAATCGAAGATCGTTCGGCTAGAAATGCTGGATACTGACTATGCCAAAATGATGGCGGGTGAGCCGATTGCACAGGATCGACGCGATCGCATAGAGTCAGCAGATGCCTACACGTTAGAAAGACTGGAAAAGCAGATTAGTCGTTATCGCTATGGGCAGCTTGACCAGGAAGGGAAAGACAGCATCCTATGTGATGTTGGCCTCACTGCCGAGCTATTGACGCCAGCAGACATGGAAGATATTCACCAGAGGACACGTGACACGGGTCGATTCTATTTGACAGATGGAGAACGTCAGCAAATTCTTAACTGGCTGCAAGACGAACTTGCAGTCGATCTGATGTCTTGCTGAGACTATCTTGTTGAAATTGCCCTGTCGAAATTGCCTTGTTGAGACTTTGCCAAGATCTCACTGAAGACGGAAGCTTGGAATCAGTCAGCTATTTCTGCGACCGCAATTTGTACGAAAGTGTCGGCTACTTCAAAGTCATTCTCGTGGGCGGCGAAAATGACAACTAAGCTCTGATTCTCTTGGCCGTAAGGATTTGGGTAGCAAAGGATCCGAAAGGAGCCGTCTCCAAAATAGCCTGTACGGTCAATCTGTCCTCGCTCAACGTTGACATCTAACGTGCTAACGAAGGCATCTGTGCGTGACAAACAGGCATTTATATTGGCATCTACAATGCCATCACCGCTGGCAATTTCAGGTGTAGCGGCAGCAGGCAGGGCAGCGACGCCCCAGCCCATACAGGCAGCGAACAGCAAACTTACAGCTTTCATAGGTGTAGATGGCTCAATGGTGGAAGTGTAATGCGATCGCACGACGCACAATCAGTGAGATGTTCCGGTTTAAGAATGGGCATAGGCAAACAGAGGAAGTTCATGCTCAGGATTGATACATTTGCATTAACACACCTACAGTCACCGAGACGAATATCAAGGAGAAAGCGAATACAGAAAGAAGTAACAGTGTGCCATTGGCCGTAGAGCGGGGTCTAGCTATAGATCGATGACAGGACGGGGAATTGACACGAGAGTGAGAAGGCTACTTCATTTTCATTCATCGAAATCCACATGGCTTTATCAAACCAGCAGGGTACCTCCCATAGTGATTGGATAGAATACTATGCGCGTTTCGGCTACGCTGCGAAGGGCGTTTTATACGGCGGAATTGGGTTCCTGGCACTCTTAGAAGCGATGAATGTCAGCGGCGGGAAGACGACCAGTTCAACGGGCGTTTTGAAGACTATTGCCAGTCAGCCATACGGACAGATCTTGCTGGCTGTCATTACGGTTAGCTTGACGGGCTATGTTGTTTGGCGTTTCATTCAGGCAATTGTTGACCCTGAGCACGATGGCCACGGGGCAAAAGATGTGGCGCGCCGGGTTGGCTATGCCTGGAGTGGGCTTGTGTATGCTGGTATCGCCTTTAGCGCAGCCGGGATTTTGATGTCTTCTACATCATCTTCCGGTAGCAACGGCGGAAAAACGGAGCAAGATTGGGCACTGATGGTGATGCAGCAGCCGTTTGGACGGTGGATTGTCGGCGCAGGCGGTGTGCTGTTTTTTGGATTGGGATGCTACTACTTTTACCGGGCTATTAGGGCGAAGTTTCGGAAGCGGATGAAACTCCATGAGATGAGCAGCGTAGAGCAGAACTGGGCAACCCTCGTAGGGAGAACTGGGATTACTGCTCGGGGCGTTGTGTACGTTGTAATTGGCATTTCGGTTGCTCGGGCCGCTTTAGCGTTTGACCCTTCGGCTATTAAGACGACGGAAGATGTGTTGGCAATCTTCAACCAAAATCCGGCCGATGAAATTTTCCTCAGCATCTTGGGGATAGGCTTTATTGCCTATGGCATTCATATGGGCTTCCAGGCAAGATATCGCCGGATTGAACCGGAAGACTAAGCAGAGAGTAAATGTTCTGTATTTATCTGCCTCTGCGAATAGAAGCTTAGGACTTTCCAACCTGTTCGGCCCTCTCCAACGCAACTGTAATGACGATTAGCCGAAGGCCCCCAACAAACAAACCAGCAATAACGTCACTTGGCCAATGAGCTTCTAAAGCTAGACGTGACAGGGCAATGAGCCCAGTCCAGACAGTTGCAAACGCTACTGTGAAGAGTCTTTCAAAAAGGCTACGCGAACTCCTAAACCAGAGATAGAACAGTAGACCATAAACAGTCGCTATTACGACAACATGGCCGGAGGGAAAAGAATGCGGGCTAGGGGCAGCAATACCGTTGGCAATCAGATCGGGGCGATCGCGGCTCTACATACCCCAGCTAATCCAGACTAGGGCAAACTGACCGATATTAGGTGGCAACAACGATCGAGTCATGCCGTAGACAATGAGCGCGCTGATTCCCATGCCTAGGGCTATGGTTTGCCACCAGGTTGTCCAGGTTTTAGCAGGTAGAGCCTGACTTTGCTGCCGAAACCAGTGGATAATTGCCCATATCCCTCTGGGGACAGTGGTTTGACTGTCTCTTTCTTTTAACTGGCTGACCATATTGAACGAGCTATCTCAACGGGTAGCTGCGACGCTGTGGGATCACAGCGGGTTGAGGTGATCCCACATTGGCGGTCATCCAATGTAGATGACATCCTCTTATCAAGAGGAACTCGGCTGCATGGCTGGGCTGCATGGCTCAGTATCAGGCAGCAACTGACATACTAATGCGACTGAGAAAAGCCTTGAGCCGCTCGCTTTTAGGGTGGGAAAGCACCTTACTCGGATCGCCTTCTTCTTCTACCTGACCTTTGTTTAGAAAAACAACCCGGCTAGCGACCTCCCTGGCGAACTGCATTTCGTGGGTGACGACAATCATGGTCATGCCCTCTTGGGCGAGCTGACGCATGACCAGCAGCACTTCGCCCACCAGCTCAGGATCTAGCGCACTAGTCGGCTCATCGAACAGCATGATTTCCGGCTTCATGCAGAGGGCACGGGCGATCGCGACTCTTTGCTTCTGCCCGCCAGATAGCTGGTCAGGGTAGGCATCAGCCTTGTCGCTAAGACCTACTTTATTGAGAAAAAACTTAGCGGTTTCCTCGCTGTCATGAGCTGACAGAGACAGCACTTTTCGAGGCGCTAAGCAGAGATTTTCTAGAACCGAAAGATGAGGGAAAAGATTGAACTGCTGAAACACCATGCCGACTTTGGCCCGGAGGTCTATCAGGGCACGGCGGCTGAGATTGGACCTAGACAAATCGATATTGTTCACAATCAACTGGCCACCGCTGATGCTTTCAAGACGATTGAAGCAGCGCAGAAGCGTGCTTTTGCCGCAGCCAGAAGAACCAATGATAGAAACGACTTCGCCTTTATGAATTTGGCAGTCGATACCACGTAGGACATCTAGGTCACCGAAGCTTTTTTTCAGGTTGGCGCAGACAACAGCAGGTACAGGTTCTGCCATAGGACGACCGTCTCTATAAAACGAAAGAGCAAAATTAACAGAAGATTAGCACCGAGACGATCCGCGTGTTGCTACAGCGGTAACAAACGTCACTTTTCGGAGCCGAAAACCAGACATAATAAACATTTCGCAAAGAACTCGACGGTTTTACTAGCTCAAACTACCTAGTTTTAGTAGTTTAAGAACAGGTAAATTCTCTGAGTGTTTTTCCACGTATTCAACGGACAGCTACAGACTGTAAGGATATTGATGATGACATTGACGCGTTCTGCTTTTTTAAGGTCGGCTCTACGCTCGGCTGCTCTGGGCGTTTTGACTGCTGGGCTCTTGGTGAGCTGTGGTGGCGGTGGTGGTACAGATGACAATGTTCTGTCAGTTGGGACAGAGCCGGCTTTTCCACCTTTTGAATCGGTCAATGACAGCGGCGAACTGGAGGGATTTGATATCGACCTGATGAACGCAATCGGCGAGAAAGCAGGTAAAACCGTTGAATTCAACAGCCTTCCTTTTGATGGGCTGATTCCGGCACTGCAGGGAGCTTCTATCGATGCGGCAATTAGCGGCATGACGATTACGGAAGAACGAGCAGCAACGGTGGATTTTTCTGATCCGTACTTTAAGGCGGGTCTGGCGATCGCAGTGACAGAAGGCGCCGCAGATATCAAAACGCTAGACGACCTGAACGGGAAAAAGCTAGCTGTTCAGATTGGCACGACCGGCGCGGAGACAGCAGAAGGCGTCCCCGATGCGGAAGTAAGCACCTTCGACTCTGCGCCCCTTGCCTTGCAGGAGCTGGCCAATGGAAATGTAGATGCGGTGATTAACGATGCGCCTGCGACCCTGGATGCGATCGCAACCGGCAATATTCCAGGCATCACGGTTGTCGGTGAGCTGCTAACCGAGGAATTTTATGGCATTGCGCTTCCACAGGGCTCGGAGAATGTAGCAGTGATCAATACGGCACTGGCAGAAGTCATTGAAGATGGCACCTACGCTGAGATTTACCAAAAGTGGTTTGGTACTGAACCCCCAGAGCTTTAAGTGAAGAAATTAAAGTAAAAAACTACGCTGAATTTCTCACATTAGAGTTTTTGGAGTTTGACACTTGGAAAGGTCGCTGGGCTTTATCATTGATGCGCTGCCCGCTTTACTCGCGGGCGCAATCATTACACTTCAGCTGACGGCTGCAGCTGTCGCCTTAGGATCCGTCGGTGGCATTGCCCTTGGCATTGCCCGCCTCTCTAAATTTAGTCCGCTGAGCCTCGCGGCTAGAATGTACATCGATTTCTTTCGAGGGACGCCGCTGCTGGTGCAGCTATTTATGATCTATTTTGGGGTGCCGCCGCTGGTGAAGTCCCTCGGGATTGACTTCACCTTCAGTCAGTGGGGGGCAGCCATTTTAGGGCTGAGCTTGAACTCGGCGGCTTACCTAGCAGAAATTGTTCGAGGTGGCATCCAATCGATTGAAACGGGACAGAAGGAGGCAGCGGAATCGCTTGGGCTAGGACCCACTCAGACGATGCAATACGTAGTGTTTCCTCAAGCGCTACGTCGGATGATTCCACCCTTGGGCAATGAATTTATTACGCTGATTAAAGACACTAGCCTAGTTGCGATTATTGGCTATCAGGAGCTCTTTCGTCAGGGACAGCTGATCATTGCTAAGAACTTTCGAGCATTTGAAATTTGGTTTACAGTGGCGCTGATCTATCTGGCGCTAAACGTCATTGCTTCACAGGCATTTTCGCTGTTAGAGAAGCGAATGGATCCCAAACAGTCGTAAGCCATGTGTGAGCAGGGCTTGGTGTCAAGTTGAGCGTGAGAACTGTTCCGGTTGTATAAAACCAATGGGCCAAAGCTTTCCAAAGATTAAAATCATTGCTGTAGGCAAAGTAAAAAAGCCCTGGCTAAAGGACGGCATTGCGCTTTACGCAAAAAGGCTTCCTGAAGTTGAAATTTTAGAGATTAAAGATAGCGGCAAGGAGAAAGAAGCTGACAAGCTTTTGAACCTTGTTAGTGCGCAAGATCGGCTAACAGTGATGGCTGAATATGGAGCTGCGAAAGATTCTAAAAGCTTCTCGCGCTGGTTAGCACAGGAGGCCTTTGGCACACTGGTGCTATTTATCGGCGGGCCAGAGGGGATTAGCGATCGCCTCAAGAAGCATCCGATGATCAGCCTCTCTACGATGACCTTTCCTCACGAAATGGCTAGGCTCATGCTAGTAGAACAGCTATATAGAGCCAAAACTATTTTACAAAATGGCAGCTACCACAAGTAAAAGAACCAAAGCTACATCAGCAATGCCAATGTTCACTCTTTGGGCAGCGTAATCAAAAACTCAGTTCCCTTACCAACTTCTGAATTGACCTCCAGATCGCCCCTGTGCTGCTTGATTATTTTGTAGCAAATTCCAAGTCCTAGCCCTGTGCCCTTACCAACGGCTTTAGTCGTGAAGAAGGGATCAAAAATCTTTTTCTTGATATTTTCAGGAATACCGACGCCGTTATCTCGAATGCTTACCTGGACACTTTCCGAAGAGATAAAGCGAGTTGAAAGCATCAGTTGTTTAGGACTACAATCTGCTTCAAACATAGCGTCCACAGCGTTGACGATGATATTGGTATAAACCTGGTTAAGCTGCGCAGGAGAACATCTGATTTTTGGCACATCGCCATAGTTTTTAATGACTTCAACCCCCTGCTTCAGGCGATGATTCAAAATTAATAGAGTGCTTTCAATACCCTCATGAATATCGACTTCTTTAATCGCAGCTTCATCAAGACGGGAGTAGTTTCGCAGAGATACAACAATGTCACGCACCCGCTGGGTTCCTAACTTCATTGAATTGAGCGTATTGGCCGTATCTTCGATGACGAAGTCAATATCAAGATCTTCCTCGGCTTCTAAGATAGTCTCAGTAGGCTGTGGGTACTCAGCTCTGTAGGTCTGCAACAAGCTCAATAAATCTTGAAAATACTCGTTGAGTGGCTTGATATTCCCTTGGATAAAACTGATGGGGTTGTTGATTTCGTGGGCAATACCTGCGACCATCTGGCCAAGACTTGACATCTTCTCAGTTTGGATCAGCTGAGACTGGGTGTCTTTTAGTTCTTCTAGTGCGGTGGTCAATTCCTGAGTACGCACCTCTACCTGAGTTTCTAAGCCGTGACTTGCAATCTCTAATTCGTGCTTGGTTTGCTCTAGCTCATGAAGGGTGTTGGTCAATTCTTGAGTTCTCGCTTCAACTTTAGATTCCAAGGTCCGAGAGTATTCTTTTTCCTGGGAAACTATCTTATCTTTAGCGCTTTCTAGCGCTTGAAAGGCTTGCTCTAGCTGCGACATTTGAGCGCGAATTTTTTGCTCACGCTCGTGCACCTGACCCGCCATGAAGTTAAACCCAGCAGCCAGGTGACTCACCTCATCTTGTCCGTCGACATGAACAGGAATACTAAAGTCGCCTTTTGCCAAATTTTCTGTGGCCTGAGTGAGCAAACCTACACGGCGTGTCACCAGTCGTGTCACCCAGATACCAATGACACCTGTGAGCCCAGCACCCAGCGCACCCAAACCACCGATGATTAGCCAAAACTGCTGCTTTATTGCAGCAATTCCACTGGTTGAATACAAAACAAAAAGTCTGACATCTGACTCGATGGCATCCGAAATAGCTACCTCTGTCGCCAAATATTCAATATCATTTATGCCGATTGGCACAACGCTATCACGAGCGAAAGAGAGATTCCAGGGCTGGTTTTCGAAGTCAGGTTGGCTTGAGAGAATAACGCTCGAATCTTTGACAAAGATCAGCTGTTGCTGGCTTGAATCTGCCTGCAGCTCGGCCAGTAGGATATCGTCAAAGGCTGTTCCAAACAGAATGCCCCCGGTAATACCATCTGCATTCTTAGCTGAGAGAAGATTGACTAAGGCAGCTGCATTATCTTCGGAGCTATGCAGAATTGTTGTGAAGCTGAGACCTGCGATCGCTGAGCGATCAAGTCCTACTGCCTGTATGTCTAGGGCCGCAAGCTTATCTTCTCTGAGGTCAATCAGCGATTCTCTGTCAGCATTTACAACCCTTACAAGGTCTAGATTCAAAGACGTCTTTACAGGCAACAGTACCTGTAGCAGCTTTGCGCGATCTTTCTGGGCAGTGGCCTGGCCAACAGCTGTCGTTTCGGTGATTGAGCGCGCCTTTAATTCCAAAATCTCAACCCGTTGAGCAAAATTCTGCTCAACTTGTGAGGCGAACTCCAGCGTCCTTTCTTCCAGGCCCTGCTCCATCTTTGACGTCTGCCAGTAACCCACACAGAACGCCCCAATGCTCCAGAGGCCAAAAGTGGCAGATAACAGAGGCAGCAGGAGTTTGCCTGAGAGCGATAAATTTGAGTATCGCGTCGAAAGCACTGACAAGTTCAATCTCATAGTCCAGATGAGTAGGGATGGTAAGCAACCGATACTATTCGGTTGTTTACTGCGCGCCGTATGCCGTCGGTGCCATACCAGCATCCGTCAACACCTCGGCTCCCCCCTCGCTAAAGACATAGTCAATGAAGGCCTGCGTCTCAGCGTTGGGTTCGCCAAACCAGACCATTCCCATAGTGCGCACCATGGGGTATGTGCCATTGTCGATATTTTCTGACAGGGGCTTAACACCATTCAGGGCGATGTGGTTTACTGGCAGCTCGTTAGTGATGGCATTGGCTAGGGAAAAAGCTCCGATACTGTATGGCGTAGCCTGTACAGCATCAATCAATTCGCTTTCTTTGCGCAGCACAACGGCTTTGGGCGCATTAGACAGCTCGGCCCCTAGGTGATGGTCGCGAAGCAAGCGCTTGGCCGATTCATCTTCAGGTCGATCTAGGACGGTGATTTCTGCATCCGGGCCACCAAATGCGCTCCAATTGGTTTCTTGGCCGCTGTAGATAGATTGGAGGTCTGAGGAAGTCAGCTGTGTTACCCCTTCTACGCTAGGATGAGTCGCCACTAGAATGGCATCTCTGGCAAACTCGTGATGCTCTAGCCCTTCTGCAGCCTCTTCTGACTTGGGTGCACGGGTAACCGTGCCGATATTTAGCTGTCCTGCCTTAACACCTAAGATGCCTGCCGACGCTTGGCTAGAATCCAGGAAGTTCAGAGCTTCTTCGGCTCCGTACTCAGCGGCGAGAACCTTCAGGGCTCGCATAGCCGTACCTGAGCCACCAACAGTAATTCTATTCTCAGTTTGAACTTCGCGCTCAGTCGCCGCTCCAGTGAGTGCTGACGGATTTGTAGAAGCAGTTGAGCCGCCACAGCTAGGCAGTCCAATCAGGACCGTGACGCTAAAGAGCGTGGCGCATAAAAGGTTGTGTTTCATAGTGTGAGAGTCAATATCGAGTCTTGAGATTGTGGCGAGCTTTCCCTATCAAGGATTCCCGATATGACTTGTGGATCACAGAAGGTGAGGGCTTGGGTGATCGCCTCACGAAGCATCTAATGACCAGCCTTTCCGCAATAACCTTCCCCACGCAATGGCTAGGCTCATGTAGGTAGAACAGCTACACAGAGCCAAAACCATTCTATAAAATGGCAGCTACACAAGTTAGACGACGGGCTATAACCGATACTCTACGGCGAACTTAAAGCCATAGTCGAATTCTTCTTCAGCATTTTCGGGGAAGTACTTAATGATTGGAGAAGCCTGCATGGACAGCCTGTCGTTTGGGGCGTAGCGGATGGGGACTTCGAATTCGACTAGGTCGCCCCCATTGACGAATAGCTCTGTGTTGAGTCGGAGGAAAAACTCAACAGAGTTACCGCCTGTCTCTTCATCTCCATCAATAGGTTCTAAATCAGTATTTTCGAATATCTCTGGCTGATCGCCCCGTCGTAGGGGCGATCTTGGATCGTTTCTCTGAGAGAGTTCAACAGATTGGGAAATATCCTCTTGAGCCTGAGGGCTTCGCATTTGAGCAAGCGATGGAGAGCTGAAGGCAGCAGAAAATGCCAGAGCGATCGCTCCAGCGAAGAGAGATTTGTAGAACATAATAGTGTTTACGGCTTATTCGAAGCTTTGTATCGGTCGATACAGATTATCGTAAACAATTTGGGTTGACCCACCTTCTCACAAAAGCAATAGTTAGAGAGTTAGTTTCTCTTTCTTTGGACTCTATTTCCTACATCGAGCTGTTCATAACACTTTTAGCGAGGAGGTATCCTTACGAAAATATAAGAGTTACGCGCAGTACTATTTCAGAATTTCTATTGCGAATAATCGTTGTAGATAGAGCGAAAGAACAGAGATGTTTTAATTGCTGCTAGCCAGGATTTTTAGGCTTTCTGAGGTCCAGATAGCAGAGAATTCTTGTGCGATCGCCAAACGATAATCTTTGGAATACCAACCAATAACCTTCATCTCGAATGGTTCTGAGTTCGCCAGCTCAACATCTGTATCTGACGGCGGCAAATCGAAGAAAGTCGTACCGTACAGTCCAGTCTTCTCACTGCCTAACACAACCGGTAGAGAGCTGCTAGGAAGGAAAGGGCCCATAATATTATCAGAGACGTACCAATATAGCGTAGAGTCACTCACCGTGTGCGTACCGAGCTGCTCAAGCCAGAGTGGATTTACAAATTGCTTGAAGCAAGAAAAGAAAAGGTGATAGCGCCCTTGGAAGAAAATAATCTGGGGTCGCTCTAAATGATAGAAAGGCCAGAGGGCTTGATTTACGCTAGGCGTAGTTCCCATACTGATGGATTCAACACCGGGGCCAGCCGCAGGTGGCAACAGCTGATAGGGTCCGCCTAGCTGGTCAGCGATCGCAACACCCAAGCCGCCCTGATACCGATCGGTATGGCCCAGCGAGGCACAAAAAAACAAATAGTACTTTTGCGTTTCAACAGACTGAACAATGTAGGGATCTCGCCAGTGTAAATGGCTGGCCCAGCGGCATCGTCCGGCATAGCTAACCCCCGGAGACGCCTGAACAGCATCAGCCTCCGACCAAGCCAGCAGCGGCCGATGGCTACGCTGCCACTGCACACCATCATCGGAGGTCGCAAGACCGATCGCTTCGCTCGCAATATCATCTTTGCTAGCAGCGGAATAAAACAAATAGTAGCGTCCCTGTATCTTGTAGGCACTCCCTGCAAATAGCCGTCCCGATTCCCACCCTTCGTTCGACAGTGGCTCAAGAATAGGGCCCATATGCTGCCAACGCTGTAAATCCTGAGAGTGAGCGCCACAAATCCAGCTTGTTCCCCACCAGGGGTCCTGGTCGGTGCGACCACTCAGGTAAAACAAGCGATAGCCATCTTCTTCTTTTAATATCCAGGGGTCCCAACAGGGCGCAGCCTGATCGAGATCGGGAGATAGAGCCATAGATAGAAGCCTGCCAAATAATATAAAAGCGCCAGTATCAAGGCGTTACCGTTAATCAACATCCCACAAAGCCCCACACCAAAACTCTCTCTAAAGGGAGAGGACTTTTAAGGTAAGCGGCTAGGTTGAAGGCGGGGTAAGGTTAGGCTGCGCAGCCTCTGAGCAAGGATGCTAATAGATGCTTCTGCCAAATAAAAAGTTTTGTATCCTTTTCTCAGAATTATTTCCATAGATAGGCAACGAGTCTCTTCTGAAGGACTTAGTATCGTTCTACACAGACAAAACACAAGACAAGCAAAACACAAGATGTTCAAGAGTGTTAGGTGATAAAGACTGCACAGATTTTTGTATCTGTTGAGTCAGCAGTTGAACCAAGATCTAAATGAATATCTCAAGTTTTTCTGTACTCTCTGTTGTTCAGCTGTTTCGAATAATTGATCGAATATTTAACCGAGACAGCTTTCAACATTATCAGCTCACAATTTGTGAGTCGCAAACTCTAGGCCCTGGACCCATGTTCTTCTCACAGTGGCGACCCCACTTTATCGCCCAAACCAACTCTCTCAAAATTCGTAGAAAAGTTATCTCAAGGCTCTGCCTGTCGTTAATGATTTGGCCTGTTGCCTACAGCTGTAGCAGACTAGATAACGCTGATATGGCAGCAGAAACCGCTGCTGCGACAGGTAGCAATACCGTGACTATTTTGGGCGTTGTCGTTGGCGATCAGCAAGCCAAGCTAGAGGCCGCGCTAGCCCCCTTTGAAGAAGAGACTGGTATCGAGGTGCTCTACGAGGGGACCGATGCCTTTACGACGCTGCTACCTGTTCGAGTCGATTCGGGCGATTCACCTGATATTGCAATGTTTCCGCAGCCGGGTTTGATGCGATCGCTTGCCGAAGAAGGTGCGCTTATCCCAGTCACCGAAATACTCACCCCCAGCGAACTAGAAACCTACTACCCAGATACCTGGATTGAGCTTTCTACCGTTGGCGATGAGATTTACGGCATTTGGTATCGTTCGGCCGTTAAGAGCTTGGTGTGGTATAACCCCAAAGAATTCACCGAAGCTGGCTATGAAACACCTGAGACCTGGGATGAACTGATCGCTCTCAGTAACCAAATCGTTGCAGATGGTGGCACGCCTTGGTGTCTGGGCTTGGAGAGTGGCAACGCGTCAGGCTGGCCTGGTACAGACTGGGTAGAGGATGTTGTCCTACAAAATTCTGGACCAGAATTCTACGAGAAATGGGTTCAGCACGAAGTTCCCTTTAATGCCCCTGAGGTGCAAGAAGCTTTTCAGTACTTTGGTGAAATTGCCAAAACGCCAGACTATCTCTACGGCGGTCAGACAGGCGCGCTGAGCATTCCCTGGGGTGATTCTATATCGGGCCTCTTTAATCAAAAGAGCGGCACTGACGAACCCGAATGTTACATGCAAAAGCAGGGCAACTTTATCAGCGGCTTCTTCCCAGAAGATGTGGTGATCGGTGAAGACGTGGACTTTTTCCCAACGCCGGTGATCAATCCAGCCTATGAGAATTCACTACTGGTTGCAGGTGATATCTTTTCTATGCTGAACGACACACCAGAGGCAAGACAACTCATGGCCTACCTGGCGACACCCACCCCCCACGAAATCTGGGCAGAGCGCGGCGGATTTCTCTCAGCGAATAAGCAGGTTGACCTAGACGTGTACCCAGATGAGCTAAGCCGCAAGCAAGCAGAGCTGCTCACAACCGCTGAAGTCGTACAGTTCGATGCATCCGACGCTATGCCTGGCGCCGTTGGAACCGGTACGTTTTGGTCGGGGATGATGGACTTTGTGGCAGGGGCAACGGCTGAAGAGGTGACTGACAAAATTGAATTTTATTGGCCAAAAGAAAGGCCTACAGAAGAAGCGGCTGAAGAAGGAAGTGCTGAAGCCGTCAGCGCGGAAGACTCACCAAAAGCTGGTCAGCTTCAATCTAAAACGTTCCATAAAAACAGCTATTAATATCCAGGAGGTGAATTGTGGACGGTAATGTCTCTTTAATTTTGCAGGCGCTGCTGGCTATTTTGTTGGGCTCAGTAGGTGTGATTGGCATCTTTTATGCGCTCAATATCTTAGTTGAAAAACTGTTGCCAGAGAAAGTGAGAATAAAAGTGCTGCCCTGGATCTATGTGGGTCCAGCAGTATTGTTGCTCACTGTTTATCTGGTACTGCCAACGCTGAGAACTTTTTATCTCAGCTTCTTTGGCCCTAGCTCCAATGTATTTGTTGGACTACAGAACTACATTTTTGTGCTGACTGCGCCCGATACGCTCACGACGTTTCGCAACAACTTGCTATGGCTGGTGCTGGTAACTGGCATTAGCGTATTTCTGGGTCTGGTGATTGCAGTGCTCATTGACCGTGTGAAGTACGAGCAAGTGGCAAAATCGCTAATTTTCCTGCCAATGGCGATCTCATTTGTGGGCGCAAGTGTTATCTGGCGATTTATCTATGCTTATCGGCCTGCTGATGCAGAACAAATTGGTGTACTCAATGCCATTGTGACCGGGCTGGGCTTTGAGCCGGTAGGATGGCTGGTAAATCCGGCGATCAACAATTTTGCATTGATTGCCATCATGATTTGGCTCCAGACGGGCTTCTGCATGGTGCTGCTCTCTTCGGCAGTGAAAGGCGTACCCAATGATGTGCTAGAAGCAGCCAGAGTAGATGGTGCTAATGAAGTGCAAATCTTTAGGCGCGTCATTATTCCGATGATTATGCCGACGATTTTGGTGGTGTCGACTACCGTGATTGTTTTGGTGCTGAAGGTATTTGACATTGTGTTCGTTATGACGGGCGGCAACCTAGGCACCGATGTTATTGCCAGCCGCATGATTAGAGAAATGTTCAACTTTAGAAACTACGGACGGGGAAGTGCGATCGCAGTCATTCTCCTCATTGCCGTTATTCCGGTGATGGTGGCAAATATTCGCCGATTCCGTCAACAGGAGCTTAACCGATGACTTCTACCAATTCCCGACCTATTGACCCCTCAATCGGCAGAACAGGCGATCCTAAAAAACAGCCGAAGAAAGGCTTCCCAAAGGGTCCCCAAAAAGATCCGCAGCGCAATTACATTGCCAAGCGCAAAGAACAATCTAAGTTCGACAGGCTGATGGCCAAAGCACCCGTACATTTCGCGGTGATCGCCCTCGCCATACTCTGGACGCTGCCCACCTTTGGCTTACTGATCAGTTCATTCCGTCCGCCCGATGCCTTAGTGAGTAGCGGCTGGTGGACTGTCTTTCTCAATCCGCTGGAGTTTACGCAGTTTACGCTGAGCAACTATCAAGATGTGCTTGCCGCTGGTATGGGTCAAGCCTTTTTGAACAGTCTGGTGATTTCGATTCCAGCGACGGTGATTCCGATCGCGATCGCAACCTTTGCCGCCTACGCCCTCGCCTGGATGGATTTTCCGGGTCGGCAGACCATTTTCATCATCACGGTGGGGCTGTTGGTAGTGCCTCTGCAGATGACGCTAATCCCGATCTTGAGAGCCTACAACGTGCTCGGCATCTCTAGCACTTTCCTAGCTGTGTGGCTAGCCCATGCGGCTTATGGCCTGCCTCTGGGCGTCTATCTCCTGCGCAACTACATCGGCTCATTGCCTAGGGACTTGATTGAAGCTGCCGCCGTCGATGGGGCTTCTTATTTGAACGTGTTTACCCGTATTATTGTGCCATTGAGCATGCCTGCGATCGCATCTTTTGCGGTCTTTCAGTTCCTGTGGGTCTGGAACGATTTGCTAGTTGCCCTCGTGTATTTGGGCGGGAACCAAGACGTTGCGCCTGTAACGCTTGTGCTCAGAAACATTGTGGGCGATCGCGGTCAGGACTGGTTCCTGCTGACCTCCGGCGCATTCATCTCTATGCTGGTGCCCATGGCCGTTTTCTTTGCCCTACAGCGCTACTTCGTGCGCGGCCTCTTAGCAGGCTCTGTCAAAGGCTAATATCTATTTCCTCCGTTTCTCATCTCGCACTCTCCCATCTCGCCACTCTCCTATCTCTCCGTTTCCTATCTCTTCCTCCTACTTACCATGTCTAGCGTTGTTTTTGAAAAAGTTACCAAGCAATACGAAAACGGCTTTACAGCTGTAAAAGATCTCAATATCGAACTAGAAGACAAAGAGTTCTTGGTGCTCGTTGGCCCTTCGGGCTGCGGCAAAACGACCTCTCTGCGCATGCTGGCCGGGCTTGAAGATATTAGCAGCGGCAATATCTACATCGATGGCCAACGGGTCAACAATGTAACGCCAAAAGATCGCGATATTGCCATGGTGTTTCAGTCGTATGCGCTCTACCCGCACATGACCGTTGCAGACAATATGGGCTTTAGCCTAGATCTAAAAGGCGTAGGCAAAAAAGAGATTCGAAAAAGAGTGGAGGCAGCCGCTCAGCAGCTCGGCATTGAACAGCTGCTAGAGAGAAAGCCCAAGCAGCTATCGGGCGGTCAGCGTCAGCGGGTGGCGCTGGGTCGAGCCATCGTGCGATCGCCTGCCGTTTTCCTGATGGATGAGCCCCTCTCGAACCTCGATGCCAAGCTCAGGGTACAGGCCCGCGCCGAACTCAGCGAGCTCCACAAAAAAGTCGGCACCACTTTCGTGTATGTCACCCACGACCAAGCCGAAGCAATGACCATGGGCACCCGTATCGCGGTCATGAACAAAGGCATTTTGCAGCAGATAGACACACCTCAAAACGTATACGAGCACCCCAGTAACGTTTTCGTAGCCGGGTTTTTGGGCAGTCCTTCGATGAACTTCTTCAATGCCCAGCTACTGCAGTCGAACGGTGAACTGGTGATCAAAACGGATGGCGGTATCACCGTGCCTATTCCAGCCGAGCGGCTACATCGCTACAGCGAATTTTCCGGTCGTCCGGTCATCGTGGGCATCCGGCCAGAAGGCATCTATCATCCCCAGTATGTTCCACCTGGCATTCAGCCTGTGAGCATTCCCGCTGTCGCGAAGGTCGTTGAGCTGATGGGCTACGAGGTGATTGTTCATTTTGAGCTGCCAGAGGGGACTAAGTTTATTGCCCGATTAGACCCTAGGGCAAAAGTCGCAGCAGAAGAGAAAGTTGACCTCCAGTTTGACCTCACACGGTTCCACCTCTTCGACAAAGAAAGTGAGCAGGTTATTTAGGTCTGAGACCTACTTACCGAACTTGCGGCTTGAAAAAGATCGCGTAGCAATCGACGAATGCGACCTGCTAAGCCAGCTTGGCTTTGACAATGGATTGGACTTTACTACCGTCTGCTTTGCCTTTGAGCTTTGCCATGACGGGGCCCATGACTTTGCCCATATCGCGCATGCTGCTAGCGCCGGTCTGTGCGATCGCTTCATCCACAGCCGCCTCAATCTCAGCATCCGAAAGCTGAGCAGGCAAGTACTCCTCTAAGATGGTCAGCTCTTGCGCTTCCTTTTCAGCTAGCTCATCGCGCCCCGCATCGGTAAACTGCCTAATCGAATCACGGCGCTGCTTAGCCAGCTGCATCACAATAGCTAGTTCTTCTTCTTCGGTCAGCGCTTCGCGGCCATCCGCACGGATCGTGCTCTCTTTTTCAAGGATGACCTTTTTGATGCCCCGCACAGTTTCTAGCCGCAGCTTATCTTTGGCTTTCATAGCGGCTTTGATTTCGTCAGAAATGCGATCTTTTAAGCTCATGGATACACGGGAGATAGTAGAAAGTAAGTTTGCAAGCGCCTTGGATGCGTTTGCATGGTAAGGCTTATGCCGTCTTGATGTGGGGCACTAAGTGCAGCATGTAGTCTTTCTTCCCGAGGGGAACACCGGCCATTCGCAAAATGTCATAGGCTGTCACCAGATGGAAGTAAAAGTTCGGTATCAGAAAATCATTCACATAGGCACCGTCAGTCAGCTCCAGATATGCACCCTTACCTAAATCAACGCGCGTTGTCCCAGTTACCTTAATAGCGTCAGGATTGATATTTGATAGAAGCGCTTGGGTGTTGGCAAGGTATTCATGTGCCTGACGCAGAGAGGTGACCTCCGGCGCTAAATTATCGGCGGGCTTACCATCACACCACAGCGCGAAATTACGAGGCTGGTTGCAGGTGAAGGCAATCTGGGTGCCAAACGGAAGCATGTCAGCCACGATACGCATTTGGAGAAACGACTCGCTCTCATCGAAAAAAGACTCGCTCTCTTCAAAATAAGTTTGAGCTGACCTCAAGAGATGCTCAAGCGTCGCTAATCGACTCTGAAAAAGGGTCTGGGCTGAGCTGATGGCCTGGCTTCGCATTTTGCGACCCTCCAAAGATGACGTGACAGCGCACAGCGCGTTTTTTGATACTGAAAAAGACCACGGCCGCGGATGAACGGTCTGCAACTGTGGGCTTTTATCGCTCAAATATGCAGCGGTTTAGTACTCTGGCACAGCAGGATCAACCTCTCGGCTCCAAGCCTGAATGCCCCCTTTAACATTCGTTCCCTCTATGCCAGCCTCTTTGAGAATGGCAAGCGCTTTAGCTGAACGGCCACCCATCTTGCAATGGGCGACTAGCTTATGGCCATTCAGCATGCCCTTAAGCTTCAGCACGCCGTCTCCATTTTCAATCTCACCGAGTGGGATGAGCGTCGAGCCAGGAATTTTAGCAATCTCGTACTCATTTGGATTGCGCACATCCAGCAGGAAGAAGTCATCCTTTCCGGTATCGATCAGTTGCTTGAGCTCACCAACCGTCATTTCATCCATATCAGCTGCCTTCTTAGCTTCCTCTTCTGCGGCTTGGGGAATGCCGCAGAACTGTTCATAGTCTATGAGCTTATCGATGACTGCGCGATGCGCTTCAGGTGGCTTACGCAGCTTCAACTCCCTAAAGCTCATGTCTAAAGAGTTATAGACGAGCAGCCGCCCGCTCAAAGTATTGCCTTTACCCAAGATAATTTTAATTGTCTCAGTCGCCTGGATGATGCCGATCATGCCGGGCAAAATGCCCAGCACGCCGCCTTCTGCGCAGGAAGGCACCAGTCCCGGCGGTGGGGGCTCGGGATACAGGTCGCGGTAGTTTGGACCATCTTCGTAGTTGAAGACGGTGGCCTGACCTTCGAATCGATAGATAGAGCCATAGACGTTGGGCTTATCTAGCAGCACGCAGGCATCGTTGACCAAATAGCGAGTCGGGAAGTTATCGGTGCCGTCAACCACCAAGTCATAGGGTTCAAAAATCTCCAGCGCGTTGTCTGAAGATAGTCGCACCTCATGCAGATCAACCTGACAGTAGGGATTGATTTCAAGGATGCGATTCTTGGCAGATTCAATCTTGGGTTTGCCCACCCAGGAAGTGCCGTGAATGACCTGGCGCTGAAGATTGGAATGGTCGACAACGTCAAAGTCGACAATGCCAATGCGGCCAATACCGGCCGCTGCTAGGTAGAGGAGTAGGGGTGAACCCAAACCCCCAGTGCCAACACAGCAAACGCTTGCAGCTTTGAGTTTCTTTTGGCCTTCGAGCCCGACCTCAGGGAGAATCAGGTGCCGAGAGTAGCGTTCGTACTCTGCTTTGGTGAGTTGGATTTCATCCAAATTGGGGTTCAGCATGGTGTTTGGAATGATAAATGGCCAGTCTATATATTTGACCTTAGCGATGAACAGTGAAGTATCCAAAGGGTTGGAGGCCAGAAGTTGAGATAGGCAGGCGTTCGGCTATTGCCTATCTGATGCTACTGACGGCAGTAGCTAGCTGAGTAAGACTTTTTGGATGGTGCTACCCGGAGAAACAGCACAAGGAGAAATCTCCATGGCTTCAGGCTGAAACCGATGCTCTGAGTCTAGCGCCCAGTTCTGCACATCGACAGCTTTACCCTTACGAACAGACACAATTATGTAGGCGTATTCTGTCCAGGCTAAGGCGCGATCGCACTCTGAAGGTTCAGCCACATGATCTGGGTGCGAATGATACACCCCAATGATATTGAGGCCTTTTTCACGGGCCTCTCGCTGCACCCTCAGCATATCTTTTGGGTCGACCCAATAACGGCGCTTCTTAGTGTGCACTGATGTAGCATTAGCTTCTTTGGCGTCCACGTCCACGCCGCTAGAAACTGGCAAAACATCGGGCACCCATTCGTTGGTAAGCGGCACTAACTCCGATAGCCATTTTTTTCGGAAAGCCGCTGCAGTCTGGACGCCCAAACTACCAAGCATCAGCCCACAGCACTCTTCGGGATAGACCCGCTCAGCATGAGCTGACATTTCCTCTATATGCTGCTGGGTGAGGACCAAAACCACAATTATTCCGATTGGCAAAGAGTATCAGACCTTAATTTTAGGGCAACGGGCTACGGTTAACTATTTTAAATACCGCTAGCGGTATTCCCTCACGCAATCGAACCTGTCTGGATCTGACTACAGGCACTTCGCCATAAAAACGCTGTTTGGGTCGTCTTTATAATCGGCAAAGGGCGTTCTATATTCGAAGCCGTGCTTCTCATAAAATTTACGGGCAGGCTCAAACGCGGGAAAAGAACCTGTTTCTAGGTTGAGATACGTATATTCTCGATGCTGTGCAATTGAAACGATATGGCGCAGGATAGCGGAAGCAACGCCTTTACGTTTGTACGCTTCAACAGTGCGCATAGACTTTATTTCACCAGTGCTGGTATCTAGTTCTTTGAGTGCGCCGCATCCGAGCAGGGTGTCATCACTCCAAGCTGACCAAAAAGTGATGTCGGCAGACCGCAAACTTGCGATGTCTAGAACGTGCGCACTTCCTGGCGGCGTGATGGCATGCATCTCTCTAAAATGCTCTTGCAGCAATGCAATCACCGCATCTCCAGTGAGGTTGTCTTCTATGATGTGCAATGAACTGACTCCTACCAAAGAAATTATTCGTGATCAGGTACGCATAACAACACTTGTACAGTAACTATCCACGGCTTGCTAGCAGCCGATCGACCACTTTATCCATTTCAACAGAGCGGGAGGCTTTGAAAAGAATGCGATCGCCTTCTGTCATTGTCTCTTTCAGGTGCTTTGCCAACGACTCGTGACTCTCAAACTGCTGACTGGGTACGCTGCTTGCGCCCTTGAGCATGGCATTCGCTTCAGCAGGATCTGCCAAAGTAAACAGCAGGTCGATGCCTTTTTCATGCACCGCCTTGCCCACCTGCCCGTGCAGCTCAACGGATTGATCTCCTAGCTCTTTCATAGTGCCTAACACCGCAATCCGTCGCTTACCTGGTTGATCGGCCAACAGTTGAATAGCTGCGATCATCGCTTCAGTACCTGCGTTGTAGGTTTCATCTAGCAAGACGATATCGCTAGAGAGCCGATGAAACTTTGAGCGGCCCGCTGGCATAGAAATGCTGAGGCCGCTGGCGAGTTTTTGCCAGTCTAAATTCAGCGCTTTTAGGGTTGCGATCGCACCCAACAAATTCAGCGCATTATGTCTGCCTGGCAAGGGAAGCGGTATCTCTACACCGCTTACAATCAGAGCATCACCGCGAATGTCGCCTTGCACATCCCCCCCGGTCAGACCGTAGGTAATCTGCTGACCGGACCAAACGTTTGCCGCAGTTGAGAGCAGTAGGGAATTTTCATAGTTGAGCACGGCGGTGCTGGCTTCTGGCAACTCTCTAAGTAACTCGCATTTTGCCTGAGCGATCGCTTCTCTCGATCCCAGCCGTCCAATGTGAGCTGTCCCTACGTTAGTAATCAATCCCACCGTCGGCTGAGCAATTTGAGTGAGCAGCGCAATTTCTTCTAGGCCCCGCATCCCCATCTCCACGACTGCGTAGTCATGATCGGTGCGAATGCTCAGCAGCGTCTTCGGCACACCGATTTCGTTGTTGTAATTGGCCTGGGTTTTGACCACTGAGCCAAATTGAGACAGGGCAGCTGCGACCAGTTCTTTGGTCGTGGTCTTACCCACAGAGCCGGTAATCGCAATCACCGGCAAGCCACACTGCTGACGCCACCATCGCCCCAGGGCCTGATAGGCTGCGAGGGTATCGTCTACGACTAGGCAGGGGAAGTTGGCATCCTCTGGCAGCGCGCCTTTTTTCACAACGGCTGCGATCGCTTCCTTCGCGATCGCCTGCGCAGCAAAATCATGCCCATCGAACGTTTCGCCAGTAAGCGCAACAAACAGGTCACCTGGCTGAACGGTACGCGTATCTGTCGTCACTCCCGATATCCGAGCATCCTCCCCAATAGAGGCGCAAGCCTGTGGCGCTGCGGACAATACCTCCACCAATGTGCCAAAAGTAGCCCTGAACCCCCCGGTCATCTTACTCACCCCAGCTTTTCTAAAACGTTTGCTCAATCAGCATCTGCAAGATAATACCAAGCTCTCGGTGCGCTCCCATGACGCTAGTGTTAGTCAGCACATGCGACCCACTACAAATGCCCCACTCGACTATCCAAAAAATGACGTACGAAAGATCAAACGTTAAAACTTGATAGGTTTCTTCAGCAGCCGGGCAATCTGAGTGTGCAGCAATATCATTCAGACTTGATATCGCCCTTGATATTGTCAGGATTCACGCGATACCTCACGCTCTCAAACACGATTCAACTCTACCTGCTGACACCATGATCTCGAACAGCCGTTCCGTCACAACCAGCCTTTCCCTCGGCTCAGCATCCTACCAGAGCACATCAGCTGCTGATTCTTACAGCAACGGTCTGATGGACGATCTCTTTGGCGATGTTGATCGGATTTTGGATGGCGACCTCAGCGCCTGCATGACTGTAGTCAAGCCAAGGCGAACGGCGAACAGCACCACGACACGGACGGTTCAGCTCCCTTCTGACTTTTCGCCCAGAAGCGCTCGCGATATTTATAACGCGACGGTCAATGCGACACCAGCAGCCTCTGGCTATGAAACGAACCCTCCCATCAATCCGCCTGTTTATCGTCAGCCAACGCCCATTCAAGGCACCCACGTGAGAAGGCAGACAGGCTACAGCAACGGTGGTCGCCCGGTTACATCATTTCAGACAGCATCTGGCCAGTCTAGCAATCATGCTGGTAATTACGCTGGCAACTTCCCTGGCAACTTTCAAAGCACGGTCATTCAATCGGCAGGGCGTGCCAGTACCGCCACCGTCGATGTCGATCCCATCCAACCCATCGCCCACAGCCTTTATCCCAAGCAGTCCAGCGCAGAATGGTCTGCGGACAAGGCTACAGGCAACGGATCGCCGCGCCCGCCACAGACCATATTCGAGCCGCAAAACAGACATCAGTCCGTTTCCCTACCCTTTTTACTCATGGGCGCGGCAGGTATCTCAGTAGCGAGCACCCTGGGATTATGGGCAGTTAGCCAGAGCGCCACGGGCGGATGGAGCCTCGCACTAAGCACTGAAGCAACTGCCGCAGAAATTCCCAATACAGATCAAGAGTTCTTAGGGTACCTGCAGCGATCGCTCGAAACCATTACCGCTAAGCAGGCAGCTCAACACAATCTGGCCGTTATTCCAGTCGTCGCACCCGCAACTGCTCCGGTGCCAACCACAGTACCGAATGTAAACCCAGCAGCAGCACCTGGCGCCCTACCCAATCTGCCTGGCGCAGCCACCGCCACTAACATTATCGAACGCGTGTTTGTGCCGGTCTATCAAAACCAGCAGCAAAACAACTCGGTCGCAGCTGCATCGCAGCCAGCCAAGTTACCTCAAGTCGCTGTCCCGCAAAATAGCAACCGGCCAACGGTTCCCGTGCCTGAGTCTGTCGCAGCCGCAGCTGCTCTCCCATCCGGAGCACCTGCTGCAGCCACCCCTTCAGTACCCATCGTGCCAGCGAGTAATAGCACCGCACTGCCGAACCTGCCTTCTGGCGTCACTACAGCCGTAGCACCCACCAACAGCGCAGCAGAAGCCCTGACAGATGTCACCCCCAGTTCAGAACTCGTCCTGGTTGGCATTCTCAATTTGGGCAGCCGTTCTGCCGCTCTATTTGACATTGATGGAAGTTCACAGCGAGCCTACGTGGGCGATCGCATCGGTCTCTCTGACTGGAACCTCGTTAGCGTCAACGGTCAAGATGTGGTGATCCGCCGAAACGGGGAGGTCCGCTCGGTCTATATTGGTCAAAGGTTCTAAAGTAAGCCTATGAGTTAGGCCAACAGCATGAGCTTATTTGACGATCTCAGCCGCTTCTTAGAAACGCGGCTAGATGAATTTTTGCGCGCCAATCCTCACCTAGAACTGCGTGCGCTAGAAGATCAGCTACGCGGACAAGAAGAAGACGCCATTCGGCTGCTCGGAGATCTCAAGCGCCGGGAGCAACAGCTAGAAAGCAGCATTTTAGAAACTGCCCAAGACATTCAGCAGTGGCACAGCCGGGTTGAAAAAGCGAAGGCCGCGAATCGACAGGACCTAGTCGGCCCTGCCCAAGAGAGAGAAGCTGCCCTCCTACGCCAGGGCAACCACCTCTGGGGACAAATGAAGAGTGTCAAAGAGCGCATTGAGCAAACAAAAGCACTGCGAGAGCGGGTGAGAACCAAACGCCAGGAAGTCAAAACAAAAATTGCCCAAACGGCTACTCAGGCAGCCCAGTCAACCTCAGCATCCCCCGATTGGGGAACGACAGGCTGGAACCAGACCACCTACAGCCCCAATAAAGCCGTTGATCCCCTCGATGAAAGCTTCCGGCGCTGGGAAGCAGAAGAAGAACTCAAAGAACTAAAACGAAAGATGAATCCTTAGATGAATCTATAAGTCAATCAAAAAAAGAAAGTGTCAGCTGCTCTACGCGACTGGCACTTTCTCTCTTTTGGAGCATGTTTCTCAGCCAGCTCAGGTAGTCAGTCAATTCAGATATCTACTGCCAGTCACCAGACACAGCCGACACAGCACGACCATCACGAGTAACAATTTCCAGCGGCAGGGTCGCAAGCTCGTCCACCCGGTCAAATTGAACTACCTGCGCACCCGTTGGCGCAGATTCAACAGTCATCAGATAGCGGTCTTCTTCCCAGGCTAAGTCAACAATGCGCTGATTTAGTAGCCAGGTCTCAGCGCGATCACCTTCGTTGATCGCCACCGTAGTCTCGGACTCGTAGCAGTTCCACAGTTCATCCGTCACGGTCCAAAGTCCCGACAGCGTCATAGGTTCCATGCGTGCACTCAGGCCGTAAGTCGTAAAGCTAATTACATCGTGATCCCAGAACTGTTCGGAGGCTCTTTTCAAAGGAGAATCACCGATCTCCTCCTGCCCTAGCGCCGCATATCGAGAATCGCCACTGAGCTGCTTGGCTTGCTCCGCCTCGCCGGGCCGCTGCCAACTTTCAACCGCCGCACAAACTTCAAAGCTCACGGCATTGGACTCATTTGCGATCACCGATGTCTCCGCGACAGCGATCCCACGGGGAACCTCAGATGAAGTCACCTGCTGAGGCACATTACTGCTAGCCGAAAACAGACTGCTAGTCGCACTTGAGCTAGGACACCCCGAAACGACGTAAGCCCCTAATACGAACAAACCCAGCTGCTTAATCCGCTTAAAATTTATATTTTTCATTCCCCTTCCCCGAAGTCGTGTATTTAATTGTTTTGAGTAATTCAATGGGTTATCAGGCTTGCGACGCCAAAGATTTTGATTTTGCTCTATCGCTGTTAGCGCAAGCACAACGGTAAATCAAAGTACTTGGCAAACGTTTTCCGCACAGAATCGCGGCCCAATCGCTTAAATCAAAATCGCTTTACCAAATGCCTACTGCCAAATGCCTACTTGGAATTTTGTTGATGCTGTTGAACAAGCAAGCTATCTAAGCGATCCCTCTACCTAAGCGATCCCTCTACCTAAGCGATCCCTCTTCACTTGTAGCTAGCTGCAATACAGATTGCAGCTAGCTACCGGTAGATTTCTTGGATTGGCATACAAAAATTAATTGGCGCAGCCTGACGGCAACATGCGCAAAAAACGCAAATGGCCCAGCTGCGATCGCAAACAAAAGAAGCTTCTACAACCGATAAAAGCAGTCAAAAAGTTGTGCAAATAGCACGCGTTCAATTGACAAGAACTGGCTAACTTTAAAGACTCCAACTAACGTAGGGCTTTACCAGCTACTGAGTAATTTTTTTTACAAATGAAGCAGCAGACTCACAACTCCATTTAATCTCTTCACCACAGCTTCATACCGGTTGAAATAGTAGTTAAAGATTTAGAAGTCTCTGAGCGCAACACCAGTGAAACGCATCGTGGTGCCTTCACAAGAGCAAATCGACTAAAAGTAAAAATGTCTCAAAGCCTATTTCTCAGTGAAGCAGAGCTCTATCGAAAACAGTCAGGAACCCATTGTGTCTATTATCCACAAATCCACTATGACTGCTATCAGGGATAGGACGGTTTATAGAAAACGTAATAACTGGCTTTGATATATAAAAAGAATACCCAGCCCAATAAAACCTACACTACATAAAAATCTACGTAAAGATACTGGTTTTTCAAAACTACGGAAAGAAGTTTAAGAAAATACGAAGATGCCGCTTTCTTTCGGTCCTCAACGCGTAAACCTTGTGCTCGAACAAGGGGGGAGAGAAACGAAAAACCAATGGTCGCTATCATCCTTGAGTATTCCAGTTTCTTTCTGTTGTGGGGTGTAGGCCAATGCATCTTCTGGTTCATCCAACAGGGCGCTGAGCTGTAGACGCTTATTTCTGTAGAGCGCTTTCAACATGTCATCAAGTTCTTCTGCAGGGAGCGTTGACTGCAGCTTTTCTCGCAGATGAAAAATTGGCAGTCGGTTACCCGTACCCAAAGCCTCATCCAATTGCTGAATGTACTGCACAACAGCACGGCGATCTGGCTTTGCAGGAACCTCAGTTAATTGAGCGGAGGAGTCATTAGCTGCATCACTGACTTGACCTCCATCCATCTGATTAGGCTGAGAGTGTTGGACGGCCGCTTTTCCATCGGCATGGGCAGCAAAAGTACCCAGCTCCCGCCTAAAAAATCGAGCATAGTGGCCCAGCATGGATGCGGTTGCTACCGGGTGTGCACCCGCAGGCGAATATTCTTCCAGCAAAAACGACTTTCCGGCAGCCGTGAGCCAAACGTCTTTGATAGTCGTTTTTGAGATTTTGACGAGACCTCTCGACGACATGCCGAGCAAAATACTTTGGCGAGCCGTCGCAGTAATTTTTGAAAGCTGGCCGGGCGTCGTAGACCCTCGGCAGGCTGTAAGCACGCTACGTTCATCTGGAGTGACCAGTAAATTCTTGTTTTCTAGGGCTAGCAGGGTTCTGCCATGGGGCGTGATAGTAAACCGGGCAACCTGCTCATGGTAAGTAACCAGCCCCTTCTCACCAAGCGCTCTACAAATGCGATCGCGCTGAGCTGCCGAAGTCTTACTACTGGGTGAAAGCGTTGCGATCGCACCTCGATATCCATCACAGCCCAAAAGTTTCAACAAAAACTTCAGCTCAGCTGCGCTCACCCTGATCATCTTGCCTATCGACACTGACCGTCAGAATAACCCTTTCAAGATTTAGTACATCTGAATTATAAGACAGCACAGCCCATTAACCGACATCATCCAGCTGACTTTTCTTGCCCTTACGAGACGCCACCGGCGTATTGCGCTCCCAAAAGTAACCATCGGTGTAGCCTTGAATCGCGCCATCTTGCGCTGCCAAGGCCAACCGCTTTTGTGCCCAACAGCAGTACAGCTGCTCACGCTCAATCCCCACGTAGCGACGTCCTAGCTTTTTTGCCACTACCGACGTTGTGCCCGATCCCAGAAACGGATCGAAAACAACATCGCCAGGATGGGAACTAGCCAGGATCATTTTGGCAATCAGCTTCTCGGGCTTTTGCGTCGGATGGTCTGTGTTTTCGGGCATGGACCAAAAAGGAATTGAAATATCTGTCCAGAGGTTGGAGGGGTGGGTAGCACGGAAGTTGCCTTGCTGAGTTTCTGCCCAGTCTTTGGGTTGACCAGTGCGATCGCGATAGGGAGCCCGCACCCGCCGCTGCACTTTTACCGCATCCACATTAAAGGTGTAGTCATCAGACACTGTCCCAAACCAGATATCTTCAGACGCATTTTTCCAATTGTGCTTTGCACCCCGTCCTTTCTCCCGCTCCCAGGTAATCCGGTTGCGCACCTGAAAGTGCTGAGCAAATATCTGATAAATCGCATTCGACGACTGCCAGTCGCAGCACATATATATAGAGGCCGTTGGCTTTAGCAATCGGGGCAGCTGAGGCAGCCAGCTATTGAGCCAGTCTTGATAGGCATCGCAGGTTCTAGCCTGAAAAGTGACACCGTTGAAATCCTTCTTCCGGTTGTAGGGCGGATCGACAATGAGCAAGTCGACAAACTGACTCGGTAAATGCGGCAAGGCCGCAAACACATCCTGACAAATCGTGCGGTCTAAAACGGCTAATGACTGCTGAGCATGGGTCAAGACCAACAGCTCAGAAGCGTATTTTTCAGTCTCTTCTGGGTTTAGCGTCAGCGTTCGATTATTGGGTGCTTTTTGCTTTGGCAGACGTCACAGGCTCCAGAACTCAATTCTCAGGCAAGCTTATCAGATGTGTTGCTACTAGATCCCGCTTGATTCACAGCTGTCAAAAGCGAGGACATCATAATGCTTAGGGACGAGCATTTAAATAACTTACCTGTGACCAACACTCGTGATGGCAGCGCAATCAACCGATAATCAGCATTTGGAGCTGAACCCCTTAGAATAGGATGATGCATTGTTTTTCCGATCCCTCACGCGCCCAATACTATGTTTGAAGCCCTCTCAGAACAATTTGAATCCGCCTGGAAAAAGCTTCGCGGCCAGGACAAAATTTCGGAGGCAAACATCACAGATGCGCTCAGAGAAGTGCGCCGGGCACTGCTAGAAGCAGACGCTAATCTCGACGTGGTCAAAGGCTTCGTTGCCGACGTTAAGGAAAAAGCCCAAGGCGCCGATGTCGTCTCCGGCGTACGCCCCGACCAACAGTTCATCAAGATCGTATACGACGAGCTGGTTGAGACCATGGGCGAAACCAACGTGCCCCTGGCAAACAGCGAAGAGAAGCCAACCGTGGTCCTGATGGCAGGTTTGCAAGGTACGGGTAAGACCACTGCTTCGGCAAAGCTGGCACTGCACCTTCGCAAGCAGGATCGCTCTGCGCTTTTGGTAGCTACAGACGTCTACAGACCGGCTGCAATTGACCAACTCCTGACGCTGGGTAAGCAGATCAACGTACCCGTCTTTGAAATTGGCGCAGATGCTAATCCGGTAGAGATTGCTCGACAGGGTCTTGAGAGGGCCAAAGCAGACGGGATCGATACGGTCATTATCGACACGGCAGGCCGCTTGCAAATCGACCAGGACATGATGGCCGAGCTGGCCGAAGTCAAAAAAATTGCCGAACCAGATGAAGTCCTGCTCGTCGTCGATGCGATGACCGGACAAGAAGCCGCCACCCTCACCCGCACTTTCCACGAAGAGATTGGCATCACCGGTGCCATTCTCACCAAAATGGATGGCGACTCCCGAGGCGGTGCGGCTCTCTCCGTGCGGCGCATTTCTGGCCAGCCTATCAAGTTCATCGGTGTCGGTGAAAAGGTAGAAGCTTTGCAGCCCTTCTACCCCGACCGAATGGCCTCACGCATTTTGGGCATGGGCGATGTGCTCACCCTGGTCGAAAAGGCGCAGGAAGAAGTCGATATTGCCGATGCGGAAAAACTGCAGGAGAAGATTCTTTCTGCCAAGTTCGACTTCAACGACTTTCTTAAGCAAACCCGCCTGATGAAGAACATGGGTTCTCTGGCGGGAATTATGAAGTTAATACCTGGTATGGGAAATAAGCTTTCCTCTGACCAGCTGCAGCAGGGCGAACAGCAGCTCAAACGCTGCGAAGCCATGATCAATTCCATGACCCTGGAAGAGCGTCAAAATCCAGAGGTGCTCTCGGGCTCTCCTAGTCGTCGCCGCCGGGTGGCCAAAGGGGCGGGCTACGCAGAAAAAGACGTTGGCAAACTAGTCAGCGACTTTCAGCGGATGCGCGGACTCATGCAGCAAATGGGCCAGGGCAACATGGGCTTACCGGGCTTTGACGGGGGATTCCCCGGCATGGGCGGCAATCCGATGGGGGGTCCCATGGGGAACCCGATGGGCGGCGGCAATCCGTTTGGCGGTAGATCCATGCCCGGCTGGCGAGGCGCACCCGGCCAAGGCAAAAAGAAAAAAAAGAACAAGAAAAAGAAGGGATTTGGCTCCCTCTAATAAAAACTCCATGAATCAGCTTCTGCATATCTGCCTGAAATCCGGTCTCAAAACTAGCCTGAGCACTAGCCTTATGACTGGGCTCACGCTGACAGGCATCTGGCTAGGACTATGCCCATCAGCCGTGGCCCTTCCTGGTCAAACAGCAGATGAAGCAGAAGCTTGGATGCAGGCCCACCCGGCTTTGCGAGCCCGCCCCTCAGAAAGGCTCTCCATTCGTCGTGGCGACACGCCTTCTCAGCGCTACACCTTCCATGGGTCTCTGTTTGGTCCTAGCGGTGGCTCTGCAGAGAGCCTGCTGGTTCGCCGTCACTCTGGCGAAACAATCATGGTTCGCTCGGAGAAGTTTACGCTGGTTGATATTGTGCGGGGAGTCAGCATTCCCAGGCTAGAAGATTCGCTGCGATCGCTCTATGGTGCAGAAATCTATGCAGACTACCGCCGGGCCCAGTCCGTCATCGTCTATTCTCCTGGTCGCCCAGCAGATCGGGGCACCGAGCAAGCCCATCGCAGCCACCTGCTCGAAGGCAATCTCTATGCCTACCTCATAGAGCTCCTGCCCAATGCCGACGGCAACATCCATACCGGCGCAGTGACCGTAATGCTCCGAGAAGACGTTCCTGCCATTCAAGAGGGTCTGCGGAACCGGGAAATCGACCGTAGAGAATTTGAAAATCCAGAAGATAGGCCTATTCACGTTACGGGGCCAACACTCGACCAGCTACAGCAAGGCATCGGTAGATAGCGCTATTCACGCTTACTGAAATGGGCTATGAGGAGACCATTTTCACAGGCGCAGAAACTGTTCGCTCTCAGCTGTTTGCCTCTCTTGCTTTAACGGCAGATGACATGATTTCTGCTGAACCTGTTTGAGACCTGTTCCACTGAAGCAACTTTTCTTCTTCAGTAGCCAAATTGGGCAATATGAGCTGTAGGCTCACCCCATTCAGCACAGGTTTTGACACGTCAAAAAATCCCCACCAGAGCCAAACGTCCTATCAGAGATTGTTGGCTAGCGGTCAATTTGTCTGGATTGATTCCTGGCATGGGTCAGTGCTACGGCAAGCAATGGGCTAAAGGGCTGTCAATTTTCACAGTTTTCTTGGGGCTGACGACACATGCGCTCTGGTCGCTGCTCGCAGCAGAAGGCGACACGGCACGGGCTTTTTGGCTGATGGGCGCAGCGGGACTGGTTTACTTTCTCAACGTGTGGGACGCCTTTGCGACAGTGGGGCGTCCGATGTATCCACTCGGCAATAAG
>JBCBJS010000056.1:0-29113 GCA_038523095.1 Cyanobacteria bacterium J06626_6
GATAACTAGCGATATCGAAACCATCAAGGGACATGAACAACCACTCGTTGATTAGTCACTATTTCCGATAATGTCTATTGAAAATTAGTAGAGGATGCTCTTGAGCAATTGCAGCTTTGATGAGTATCTCAGAGGCGTGTGCGGCTTGAAGCACAGCGAATACTCCTGGATCTAGAGCTTCCATGTAGTTTCTAAAGAAAGCATTCTTTTGTGCTTGACATAGAATTCCTAAGCCTAATCATTTCATATGTTCTGCGATGCCTTTGCAATCAGGATGCATACTTCTCCGTATACGTTCAGTAGCTCTGTTCTAGCTTGAAATTATGCTTGTTTCACCCATGAAGCACAGTGAGTGAGGCCACTAATCAAGGGCTATATTTACACGCATGGCAAAATTTGAAGTAATCAAAAAAACGGTCGTTTTCCGAGCGATCTGAAATGCGGCTGCTTGCGCTGCGCGATTGCCTGACAATACTGAAGTCTAGACGTTGGATCTGTCGCAAAAAGGGGCGTTAATTTAGCGGCCACTAGCCTTTGAATAAGAGGGATGCCGTAAAATGAGGCCATCGCTTTAGAGTCTGTTGAGATGGATAGAATCGTGGTTGACCCGCAGGTCCACTTTGGCAAACCCTGTATTGCCGGGACGCGCATTCCTGTTCAAAGTGTGCTGGAACTGCTCAACGAAGAGCTATCGTTTGCCGACATCATTCGCGACTACTACAGTGAGCTGCAACCAGAGGACATTCGCGCGTGCCTTCAGTATGCGTTGGCGGAGCCACTCTGAAAGAGTATCGCCCTAGTGGCTGCTGAAGATATCAACCTGGTTTCGGCTTGATGGTGAAGTTCTTACTTGACCAAGATGTCTATAGAGTAACTGTCAAATTTCTTCTCAGCGCTAGCTTTGATGTCGTATCAGTATCGCAGTTAGGACTATCAAGAGCACCAGACACCGAGGTTCTGAGCACAGCGCAATCACAGGGGCGCATACTGATCACCAGAGATAGAGACTTATGGCAACTTAGTCTTCGTGCAGTCGTTGGGTTCTGGCGTGATTTATCTGCGGATACTGCCGTCGAGTGCAGTAGAAGACCATGTTGGGTAAAGCCAGTATCGAAGATCGCCTATCTGTGCTCGAACACACAGTGTCTAATCTGTGAAGAAAAATTGAATTTAACAATAATGCCTCTTCCAATTGGTTAGATGACCTCATCGGTTCTATCTCTGATGAATCTGCTTTCTTAGAAGCACTGGAGTATGGTCGTGCTTTCCGCCGGACCGGTGAAATCGATGGGCAGATCAGTGACGCTACTAACCCGAAACATGAAGGACTTTGACAAAGTCCCAAACCTATTGACTGAAGACTGGACTGACTAAGGTTCTTGTGACCGTTTGAAGTAGCTACTCTTTGCAAAACAGAAACTACACTCGGAAAATAGTTAGATGAGTGCGGTTCTTATACAGGCTATCGTTCATAGTCAGCAAGGTTCTCTGAGCAACTTTCGGCTGAGTTCGTTGCAATAACCACTTATAAACTTCGAAGACGATAGGTAATGGCGTTAACAGAAGTGTATTCTTCTCAACGAGTTGACTAAATCCTACGACGCACTGCTCGTGATAGGTGTCCTTAGAATAGAACAGCGCAATGAGTGGACCCGCATCAAGTACGATCTGCTTCAATCTGTAAAGTCCTCTGCGTGTTCTGCAGCACCTCTTGGAGCTTCCGTGACAATCCCCGCAAGCGACAGCAGCTTTGAACTGTCTTTGCGTACCGCTCGGAGCTGTAGCGCTTCCTGAATTAGGTCGGCTAGCGTTGTCGTCGGATCTTTTTCTAAGTAGGTGTTGAGTTGCTGTATTAACTGATCGGGTAATTCGATAGTGAGTTGCGTCATACCCTAGCCTTTCCTTTTCTATCGAGACGGCCCTAAATCAGGCAGCATAAAAACCGCCTGGCAAAACCAGTCTATCGCAGGCAATGCACACGATATGGTTGGCGCTCTGTCAGAGCTGGATTTTAGTCTTGACATTGCGCTACCTATCCCGCGTGCTGCCCTTCGCGTCGCGCTGTGTCATGATTTGCTCTAGCCTTGGCAAGGCGCTCGCTGCCGTTTCGCGCACGTAGCTGTCTACCGAATCGTCTTTGATGAGCGCTTTGAGCACGTCTACAGCGCGGGGGTCACCGATAGAGCCCAGGGTGTTGGTGATGGTGAGTGCGATCGCAACACTATCAGTCGTCTTCAGTGCCGCCAATAGGGTCTCTACCGCTGGTACACCAATCTCACCCATCGACATGACAGCCGCAATTTGTACCACTGGGTAAGGATCTGCCATCGCCTTTTTGAGCGCTGCTAATCCTTCTGGCGGAAAAGGCTCATCGGGGTGAAATACCGCAATTTGAGCCATTGCTTTCGTGCAGCTGGCCCGCACCGTATCATTGTCGGCATTGAGCATTTGCTCGGCCACAGTAGGTACTGCATCCATGCCCACTGCGCCCAGCGTTTTCACACAGGCGCGGCGGTACACCACATCTTCTTCTCCTAGGGCTGCCATCAGCGTAGGGATGGTATGCTCATCTCGATTTTCCACAATCTCAGACATGGCCCGCTGGCGCATTTGTGGATTGGGATGCTTGAGCTGGTGATAGACGGAATCGGCAACCATGAAACTATAAATGGGTTGAACTGCGTGCGAACTGAGAGAAAATACCCGTGAAATACCCATACAGAAAGACTCCTGGGAAGCCCTTCAAAGAAGTATCAACCAGGAGCCTTTAGTTTTTATCACTCACAAGGCCAGTAGACCCCGTAAGCCCTATCGATTAGGAAAGGGAGTTGATAACGTAGTCGAGCAGTGCTTTGTACTCAGTCAATGCCTGGGGAGACATATCGCGAGGTGCACAGCCGCGATCGCGTGTGTGCTGCATAGCCGTTACGTAAGGTGCAGTGGGCAAGTTCAAAGAACGATACACTTCACGAGCACCGGCGATGCCCCACTCATCCAAAGGACCCGTACCGCCAACAACGAGGCAGTAGTTGATCAGGCGGAGGTAGTGCTTGATGTCGCGGAGGCACTTTTCTTGCTTAGTCTGGTTGCCGCCAGCTTCGCCCTCGTTGGTGAGGTAAGGGTACTTCTTGAACGCAGCGTCGTACGCTTCTTGAGCAACCTTGTCAATGCCAGCATTTAGCTTTTCAGCAGCTTCTAGGCGAGCAGCTGCGCGCTGCAAACCACCTTGAACAGCCTGCAGGTCAGCAGAGCCAGGAAAACGTCCGGCAGCATCAGCCGAAGCGATAGCGGAAGTAACAACTGATTTCATGTCTTCAAATCTCCAAAGTTATGTTTGATCGGGTTAGTGTTGTATTCAACTCGAAGTAAATGCCGAAAAGGGGCAGTTAGCTCAGAGCAGAGACAACGCGATCAAAGTAGCCAGCAGCTTCGGAAGCGAGCGCGGAGCAGTCACCCTCGATAGCTTCGTACTTGTTGTAGCGAGAGCCACCTGCATCAGGGCTGTTAGTACCCTTGAGGTGAGCAACGCTAGATGCCTTCATAATGTTTACTGCGCGAGCAGCAGAACCAGTAGGAACGCCCAGTGCAGCGTAAGTCTCTTTTAGACCGTTGAGGCAGCGGTCATCGAGTACGGATGCGTCGCCAGCGAGCAGAGCGTAGGTGACATAGCGCAAGACAATCTCGCCATCACGCAGGCAAGCAGCCATGCGGCGAGTGGGATAGCAGTTACCACCTGCTTGAATCAAGCCAGTGTTCTCACAAATCATGCCAGAAACTGCGTCGGAAACGATGCAGCTAGCGTTGGAAGCGATCGCATTCACAGCGTCCAAGCGCTTGTTACCTTCAGCAACAAAGCTCTTTAGGGCTTCTAGGTCGCCGCCGCCGATAGTAGCGGTCTTAGTGTCAGCCGTGACAACGGCTCTAGAGAAAGCGTCAAGCATCAAGCTCTCCTTCTTCTTAATACAGCAGCTGGCCTTTTCTGTGGCCAGTGATACAAGATTAAAAGATGACCCCCTTCCCAGTCCGCTTTATTAAAAACAAAGCAATAATCCGTTACAAACAAATAATCGAAATGCTAAAAGCCATCTATTACAAGGGATTTGGCTTATCACGAAAAAAGCTGGTGTGTGATTTAGTCTTAGCATTTTGTAATATTTCGTAGCACTTGAAGTTTTTGCGGCACTTGAAGTTTTTGCGGCACTGCTACTCCTCTGGAGCCCTCTTGATATCCATAGCCCTTCTATGTATATGTGATGTGTGTGCTCAATATATGATGTGTGCTCGCATATCCAGTGGTTAGAAATTTTCGATTTACTACGCAAGCAACCCCTGGCATTCACATCAAAAGACTGAAATGAACTGAAATAAAGAAAGAAGCGAATGCCAGAACGCTGGCATTTAAAAGCCGGATTAATCAGTGCGATTAATCCGGCTTTTCGGGTTATTCAATTTTGTGCCGTTGGCTTAAGGGGTCGTTGCTATCAGTCGCGCCTATAAAAATGCTAGCTCAGATAATACTGGATCAACGTTGACTCAAGCTTCTGGCAGAGCTGCGTGGTGGAAATTTTCCAACCAGTCTATGCATTTTTTAGTAAATGCTTGACTAGATTGTCTTTCACCATCATTTGCCGCATCACTTCGACGACATATTCCTGGGCCTGCTCTAAACTCAGCCCCTTTACTTGATCTTTGACAACTTGTAGCTTAAATTGCTGCTCCATGCTGAGACTGCCGGGCAGGTTTTCGCCTGATGTAGTCATGATGTTTACTTCTCCTCGAAAGGTCAGAAAGATCTTGATAACTTAGACAGATCTTGAGCAGGTCACTGAACTTAGTCTGGTGCCCTGACTCTACGCACCCGGCACACACTGGAAAAACAGAGGCAGTGGGAACGCTTAGAAACTAGAGGTCGATGTGATTAAAATCAGCTAGCCGTAAAGACTTGGCCGAATTTTAATTGATCGAATTCTAACTGCAATGCACAGTATCGTCAAATTGTAAATAGATTCGGTAGCAGACGTTACTTAAATTAATTTTCTTAAGGTTTAGTGCGCTTTTTCAGCCTTCGGATAGACCACGCAGAAACGCTCGGAGAAGCGATGGCTCACTCTGGCCCTATCTTGATCTGCCGACCTGTCGATATCTGTGCTTGATTGAATGAATTTATGTTAGCGATCGCACGCAGCTACTCACTCAGCATTAGGACTGTTTTGAGAGCTGTTTTATCTTCGACCAAAGAATGATGTTGATAAAGGTTCCCCTCGGCAGAGCGTTATAGTAATGGGGGATCAATTCTTTATGGTTTGACTTTTCACTTTACATTTTTGCTTCATATTAAGGACGCATTCAGCTTGATGAACGTAATGGAATTTTTCCAGCAGAGTGCTGGGCAGTGGCAGTCTCAACGCACGACGCATCACTTACCCTTTCGGCGTGCTGAACTAGGTGGCTCAAATATATCTGTAGAAGCTCTCCCCGCCGACCATGAAAAGGTTGCAGAGATCTGTAAGCTGCACGACGTCGATCCTGGTTCGGCGGTCGGCGGTGCCTATGTGCAGTGGGATGGCGCTATGGCTTGGGATAAAGACGACGAAAGCCACAAAGGGTCCACCGTATTCGCCCTAGTGCCCGATGCCGACAATCCTCAAACCGGAAACCTGCTGCGAGAGCGAGGCTACGCCGAAATTGTTCCCGTGATTGGTCGCTTCGAGATGGACAGTGAAGACGGCCTGGTGCTGACCACTGACTATGAAACCATGAGCTCGATTGAGCGCTTCTGGTTTCCCAATCCGAACCTGCGCATGCGAACCAGCGTGGTGAAGCGCTTTGGTGGACTGAGCACTGCCTCATTTTGTGCGGAGTCTCGGGTCGAGACCGTGCCGGAGCAGGAGAAAGACGATGCGGCTGCGCGCGAAGCCTTTGAGGCCGGCTCGCAGTATTCTTCCTTCGGTTGGTAAATCGTTTGAGAATCAGCCCGCTAGGCGAAGTGCATACCTATGCCTGAACCTCGCTGGCAAAGCGAGTGAGCTTGTCAAATTCGAAGGGGCCCGCAACTGACCCCCACACTAGTTCATCGGTCTTGGGGTCGCGCCCTCGGTCATAGCTGGTCATGTGTGACTCAGTTACGATAAATTCATTGTCCAGGTAAGTTTGCATGCCCTTGCGCTCGACCATGCATTTTTTCCCAGGCTCAACCTTGCCGCGAAAGCTGTTGCCGGTCCATTCCACGAGGATGTCACAGCCCCCCATGGGCTCGAGATCTTTGGGAGTGAGGGTTGCTAGCTTACTCAGGTCGCGAGCCGCGCCGTAGAACTT
This sequence comes from Cyanobacteria bacterium J06626_6, assembly GCA_038523095.1. Taxonomy (GTDB): domain Bacteria; phylum Cyanobacteriota; class Cyanobacteriia; order Phormidesmidales; family Phormidesmidaceae; genus Phormidesmis. The sequence continues at coordinate 6,316 of JBCBJS010000056.1, forward strand.
TTCTTCATTGGTGACGCGATAGTTTTCCAATAGGACGTCGCTTTCACGCTGAATGAAGTGGAGCACCCTAACTCTGTAGGGCCGATCTAGCTGAAAGTGATAGGCCTGTTCTAGGTATAGGCTGATGCCTGACTGAAACCCTCTTGGCAGCGGTCGCATACAGACCTGAATATGGGCAAAGAATGGCGGGTTCTCAATCGCTTGGGCCTGGTTGCTAAAGTCGGCGGCCATCCACTGGGTAAGTTTGACCGCATCGGTAGGGTTGGGCATGGGTAGGCGTGAAATACATCTTCTGCTGAGCTGTGGTCAAATTTTAATCGATGGTAGGGCGCTGGCGATCGCTGTGAAACGTTTGCTGTGCTCATTCGCGATCGTCAAAGCGGGTATGAAAGCTGCCGTATTTAATCCAGTACTGGTTGAGTTCGTGGTGCGGGGTGTGCAAGCTTGCTTTTGCCCGGTAAAGCACCACGCGGCGATGCTTGCCAATCCAAATTTTCTTGAGTGGCTCTACCGAAATGAGAGTCCCTCCAAGTGCCTCTACGCAGGCTTGAAACTTATCGACCGTCGAAAATTCAACCGTTTCAAAAATGAAGAAGTTGCCCGAGCAGATCAGGTGGCGGCTGCGAATCCACGCCTGCATCTTCTTTTTTGCAGGAGGTGGCAGCATCCTTAAAGTTTCTCCAGCGGCAGCTCACTGGCAAAGCTCTCTCGCTTTTCAAATTTGAGCGCACCTTCTGTCGAGCCCCAAACGTGCTCATGGGTCTCCACATCCATTCCTTGGTCTAGGCTGACCCACGTGCTGGCCGTCAGCTCTACCCGACTCACCAGATACGTTTTCTTCCCCTTGCGCGGAATTAGGCAGCTGTTTCCAGGTTCCACGCCACCGATAAACATGTCGCCGCTTTCACCGCGTCGAAACACCATCGAACAGCCGGTCCGCCGAATGGCACAGTCTGCGGTGAGGGTTTTGAGAACATCCAAATTATGGCCCGATCCGGCATAGGGTACGCCATCTCTAAAGCCGTAATTTTCGATGTAGACATCGTCTCCTCGATCAATCACGCGGTGCAGTCCCTGCCGATACGGACTCCACAAGTCGTAGTCATAGACCTGCTCGGAGTAGAAGCCGATCCCGCCCGGCAGTCCCAGCGCCTCAAAAAAATCGAATGGCAGGGGTCTAAAAAAGATACGAATATGGGCGAAATCAGTTGGATGGGCGTGGGCCTGCTTGAAATTGCTAAAGTCTCCTGCCATCCAGTTTATGAGCGTGATGAAATCTTGGCTGACAGGCTGACCTGTGGGAATAGAGTTAGCGGTGGACGCAGTCATACAAGGGTGGTTGAAAGGAGAGGCTCTGGAGAAATTGTAGAAAGGAAGTTAGTAAAAGGGAAGTCGGCGGGTGAATGCCTTATCAAGAAATATGGACAATAGGGCCTACTCGATAGCTGTCTTGTTGAGAGGACTACTGCTGGGATGATATGCGTACCTCGGAGGAGAGGGAGGCAGTAGTGACCCCTTTACCGTTACTCGTTTTGATCAGAGATACCCGGAAGCGAAGGTTCTCGGTGGCGAACCAAATTTTTTCTTCGGCGGCGGCGCGGTCGTAGCCTGTGGTGAGGACAAAGGTACCGTCCGCTTGAATGATGTAGCGGCCTGCTGCTGGAATGGTTTCTGCGTAGCCCTGGTCGCGCAGAAGCTGACCGCTAGATAGGTTTCCCTGCGAGTTTTCTGCCGCTTCTGGATCGGGAACCGGAACGAGTATGGTCTGCCCTTTGAGAACGTCGTCTTCGTTCCAGTCGGTTTCACCCTCCCAAGACATTTTGAAAGGGGTGGCAATTTTTTGGTGTAGCGGCTCTGATGAACCGTCTGTCTGGAAGCCGTATTTTTCACACAGGGCAATGACGGCAGGGTCGTCTTTTGCGATCGCTTCGATGTCGATGATGGAGCGAATCTCTTCAAAATGAGCGAAGGCCAAATGATGGGCGCTGCGCTGCGACTTCCATCGGCCCAAGGACCGCGCCACAAAGGTATCAATATCCATTTCTGTTTTCTTTTCACCTTGGCTAAGCTACAGCCTACCGAGAACAGGCTCTACCGGTATGAGTCTACTGACGTTCCTCCTGTTAATACCTTACGAGGTAATGCCCTAGTTGACCTTGAAGCTAAAGCAAATAAACAATGGCCAAGCAAAGTCATGGCGGTAGGAAAAATTGATGAAACACCATGGGGCGATTGCGGCGCAGGAGAAACTGCGGCGCAGGAGAAATTGCGGCGAATTTGGTTAGCGGCGTTTTGAGGTCTTCCTAGATTTAGAAGCTTTTTTCGGTTTGGCTTCTGGCTCGTCGGAGATATCTGCTGATGGGGTGGATGCGGCGGCGGGTATATTGCCTGCTAGCTGTACGGAAGCGACTTTGCCACCCCGACGGTTGATTGTCTGTAGGGCCTGAGCCATTTGGCTGTAGGGTACTCGTACTGTGTAGCTACCGGTTTTTAAGACAGACTGTTGACGTACGCCGGTCACCTCAATCGTGACTGTCCGGCTTTGATAGTCGCTGATTCCAGCACTTCCTAATGTATTCATGCCTGGCATTGTTCTCATTCTCCTGTTCTCATTCTCCTGTTCTCATTCTCTTTTTTGAGCGTTGCGATCGCACTATTGACGCACCACAAAACAGACCACAGCCTTTCAGTAGAAGTGAACTTTTGTGGCGGGTATGGCAAGTGTTCCGGGATGGGGCACTCACCACACCCATTCTGTATGTTCTGTGCGTCGACAGGTAACTGAGGGTGGCTTACACCGGCTCGATGCTGACAATTTTGCCGCCAAATTTTTGGATAGTGCGAATTTTGCTCTGTAGCTGAGCATAGCCAACTTCGTAGGTGGCGCTGCTTCGGGGGGTGCGGCTGCCGCCCGTGTTGGCACCGGCTACTGCAATGCGGAATCGTCCGGCTGTGCTTGTTTTTCCTAAACCTAGCGGTTTGGGGGCCTTTACTTTAGTGGGGAGGTTGGCTGCTAGGTCAGTGGTGAGAAGGGCTTTAGTGCCTGGATTATTCGAGGCGTTTCCACCTGCGATCGCCAGTGTCCGGTTAAAGCTAACATTCTTGAGCCCAGCTTCTGTCACCTGCCCGCGCAGGTAAGGTGCCGTATCCTCACCGAAGCTCCGCCAATACTCATCGCTATCGATATAAGAATCAATTTCACCCTCGTATCCCTTCTCTAGGCAGATAGAGGTGTGGGCCGAAATCTCGCTTTGATCTTCTGGGGCGCGACCTAAGAGATTTTGAAAGTTGTTTTCAATGAAGCTATAGGCAGAAGAAGACTCAAAGAAAAGACTGCGATAAAGGTCTGATTTGGCAACGGCACGAACAAAGCCCCGCACGCTGATATCACCATTGCGTAAAAGCGACTCTGCGCTGTCGAGCCGCTGGCTCTCCATAATATGGTGATTGCCTAAAACGTGCTTGTACACAGCGTTAATCACCAGCTGTAGGTCTTCTTCGGAGGCGTTTGGACGCAGCTCAACCGGTTCAGGACTGGTTACCCAAAGTGCCATAAAATTTACTCCGCATAATGTGTGGGACAGGCCACCAAAGATATTGCTGATATCGTCGTGTTCGAAAACAATTCGATTGAAAAATTGTTCGGCCATCGGGGCGCATCGGCTATCTCCGGCTAATCTTTTGGCCTATCTATAGCAAACCGGACTGTGAACCAGAGAATGAGAAAACGTTTATCTTCTCAAATTAACTTAACGTGAATGAGGAGACGGCAATTCTTTTGATAGTAGGTTTTTCCAAAAGTAAAGCGCTCTGCGTCGTCACGACGCAGAGCGCTTCCCAAAAAAGGATTTGTTATCAAAGGTCAGCTAGCCTATGCTGTGGGCATTAGCGGTTAGGAGATTTCAGTAATGCTGACAATCTTGGCACCTGTGCGCTGAATACGCTGAATCTGAGGGGTCATTTTTGTTGCCGACACGATGTACTCATTGAAGCTGACGCGACGGGGGCTGTCGAATTTTGCAGCGGTTGTGCGAATCTTGAACCGCTTCTCAGTGACAGAACCCGGGGTTGCCTTAGCCGGTTTGATTTTGTTGGCGCTGTTGGTGGCCACTTCCGACACGAGCTGTGATGACTTCACTGCGCTGCTGACCTGCGCTGGGCCACGGTTGACCGCGAAGTTGCGGTTGTAAACAACCTGCTTACGCCCAACTTCACTCTTTTCACGCATGAAGGGAACAATATTCTCTCCGAAGGCCTGTTGATATTCGTCGCTATCGACGTAGGAGTCAATTTCAGCGTCGTAGCCTGCTTCGTTGCAGCGGCGAATGTGTTCAGAGACCTCTGCTTGAGACTCGGGCGCACGGCCTAGAATGTGCTGAAAGTTCAGCTCTACAAAGCGATAGGGCGCGCAGCTTTCAAAATAGCGTGTCCGATAGAAGTCAGACTTACAAACGGCACGGACAAATTCACGGACTGTGAGTGAGCCGTCGCAAAGCTGAGACTCTTCAGTTACGAGGCGCTCACTCTCCATTACATGGGGATTGCCTAAAACTTGCTTGTACACTGCGCGGATAATCGTCTGAATATCGTCAGACGAGCTATTGGGCCACAGTTCGTAGGTGTAGGCATCTGCCATGGGAGTTCTCCTAAATGTTAGATAAATTGTTCAACAACAGCTTTGTAAAAAGGTGGACCTTGTCATCTTATTTTGCAGGCAAGGCGAGCCTCGAAGAGTACTCGCCTTGCTCTGTTAAGATACCGTCGAGTGCGCTACTCGACTGGCGTAATGCTGGCGATCACACCGCCGGACTTGTGAATGCGCTGGTATTCCTGAGAGAGCTTCTCGTAGGGAACCAGGTAAACCTGATTGGCCCGGCGGAACCGAGAGGCCGCTTTGCGTACGCTGTTTGCTCTAATGGAAGTCACTTCGATGCGGTAAACCTTGCCGCGCTCGCCAATGCCGTTGCCGGAGCGAGTGGCTGCAGCGGTGGGTGGCTCGCTGAAGGCCCAGCCATCAGAACCGCCAGACGGTGCTTTGACAGCAGTCGGCACGGCGTTGATGACGAGTTTGTTGAGGCGAGGTTGGTTGCCAGATGTGTTGCCCTTAAGTGAGCTACTAGAAGCGCCCCGCACCAGCTCGAACAGGTGAGTAAATTCGACCATGCTCTTCGAAGCTTCTGACTTATGGCCGCGAATGTAGGGAACGAAGTTCTCGCCAAAGGTATTTTGGTACTCGTCGCTATCTACATAGGAATCTATGTCGGCCTCGAAGCCTTCACTGTCGAGAATGGCGCTGTGGAACTTCATATCGTCGTAGTCATTAGGGGCGCGGCCCAGCAGGTGACGGAAGTTTAGCTCTGTGTAGCGGTAGCGGGGGCAACCTTCGAAGAAACGGGTGCGATACAGGTCGGACTTAGCCACCGCGCGGACGAATTCGCGGACGGTATATTCGCCTAGTTTGAACTGGGATTCGGCGACGCTAAGACGCTCACTCTCCATCACGTAAGCGTTGCCCAGTACCTGGCGGTAAACGGCGCTAATGATCGCTTCTAGATCATCAGATGAGAGACCGGGAACCCATTCAACGGGGGGTGTCTCTTCAAAAAGACTGACACCCAGTCGCGATGCTGGTCCGAAAGCCATGAATGCTATCTCCTTATAACGGTTGATTGCGTATTCTCATTTTGTCTGTAAAGGGGAGCCGTCTTTGTCAAGTTTTGTGAACGACGCAATGCAGGCATCTACCGTATTTGCCTTGCTGAAAGCCTCTCAGGAAAAGCACTTTGAGGAAAACAGTAGCCACTTTTATGGGCAAATTTTGAATTAACAAAAGCGCAGTGCGGCTGAGCTCCCTGTGACTTATCTTTACAAAACTAAACTTGCTCTCGGTGTTCAGGCCGCTTCGTTTTGGGCGACCTCTTGTGTAGCCTTGTCTTCGCTTTCTGTGCCGGGTTCTTTAACAAAGGTAGACAGTCTGGCGATCAGATGGTCGAAGTAGGGAGAGAGGGCAGGATAGCTGGCGACTGGAAACCGCTTAAGACTGGCCCTTTTGACCCCAATCAGGCCCGCTACCATGGCTGGGAGTGGCACCTGGAGTTCTTCGTATAGCTGTTCCATGGCCTGCAGTCCGGCGGTGCTGGTGTAGTGGTGCTGGCCGCCAGCGATGCCGTAGGTAATGCAGCGCAAAAACTGCCAAAAGTCTCGCCAGCAAGCCTCGGCGCGCATGGGCGGGTAGAGACCGCCGCCGGGTTCTAGAATTTTGGGATAGGTCGCTAGGACGACTGCTCTGGCTTCATCGACGATGGCGGGGGCCTGCTCACGTAAGGTGGCAACGACTTCTTTGGGATTGAGTCCCATAGCTGCTATGGCGTTATCGGCAACACCGGTGAGACTGTAAATAGCCTCTAAGTCGGTGTCGGAGAGGTAGCGCTTTTCGTTGTCAGCGTCCTGAAGGCGAGCGATCGCCTCACTGTCGATATCGGTCCATCCGTCAAAGCTGACAATGCGTGCTTTGGGGATGAGTTGCTTGGCCCGATCGCTGAGTCCGTTCATAGTATTTGGCTTGTTACCTGGTAATGCCAAAGCAAATGCTGCTTTGGTGGGTTTGTAACCCTATTTTAGGATGACTTGGACTCAGGACGTCATTGTTTTGCGGGCTTCTAACTGTTCTAATACCAGGCTGGCAGCTTTCTGTACGGCGATGTCTGAGTCTTGTTGAAGGGGTTCGATGACTTCGATAGCTGCCAGATTTCCAAGCTTGCCAAGGGCCAGGACGGCTGCTTTGCGGACGTCGTGACTGGGGTCTTTTAGGCAGGCGACTAGCGGCTGGTAAGCCCGCTGACAGTTGAGCCGGGCGAGGTGGGCAGTGGCTTCGATTCTGACGTCGGGTGACGGGTCGCTGAGCGCTTCGGTTAATAGGGAAAGTGCGCTTTGGGACTGTTTGGTTTGGGACTGTCTGGCTTGGGACTGTCTGGCTTGGGACTGTACGGCTTGGGACTGTACGGCTTGAGACGGGTTGGTGATGTTTTGTGCGCTCTGATTTTGGCCGCTCTGGCTTTGGGCGAGTTGGGCGATCGCACCCACCACAGCCACCCTTACTGAAGGTGACGGGTCATTCACAATTCGATATAGCCGCTCACTCACCTCACGGCTCATAGAAGCCATTGCCCAAGCCGCATGACCCTTGCAGCTTTCACTGGCTGTTTCGGAAGCTAGCACATCTCGAATTGCGTCAAAAGCGGGTGCACCTATCTTGGCCAGTGCCCCCGCCGCCGCGCTCTTCACGCTGATATCTTCATCCTGCAACAGTGCAGCCACCAGGCCAGATACTGACGCGGCATCGCCAATATGGGTGAGCGCATTGCAGCAGGCCCGGCGAACCACAGATTCTTCGTGATGGGCGAGCCCTTCTAGTAAGAACGGGGTAGCAGGCTCGCCAATCTGGCTGAGCGATTCGATGAGGCTTAGCCGGGTTGCCCGCCTAGGGTCAACTAGGCTCTGCACCATTTGCCGTAGCAGGACTGGGTTAGGTTCGTCAAAAGCGAGCAGTTCGATTTGCTGATTGACGTGGTCGATCAGCTGGTCTACTTTTGCCTGCGCTTCTGGAGACGCCGGTGACGTCATTAGGCAGAGGCCTCTCCGCGCAGCTGTGCCAAGGAAGTATCTATTTTAAGGATTTCGGGGTGATTTTCGATTTGTTCCATCACCATCGATTTCGGAAGTTTGGCTTTCTTCGCGGTTGTCACGATGTCTTCGACAAGGCGTTCACGGTACTTTTCTAGCTCTGCAACGACTGCTGCAATTTCTTCTGCCGAAGGGGCCTGTTCTGAAGCGGCTTGCTCTGGAGACGACTGTTTTTCTACCACCTTGGAATACCTCTTCGACTGCTACAGCAAGGATGTACACACTGCTAAGTCTATTATGGTATCAGTGGATACCTGTGCTGGCTATGGATATTTCTGAGATTAAAGCGCTACTGGCCGATGAAGACCCCCAGTGTCGTCTGAGGGGGTTAGTGGCACTCAGAGAGTATGGGCCTGAGCAAGCGGTGCCGCTTCTGATCGCTCAGCGAAAAGACAGTGCCTTCTTGGTGCGCTCTTTTGTGGCGATGGGGCTAGGGCGAAAGCGCAATGACGAGGCCTACGATACTTTGCTTGCGATGCTGCCGGATGAACCTGACAACAACGTGCAGGCAGAAATTGCTAACTCTCTGGGGCTGTATGGTGCACAGTCGGTAGAGCGTTTGGTAGCGCTGTTTGATGAAAATGAGCACTGGCTGGTGCGGCGGAGTATTTTGGCCATTTTGCCTGAGCTAGAACGCCCTCGCCAGCTGCTTAAAGTGGCGCTCAAAGCGTTAGAAGACCAGGATTTAACGATTGTTCAAGCGGGAATATCGACCTTGGGCATGCTGGCAGATACCGTCGCTGAAGCCGCTGCGCTAGAGGCGTTGCTGCCTTTTTTACGCTCGGAAAGCTGGCGATCGCGCATGGCGCTGGCCTATGCACTCAAGTCTTTTGATTTGGAAGCTGCCCGCACGGCCCTTGCTGAGCTCCGGCGAGATAGCCATCACAAAGTCGTCGCTGCAGCTTTGGAAGACCTTCTGCCTGCTGAGTAGATGCGCTGCTTTCTAAGGGTATTAGAAAGGGTATTAGAAAAGGCATCAGTAAGACACCAGTGGCACTGGATGAAAGAATTTACTCCCCCGGCTTAATAAAGTTCGGTCGAGTTGGGCACACTGGCCCTGTTTGGTTTCCCCGTTAAACTGCCTTGTTTAAATGCTCCGTTTGGCTAAGCAGCGAATTTTCCAGAGCGATGATGCCAAAAACATTGCATAAACTTAATGCAATTTTCCAATGGGTAGATTGTCGAGCGTGGGCAAATGAATTATCTTGACCTGTAAAGAAATGTTTTCTTTTGAGGAAGTTCGGACAGGCTTATGCATGTCCATAGTGAGGAAATAACTGCGATGGCATTGCCAGTAAATTCTAGTGTGCAGACAGTCGGCGCAACTTTAGAACGGTTGTCACTGGCGACAGAGCGGGAGACACAGGCCGTTGACTTCTTTCATCGGTCAGCGGGTAAGTGGCAGTCGCGTCGTCGCTACTACACCCTCAAAAGCGGTGCCACAGAAGAAGTGGTCAGCGATATTACGATTTGCTTTTTGGAAGGGGGCGATGCTGAGCTCGTTGAGCTAGCCGCTCGCCACGCGCTTGCAGAGCCGATGATCTGTGGCGCTAAGGTGACCTGGGATAGTCAGTACATTAGCCCCAGCCGTAAGCCTTCGAAGGGATCAACTGTGTTTGGCATCCGGGGTGATGTGATGTATCGCGATCGCGGCTTTGCAACCCCCAAGCCGGTGACGGCGAACTTCCGATTTACTGACGCGCGCACCATGATTTTGCGGACCGAGTACGGTGGCTCAGCTTTTGAGGAAGAGCTGAAGCTGGTCGGGGATAGCTACCGCACCCGGCAGACCATCATTTCTAGGGCAGGCGAAGAAATTATGATTGGCCAGTACTTGGAAAAGCGAGTCTAGGAAAAGCGAGTCTGGGTCACTTACTCACACAGCTCAAGGCTCTGCCGGGTCGTCTTGCGGGTAAATGCATTGCGCACATTCAGCTCTGCCTCGGGGTGACCCAGTAGCTTTGAGCGATTTTCTGCGGTCAGCCCAACAGCCTGGCTAAAGTCTGCGCCGGCAATGCTGCCAACCGCAGAGAGGTCTACGCCAGTGAGGTTGGCGGCCCGAAAATCTACTAGCTGTAGCTCTGCCCCTGCGAGACTTGCATCCTGTAGGTTAGCCCCGGTGAGAAAAGCCTTTTGCAGATTAGCTCCCCCGAGCAGCGCACCCGTTAGGTTGGCTCCTTGTAGGTTAGTCCCACTGAGGTACGCGCCAAGTAGGTACGCCTTACTCAAGTTGGCATCTTTCAGATTCGCCGTATTGAGGTAGGCGCCGTTGAGGGCTGCGCCAGGGCCGACCGCGCCGCTGCTCTGGTAGCGAAAGCCCTCTGGCCACTGCGTTTTACCGTCGTACAGGGCAAGCTTCAGCGCCGTATCGGTGAGCGTTGCGCCGTTGAGGTCTGCGCCCTGCAGGTCGGTGCGATAGAGAAAGGCGCCGGTAAAATCTGCATTGGTCAGGTTGGCTCCCCTCAGGTTGACGCCTCGTAAATCTGCCTTTTGCAAGTCGGCGTTGGCCACATTGGCCTCCTCCAGATTGGCATTGAGGAGGCCAGTCTCCTGTAGGTTTGAGCCGGAAAGATTCGCACCGGCAAGATTGGCGTAGTACAGGTCTTTGCCAGAGAGATCTGTGCCAGACAAGTCAGCCCCCGCGAGCTGGGCGTGGGGAACCAGCTGAGCCATCATGTCTTCGCGAGTAGGCGCGGCGTTGGCTTGGTCGGAGAGCGTCATTTATATAAGATGAGGAGTGCGACTCAACCTAGGATTGCAGATCGCTTTGTCCTCGCACAACTGCTTATTTGCCAGATTTACCTAGATCTATTTACCAGATGAGCTGTGTGCACAATCAGTTTGAAAGGTTATGTCAGTTACGCACCCCATGACCATGATGGACTTCTTTCGAAAGAGTGAAGGCATTTGGTTTACGCAGCGAACGGTGCACCATTTTGATGTGCTCGATGATGAGTCGGGTGAGTCTAACTTAATTGTGAGTGTGATTGATGCCGATGATTCGCGGGTGGTGGATATCTGCAAATCGCAACATATTGATCCGCAGCTGGCTCGGGGTGGGGCATCTTTTTCCTGGCAGACCAACCTTTCGGATATTGCGCCCAATACGTCGGCGGCTGTGCTAGTGGATGTGCCCGATGACGAGCGCGGTCTATCGGGAAAGCTGGTGCGCGATCGCGGCTATGTAGAAGATATTACGGTCGTCAGTCGCTACTGGTTTGGCAGAGACGGCGTGTTGACCATCGATACTGACTACGAAACCAATCAGGGCCAGGAGCGCTGCTGGTTCATCACCGATGACTTCCGCGTTCGGGTGAGCACAGCCCGCATGATGAATGGCGTCAGCCTAATGACCTACTGCTCAGAAAAGCGATTTTTGACCCCGGAAGACATCAGCGATATGGCTGCAAAACACCCGTCTTAATTCCTACCGTTAAGGAATGTTGCTTTGTCTTTCACAATTAATCAGATGGTCTCGGCCATCTCGTATGGTTTAAACCAGCGTCATGTCCCATAAACATAAAACTGTCAAAAATAATGTATCGCCCTTTTCTAAAGCATTTAGAGGCCTCACTTACTGAACGGTTCGACCTGACAGAACGTGCCATTCCAAAAGGCCTAGCTTCCAATATCAGCGAACGAGGGCGTAACCCAGCGACGATTCGCAGCTGGTGCTACCAGTGCAAGGAGCTCCGCAAGGCTCGCTATACCTACATTGATGCCGGGGAAAGTGCGCAGATTTTTAACAGCGTTATCTATCCAGGACATCAGTACGAGCTGCCCTTGCTAGGCATCGATTTTCTCTCTTTTGGCAAGGTTAAAAATCTGATTGTGATGGACTTTCAGCCGCTATTTCAGGATGAAGCCTACCAGCAAAAATACATCGCTCCCCTGCAGCGGCTGCACGATAAGTATCCTGACCTGTCGCAGAACCTTGAGATGAAGTTCTACGATGCCAACCAATATTTTTCTCAGTACTTGCTGTTTGCCAAAACCGACCCGGAGACGGTAAAAACCAGAGTGCTAGATGCCTTTCAGGACTATTTGCAGCTGTATTGGGAAATGATGGCTGCAGCCGAACCTAATACCGAGCCTGCCGCGATGGAGCGGGTGGCCAAAGCCCAGCGTGATTACGACCAGTACAGCGCTGAGCGCGACCCGGCATCTGGATTGTTCGGCAGCTACTTTGGCCATGAGTGGTCGGAGCGCTTCCTGCACGAATTTTTGTTTGAGGATGCGGTGCCGCTAGCGGTTGGGGTCAGTTCAGTCGTATGACGACGATTTATGAACCGTTTTTAGCGCAGGCGATCGCCCTTCTCGACGCCCATCTCACCCTCAATCCCTACCCGATTCCCAGTGGATTTGAGCGCAAGAGCGCGGTCACCGGCAAGGGCAAGCGGGAAGCGACCGTCACGACGACAAGCTACGGTGCCCGGGCGCCAAAGCTGAGGCAGATCCGGGCAGCGCACGTACAAGGGGGCGAGGCGCTGCAGGTGCTGAACTTTGTGATTTTTCCAGAGCTAGAGTACGACCTGCCGTTTTTTGGAGCGGATTTGGTCACGTTGCCTGGCGGACATCTGATCGCATTGGACATGCAGCCGCTGTTTCAAGATGCGGCTTACCAGGCGAAATATAGCGCGCCTGTCATGGGGATGTTTCATCGCTACCAGCAGCACTTGCCCTGGGGCGGAGACTTTCCCGAAGAGGCGCAGGCGTTTTTCTCGCCCGCCTTTTTATGGACCCGTCCTACTGAGACTGCTGACGTTGAAACCCACGTATTTGAGGCTTTTCAAGACTACCTGAAGGCCTATGTTGAGTTTGTTCGGGTGGCTGAACCGGTGACAGACCCTGCTCGGCTAGAGGCGATTAAGCAGGCACAGCTACGCTATGCGCGCTATCGGGCTGAAAAAGACCCGGCCCGGGGCATGCTAACGCGCTTCTATGGCCCTGAATGGACAGAAGCCTACATCCACGGCTTCTTGTTTGACTTGGAGAAAGATCCCCGGGTGGCTGCGTAACTGGCGCATCTTCGGTTCAATTCTAAGGTTCTGCTGAAGGGCTCAGATTTGTAACAGGAATCGTTCATCTGTCGTTTTGAAGGCCCCTGAAGGCGCCTCTGGGGGAAGGCGTAAACGCCTGGTGTATATGCGGTTGAGCCCAAAATGTTATTTGTGAACTTTCTTGAACTTTCTTAGATACAGGTCGTATCCGTTTTACTCTTTTACTGTGAGAGCAGTTAAATTGCTAACTGTCATTTAGTGCTGGATGGAAGTCCCACACGGAGTTCTAAAAAGCTCTAAAATGATGATTGGGCAATTGCTCATCCCACTCGAAACTGCCCCGTACAGTGTTCATGCTGAGGGTTTTATTGAGCTTTCTTCATGAATCTTGTTTTCGACAGGCAGCGACGTAACGGGCTTTTCTAAGGGGCTTTTCCAAAGGGCTTTCCCAAGTCGCTTTGTGAGGGCAAGAACCCAGCTCGGAGCTATTGTCTTCTGACCAGCTCTGGGCAGCCAAATATTTAGGAGAATTCGGAAATATGTTTGATGCGTTCGCTAAGGTTGTTTCCCAAGCTGATGCACGGGGTGAATTTATCAGCTCGTCACAGCTAGACGCACTGGATGCAATGGTTGCTGATGGCAACAAAAGAATGGACGTTGTTAACGGCATCACTAACAATGCTTCTGCAATTGTTGCCAATGCCGCTCGCGCCCTGTTCGCTGAGCAGCCCCAGCTAATCCAGCCCGGTGGCAATGCTTACACTTCTCGTCGCATGGCTGCTTGCCTTCGCGATATGGAAATCATTTTGCGCTATGTGACTTACGCGATGTTCTCTGGCGATGCCAGCGCACTGGATGATCGTTGCCTCAACGGTTTGCGTGAGACTTACATCGCTTTGGGCACCCCTGGTTCTTCTGTTGCTGCTGGCGTACAGAAGATGAAAGCGGCGGCTATTGCGATCGCTAACGACAACAGCAATGTAACTAACGGCGACTGCAGCAACCTGGTTGCTGAGCTCGGCGGCTACTTTGATCGTGCGGCTGCAGCGGTTGCTTAAGCCTCTGTTGACCTATCGTTCGGATAGCTGTTGGCAGCATAGCTTTTGCCAACAACCGATAAAAAATTGTCGAATATTCAATTAGGAGATCTTTAAAGATGAAAACTCCTTTGACTGAAGCAGTCTCGGCTGCTGATTCTCAAGGTCGTTTCCTCAGCTCGACTGAAATGCAGGTTGCATTTGGTCGCTTTGGCCAGGCTAAAGCTAGCCTTGAAGCTGCTCGTAAGCTGACTGCAAACGCTGATAGCCTCGCTAACGGCGCTGCTCAAGCAGTTTACAACAAGTTTCCTTACACCACTCAGATGCAGGGTCCTCAGTACGCTGCTGACCAGCGTGGCAAAGACAAGTGTGTGCGTGACATCGGCTACTACCTGCGGATGATCACTTACTGCCTCATCGTCGGCGGTACAGGTCCCATGGACGACTACTTGGTTTCTGGCCTTGCTGAAATCAACAAGACCTTTGATCTATCGCCTAGCTGGTATGTTGAAGCGCTCAAGTACGTCCAGGCTAACCACGGTTTGAGTGGTGTTCCTGCAACTGAAGCGAACAACTACATCAACTACGCGATTAATGCACTGAGCTAATCAGCCAAATTGGCGTCCTAGCCTTTGCTTTTTGAGAGCGCTGCTTTCAAGAGGGGTGGGTTAGACCTCAATTTTTCACCCAGAGAGATATACGATTACTGGAGGTGTCTAGTGGTTGTTTGTTTCTCTGGGTTTGCTATTGGTACGATGACTTCATGAGCGCAACGGATATTCAACCGGGAATGGATGGCGGGGCACCCCAGCTGACGGTGTCGCAGGCGATCGCAAACCTGAAGCAAACATCAGATAAGGGCGATCGCTACTACGCGGCCTGGTGGATTGGCCGGTTTCGAGTCAGCCATCCAGAGGCTATTTGTGCGCTGTTGGATGCTCTGGAAGATGAGACAGATTTGGCCCCTGATGGCGGCTTTCCGCTACGGCGAAATGCGGCAAGGGCCCTGGGTAAGGTGGGTGACCAAAGCGTTGTCCCTGCCCTGATGGACTGTTTGAGCTGCGCAGACTACTACGTACGGGAAGCGGCTGCGCAATCGCTAGAAATGCTGAATGCCAAAGAGAGCTTAGGCTCGCTAGTGGGTCTGTTGGCAGGCGGAGTAGAAGCCGCCGTCGATGTGCCGGGTAAGCCCCATTTGACCCAGCCCTACAACGCTATTTTGGAGGCTATTGGCCGGTTAGGCAGCCCGGAAACGGTGGTTCAGGTAGCGCCCTTTTTGGACCATGCGGTCCCTCAGGTGAAGAATGCGGCTGCGCGGGCAATGTACCAGCTGACGGGACTGGGGCACTACGCGGATATTTTGTTAGAAACGCTGCGCTGTGACGACTTGCAGCTGAGACGGTCGGCCCTGTTGGATTTGGGTGAGATAGGCTACTTGCCTGCGGCAGAAGCGATCGCGCAAACGCTGGCAGAAAACAGCATCAAGCTGATCGCGTTGAAAGGCTTGTTGGAAAGAGAGATTGAGCGGGCTGGCGAGCTGGTCTCAGCAGATGCGCGCCGGGTGATGACGTTAATGGACGGTCTGCTGTGATGACAAACACCGGGATGACGAACACCGGGGCGCTACTCCAGGAGAGACTGCAGGCAGTGGATACTGCTGACTCAGCTCAGGCGATGCTCGATGCGGTAGAAGCTTTGGCTGAGCTGGAAGATGAAGGCGCTGTAGATACCCTAATTCAGGTGCTGGGATACAACAACCCAGGCGCGGCAGTAGCAGCAGTGGATGGCTTAATCCGAATTGGGACGCCTGCGGCATCGGCGCTGCTGGGTCAAATTGATGGCTACAACTACGGTGCGCGGGCTTGGGCGCTGAGGGTGCTCGCTGGCATCGGCGATCCGCGCGGTTTGGATCTCATTTTGGAAACCGCGGCGGAAGACTTTTCGCTGAGCGTGCGGCGTGCGGCGGCGCGGGGGCTCGGTGCGATTCAGTGGGAGAAACTACCGGTAGACCAGCGGCAGGCGGCGCAGATGAAATCGCGAGATACGCTGCTGACGGTCGCTGAGGATACGGAATGGGTCGTGCGCTATGGTGCGGTCGTAGGCTTGCAAGGTGTGGCTGTAGCGGCTGTAGCGTCAGGCTTTGTGGCGTTGGTGCCGCCGGTTGTGATGGGGTTGCGCGATCGCATCACGAAAGATGACACCCCCGCCGTGCGGGCAAGGGCACAGTGGGCGCTGTTGTCTTTAGAATCGTCTGAAGGTTTTACAATCTAACTGCGTTTTGTCAATCTAACTGCGTTTTGGCGGTGTAACTGCGTTCTGACCGGGTCAATGTCTTCTCTTCGCTACGCCATTATTGGTACTGGGGCTATTGGCGGCTACTATGGCGCGCGGCTGCAGCAAGCGGGCTGCGATGTTCATTTTTTATTGCGGAGTGACTATTCAGCTGTGATGGCTTCTGGGCTGAGGGTAGAGTCGGTCCAGGGTGACTTTGCGCTGCCGGTGGTAAATGCCTACCGCGACCCGGCAGAAATGCCTCCGGTTGATGTGGCGATTGTGGCCCTCAAGACAACTCAAAACCACAGACTAAATGAGCTACTGCCAGCGCTAAATACCAATGGGGTAGTGCTCACACTACAGAATGGATTTGGCGTAGAAGCCGATATTGCTCGGCACTTGCTGAGCCAGCAGCAGCCTGTGCCGACACTATTGGGCGGGCTGTGCTTTATCTGTTCAAACAAAGTCGGCCCCGGCCACATTCGACACCTAGACTATGGCCGCGTGTTAATCGGTGCGCATGATGCGGCCAATCAGCGCTGCGAGCCAACGCCCTTAATGCAAGACATTGTGGCTGATTTTGCTCGGGCGAAGGTGACTGCCGAAATGACGGACGATCTGCCCATGGCCCGCTGGCAAAAGCTAGCGTGGAATGTGCCCTATAACGGGCTCTCGGTAGTGCTGAATGCCACAACTGAGGAAATGATGGCCGATAGCGGCGTGCGATCGCTCATCACCACATTAATGGAAGAGGTCGTGACCGCTGGCAACACCTGGGCTGAGCACCTATCGCCTGGAGAGAACCGCCGGTTGCCAGGGGGTATTGTTAGCAACATGCTGTCTCTAACAGAGACGATGCAGCCTTATCGAACCAGCATGAAGCTGGACTATGATGAAGGGCGATCTCTAGAAGTAGAAGCGATTTTGGGCAATCCACTGCGTGCGAGTCAGTTAGCAGGATACTCGCCACCTGCTATGTGCATGCTCTACCGTCAGCTGTCTTTTCTCGACGCGAGCCTTAGCTAGCAAATACAGGATAGTCATGTACAGGCTTTAAGCGCGTTTATATCTGCTGCCGTAATTGTGCGTAGGTTACGCGTAATTTTTTTTGCTTCCCAGTCCCACCAAGCAATTTGAAGCAGCGCTTGAACAGTTTCCTCGTCAAAGCGTTTTCGAATGGTGTCGGCTGGATTCCCGCCCACGATGGTGTAAGGGGCGACGTTCTTTACGACGACTGACTTGGCTGCAACAATAGCGCCGTGACCAATCTGAACGCCTGGCATGATGACGGCTTCCCGCCCAATCCACACGTCGTTGCCAATCTTGGTATCGCCTTTGTACGGTAGCTCGCCTGGCTGCGGCGCTGCGTGCTCCCAACCGTTGCCAAATATGTAGAAAGGGTAGCTTGAGAAACCGTTTAGCGCATGGTTTGCGCCGTTCATGATGAACTGTACACCGGTTGCGATCGCACAAAATTTGCCAATGATCAGCTTGTCTCCAATGAACGGAAAGAGGTAAAGAACGTTGCGCTCGAAATCCTCCGAATCGTCAAGATCGTCATAGTACGTGTAGTCTCCAATTATGATGTTTGGGTTCGAAACCGTATTTTTCACGAAACAGATTTGCGGTACTCCAGGGAGAGGATGTTTTTCGTTTGGATTTGCGCCATGTACAGCGTGAGACATTGCGTAAGTTGTTCAACTAAGTTTTTTCATCAAGTCGGTAGCGTGCCTAACACCTTACCTGAATAAATCTGAACCGCAACCTGAACTTTTCAGGGTTTTCCTGCGCCAGTATTTCTACGACAGTGGCTACTGTGGCAATACCTGTAGGTATTGCCACGCTTGAAAATCGTTGCTGTAAAAACCAATATGCCTATAGACAATCAGTTGCGGGACAAAAAACCGACCTATTCCTACTCATCTGTTTCTGTGCCTCCTTTTCGCGAATCTACTGGCAGCAATCTGCTAGATTCTTTGGGCAGTCAATCATCACAGCCAAATGCAGTGACCCTGTTTAGAGATCAGCCGGTTGTAGACGCAGGGTTGCTCAAGAGTGCGTGGTTGACTGCTGACACAGGGCCGATGGTAAAAAGTACAAGCGCTTCTGCAGGTTCTAAGATGCCTAGACGCACCAAAGTACTGCGGCCAAAAGTGGCTACAACACCCCAAAGAACCCCCCGAAGCTCAGCTCTAAAACGTCTTTCGTCTGTCTTAAGGGAAGATAGGGCGCGATCGCTGTCAGCAGGATCTAGGTATCTTTCAAAGGCCGTTAGTTCAGCTGATATTTCCCAAGGTGCAAGGCAATAAGGCGTAAGCCACAGTCAATTTTCTGCTCTGTGATGGTCTTTCCTACTGCCTGCAGGCCAAAAGTATTGGAGATGATGAAATAGATTGTGAAGATATCGTCAATTCATCAAGAAAATTCCTGCAATCGGCAGCTGAACCCGGAAAACTATGGGTAGAAAAATCATGAGAAAGTAATGTCAGCCCGTCTCTTGATGATTGCTTTAGATGGTGCCGATAGTGACCTGCTAGACCGCTGGAGTACTGATGGCACGCTGCCAAATATAGCTGCGCTCCGTAAACGGGGCCTAGTCAAAAAGCTGCTTGCTCCAGCAGGGATTACTGATGATGGACTGTGGGCATCTTTTCAGTTTGCCAGGGGACTGGGTGAACACGGCCGTTACTTTTGGAAGCAGTATTTGGCTTCCGGTGAGATGGGGATGGGTTATCGAGATGAAAACGATCGCGACTCGTTTTGGCATGTTTTGTCTCAGCAGGGCTATCGGGTGGCGGTATTTGATGTGCCAAAGTGTGGTCTACCGAAGCCGCTCAACGGGATTCATCTGACAGATTGGCTCGTTCACGGGCGCTACTTTAGCGAGCCCAAAAGCTATCCGGGTGGGCTGGCCGCTCAGGTCGTTGAGCAGTTTGGTGCGGCGCCCCCCAGTTTTTGTGCCTGTGAAATGGACAGGCTTACAGACCCAGACGTTTTAGAGGTGGTAACTCATTTGAAGACAGGTATCGCTCAAAAAGCGAGAGCGGGCTGTCATTTTTTAGCGGCTGAGGCGTGGGACTTGTTTTTGATTGCGTTCAAATCTTCCCACTGCGCTGGGCATAGCCTCTGGGACTTTGTCGGTCCTTCCCATCCTCGACCCCACGCCGACTACGACCCGCAGCGTGATGGTCGATTGGGAAAGCCGCTACGGCAAGTTTTTATAGCGTTGGATGCGGCGATTGGTGAACTAGTCGCAGCGGCAGGGGCAGCCGCTCAGATAGTTGTTTTTTCTTCAAGCGACATGGAGCAAAACACAACGCTGAGTCATCTTATGCCAGCAATCGTAAACCGCTTGAACAATCACCTTGCCTACAGGCCAAGCATGGTTGCTAGGGCTCTCAATCGCGCTAGCCGCTATGTTCCGCCAGCACTTACTTCATTTGTCTTTAATAGATCTACCGACGGGCGATCGCTCTACGAAATTCTGCCCTACAACGGAACCTGCAGCGCGCTACGTCTAAACCTACCTGAAAAGCCCTTCACTAAGCAGTCAGCCCAGCGCCGTCGAACCCAGCTGATGGAAAGTGCCAGCACAATTTTGCGGGACTTGCGTGATGATGACACTGGAGAGCCAGTGGTTGCTGCAGTTGATTGGCCTTCGACTGAACAGGTGGGTGCTCGCGCATCGGCGCTGCCCGATCTGCTGGTTCGTGCTGCGCCAGCTATACTGCCACGCGTGGTCACCTCATCCACACTAGGAATATTTGAGGCGCAGCGTCCGAAGCTGCGGCCCGGTGATCACGCCACTGGCGGACTGGTCGTTTCTGTTGGAGATTCTATTTCTGAAGTGTCAGGTATTCAGGACTTCGGAAGATTAGCTATACAGACGTTGCAGAGAGCAAAGTCAGCGGTCTGAATCAGGAGATTGAACTGCCTGCAGGAAGCTGTTTAAGCGCACTTGGAATGGTTTTGATAATTTCTCTAATGTGAGTGAATTTGTCTTTGGGTCGCTCTCGTAAGTCGAGATAAAAACGGAGCTGCTTGCGACGCAGCGCAAAATCAAGATAGGAGTCGTTTGCCTGTGCAAAGTTATCATCTAAAGGGCCAAATAGATTTTGGCAGGCTTGGGTAATGGGCCGAGCGATCGCACTATCTCCTTCTACCTTGTTTGCGATGTGAGCTGGCAGCGGCGCCCCTAAAAGTCCTTGGGCCAAGCGCAAGCCAAAATGAACAATCCGCTCAATGCCAGAGTGCCTAGCCTGGGTAAAGACCGCGTTCCAGTCCAGCTGAGGAGACTGTTGAACTAGGGCCGCAATATCACAAACTTTTGATAAATGCTCAATGTGCTGTCTTCTTTCCCAGCAATCTTTGGCGATTTGGATGCACAGGATGAGCAGCAAGTTTTCATCAGAGAAACTCAGCACAGTCTCTTGGTTGAGCGCCACCGGTTTTCTATTGGCCCAGAGCTCTTCGAAATCGAGGTCTGCTGGAAAAAAGAATGGCGTCAGCCCCCAGTGGAGATCAAGCTCTACATCTCGCTCTTCGTGGTAAAAGCTCTGTTCCCTATCGAAGCACTCGCTGAGTCGAAAGCCCTCTTTCAACAGTTGGTTTCGGCTTTTATCGATATCTTTTTTCTGGATTAATACGTCTAAATCCCAAACCTGTCTTATGGATAGCTTTTTGTAGACTAATGCGGATAGGATGACCCCTTTGTACGGAATGACGGGAATGTTTTGAGTCTTGAACATTTCCAGTAAGCGCATCATTTCTTTGGTTAGCCGAAGGTTGCGCTGAGCGTTTTTGTAGAACCTGCGACGAAGCTCTTGGCTGATGTCTGTTGGAATTTGCGATGTTTTGAGAGACGCAAGCTGGCGATGGAGTAGAGGGGTTATTCGATGTTTTTCTGCTACCTGCAGCACGTACTGCCAGTCTAAGGGGGTTCCTAGTAGCTCTTGGATACGAGCCTGAATGAGAGAATCTTGGGCGGGGCGAATACAGGACAAGATGAGCGATCCCTCGGGGCGCAGGTCAGGAATCAGTGTATTTATACAGGCGAATGGGGCACAGGTGGGTGAAGCGGGCACTGAAAGCAACCTATGTTTCAAGATTTACAGAGAAAATAACGAATTGAGCAAAGGGCGAGGAGTTTCTAGGTGTATCAGCTTTTTGGTAGGTAGACCACTTTTCGATAGGCTCATTTATTGATTTTTCATGATTTGTCAGAATTTATGTGTTTCACCTTAGGGTTTTTCCTGAGGCGGACTAAACAAATACGTAAACAGTTAGGTGTTGCTGGCTGTGTATGTGCTGTGCCATGAAGAGAGCTGAATACTGCCTAGATACTGAGCTGAAGATGGCCAGACTATGGCAGCAGAAGGGGAAGCTAGAGCGTGCGATCGCAGGTTACCAAAAAGTGCTCGAACGCCAACCTAGTAACGCTGAAATTCATAAGCAGCATATCAACCTACTGGCCGAGGTCGGTGGAATGACAGCGGCGTTCGCCCACTATGACCTAATACGCAAAGATAATAGAGCTCTTGAAGTTGGAAGTTCTGACATTTTATGCTGTGTCTCTGTCAGAAATGAGGCGCTTCGACTGCCGTACTTTCTGCAGTACTATCGTGAACGCGGCATTTCTAAGTTTTTCTTAGTTGACAACCACTCGACTGATGACACGCTGCCTTTTTTGCTAACACAGCCAGATGTGTATGTTTGGCAATCTAGGCGATCGTTTCTGCAGGCTAACTTTGGCTCAGTTTGGTTTGAGCTGCTGCTGAGGACGTATGGCGTTGGACATTGGTGTCTGATAGTCGATGCGGATGAATTGTTTTACTATCCTGATTGCGAAACCAAGCCACTCCAACAGATCTGTCGTGAGCTAGATAATTATGGCTATACAGCCTATCCAGCTATCCTTCTGGATATGTATGCTGACGGCGCGATTAAAGACACCTCGTATCAAGTGGGAGAAGATTTTCGGACCGCTTGTCCCTATTTTGATCGAAAGTTTTATCACCGCATTTATAAAGAGGCGACGCCATACCAAAATCAAACGGTTTATGTCGGTGGCCTGAGAGAGAGAGTATTTGGTAAAGCTGGAGACTACTATCTCACTAAAATTGCGCTGTTGAAATACGAGAAAGACTGTGTTTTGGCAGGAGGCCAGCACTGGACGAATTATCCAGCATATGAAATTGCCAAGGGCAGAGGGGCTCTGCTCCACTTCAAGTATCTTGCTAACTTTTGGGCGTATGTTCAGAAAGAGGTTATCCGGAAGGAGCATTATGCAGAGGCCATGCAGTATGTTCAGTACGCCCAAGGCTTTGCTGCCGATCCAAACTTGGCGTTTTATAGCGATCAGCACTCTCTCAGGCTAGACGATTCGGAGCAGCTTGTACGTTTGGGGATTGTGCAGAGAGAGCCTGCAGCCTCTGA
The DNA here is from genome assembly GCA_038523095.1 of Cyanobacteria bacterium J06626_6. Lineage (GTDB taxonomy): Bacteria > Cyanobacteriota > Cyanobacteriia > Phormidesmidales > Phormidesmidaceae > Phormidesmis. The sequence goes on from JBCBJS010000056.1 coordinate 28,745, forward strand.
TCTTTACAGGGCTGTTTTTCCTGTGATTGGACCGGTGACTGAAGGCAATCGCCCCCTGTGGTCAGTGATGATTACCTGCCACCGCCCGACTTATCTGGCACAAACGCTGAAAAGTGTTCTGATGCAGGCGACAGCACCAAGCGAAATGCAGATTGAGGTTGTTGTCGATGGGGTTGAGGCCTCTCTGCAAGCAGAGATCGTAGCGCTTGTGAGAGAGATTGGGGGCGATCGCGTCCAAGTCTACACTCACCCAACCAGGATCAATCAGCCCTACATTTTCAACTTGGCCATTGAACGTGCCAGAGGGCACTGGGTACACATTCTGCACGATGATGATTGGCTGCTACCCGGCTTTTGATAAAAGCCGGG
>JBCBJS010000057.1:0-29071 GCA_038523095.1 Cyanobacteria bacterium J06626_6
CCCACAGCCGCAGCGTATTGTCACTGCTGCCCGAGACAATGCGATCTCCCTGCGGGCTAAACGCCACCGAATTAACCCAACTGCTGTGGCCTTCAAACGGCGATCCGACCGCGTTGCCTTCCAAGTCCCACAGCCGCAGCGTATTGTCACTGCTGCCCGAGACAATGCGATCTCCCTGCGGGCTAAACGCCACCGAATTAACCGAACTGCTGTGGCCTTCCAGCTTTAAGCGCTCGCGAATCCTAAACCAGGCGCGATGCAGAGCATCTTGCGCTTCGTACACTACCTTCCCCTGAAAGGCATCTTGGCTTTTGCCCACTAGCGCCATCGCGGATAGGGTTGCGTCCACAGTCTGCGCTGGCCTATCTTGCAACTGGTCACGAACTTTACGCGAAGCATCTCGCATATTATTTTCTGCTAAAGCTCGCTTCAGTGTGGCAACGTTTTCTTCGTCTTTTCGGTCGCTGTCAGCAAAATACTGCATCAGCGCAGGCCGACGCTCTTTAAGTTCTTTGCTTAGCGCCTCCCACTGCTCTCGCACTTCCGCCAACAGCCCTCCAGTCAGCAAATATTTCTCTCTCTCTTTCGCATTCAAATCTTCTTTTTTCAGCCACGTCTCATAGGCATCCACCATCCGCTGCTCTAGCCGCAGCAGGTCTCTATTTTCCTGCCGCCACTCAGCAAACCGCTCCCACCCCTCCAGCAGCGCCTCATGCGAAAGGTCCACATATCCAGCATCTCCACGCGCACTATCGCCCAGACCTTCCCGCCCAGTCACCAGTAGCCGCCCATCCACCAAATCTTGAATCACATCCGCCACCATCTGTTGCTTCTGCTCATCTTTCTGAGCATCTCGCCCACCCATCAACAACAAATCCGCCTTTCGCTGCCGCGACCTCGTATCTCGCTGCGCCGGCCCAATTCGCACCAGCCGCAAAAAGATTCGCCGCACCACCGCTCGCTCAGCATCCGAAGCCATCTGCGCATACACCCGCTCCGCCCGCTTATTCAGCGCCCCGCTCAGCTTCCCCATCTGCCGATACGCCCGCTCCGTCAGCAGCCGCTTCTCTCTATCCCGCTCCGTCCACAGCTCCCTCAGCGCAAACTCCAACAAAGGCAAACTATTCGCCTCCTTCCCCACATCCTCCAGCAGCAAATTCAGCAGCGCAGGCTCCAGTGCATACCCCAAACTCTCCGCAGGCTCCACAATCGCCGCCCGCAAATTCTCTCCTCTCAGCGGACCCAACGTCACCGTATTGTGGTCCATCACTTCCGGCGGCTGCCCCGTCATCACCCACTCATTCACAAAATCCGACCGCATCGTCGCCACCACCATCAGCGGCGTCTGCGCCTTCCCCACCGCCACCAATTCTAAAACAAATCGATCTCTTCTTTCTGTTGCGCTATCTCGCAATCGATCTCTTTCTTCTTCTTTTTCTGTTCTTTCTTCTTTCTCTAATCCTTCTTCTTTCTCTGAACCTTCTTTCTCGTCATCAACGACAGACCGCTCATCATCTCGCTTTAATTCTGTTGCTGCACACTGCGTAAACACCTCCTCAAACTGATCCACCAGCAACAGCAACCGCCCCGCCGGTAAAACAGTTCCTAAATCTTCACCCAGCACCTTCGCCAGCGCCAGCAACCCTTCCTCCGCCAGCACCCGCATCAACCGCCGCCGTTTACTCGCAGCCACCTGCGCCTTCGTCAAAAATCGCTCTACCTCAGCCCGCAAGTTCCCCAATGGGTCTGTCCCCGGCATCATCGTAATTTGCCGCCAGCCCTCATCTACCAGCCGCGCCACCAGTCCCGCCCGCACCACCGAAGACTTCCCCATCCCAGAAGGCCCCAGCACCATCACAAAATTAGACTGACGCGATCGTTGCCACAGCCGCTCCACATCCCCATCCCGTCCCTTAAAAAATCGCCGCGTCTCCCGCGTAAACGCCTGCAACCCCTGATACGGCGGATGCCGATCATTCTCAGCCTCATCCACCACCGGCACAGCCGTCCCCTGCCCCCGATAGTCCACCACCACAAAGCTGCTACCATAACCCGCATGAATCGGCTCCTGCCCAGACCCCTTCAACCGCTTTTCAACAGTGTTATGCGCCTCCAAAGCCGTCACCGTGCCAGCACTTTGGTCTCCCAGTGCCATTAGCAAAGCCCCCGTGTAGGCACTATAGGCATCCCCCGCATTCTCCCAAGCAGGCTCAAAACTTCGACAAGCCGCACTCACAAATACCCCCCGATCCAAAGCCTGTTGAAACTTCTGTTGAATCAGCGATCGCTCAATCAAATACTCACTTTGGCAACAATCCAAAAAGATAGCCAGTCCAGCCACATTGGTTTTCTCATCCGCAATCAATCCATTTATAGAAGAAAAAGAAAGCCCATTCTTCGCCAACAGCAGCTCTCCATTTCGACCCTCCTCTAGCTGTGTGTCATACGCTGCCAAATACCCCTGCTGGTCATACTCATCTGATCCAGCCGTAAACCCATGTCCCGAAAAATAAATCAGGACCTCTGCCTTCTCCCCTTGCTTTTGCAGCACATAGCGCAACTTCTCTTTTAGCTGCGCCACCGTCGCCTGCTTATCCAACAAAGGCGGAATCACCTCATTAAAACCGCCATGCGCATTCAGCAGCTCATACACCGCCTGCGCATCATGCGTCGGCTTCGCTAGCTTCGCCAGGTATCGATAATCACCAATTCCAACAACCAGGGCATAACGTTTCATATACAGGCAAAATCATAGAAATTGCCCCTACCATAACCAACAACCCACCTTGATAGGAAGCAGCCCAACCTAAAATTTACCTGGCATCAACGCAAAACTAGCCAACGAGCAAACGCTGTTAATTCTTGGCTTACAGATCGATACGCATTACAGACGCCTTCTGCCAAAGGCGCAAGCTTGTCTGGCTGAATTCGATAGCTATAAACCTGTCTTACCACATGACGAAAACGAAGGTACTCATCCAAAACCACAAGCGTAGAATCCGAGATTACAGCGGGCCTAACATTGGGCAGTTCATAAGCCATCTGATTAAGCAAATCTCTATGCCAACTGCTGCCGCTTGGCAAGTGTCCATCCACAGTAGTCGCAATCTTTTCCAGAAGACCTTCTATACCGTTGTAAAAACCATGCAGACTCAAAGCCACACTATCAACTAAAAAGTCTTCTTTAGATATCTTGTACTTATTCCAACCAGCTTCAGCACGAACAATCACCTTTTCAATATTGTGCAGCTCCATATCTATACGATGGCTCAGCTTGCTGAGTTCGGTCGCCATCACAAATCAATCCCTTCTTCTTCAATAATCTGCCTGAGCGTATGGGAACTACAGCGCAGAAAGTCCACAATGTCTACTTTAATATCTTCGGCCAAATCATTCACCGCACCAACAGCGCTGTAATATCGCTCCGGTGCAAGCCCCCATACAGCAATATCAATATCCGACCAGCGCGTGTACCTATCTTTATCTATCAAAGAGCCAAACACTCTCACGCGCTCTACGTCAAACTGCTCACGAAGCAACGCTGTAATTTCCGGCAGCTTCGCCTGTGCACGCGCCCAGCGCTCAGCGTCCAAGCCCTTCTTCAAATTTCGCGTTGGATCGTATCGCTTCAACTCTTCAGGTGTAAGCTGGCTAACCGTTTTTCCCATACGGAGTCACTGCACATCATGGACAGATCATAGCAGCACACGCTGGGTTATCATCTCGCATCACAAACTAGCTCAGCTTGCAAAATACCGAGTTATACAATGCCAAGACCTCCACCAAGCACTTCGCGCACACCGTACCCGCAAAAAGAACTAGAACTGCCGTAATAGAATAGATCTGTAGCTCTGTGAATGAATCTTCCATGACCGACTCATCCACTTCACACGCAATACCGCTAACATCGCTGCTCGCAGAAATCGAAGCAACGCCTAAAGAATACTGGGCTGAACTCCTCAATACACTCCGCCAGTTCCGACAAGAACTCCCCAAGCCCACACCAACCATCATTGACGCCGATCAGGCTCGCAAAAACCAGGCCGCCATCGATCTTATGAATTCGTGGATAGAAAATGACGATCCCGCCGAGCATAAGGAAGCTTTGGACTTCTTAGAGAAAGCAATAGACGAAGATCGCTTATCCGATCGTCCCCTATTCCCATGAGTCGATTGATTGTTTTAGACTCAGGTCCGCTCGGCTTTGTCACAAATCCCAAAGGCAAACAACTTTCCATAGCCTGTCAGCAATGGCTAGAAAACTTGCTCAGACGTGGCGAGAAAGTAGCCATCCCCGAAATAGTAGATTACGAAATCCGCAGAGAACTGATTAGAGCTAACTTCATCAATAGTCTGCATCGGCTCGATAATTTTAAGCAAACGCTCGAGTACATTCCAATTGAGACAGAAACAATGTTGCTTGCGGCAGCGCTATGGGCAGATATACGAAAAAGAGGAAGACCTACAGCAGACTCAAAAGCGCTAGACGGAGACGTCATACTGGCTGCGCAAGCTCGTCTTTTGAAGAAAGATTTCACAGAAGTCATAGTCGCAACCACCAACCTCAAACATCTCAGTCTGCTTACAAAGGCAGATCATTGGCAATCCATCAGCTAGATGTTTCAAGTTACCTGCCACCTTGCCCCCTTTTCTACTTCACCGTTAGCCGCCTCACAGGCACATAGATAATTGTCCAATCTGCATGAGGATTCAAATTGCTGTAGCTGGTGCGATCGCTAAAATAAAACCACACACCAGACCTACCAACGTCATGACCACCACCCCAAAACCCAAAACCAAAACCGAGACCCAAACAAAACCCAAACTAGAACCCTTCACCCTAGAACTCCCCGCCCTCTCCCGCCACGCCATAGATGAGCTATACCACTTCCTGCAATACCTCCAGTTCAAACACGAGATAGACCTCGGACCCGCCATCGAAGCCATCGAAGACGAAATCGACCCCTACGACGTTGAAATCGCCCTCCAAGAACCTGGCGAGCCCGTAGCTTGGGAAGACCTCAAAAAAGAACTGGGGCTATCGTGAGCTACAAAATTCTCTTTGAGCCCGCTGCAGAGAGACAGCTCAAAAAACTGCCGTCAGTAGCCCAGCAAAAACTGCGTCCATTAATCGATAACTTAAAGACAAATCCCAGACCTCCTTAAAGACAAATCCCAAACCTTCCGGCTGCAAAAAACTCAAAGGCAGAAACAACGAATACCGCATCCGTGCCGGCAACTACCGCGTCATCTAGAGCATTGAAGACAAAGCACTCATTATCAGAGTCATCAAAGCTGGCCACCGCAAAGACGCCTACGACTAACTAACTCCTCAATGTTCCAAACCACCCGCCGACGCCTTGCCCTCTGGTACACCACCGTCACCGCCGTCCTCTTGCTCCTCTTCGCCAGCGGCGTCTACGCTTACGTGCGCACCACCCTCGTCGAACGCGTCGACGACACCCTCAACCACGTCATCGAAATCGTCGAACGCTCTCTCATCATCGAAGGAGAACACGTCAACATCGAAGCCAGCTTCCGCAACAATAAAGAAGCCAGCGAAGACGACCGCATCGACCTCGAATGGTTTGACGCTGAAGGCACCCTCCAGTGGAGCACCTTCACCAAACCCCACACAATTCCTCTCCACGTCAACCCAAACGGTGAAACCGTCATCCCCCGCGATGGCCTCGCCCTCCGGCAAATTACCGAACGCGTCACCACCGGCACCCAGCTACTCGGCTACCTCCGCGTCAGCCACCCCTGGTTCGAAGTCTCCAAACCCAGCCGCCAGCTGATCATCGACCTTACCGCTGGCAGCACCATTGCTCTGGCCGCCGTCGCCTTCATCGGCTGGCTACTCTCGGGTCTTGCGATCGCACCCATCCGGACCTCCTACCAGCAGCTCAAACAATTCACCGCCGACGCCTCCCACGAGCTGCGCAACCCCATCGCCGTCATCCAAACCAACGTCCAAGTCGCCCTCGCCGATCCCGACGAACAGTTTCAGCGCAGCCAGCTCGAAGTTGTCGAACGGCTCACCCGCCGCCTCGGCAGACTGGTCGACGATCTGTTGTTTCTCGCTCGGCAAGAAAGTGGCCTCATCTCCATGCAGCAAGAACCGGTAAATATCACCACCCTGTTAAAAGATGTCACTGAAGAACAGCAGGCGATCGCACAGGAAAAATCCCTCAGCCTCAGCTACAGCCCATCCCCCAATCCCAGCATCCTACAGGGCGATTCCAACCAGCTCACTCGCCTCTTTACAAACCTCATTGCCAACGCCATTCAGTACACCTCCACCGGCAGCATCACCATCACCCAAACCGCCACGCCCAGCCAAGTCACCATCACCATCACCGACACTGGCATCGGCATTCCCGCTCCCGACCTCGCCCGCATCTTCGACCGCTTTTACCGCGTCGATCCCGCCCGCAGCCGCAGCGCCGGGGGCTCTGGGTTAGGCCTTGCGATCGCCAAAATCATCACAGACAATCACCAAGGCCAGCTCACCCTCACCAGCCAGTCAGATCCCAACATGCCTGATAGAGGCACCACTGCTACCCTCACCCTACCCACCAAACTCAACCACTCAGCCAAAAAAGAAACGCCCAACCGTGCGACCGGTCAGACGTCTCTTGCAACTGATCTACCTGCTAAAAATTAAAGCAAAGCAATCGGTAGATTAAATGGATTGAGCGAAAACAGAAAAAGCAACAGCCTACTGCTGCTCAGCAGCCAAGCTCACATCCGGGTTAAACGTCAGCTCTTCTGGCATCCCCAATTCGCCCATCGGCTTAGACTCCGACTGATTAAACGAGTACAGCACTCCGCCAGCATTCCCCACCCGAATCGTCATCGACTGATCGGCCGCCCAAGACCGGCTCTCCCCCTGCTCCAGGATCGCCTCAAATGCTGTCGTGCCATCGGCCACTACCCGCACCCAAGACTGCCCCGTCAGCACTAAGTCAACCTCAATAGGTCGGGTCTGAACCTTGGGCGCTTCGACTGGCGTTTCAGGCGCTGCCGCCTGCTCAGTCGGCTGGGGCATCAGCTGCTCAATCGCCGCCGGGTCCAAAATTGGCTGAGCCGTCATATCTGGCGCAGTCCGCTGCAGCAATCCCGAAAGCGCACTCACAGCCCCCATAATAAGCAGCACATACGCCCCATATAAGTGCAACGGACGTAGCTGCGCTGCCGGAGAATCCTTCCAAGACGCCCTCGGCGGGTTAACCACCGGACGAGTAAAAAATTGACTTGCGATCGCCTCACCATCCAATCCCAACGCATTGCCATAGCGTCTGAGCAGCGCCCGAATATAAATGGGCTCAGGCAGAGCGGCCAAATTTCCCTGCTCCAAAGCAGACAGCAGCGTCTGACGGATCAACGTCAGCTTCTCGATTGCCTCCAGCGACAGCCCCCGCTGTAAGCGCGACTGTTTCAACAGACTGCCAAGTGACTGCAACTGCTCTTGCTGTAGCTGCTGTGCGGTCGGTTCTTTAGTACGAGCTTTCTGCTTCATAGTTAGGCAAAGGTGGCGAAAATCTGAAGGGGAGGCGTCAGGCAGGCCTGGTTATAACAACCAGCGCAAATATTCAAAAAAAGGAAATCCAACTAGCTCAACTGATGGCAGCTCAATGGGTAATGGCTTGATTGGTAGCAGCATCACGCCTGAGCTGAGCCACCTCCTTGGCAGTAAGTAAACGATACTGACCACGAGGCAAACTTCCCAGCGGAAGTGAGCCAATTTTTATTCTGTGAAGGGCTGTCACAGGGTAACCGAGCGACTCAGCAACCCGGCGTATCTGCCGGTTGCGTCCCTCCGTTAGCGTCACACTGAGCAGAGACCGATTGTTTGGCAGCGCCTTCACGAGGGCAACTTTTGCAGGGTGCGTTCGCCGATCCCCAAGGATGACACCTGTTCGCCACTGCTCAAGCACCGCCTCAGGCGGCCTACCTGCGACCCTCACCCGATAAATCTTGGGCATTTGATGACGAGGGTGCGTCAGCTGATATGTAAACTGTCCGTCATTGGTCAACAGCAGAGCCCCGGTCGAATCCGCATCCAAGCGACCCACCGGATGGATGCCCGCCCCGACACAGTCAGAAGATACCAGCAAGTCCAGTACCGTTCTTCTACCCTTAGGGTCCCTGCAGGTAGAGACCACGCCCCTAGGCTTATGGAGTAAAAAATAAACGGAGGCCGGTTGCCCACCAATCTCTACACCATCGACACAAATGCAATCAACGGTTGCATCTGCCTGCTGACCGATCTCAGCAATCTCGCCATTGACAGTAACCCTACCACTTAAAATCAGCTTTTCGGCCTGACGTCGGGAGGCGATACCTCGCTGGGATAAAAGCTTTTGTAACCTTTCGGTCATAAGTACGGACAAATTTCCACCGACAATACCTCATGTTCAGTACTTAAACGTAAGTAGTCGGCAGTCGTATAGGTACATCTTTATTCAAACAGCTACTTCTCAAGATCCACAAGGGGGTAACCCTACTGAATAGATAAGATTTCACACACATCAAATGAGCAAAATCTCTGTGATTACCGCACTTGACAAGAAAAAATAGGTTAGTCCACATCAATTTCGTGCTAAGCATCAGTCGTTTTGCTAGCTAGCAACCCATCGAGCCCTCACATTTTCTTCACGGAAACCCTAAAGAGGCAGACTAAGCTAGCCGTTTTCGCGGTAGCCACACCCGCAGCCAGCCACCTCCCGTGTCAGGATTGTTCTGCGCTTCCACCCACCCCTGATGGGCAGCCACAATCTGCCGCACAATCGCCAGTCCCAGCCCCGTCCCGCTGCTAGACAGTTTAGTTACCTCTAGCGCCTGTCCAAAAGAAGTCTCCACGTCCAAGACATCTCGACGACTGCGTGCCGGATCCCCGCGATAAAACCGATCAAAAATATGCGGCAAATCTTTCTCATCTAGACCGCTGCCAGCATCTATCACTTCTAAGAGGATATGCGATCCCCGTGAATCCGCTAGGTTCATCTGGCTGTGAAAGCTAGAAAAAGGGTTGGCAGCAGGTTCCGATAAACTCAACCGAACCTGAATGGTCTCCGCGGCAGGGCTGTATTTCACAGCATTACTCAGCAGGTTAAACAGCAGTCCGTGCATGAGGCTGACATTGACCGTCGCAACTAGCTTGTCAGGGCCACAATAGGCTAAATTTAGCCGCTTGAGCTTAGCAATGGGCTCTATACTCTGCCAAGCAGCCTGTATTAACGGCACCAAATCTACATTATCTTCGTCCTGCAGCTCGGTTTGTCGCTGCTCAAGATAGCTCATATTCAAGACATCATCGACGAGCTTACTAAGTCGAATCACTTCTTTCAGCAGCCGCTCCACCCAGCTCGAAAGCTGTGGTTCTACCCGCGATTGAAGCGTTTCAGCCACCAGACGAATGGAGGTAAGCGGGGTCTTGAGTTCGTGGGCAACATCGGAGATCCAGCGGTCGCGCTGCTGAGCCAGCGCCACCGCCTCCTGCCTATTTTCTAGAAAAACACCCACCTGCCCCCGACTGAGCGGTAGCCCATAGCCTTGAAGCGGATAAGCCGGTCGCTCCAAATAGTTAACCGGGTCGGTCGAAATAGAATTAAACGTCCACCGCGCTTCACACACAGCCTGGCCAACCCGCGTTCTTTCCACCAGCTGATCCAATTCATAGGAGCGCACAATCGCCAGCAATAGCCTCGGCTGCGCGTAGTCGCCCTGCTCAATATCCAGATATTCTTGAGCCCTCTGATTACACCACAGCAAGCGATTTTCATCGTCTACCTGCAGGTAGCCAACTGGCGCGTATTGCAACAGATACCGAAAGTCCTTGAGCTGCTCGTTTGTCGTTTCGAGCTGCGCCTTTTGCTCACCGATAGCACTCGAAAGCTGCGCATCATAGCCCAGCGCAGGCAAAGGCTGCCGCGCCTCCAATCGACCCAATAACCGCCTCAGCTTAGCATCGTAGCGCCGTCGTACCAGCAGCAGCCCTATGGCCCCCACTGATAACCCTATGATGAATCCCAGTAGCATTTGCAACGACCCCTCATACGGCTGCTACAGGTCATGATACCGCAATAAAAAAGCGCAAAAAAAAGGCATATCTGGGGAAAGACACGCCTTTTTAAAGTTATTTACTCAAGCCACTTGCCAGCTTAGATAAGCCGGACAAGAGCTGAATACAAAGGTGCACATATAGAAGCTGTGTGCAAGAAATCTATCGAACGATAGCACCACGATATTTCAAGACATCAGTGGTGCGCTTTGCTGTCGCATTAACCGCACGGCGAACGTGATAAGTTGCACCCCGGTAGTGGCCAATTTCCTGGGTCTCAGTCACTTTAACAGCAGGCTTGTGAGTGTCGTACTTAACGCCACGGTATGAAAGTTGCATGGTAATCGCCTCCAAAGGGATTGATGTGTTTAAAGAGGCGCGTTCCTTCAGGGCTGCAAGACCCTTACTTCCGTCTTTCTGTTTGCCAAGGGCTCCGTCTTTCTGTTTGCAAAGAGCAACGGGAGAACGTTGATGCGGTTGACTCACTGAAAGATGAACGGTGTTTGTTTCTGTATACAAAGATACCGTTTTTAAGCAAAAACTGTCAATGGGTTTAAATACTCTGTTTTAAAAATTTTCGATTCTCTTCCATATCGATTCTCTTCCATATCGATACTGCTTCACACCTCATGCCTCGGTGGTCACCGCCAACTCCAGGGTATCCACATCTGCCTGGTAAAAGTAGCGACGGCGAAAGTCCTCTTCTTGGACCGCCGACAAAAACCGGCTCAAAGCAGCCTCTCGTAGACTGTGATCTACTGGCTGCGAATTATCAGAATTGGACTGAAAGCGAATCTCTATCGCAGAGTCTTCCACAGTAAAGCCAGCTTTGGCAAGCGCTAATAGTCCCAGATTTAGGGTGCGATCGCACACCCCAACCCGCTCACTCAGCTGCTCACGGGTCACGGCCACCCCTGTGCGACTCAAGTGCTTAGCTAGGCCCACCAGCTTAGTCCACACCGCCACCGGATCGACTGTATCAGGCGAGGCGTAGGCTAGAGCCAGCGGCTTCGCAATCCGGCTAGACTGATACTGCCACAGCCTTAACTCTTTCCACTCGGTCGGACACTGATCTAAAACAAGGGGGTCCACAACCGGCGAACTGTCCGAACCTTCCAAATTCAGGAACGGATTTCGGGACTGCTTCACACCAGCTCGACCTGAGACCCCATGTCGTCCTTGCCGTCGATCGAGCAGCCATCCACCATTCGCTGATGTAGCTTGCACCTTACTGGCTGCCTGATCTGCCGGACGAATCGCCACTAGCCGAATTTCGTAGCGGCGACATTTAGGGTGGCTGTTGTAGTCTAGCTCCGCCACCACATCCCAGCGCCCCGGCGGCAAATCCTCCTTGTAGTGCCCCCACCACAGTCCCGGAAACTGAGCCCCACTCTCATCACACAGCTTAAAGCTAGCTTTGATATAGCCCACCTTCCCTCCTGTGCGGTCCTTCAGCTTCTGATGCCACACCTGTTCAAACCAGGCATTTTCAATCAGCAGCTTAGGCACCGGATTACCCATTCCGCAAGGCTCTAGAAGCTTTAGCTCCCGGAACAACGCCTGACCCAAATCCGCCACCTGAACCGTTAAGTCAGCTTGCACAGTCGGTCGACCTGGCACCGGTCCCAACTTTTGCCGGTACTGCTGATCAATTGCCGCCCGAAACAGCGGTAAGTCTTCAGCTGGCAAACTCAGCCCGGCCGCAAAGGGATGGCCGCCAAATCCTGTGAGCAGATGAGCCTGCGATCGCACTAGATCATACAGATCGATACCATTGATAGAACGCGCCGATCCCCGCACCAATCGCCTTCCTACGCTCTGTGCCGAAGCCGGACGAAACCCCGTTCCCCCATCAGTCTCCTCCTCACTTGGCGCATCCAGCGTCAACAAGATCGTTGGCTTGCCATACTGCTGCGCAATCTGCCCTGCCACCAAGCCCAGCACACCCACAGGCCACTGCGAATCGCACAGCACGATCACCCCAGTAGTCGAAAGATCGCGGGTCTCTAGCTGGCGCGTCACCTGCTGAAGCACATCATTCTGCAGCGCCTTTCGCCGAACATTTGCCAGCTCTGCCTTTTCTGCCAGCATCTGGCAGCGAGCGGGATCATGGCTGGTCAGTAGCTCCACACAAAAGCTCGCATCACCATAGATTCGACTCACCGCATTGATGCGAGGCCCCAAGCCAAACGAAATATCCGTTGGGCGATCGCCCGCTCGCCGACATAGCTTCAGTAGCTGCGCCACCCCAGGTCGCCGCGGTTTCTCTGCCTTCAAATGCGTCTGCAGTTGCTCAATGCCAATCTGCGCCAGGTAGCGGCAGTCCCCCGTCAGTTCCACCAAATCGGCAATCAAACCAATCGCGACGAGATCTACCAGTTCATGCAGCGATCGCACTGGCACCGTAGGCAGCTTCTCATACAGCGCTTCGATTAGCTTATAAGCCACCGCTACCCCCGAAAGGTGAGCCATCGGGTGATCCGCTGGCAGCGCCCGAGGATTCACAATCGCCACGACCGCAGGCCTCTCCGCCGGCAGCGTATGATGGTCCGTCACAATCACCTCCATCCCCAGCGACTGTGCGTACCCTATCTCCTGCGGATTCGTACTCCCCGTATCGCACGTCACCACCAGCTGCACCCCCTGCTCAGCCAGCTGCCTCAGGCCCTCCATAGAAAGCCCATGGGACTCTTTCAAGCGGTTCGGAATAAAGTAAGACAGCTGCCCTTCCCCTGAGAAAAACTGTCTTAGCCCGTCCCATAAAACCGCAGTCGACGTTACCCCATCAGCATCAAAATCTCCCCAAATCGCTACGCGTTCCTGGCACTCATAGGCCGCCATCAGTCGCGATACCGCCCGGTCCATCTCCTCCCCAAATTCAAATGGACTCGACGGCACATAGTCCTCCGCTCGCCAAAACCCCCTCAAATCTTCAGCTGAACGTATTCCCCGCAGCCACAGCAAGCGCGCCCCACACACAGGCTCAGGCAACCCCGTCATAGCGCCAACCGTCTCTACCCAACCTGCTGCCATCTTAGGCACAGGTGCTATCTGCCAATCCGCCTCTGGCCAATCCACCGCAGCCATTTTCCTCACCTTACTCAGCCACCCTTAAGCTAACACCTACCCATCTCTCATACCCTCTCCGATACAATAGGCCCAACCACCTGCCCCTTCCCAACACGGAGACCTTTGTAATGAAGCTCGGCGACTGGGTTAGCCTGCTCTGTTTAGTAGCAGGCGGCTACATCCTTTGGCAGATTAGGCCGCTCTTACTGCTTTCCTTTGCGGCCGTCGTCATTGCCCTTGCCCTCAACAGCCTCACCCAAAAAATTCAGGCATTCAAAATCCCACGCAGGTTTGCAATTCCCATTGCGCTCTTCATCGCAACGGTGATTGCAACACTTTTTATCCTGGGGATTGTGCCACCTTTTGTCGAGCAGTTCAGCAGACTGATTGAGCTACTCATCAGTTTTTCTCAAACGCTGCCCGACCGCATTATGCAGCTACAAACCTACCTGCCAGAGCGTATCCGTCTACCGGAGCTAAACGAATTTCTCGCTTGGCTCACCTCACCCGATTCACCGGTATTAGAAGTCTTTGGCAACTTTTTCTCCGTCTTTAATTCTTCACTCAAAATCTTCAACTCGTCTCTAAGAGTGGTTGTGCAGACACTCTTCGTCGCTATCCTCTCAATTATGTTGCTGTCCAATCCCAGCGCCTACCTCAATGGCGTACTGCTGCTCTTCCCGTCTTTTTACCGGCAGCGCGCCAGAGAGATTTTTGGCATGTGTGAAGTTGCCCTCGGCAACTGGCTTGGCGGGATCATTATCAGCTCTATTTTCATCTTTGGCTTTAGCTTCATCGGCCTGCTGCTTCTAGGCATCGATCTTGCCTTCGCCCACGCCCTACTGGCCGGTATTCTCAACTTCATTCCAAACCTGGGGCCAACATTGAGTATGGTGTTTCCTGTGATTGTGGCGTTGCTCTCAGATGAACCTTGGAAAGCGATCGCAGTCGTCGGCCTCTACATTGTTTTACAACAGATAGAGTCCTACGCAGTCACCCCCACGATAATGGCTCATCAGGTCTCCCTTCTACCGGCCTTCACCCTCATCGCCCAAATCTTTTTTGCCAGCATATTTGGCTTTCTTGGCCTGCTGCTAGCCCTTCCCCTCACCGTCGTCGCCAAAACCTGGATTCAAGAGCTCCTCATCAAAGACGTCCTCAACCACTGGAGCCTCAATCCCCAAGACGCCTTTCAACCGAGCATAGCCGCCCTACCAGAACAAGCCGCCCTCCCTATTCAATCTATCGAATCTCCAAAATCCCCAGTTAATCCCTCCCCCGCACCACCCACCAAAGCCTGACATCGCCCACCGCAAAGCATTACAAACAGCTGTCCGAGACGGGAACTTTAAAGATACAAACCGTTTCCGCCACGTCTGTCACCATGTCATCTAGGGTCTTAGCTGGTCAAAATTCAACCGAACAAAGCATGGGAGGTCTGCATCATCTGCAAACGCTGCTCATGTCCTTTCACCCCATTATCGTCATTGAAACCGTCGAGGAAGAACGGGTCAATGCGCTACTAGATAAGGCAACACAAGATCTGCAGCTACTCGCCTTCGACTGGAGCATCGCGCAGGGGATGGCGCGGCTGCAGAGCACTGCTAGCCACTGGCACAACAGCTGCAAGCCCCCCGGTAGCAATCGCCAAACCCTTGAAAAAACCGCTGATCCCCTAGACGTGCTGCGTCACATTCAGAACCTACCAACCAGGGGACTCTACTGGTTAAAAGATTTCGCCGCCCATTTAGAAGACGTGGTGATCGCCCGGCAGTGTAGAGAAGTTGCCCACAGCTTCAGCTACAACCAGTCCGCCCTTATCCTCACCGGCGAGCAGGTCTCCTTGCCCCAAGAAATTGCCCATGAAGCCGTTTACTTTGACCTGCCCCTGCCAGGGCCCAACGAACTCCGAAAAGCTATCGATAGTGCCATACGTTCATTTCGTGGTCGGGTCAATGTTGATCTTTCGACCCAAGATCAGCAGCAGCT
Source organism: Cyanobacteria bacterium J06626_6 (assembly GCA_038523095.1). Classification (GTDB taxonomy): domain Bacteria; phylum Cyanobacteriota; class Cyanobacteriia; order Phormidesmidales; family Phormidesmidaceae; genus Phormidesmis. Next base: position 15,125 of record JBCBJS010000057.1, read on the forward strand.
GATCAAAGCAGTCAGAGGGATGACGCTCAAACAGACCAAAAAGGTCATTGCCTACGCCGCCCTCACCGATAGAAAGCTAGACGCAAACGACATTGGCCGCGTGCTAGAGCGCAAAACTCAAGTCATCCGAGAGACCGGACTGCTCGACTATATCCCCCCTGAGAAAAATACAGCTCAGCTAGGCGGATTCAACAATCTTCGCCAGTGGCTTGACTGCGCAAGAACAGGATTTAGTCCGCAGGCAAGAGCAGTTGGCCTAACGCCACCCAAAGGCATCTTGATCGTTGGCATTCAGGGCTGCGGCAAGTCGCTGGCAGCCAAAACGATCGCCCGTCAGTGGCAGATGCCCCTACTCAAGCTAGATGCAGGCAGACTCTACGATAAGTACATCGGAGCTTCTGAGAAAAACTTCCGCCAGGCGTTGGCACTCGCCGAAAAAATGGCCCCAGCAGTGCTCTGGATAGATGAAATAGAGAAAAGCATGGGCCAGAGCAACAGCGATGCCGACGGTGGGCTCAGCCGCAGATTATTTGGGTCATTTCTCACCTGGCTGCAGGAAAAATCTGAAGAGGTTTTTGTCGTTGCCACAGCAAACGATCTCTCCCTGCTCCCGCCTGAGCTACTGAGGAAAGGCCGCTTCGACGAAATCTTCTTTGTTGATCTCCCCGATCAGCAAGAGCGAGCCACCATTTTCAGCATTCAAATGGCTCGCCATCACCAGAACCCAAATTGTTTTGACCTGAATCAACTAGTTTTGGCAAGCGACGGCTTTAGCGGCGCAGAAATTGAACAAGTCATCATCACCGCGCTGTACCAGGCACTCTACCAAAAATGCCCAGTCGATACAGACTTGATTGAACGCACCATAAAAGCAACAGTGCCGCTCTCAGTTTCTCGGCGAGAAGATCTGCAGCGGCTGAGGCGCGTAGCTCTCAATCGATTTGTCAGTGTGAAGTGATTGGGTGAGAGCCGTTGAATTTCGTTTGAATGAAATAAGCAGAAGAAACACGTAAGCTGAGAGGACGCCCAAATCGCAGGTCCCTCATGAATTCTTCTCTCAAGCAGCCTTCACCCATCGGGCTCCTGCTCATCGCAATTTTGTCTGTTCAGTTTGGCTCCGCGCTGGCAAAGTCTCTCTTTAGCGAACTAGGTCCCTGGGGCGTTGTGGCGCTACGGGTAAGCTTTTCTGCTGTTTTTCTGCTGATAATAGGGCGGCCTAGGTTGCATCAGCAGTTTCGGCAGAATATCAGGCTTATTATTACCTATGGTGTTGTCATGGCTTTGATGAACTCCGCCTTCTATGCAGCGATTGACCGAATACCGCTAGGGATCGCAATTTCCCTAGAGTTTACCGGTCCGCTAGGCCTTGCTGTACTTCAATCCCAGCAGTGGAAGGATGGACTGTGGGCGGGTCTCGCTACTGTCGGCATCTTTCTATTGACGCCCCTAAGTGGTTCTACGCTTGACCCTGTAGGCATGGGGTTAGCCCTGTGCGCTGGTTTATGTTGGGCTTTCTACATCGTTCTGGCGGCCAGGCTTGGCCAAGCATTGCCGGGTGTGGAAGGACTCAGCTGGGGGCTGGCTGTCAGCAGCCTGCTGCTACTGCCCGTTGGCATCGCGACTACCGGCAGCACGCTTCTCAATCCCCGGCTGATGATGATTGGGTTTGGAGTCGCGCTACTGTCCACCATGCTGCCCTATGCCTGCGAGATCATGGCACTGCGATCGCTCCCCATTAAAGTATTTGGTGTCATGCTCAGCCTAGAACCTATGGCCGGTGTGGTGGCTGGCTTTCTCATCTTGGGCGAAACGCTATCGGTGCGATCGCTCATTGCCTGCGTACTGGTTTCCATAGCTGCTGCCGGTGCTGCCCAAGCCCAGGAACCACCCCTCCCTGGATAATCACTGGCAAAGCAAATATTCAAAGCAAACGCTCAAACAGACTTTCACAACAGACGATTTAAAAGCCCCTCATAACAGGCATTCAAAACGGGCGTATCAATCACAACTTGTCAGAAGCAGCTGGGTAATCTAGATCACCGACGTCCACGATTAGTGCCATGTCACTGCCTGCTCTATCCCTGTCTCTGCCACCTACCGCATTCAGCGAACTGTTTCCCCTCTTCAAAGACGCCAGCCCAGAAACGCTCAAGACGCTCCACGCAGGCTCAACTTTCAACGAATGTCCCGCTGGTCGTACCGTCCTCATGGAAGACTCTTGGGGAAACGCAGTCTATCTCATCGTCTCCGGCTGGGCTAAAGTGCGCGTTCAATCCGGCAGTGGCTACGTCACCCTCGTTATTTTGGGTAAGGGCGAGTACTTTGGCGAGATGGCCGTCCTCAACGAATCGCCTCGTTCTACAGATGTGGCCGCGCTCTCCCGAGTAGAGCTGCTCAGCATTCCGGCCCAGCTATTCATCCAGAGCCTCTTCAAAGATCCACAGCTTCACCATCGCATGCTCCAAAGCATGGTTGAACGGCTCAAGCACACCCAAAAGCGCTTCCAGCTACGCAACAAAGCGCCCGGTATCAAAATGGTATTTACGCTGATTGGCCTAGCTGACGCCTATGGCGAAAAACAGGGAGACGCCGTTGAAATTTTCAATATTCCAGATTCTGATTTGGCTGCGATCGCAGACGTCAAACTCGAAGAAGTCCCCAAAATTCTTGGCAAGCTCTCCGCCCGCAAATGGCTCACCGTCGATTCCGAAAAAGACGTCATCCGCCTACTCGACATGAAAAGCCTTCGCCACCTTTCAAAACTGGGATAGCAGTAACTGTCAATAGCCATATGTTTAAGTTTTATAGGGCAGTTTTTTCATTCTTCCGCACCGTTTTCTAAAGTAAGGGAGTGCCCTTTGACCCAGTATCAAGGTGAGAAATTAATCCATGAAAATGCAGCCGCCCCCTATTTCGCCTCGTCAAATGAATCTGCTGCGGGTAGTTCTCTCCATGGCATGGGCAGACAAAACGCTAGAGCAAAAAGAAGTAGATGTCATGCTCGCACGTTTTAGTCAGCTATTTGCAACTGACCCAGAGCAACAAACCTATCTTCAAGATCAGCTGAAAGAATATTTTGTTCAAGATATCCCACTCATCGAATCGGTCAGCAAGCTAACCAGCGAAGCAGAAAAAGAAGTAGCCCTGCGTCTCTCCTACGAAGTCATCAACGCCAGCGCTCGCTCCCCCCAAGAAGCCACCGTAAACCAGGAGGAAAACGACGCCTACCAGGCGCTGTTGCTCTTGCTTAACCTACCCGAAGACACGGTTCGCCGGGCCGAGAGAGAAGCCACCGCCTCCCTCGAAAAAGGCGGTAACAACATTGTCGACATGCTGGCCTATCAGCTCCGCGAATACCTCGTCGACTAGGCCCCTACCTACTGAGTAGTCCCTTGTGAATCGGACGATTGGAATTGGGCGCCTAATTTTAGGCGCTTGACAATCAGCATTCATCCACCAAACACCTGCTGAGACAGCACCCATGGGCTCATAGCTCACTTTTCGCTCATCTCTAACATTCGCTGAATCGAGGCAAGCGCGTTGGTCTGTAGCGCCGGGTCAATGCTAATCTCCGGTGACTTGTTCTTCATCGACAGGTAGAGTTTCTCCAGCGTATTCAGCCGCATGTAAGGGCATTCATTACAGGCACAGTTGGCCTCCGGCGGCGCAGGGATAAAATGCTTCTTCGGCACCTTCTTTTCCATCTGATGGATAATGCCAGGCTCAGTCGCCACAATAAACTGCTGCTTTCCACTCGTCTGCACATAGTTCAGCAGCGCAGTCGTTGAACCGATAAAGCTAGCGTGGCGAAGTACCGTCTGCTCACACTCTGGATGCGCCACAATTTCCGCCGCTGGATGCTCCATCTTCAGCTGCAGCATCTTCTTTTCTGAAAAAGTCTCATGCACAATACAGCTGCCCTGCCAAAGCACCATATCTCGCCCTGTCTGTGCCATCACGTACCGGCCAAGATTGCGATCCGGCGCGAAGATGATTTTTTGCTCAGCAGGCAGCTGATTGACTATCTTCACAGCATTGGAGCTGGTGCAAATTATATCGCTCATCGCCTTAATCTCAGCCGTACAGTTGATGTAGGAAATCACCAAATGGTCGGGATGGATCGCCTTAAACTTGGCAAATTCCGTTGGCGGGCAGCTATCGGCCAAAGAACACCCTGCTTCCAAATCAGGTAGCAATACCAACTTATCTGGATTCAGTATTTTGGCAGTTTCTGCCATAAAGTGAACGCCTGCAAACACAATCACATCGGCATCTGTGCTGGCAGCCTTCTGAGATAGCCCCAGTGAATCGCCGATGTAGTCAGCGATATCTTGAATATCCGGCTCCTGATAGTAATGGGCTAAAACGACTGCGTTCATCTCTTTTTTCAGCTGTTCAATGGCCGCAAAAAGATCCGTCGGCAATGTCGTCTGTGACGGCGAGACGCGAGCAGTAGCAAACACGAAAATTCCTCTCTTAAATTATTTCGAACTACCAATTACTGGATTTTAATTATAGTTATTTTTACCAAAAATAGCCACATTTGCGCATGAGGCTTTCACAAGACGCTAAATTCACGCTCAGCGAACATCCAAAACACAAGGCTATTGGGCAGGGCCCGGGGAGAGATGCGTCAGAAAGGGCGCGATCGCATCTAACCAGGCTTGCAATGCAGCGCCAGATCCACGACTGCTACTCAGCAAAACTGACTTCTCATCGACATCAGATATCCGCCGACAAACCTCAGACAGTGCCGCGAGCTCTGCCGGACGAGTGCCAATCACATTCACGGTTAGCGATTGCCCCGGCTCTGCCTGACGCCGATAGGCTGAAATGACAGCGCCGACTGCTGCTTCAAGTCCTGCCGCCGCCCCCAGCAGCTCAGAAAAACGACTCTCTTGTGCAGGCCTTAAAATGACCTTGAACCCCATCCCCACAGCGGCTTTTATCAGCTCCTCACCCTCTACGGCTTTCGGCGTCATAAAAGGTTCGCTAAATTCACGCGCCTTGGCCAGATGGGCCGCCGATTCCGAGCTTCCCATTAGCCGCTGGAGCTGCGGCACCGTAAAATCGCCAAACCCCTTAAGCGGGTGGGAGATTTCATTGGCAATGACGCGTAGGCCAGCTCTTGCCTGCACATACGGGCAGCCTAGCGTCACAACAAAATAGCCATCTTCTTCCTCCCCCTGGCCTGAGCTAAAAGGATGACCGGCCAGCGGCGCAAAAATAGCACTCCCGCTTTCTACAATGAATGGGCTAGTGAGCCCTATCTGCGCTCTCAGCGGCTCTAGCTCTGCGCGATCGCGCTCAGAATACACAATCACAGGCACCTGCTGCGCCTCTAGCTGTGCGATCGCCGCCTTCAGCTGAGCAACTCTCTCATCAGAATCTAACCAGTCACCGTCCAAAGCTGTCAGTATCAGTCGCTCAGGCATATGTCATCTACATCGATTTATTTACATCAGTGTTATTTGCATCAGTCGCTTAAACGCCGTTTTCAAAGAATACCAAGCCACACTCCCTGACGTTACCCCCTGGCATGGGCCCCGGCCACACCAGATGGCGTTTGATATATGCTGAGAAAGACAATCTTCACAGCAGCTGACGCGGGAAACCCATGCCCGGCTAAAGCAGATTCGCCGCAGCTTCTACTACAAGCTTTCACGCAACTTCTCAAAGGTAAACCTCACCGTGCGTCAGTCAGTGGTCAAAATAGCAGTCATCGGTGATGTGCACGACCTTTGGGAACTAGAAGACAACGCAGCCCTCAGGCATCTCAACGTCGATTTGGCCCTCTTCGTAGGTGACTATGGCAATGAAGCCGTTGATGTCGTCCGTCGTATCGCAGCAGTTGACCTACCGAAAGCGGCGGTCATGGGCAATCACGACGCCTACTATTCCGCCAGCAATAAAGGGATCAAAAACTGTCCTTACGACCGCAGCCGTGAAGACTGGGTTCAGCAGCAGCTCGATCTCCTTGGAGAAGCCCACATCGGCTTTGGCAAACGCGAATTTCCCCAGTTTGGGCTAACGGTCGTCGGCGGTAGGCCCTTTAGCTGGGGCGGATCTAAGTGGCGCTATCGCAAATTTTACCGCGATCGCTTCGATGTCAGAAACTTCCAAGAATCCCTCGAACTCATTCTCGCCGCAGCGGATGAAGCCGAACACAGCACTATTATCTTCGTCGGGCACGTCGGCCCAACAGGACTAGGCGATCAGCCAGCAGATCCCTGCGGCAAAGACTGGGGGAAAAACGGCGGCGGCGGTGACTACGGCGATCCAGATTTTGCCGAGGCCATTTCCCTCACCCAAGAATCCGGCAAGCAGGTTCCCCTAGTCACCTTCGGCCACATGCACCACAAGCTCAAAAACAATGCCACCCAGCTCCGTAAGCGGGTCGCTAAAGATACAGAAGGCACCATTTACTTCAATGCGGCCAACGTTCCCCGAATTGAAAAAACACCGCTTGGCAACCACCGCAGCTTTTCCCTGGTGACCCTCAACCAAGGGCATGTTGAATCGATCGCGCTCATCTGGCTCGACGAACACTTCAGGCAAATTTCTGAAGAATTGCTTTATGCAAAAAGCTAAACATTTAGTAGACGTTTTCTTGCAAATCAAGCTAATATGACCAAGCCAACCGGCCCCTTTTTACAGACCCTTTTCACAGGCCCTTTTTACAGGCCCTTTCTATGAGCCTCACGGGACATTGCCCAGCACGGCTCGGTCTACACCTTTGGAGAGGTGGCAGAGCGGTCGAATGCGCTCGACTTGAAATCGAGTGTACCGAAAGGTACCGAGGGTTCGAATCCCTCCCTCTCCGTTCTTAGCGTCGCCCCCTTCAATAATGAGCAACCAGAGAGCAGCTAAGGCACCGCCGCCAGAGCCAGCCGCCAGAGCCAACCGCCAGAGCCAACCTCCAGGGTTAACAGATAGCTCTGGCAGTCGACGCTTAAGCGTCGACCATTAATAGACGGGCCCGTTCTAACATGTCAAAATTGTTGCAATGCGCATTACAGTCTGCAAAATTGACGCCGTAGAATGTGACACTAGCTAAGCAACCGAGTACCAGAAGAGCGGGCCAAATATCCAGTGAAAATATCTGTCTATCACACACCTGAGGAAGTCCCTGCAGGTCTCTTGCCCGACTGTGCGATCGCCATTGATGTCCTCAGAGCCACCACAACGATGGCAGCCGCCTTCAAAGCGGGTGCCGAGGCTATCCAGGTTTTTAGCAACCTCGACGAGCTTCTCAAAGTCAGCGAGAACTGGCCTGCCGAGCGCCGGATCCGAGCAGGCGAGCGCGGTGGCCAAAAAGTCGAAGGCTTTGACCTTGGCAACTCCCCGCTAGACCACTCCCCAGAAAAGACAAAAGGCAAACGGCTATTCATGAGTACAACCAACGGCACCCGTTGCCTACAGCGTATTCAAGAAGCATCCAATGTCCTCACCGCTGCCCTCACCAATCGTCAAGCCGTTGTCAACCACCTGCTCAAACATCAGCCCGGCACAGTGTGGCTCGTAGGCTCCGGTTGGGAAGGTGAATATTCTCTTGAAGACACGGTCTGTGCAGGCGCAATCATTCAGCAGGCCCTCAAGCAGGCAAGCCTGGGCTACACCGACTTAATTGGCAATGACGCGGCCCTCGCTTCGGTTAGCCTCTACGTGCAGTGGCAGTCGCAGCTGCCCGAACTGCTGAACCACGCCAGCCATGGCCAGCGTCTCCTCAGTAAAAATAACACCGTCGATATTGCTTACTGCGCCCAGCTAGACATTCTAGATATTGTTCCATCCCAAGCAAGCCCCGGTATTCTAGTTTGGCGCTGACTGAATCGGTCCAAGCGAATAATTACCCCAGTCAACGTCAGCATCCTCCAAAGAAACAGGCTTTTCGCCGATTGAGGAACGTTTTAGAGCGTCGCCCACAGCAAGTGCATAGACACTCTCATATGTGCTCACATAAAGAGGAACTCCTTCTGTAAGGTAATCCAAAAAGGCTTGCGTGTCCTTTCGAAAAAGACCCTTTCTTGGAGCGACGGCAATATCTTCTGTTCCCTGGGCAGTTGTCAAAGTTCCCGTATTGCCCACAAATGCGATCGCGCCCATACTCCCCTGCACTTCCACATCACGGCGCTTCACCCACCAGCTTTCTCCCTTACCATAGGTGAGCTCAGCCACCACACCCGAGTCAAACTCCAGCCACCCCGAACTCAAAATACTCCTGAAATAGTCCGTATCACTACCGAGAACCCTTCGCGTACAGCACGACACCTGCTTTACCCGTCCAAATAGATGGGTCATCCGATTTACCCGCGACAGCGCGCCGCAAAAAGGAAATCCAAACAGGTCCCGGTGATACGTCCATTTCTGCGGGGCCGGATGTTGAGGATTGATCGTGCGGTAGCTGACATAGGTCGGCGTTCCAATGCGGGACAGGTAGGCCTGCATCGCTCGGTGAAGCCCCCCCAACAGCTCAATATGTTCCACATGCAGCAGCAGGCCTCGCGCTTCGGCACTTGCAACCAAGCGGTACGCCTGATCCAAGTCCAGCGACAGCGGATATTCCACCACCACATGCTTGCCTGCATGCAAAGCAGCTTCCACCACAGCGCCATGCAAGCTGCTCACCGTAGACACCACCACGACATCGATTCCATCAGCGGTCACCAGCTGTTGCCAGCACTCGGCAGCTGATATCCCGTATCGCAACGCAAACACCGTCGCCCGTTCAAGCTCTCGCCCAGCCACACTCACAAGCCGCGATCGCCCATCCGCCAACAGCGCCTCGGCTCTTACCCTAGCCGCATAGCCAGTCCCCACCAGCCCGACACAAACAACCATCACCTGCGCCAATAGAAAGTATTGAAAACAAAAACATAGACAACTACAACAGACGTTCATCTATGCTTATCAAACAGACTCTTAAAATATCTTCTTTTACTTCTCTCTCAAGTTAGAAAAAGGCCAACATTAAGCACAATTTCTATCAATATCTACAAATTTGTTCATGCATAAGCCAGGCTTATAAAAAAGAGAATTACTGATAAAATAAAGTCTCCTACAAAAATTGATAGTCGTAATACGACAATGCTCAAATCCATCTTAAACAGAGGGTTTCAGCCAAAGTTCTGCCGCCACGTAGAAGCGTAGTCATAAGTAAATCATGATCTTTCTTCAACTTTAGATTACGAATCCCGTTCAACCACCCGCCTAGAGATAGTTACAGCTTAATGGTTTTCTCGTAGTATCAAAATATGCTGTTAATGAGAGCTATCTTGCCAGTCACACTCGCAAGGCAGAAGCTTTCACTAACAACCCAAATAAACCGAGAGGATATACGCATGGCTAGCTACAAGGTAACGTTAATCAACGAAGCCGAAAACCTAAACACCACCATTGAAGTGGCTGAAGACGAGTACATTTTGGATGCTGCTGAAGAGCAAGGCATTGACCTTCCCTATTCCTGCCGCGCCGGTGCATGCTCTACCTGTGCTGGTAAAATCACCGCTGGTTCCGTCGATCAGTCAGATCAGTCTTTCCTAGACGACGATCAAATCGAAGCGGGCTACGTACTCACCTGTGTGGCTTACCCCACTTCTGACTGCACAGTCATGACCCACCAAGAAGAAGAGCTCTACTAAAGCCCACTTCTATCTCAGCGCTCAACGCAGCTCCGGACCTTCACGCTAGGTCCGGAGCTGTACTGATTTTCACCCCATTTTCAGCCCCTCAAAAAGCACGTAAATTCACAAAAGCCAAACGTTGTCAAACGCAGATGGTCAGTCTAAAAGGGACAGCCGGGAAACCTGTAAGGGAGCGATGAAGTCTCAAATCCTATCAGGGTATATTGATATTGGCCTTGGTAGCATGGGCAGAGGCCGTCATAAAATGCAGTGTAAAGTCCATCCGTAATATCGCCTATCTCCCTTATCAAAGCGACTAACGCCTGTAAGCAGCTTGTTTCAAAAGCGCTCTTCAGAATGAGAAAGCTCAAAACCGTCAACCGACAAGTCAATCTACAAGTCTAAGTGTGAGGAATCAATCAATATGAAAGCCATGATTTTGGCCGCTGGGAAAGGGACCCGAGTCCGTCCCATTACCTACACAATTCCCAAGCCGATGATTCCCATCATGCAAAAACCGGTGATGGAGTTTTTGCTAGAGCTGCTGCGCAAGCATGGCTTTAACCAAATCATGGCAAACGTCAGTCACCTCGCCAATGAAATTGAAGGATATTTTCGCGACGGTCAGCGCTTTGGCGTTGAGCTAGCCTACTCTTTCGAGGGCCGCATCACTGATGGCAAGCTAGTCGGAGAAGCGGTAGGTTCAGCCGGTGGCATGCGAAAAATCCAAGACTTCTACCCCTTTTTCGATGATACGTTTATCGTCCTATGTGGTGATGCCCTCATTGACCTCGACCTTACCGAGGCCGTACGTCAACATCGCGAGAAAGGCTCCATCGCAACCATCGTCATGAAGCAGGTCCCGCTAAAGCAAGTCCCTAGCTATGGCGTCGTTGTGACTGATGACACAGGTCGTATCAAGTCATTCCAAGAAAAGCCGACCGTCGAAGAAGCCCTCAGCACCGATATCAACACCGGCATTTATATTTTTGAACCCAAAATCTTCGACTACATCCCCTCCAATCAAGAATTTGACATTGGCGGCGATCTCTTTCCAAAACTCGTCGAAGCCAATGAAGATTTCTACGGCATCCGTATGAACTTCGAATGGGTGGACATCGGCAAGGTTCCCGACTATTGGCAAGCCATCCAAGATGTTCTCACAGGCCAAGTGAATGGTGTGAGCATTCCCGGCAACGAAGTGAAGCCAGGAGTATTTGCCGGGCTAAACGTCAAAGCCAACTGGAACAATGTCGACATAGAAGGTCCAGTCTACATCGGTGGCATGACCCACATAGAAGATGGCGCTAAAATTGTCGGGCCAAGCATGATCGGGCCAAACTGCCTCATTTCTGGCGGCACGATTATCGACAAGAGCGTCATTTTTGAATACTCTCGCATCGGCTCCGGCGTTAGACTTGTCGATAAGCTGGTGTTTGGCCGATACTGCGTAGACAAAACAGGCGCATCTATCGACGTTCAAGCAGCCGCTCTAGACTGGCTGATCACAGATACACGGCAGGCAGTTGTAGCGGAGCCACCTATTGAGCACAAGGCGATCGCAGAGCTCCTCAACCAAACCATTGCAAAATAGCCATAAGCTATCTTGAATTACAGAAAAATAAACATAAGAAAATGGGCCAGCTTTTCTAGAGCTAGCCCATCGCAGTTATGGGAACGGCGTCACAAGAACAGCCATTAAAACTACTGAAGAACAAGGCGAACGTTAGCGTTCTGCAGGCCAGGGCGCTTCACTTCAGAAAGCGTTTTGTTCACAGCATACTTCTGGTTGATGGAGTTGATTAGCTCGGTCTGGTTGTGCTTCTTGGCAACACCCCATAGATCGGCAATCAAGTCGAAAGAACCATCAGCATTACGAGACCAGCCGATATCGTAGTCACCTTCAAGCACGGCAACAATATCAGCACGGACATTCTGGCCGTTGTAACCACGGATGCTGGCTTCTGTCTTTACAGTAACCCCTAGGTCACAGAGTGAAGACTTCAGAATTTCAGCATCAGTGATTTTAGTGCGCAGAGTACTAAAGTGAGACATTTGAGTTTCCTCCTGGAGAGAAATTGAGAGACAACGAGGTTAGAAATCGAAAACGCCAGCTATCAAATGAGATAGGAACCTGGACTTTTAAGCTGTCAACTGAACCACTACAAAAAAGTTCAGTTAACCCTTCTTCCTGTTGGAGCAGGAAAAAAGACTGTTAGAACTCCATCCGTTGGTATTCCGCAACCGATGAAGCCGCTGGACGAGCGCGCTGGCGAGCCCAATCACGTAGAGCCGTCACCTGCTCACTCATCGTTTTTGACAGCGGCAGCGTAGCGCGAATTGCCGCAATAATGTCAAGCTGAGTAAACTCCCGGCCCTGGGCAAATGCTTCGTACATCGCAGAGACCAGTCCCTGCTCGATTTCAGCGCCCGAAAAACCTTCACAAACCTTGCTCAACTGGTCATAGTCAAACCGCTCTGTATCGTCGCGGCGCTTGCCCAAATGAATCTTAAAGATCTCTTTTCGCTCCTCTTCATTAGGCAAATCGACAAAAAAGATTTCATCGAATCGGCCCTTTCGCAAAAATTCACTCGGCAAACGCTCCACTCGGTTCGCCGTTGCAATCACAAACACAGGAGATGTCTTTTCCTGCATCCAGGTCAAAAAACTACCAAAAATTCTGCTAGAGGTGCCACCATCAGAATCCGCAGACCCTGCGCTGCCCGCAAAAGCCTTATCAATCTCATCTATAAACAAGACAGCCGGAGAAATCGACTCCGCCGTTTTCAGAGCGCCTCTCAAGTTAGCCTCAGAGCGTCCTACCATAGAGCCATCATACACACGGCCCATATCCAAACGCAAAAGTGGCAATCCCCATAGCCTAGCAGTCGTCTTAGCAATCAGAGACTTGCCGCAGCCGGGCACCCCCAAAATCAACATCCCCTTCGGTTGCGGTAGCCCGTACTCACGTGCTCTCTCTGTAAAGGCATTCGAGCGCTGCCTCAGCCAGTGCTTTAGCTCCTCTAAGCCACCTACCGAATCCAAAGTTTCATCTTCTTCTATGTAGTCCAAGATTCCATTACGCCGGATAAGCTGCTTCTTCTCAGAAAGAACAATATCCACCTCCCCTTCCGTCAGCTTCCCGGCCATCACCCTAGACTTTCGGAATACCTTTTCGGCCTCATCGCGCGTCAGGCCAAGTGCCGCCTTCAGGAGCTTTTCACGACCTTCCGTTGTAATTGAACTCGTGCCCGACTTACTCAGTTCAGCCGTTAAGACCTGATTCAACTCAGACATGTTCGGCAGGCTAAAATCTAAGACAACAACCTCTTTCTCTAGTTCCACTGGAATCTCCTGAACAGGAGACATCAAAATAATCGTCTTCTGCGTACCCCGAAAACTCTCTATGGCATCTCGCAGGCTACGCGTTACTTCAGGACTATCTTTAAATGGATGAAGATCTTTGAAAACAAACAGGCTAGGCTCCTTCTGTCGCATCGCCCAAGTGATAGCCGCCTGCGGAGAAACCGTATTGTTCTGCTGCCCTGAAGCTCGCTCATGGCCATACTCAGTCATGCCGTGAGTCATTGTCCAAGTATATACTCTTTGCTGTGAGCGCTGCTGCGCCAGCGACGCGATCGCGCGCTCTGCTCGTTCCTCCTCAAAGGTCACAAGATAGATTAATGGGTATTGAGCTTGAATTAAAACGCTTAGCTCTTCTCTCATGGCGATCGCCTCCAAATAAGACGATTTAGAACATCTACCTGTAGCAGAGTCAACAGACTAAAACAGAAACAACAAACATTCCGTAACGGGGTTAACAAACCCGCCCTGTCTCGGCCCGCCGTAGGCAAAAATCACTGCAGGCACGCTCAACAGGTTATCAACTCCCCTTCATCAGGACTTCTAGAGTCCTGCTCTAGGCTCGGGATAGTGCTCAAACCGACCAAACCGTCAACTACATGCTCGCCATGGTCATGCACCAAAACCAGACCGTCTCCCCTCAGAGCCACTGCCGCAGCACACTGTGGACAGCTGTGAATCTGATGGGCCTTTCCATGGATGTCACCAGCATTCTCAACCATTTCCGCGTTGACCAAATAGAACTCAATAGCTCTCTGAGCCATGGCAGACATCGTCTCACCATCTATCGCGGAACGGATTTTGAACTGCCGGTGCAGCTCATCCGAGAGGTATAACGTAACTTTTTGCTTGTCTGGCATATCGGACTGAAATAACGTGACCCAGATATATCAGTCACAGTAGCGAGACCCACACAGGGCTGTCAAGCCATCATGCCAGCTTGACGTCAAAAAATTTACA
>JBCBJS010000058.1:0-28462 GCA_038523095.1 Cyanobacteria bacterium J06626_6
GGCCCACGGCTGTTCACAGCGTTCGACGATAAGGCGCAACTCACGCAGATGATGCGCATTGCATAGAGCATGGGCGCAGTCATACCAGAAGTAGCTCGCCCAACCGTCATGGACACTGATGCCGTTGAAGGTTGGCACAACACCCCGCTCATCAATCGCTGCGCGGCCCCGTTTGGGATGCACAAAGTAGTAGGTGAGCTGCGCGGTTGAAGCGACATGTAGCCACCACAGTTTGCGATTCATCTGCAAGTCCAGTTTCGTCACAGTGGATGACATCTGCTGCTTCTATGGCCGCTCGAATCTGCGCTTCAACGGGCTAGTCGCTCGAAACATTGCGCGCTCACGTTGTACAACGTACCTTCGGACAGCTCGTAGCCAAACACGTCGCTGAGCACTTCACAGGTTCTTTGGGCGGGCAACAACTGTCCATCCATTAGATACACTATCAACCCCTTCAGGCCACTGCCGTATTGCACTTGACTTCGGCTTGATGTTCAATCACCTGCAAGCCTAAGGGGGGCAGCTCGTGTACTTAACGCCGCTGATGGCCTAACACCGCAGCTGTTTCTAATGAAGCACCACAACTGAAACACTGGCTAACGCGGTGAGTTTCTACCGCCTCTACGGTTTCGCGCCACTCTAACCGGCTACCCGAGTGGCCTGGCTGTCCTCCGCTCGGACGCTCACTCTTTTTCGTAAGCTCTTCGTGCGTTTGCCAAAGCCGTCACCTGATGGCGGTTTACTGCTGTTGCGACTGGTCTTTTTTTGCTTATCCTCTAGCGCTTTGAGTCTAGCTTCTAATTTTCGTTGATTCGCTTCCAGAACGCTATACTGCTCGACAAGTCCTTCGACCAAAGCAATCACTGCTGCTTCGCCTGAGTGGTATACCGCGCTTATCTCTTCGCGGCTGATGCTTAGTTTTGACGCTTGTTTAATCAAGGCAGATTAGATGACTCTCGGCTCACTGCTAGACAAACATTACCGCTGCTCCATCCACAACCTGATTTGTTTCATCACATATTAAACCTGAGTAGTTACGATAAGGGTATGGAAGGGCGGCGTAGATTTCATAGTCGCAATTGAGGGCAGTGACATCGTCGTCAGACCAAGTGCAACAAGTGCGGCGAGAAGAAGCTGTTCGCGCTACTGACGATAGCGCTTTGCTGGACGGTCAAAATAGGGCAGTGGCTAAATGAAGTTAAACCCTTAGCCGTCAAGGCTCACGATCATCTAGCTAAAAGCGTCTTTCGCTATGGCTTTGACCACCTTAGACACATCTGCTCAAACTTTGCTCAACCTCAGCAACAGAAGAACTTTCAGCTAGTTCTGCGCTTTTTGTCTTGTACATAGGAGACGATGACAAACATCCCGCGCCCGAAGACATCTACTGGCTGATTGAAGTTTCTAACTCTACGCTAAGCTACGACATAGGCGAAAAAAGCAAAAGCCTACACTCGCTATGGTATTGAGAACTATTGGATTGTAGATGTCAAAAACAGACAGGCATGGATACACAGAACGCCCTCAAAAACGCCTGCAGAGGAACGCTACGCATCAGTCAAAGCGGTCTCTATTGGAATAATCATGCCCTGAAGATGCCAGATATCTTCGTCGAAGTTGAGCGATTGTCTAAGTAGCGATCGCTCAACATAAGTGTCACAATAAGGTGCTGAAAAACTGAACACACATCACTGTTGCCATGAGCGAATCCCGCCGCTACCACGTCACCACCTTCGGCTGCCAAATGAACAAGGCAGACTCCGAGCGCATGGCAGGCATCCTCGAAACCATGGGCATGCAGTGGGAGGCCGACCCACTCCAGGCCGACGTCGTGCTCTACAACACCTGCACCATCCGCGACAGCGCTGAACAAAAGGTGTACTCCTACCTGGGCAAGCAGGCCAAACGCAAACGCAAAAATCCAAACCTCACCCTCGTCGTCGCGGGCTGCGTTGCCCAGCAAGAAGGCGAACAGCTCCTACGCCGCATCCCCGAGCTAGATCTGGTCATGGGTCCACAATATGCCAACCAGCTTGAGAGCCTACTGAGCCAAGTAGCGCAGGGCAATCAGGTCGTGGCCACAGAGCCCGTCCACATTATGGAAGACATCACCAAGCCCCGCCGCGATAGCAGCGTCACCGCTTGGGTCAATGTCATCTACGGCTGCAATGAGCGCTGCACCTACTGCGTGGTACCTGGCGTGCGCGGGCTAGAGCAGTCGCGCACCAAAGAAGCCATCCGCGCCGAGATGGTAGAGCTAGGACAGCAGGGCTACACAGAAGTCACCCTGCTCGGGCAAAATATTGACGCCTATGGCCGTGACCTTCCTGGCATTACCCCAGAAGGCCGCAGGGAAAATACCCTGACCGACCTGCTCTACTACGTCCACGATGTACCCGGCATCGAGCGCATTCGCTTTGCCACCAGCCACCCGCGCTACTTCACTGAGCGCCTGGTCAAAGCCTGCGCCGAACTACCGAAAATTTGCGAGCACTTCCACATCCCTTTCCAATCTGGAGACAACGACGTCCTCAAGGCCATGGGCCGGGGCTACACCCACGAGAAATACCGGCGGATTATCGATACCGTGCGGCGCTACGTGCCCGATGCTTCGATTAGCGCGGACGTCATTGCTGCCTTCCCAAGTGAAACTGAAGCCCAGTTTCACAACACCCTCACCCTCATGGAAGACATCGTCTTTGACATGGTGAACACAGCTGCCTACTCGCCTCGCCCTGGCACCCCCGCCGCCGAATGGGACAGCCAGCTCCCAGAAGCAGTCAAGCAGGATAGACTGCAGCGACTAAACCATCTGGTATCGCAGCAGGCAGAGATTCGATCCGCCCGCTACAAAGGCCGCACCGAAACGGTCCTAGTCGAGGCAGTCAATCCCAAAAACCCGGCTCAAGTCATGGGACGCACTCGGGGCAATCGGCTGACCTTCTTCCCAGGAGATATCGACAGGCTGAAAGGGCAAATCATACCGATTAAAATCACCGAAACCAGAGGTTTTAGCCTAACGGGAGAGCGCTGCGCGGTGCTGGCATAATTTTGAGTATAGCTTTGGGCCCTGGATATGCGGAAAAGCGTGCTCTTCAGCTGTTGTATAAAAAGTTGTAAACAGGGACTTCGATCACAGCAAGAACACTCACAGCTGTTCATAATACCAAGGTCAATTTTTAATAGGCGCTTTTGCTAGCACTTGAGATCTGAAGTCAATCCCATCTTAAGGAATTGACTGCAGACCAAGCCGCTACCACTGCGTCGGCGCGACCTTCATTACCGACAATAGAGAGAGCCTTAAATTTCACTCTCACAGTCAGTAACAAAAGAGACTTCAACCATAAGTAATTTCTGCTGGTTGTATGTAGCTTTCTTTTCCGTGCCGAGTGGGCTGTGTCAGCTGCACCACAAAGCAGAACCGGCACTCTCGAATAGTCCTGAAAGTCTCTCTTTTTTGTGAAGAGATTATTTAGCAGAATGGCGATGACAGAACAACACCCGTATCTCTTGTGTCAAAAAATACTTGTGACTGTTATCAGTTCTGAAGCAGAAATGCTGACAAGCATATGCCTGTTCTGTTAGCGATACCCTCGCAACAGCTTTTCCGTCAGTGGTTTTTCCGAGGAATTGGCGCACTGACCTGTGATAAAAGTTGAGCGCTAACACTGAAATCACCAAAACCGACTAGGGGAAGCCTATTCGCCTACGGCATGACCGAACCCTGCGCATAAGCCGAACGCTCAAACCATACATCCACCACCAAGTGCGCCAACCAACCCGCCAGCCAAACACCAAAACGGCGCCTTTCTACCTATCAGCGACATCCCTCAAGCATCCATGACCAATCACCTAGCCCTACTCGAACAAGGTATAGAGCGCTGGAATCAGTGGAGAGACAGCCATCCCGATGTCCCCTGCAGCCTAGAGGGAGAGGATCTCAGCCATGGGTATTTTTTCGAAGGGAACTTTAGAAACGTCAACCTGCGCGGGGCCAATCTGCAGCGAGCCTGCCTGGTAGGCGCAGACTTTCGCGGCGCAGACTTGAGCAACGCGGACCTCACCGGTGCGTATTTGGGAGATGCCAATCTCCACGGGGCCAACTTATTAAATACCGATCTTTCTAAGGCGAAGCTAGAGCGGGCTGACATGCGACGGGCCAATTTGCTAGGCACCCGGCTAAACGAAGCCGACATCCGCACGACCCACCTACCCGATACCGCAGCGACACCCTACACAGAGACCGTAGCCTATTTGCTCTGGCAGCAGCAGCACGCCTCGGACAGCACACCTCTACCAGCAGCCTCTCAAACGCAGACTCAGCCCCAAGATACCAGCGCAAGCATCGCCAGCAAGGCACAGTCAGCCAGATCCAACACAGAAAAAGCATCGCCAAGCCGACCCCTGCTGGCGCTGACATTCCTGAGGGCACTCCCTGGGGGGCGTCTTCAGAAATCCACCCAGCGACGGCTCAACGGCAGTCAAAAGAGCAGAGGAGAAGCGAACCGCAAGCAAAGTATTCGGCAGTCGGCATTTGCGCTATCTGGCAAATCAGACCCTGGCAGCTCAGGCCTTCCCTGGGGTCGCCGGTCAAAAGATAGACGCTTTTCTGCGCTGCTTGCCAATCGATTTGCCCGGCAAGCTGTCTGGCTACCGACCGTCACAGCTGCGGCGATCGCACTGGCCATCGGCCTGCCTTTTATCGCACCTAGCAACGTCGAATCCCAGCGAGTCGTGGCACGCTCAGACATTTCCCTGGCCCTGGCCAAGTCCCTCACCGGGTCGAGTCAGGTCTGGGCAGTGGCCACCCACAGCCAAGCCGACGGTACCCCCATCGTGATCGGCGGCGGCTCCGAAGGGCAGATTGAAATCTGGGACGGGCAAACCGGCAATACGATGCTGACCCTGATGGGCCATGCTGACGGCGTCAGGACCCTAGCCGTCTCTGAATCTGGGCAGTGGCTGGTGAGCGGCAGCAGCGATGGGATCAACGTTTGGCGGCCCGAGACCGGTGAGCTAGTGCATCATATTCCACTCTTTGGCTCGGCGGTGGAAGCAGTGGCGATCGCACCCGACGAAAGCACCTTCATTAGCAGCGATCGCGATGGCAACATTACCGCCTGGGACATTGCCGAGGGTACGCAGCGCTACCGCATTGCCAGTGACACCATCGTCTGGTCCATTGCGATCGCGCCCGACAGCGCATCCTTTGTCACCGGTAGCGGAGACCGGGCCATTCGCCAGTGGGACCTAGCCACAGGTGACCCGCTCAAAACCTTCACCGGCCACAACGACGACGTGCGATCGGTCGCCATTAGCCCAGATGGCCAAACCCTGGCCAGCGGCAGCTCAGATGAAACCATTAAGCTGTGGGACATCGCGTCGGGCACACTGCAAACGACCCTGGTCAGTCCGGGCGATCGCATTCTCAGCCTAGCCATCAGCCCCGACAGCAAAACCCTAGCCAGCAGCGGGTCCAACCGGTCTCTTAAGCTGTGGGATCTCTCCAGTCAGCAAGTCGCCAAAACCCTAGATGAAAATGTCGACGTCGTCGTTGCCCTCGCCTTCGACCCCGTCAATCCGACGCTGATCAGCGGCGGCAGGGGGCAAACGGTACGAATTTGGCAATAGGCCTCTGGGCGTGACAAATCTGGCCGAAACAAATCTGGCCGTGACAAATTCTATATTTTTTTAGGCAAACTCTCAGCAAAGATTCAGATCAGCGCCATACTCTTGGGCAAGAGTGAGTGTTAGAGCGAAGCTTCAAAAAGCTAGTCGATAACGCTTGTCGCCCCCTAAGAGGAAAGCTCAGAGGAAAGATCATGGCAGTAGAATACGATTTGGTGATTATTGGTGGCGGCTCTGCGGGTCTGGTCGCAGCCAGCGCAGGCGCACAAATCAACGCCCGAGTCGCTCTGATCGAGAAGCATTTGCTCGGCGGGGACTGCCTCCACTACGGCTGCGTTCCTAGCAAATCGCTCATTCACGCTGCCCAAATCGCCTACAACGTCAAAACAGCCTCTCGCTTCGGCATCTACACCAACCAGCCCACCATCAACTTAGAAGAAGCGATGGGCCACGTTCACGATGTTATCGACACCATTCAAGAGCACGATTCTACCGAGCGATTTGAGAAGCTCGGGGTCGATGTGCTCTACGGCACCGGCCAGTTTATCGATGAGAAAACCTTCGAAATCAACGGGCGGCAGCTAAAATCCCGCGCCTTCCTGGTATCCACCGGATCGCGGCCCACCGTACCACCGGTCGAAGGCCTCAAAGAAGCCGGGTTTCTGACCAATGAACAAGTCTTTAATGTAAAAAACCGGCCCGACGCGCTAGCCGTCATTGGCGCTGGGCCCATTGGCTGCGAGCTGGGCCAATCCTTCTCCCGGCTAGGATCGCAGGTGACTCTGCTGGCCAGCCGAGAGGTGATCATGCCGAAAGAAGACCCCGAAGCCGCTGCGGTGGTGCAGGAGCACATGGCGGCAGAAGGGGTGCGAATTTTAACCAATACCCGGGCCAAAAAGGTCGAAGTGATCAACGGGAAAAAGCATATTTACACTGGCGATGAAACCATCGTGGTCGATGAGATTTTGATCGCCACAGGACGGACACCGAACGTGGGCTCACTGAACCTAGAAGCTGCGGGCGTGGTGTACGACAAAAAAGGCATCAAAGTAGATGCTAAGCTGCGCACGAGCAACAAACGCATCTACGCGGCGGGAGACGTGATTGGCGGCTACCAGTTTACCCATGTGGCAGGCTACGAAGCGGGCGTCGCTATGCAAAATGCGCTGATCTTCCCGACGAAGAAAGCCGATTACCGGGTGATTCCCTGGGCGACTTTCACAGAACCGGAGCTAGCGCGGGTAGGGCTCACAGAAAGGCAGGCGCGCGATCGCTACGGCGACGATGTATACGTACTCAAGCAAGGATTCGACGGCGTAGACCGCGCCCTCGCTGAATCAGCAGGCTACGGCTTCGCTAAGTTCATCACCACAGGTAAAGGTGAAATCTTGGGAGCACACATCGTAGGAGCCCATGCCGGAGAGCTCATTCACGAAGCCGTCCTAGCCATGAGCAACAACTTAAAGGTGAGCGCCCTTCAGTGCATCCATGTGTACCCAACCCTGAGCGAAATCAGCCCGAAAACAGCGCTACAGCTCACCAAGCAAAAGTACGCAAAGAACACGTTCTTGCAAAGCACCTTGAAAAAGTTCTTCAACTGGCGACGTTCGATTGCGGGATAGCTCGGCCCCACAGCTCAGTCCTACAGATCGACCCCGCAGCTCGGCTCAATGCTCACTACCGACCAATAACGTCCAATAACGTCGGACAACGTTCAACAACGCGGGCAAAATTTCAGTAAGGTGCCACTGCACACTACAGTGTCTTTACTAAGATTCTCATTAAAAAAAGTCTCTTTGAAGTGTTTACCCAATTAGATGCGCAAAAATACGCAACACGATAGCGTACTCTCAACAGAGCAGTACAAATTTTCTTATTTTTAACAGGTAGCGCTTGCCAGTGCCGCCTGCAAGCGCGCTATGGCAGACTCCCCCCTCTCAATATTAAAAGGCGACATAGACAGCTGGAACCGCTGGCGGGCTAGACACTCACATGTCCCCTGCAGCCTAGCTGGAGAGAACTTAAGCGGTGGATACTACTTTGAAGGCGATTTTAGCCATGTGGATTTGAGCGGCGCGAACTTAGAGCGGGCCTGTCTAATTGGTGCAAACTTTAGGCACGCAAACCTCACGGGTGCGAACCTGAGCCATGCCTACACCAAAGGAGCCGACTTTACCGACGCCATCATGACCGGTGTTGTCCCTGCCGATGTTTCTATTCAGCCATCTTCTGCCGATTCTACAGATAGTCACAACGCGAATTCCGTAGATAGTCGCAAAGCGGTACAGCACACAGCTGAAGAAGCCGTAGACCAAACAACCGCAGACACCATCACCAGAGGTAGCGTTGCCGTTGCGCTGCAAGAGCGACCTCAGCAGTCGGATGAAGCACACTTATCCACTGAGAAAAAATCCATAGAGCAGAATAAACAGGCGATTCAGCATAGACTTTTCAGACGGAGAACTGTCCTGACAGCTGCGATCGCCATAGCAGGCACACTCTTCGCCCTCTCAAACGTTATTCCCAAAGCACCCTCATCTCAACAGTCCTCATCTCAACAGTCCCCATCTCAACAGTCCCCATCTCAACAGTCCTCATCTCAACAGTCCCCATCTCAACAGACCAATATCACCTCAGCGCAAACCACTTCACCTGCCCAGCCGCCGCCGCCCGTTGTTCCGCTCGAGCTGGTCAGATCGCTTAGCGACTCAAGCCAGGTTTGGGCAGCGACTACCTTCGTCCGTGACGATGGCCGCATCCTGATCGTAGGCGGCAACAAAGAGGGTGAAATCAAGCTTTGGGATGGACCCACAGGCGAAATGTTGCGCGAGCTAACAGACCACACCGACGCCATCAGAAGCCTAGCCATATCACCCTCTGGTCAGCGTCTGGTCAGCGGCAGCGGTGACGGCATTAAGGTTTGGCAGCCGCAAACAGGAGATCTGCTGTACAGCCTACCAACTGAGTCAGGCGCAACGGTGTGGACGGTGGCCATCAGCCCAGATGGCCAAACTCTCATTAGCGGCGACTACGACGGCAACCTGACGGCGTGGGATTTGGAGAGCGGTCGCCCGCTGTACCAAATCAAGGTAGATGCACCTGTGTGGTCAGTGGCGATCGCACCGGATGGGGCTTCGTTTGTCAGCGGCAGCAGCGATCGCAAAATCCGCCAGTGGGACTTGGCAACAGGCGACCTATTGCAAGATTTTACCGGTCATACAGACGCCGTTCGGTCAGTGGCGCTCACCCCAGATGGCGAAATGCTGGTCAGCGGCAGCTGGGATACCAATATAAAGCTTTGGGACCTAGCCAGCGGCGAGCTGATAACCACCCTTACCGACCACAGCGATCGCGTGGTGAGCCTGGCAATTAGCCCTGATGGCAATACGCTAGCCAGCAGCAGCGTCGATAGCACACTAAAAACCTGGGACTTGCCGAGTCAAGCACTGAGCAAAACCCTAGACAATAGCGACAACTGGATACTGACCGTAGCCTTCGACCCGATAGAAAAGACGTTGGTTAGCGGCGGTAAAGATCAGCAGATCAAAATCTGGCAGTAGGCACTTGTTCAGATAACCTGACCAGCCAATCGATATTGGCGCATCTTCTCTTTTGAGCTATGCATTCGTAGATTGCTATAAAAAACAGATTGCTACAAAAAACGAACGACTTTTGCTGCATATGCACTGGGCGCTTCCAAATGCACGTTGTGGCCGCAGCCTTTCACAACGCTCAGCACTGCAGTCTTCTTTCTTTCCATCGCGCTCACCATCTCACGATTTATCTTTAGAAATTTAGCGTCTCGAGCACCGGCTATCAATAGGAGAGAATTTTCTACTGTCGAGAGTCTGTTCCACAGCGAAGGCTGACGCCCAGTGCTCAGGCCACGCAACGCTTTTGCTAGCATAGCAGGCCTGTTGTTTTGGCGTCGTTTCAGCATTGCAGCATAGGTCTGTGGATGGTCATGTAGGCTGGCGAACAAAGGATTGCTGTACCACTGGGTGAGAAAAGCCGTCATCTCAGCTGGCGTTTGAATCTGTTCTAGTCTGAGTGCGATCGCATCATCCCAGAACCGTCTTTTCCGTCTTTCCTCAGCCGTTCCTAACCCCGGCGAAGCCGACTCCAGCACCACCCGCCGGACTCGACTTGAGAAGCGACAGGTCAAATACAGAGCCAAGCGTCCGCCCATGGAATACCCCAGCAAATGGGTTTGGTCGACATCGCACGTAGTTAACAGCGCTATCAAGCAGTCAGCTACAGCTGAAAAGGTGCAGCGACTGGGCACCGTCGAAGTTTGGCCATGCCCGGGTAAGTCAGGCAAAATACAGTAAAACTGGCGTGCAAAGACAGGAAGCAGTGGTAAAAAGTCTTGATGACTGCCCAAAAAGCCATGCAGAAGCACCAGCGGCGGATTCTGCGGGTCTCCAGCCGTCAAATAGTAGAGAGTTTGATCCGCGTGCTTAAAACAGTTCATCAGCTACCCAGCATTTAGCAGTCTTTTTCTCTGCGCCACACTCTGCTGTCGGTCGCAGATAACTTCCAACACGCGGACGCCCGACGCGGGCAATACCGATATCTTCTCCTCTAGCTCTGCTGCAGTCGTCACCTGGCAGTGCGTCACGCCATAGGCCTCACATAGCGAAGATAGAACAACGTTTTGGGGCGTTAAAAAATACTTCTCAAAAATCTTCTCCGAGGTGCCTTCGCAGACGTCATAAAATTGTGAAATGGGCAACATTTCAAAAATGCCGCCGCCGCCATTGTTAATCACAACAACGCTCAGATGGCCCGACAGCTGAGACACGTTCAACAATCCGTTCGTATCGTGGAGAAAAGCTAAATCCCCCGTCAGCAAGACCGTTGGCGCATTAAGATGGGCCACCCCCATAGCCGTAGATAGCGTTCCATCGATGCCGTTGGCGCCCCGACTAAAGACAGGTCTTACCCGGCGATCGCCCGGCAGCCAAAAATACTCCACATCTCGAACTGGCATGCTGTTAGCAACAAAGAGAGGCGTCTCCAATGGCAAATGTTGAGAAAGTAGCCAAACAACCTTGCTCTCCAACAGCGCTTCCTCTGCCCAGAGTTCAGCCATCAGCCGCTGCCGTTCGACCTTCTCATAGGCAAGCCAGCGTTGAACGTAGTCAGCCTTCTCAGAATCAGTCTTCTCAGAGTCAGCGTTCGGCGATTCCAACGCTTTCAGCTGCCTTGCCAAAGCGAACACATCTGTTGTCAATATCTGGGCTGGACCATGCAGCGGGTCCAAGTTGCGCAGCGAGCCGACTATCCAGCGGCTGGGCTGATGCACCTGTAGCCACTGACGCAGTACCTTGCTGATAGGCAAGGGGCCAAGCTGAATAACCTGGTCAGGCACCAGCGACGCGGCCCGGTCCGAACGTCTCAAAATGATGTCGTAGGTAGAGAGCAATGCGGGATTCATCGGCCGATAATTTCTGAGCGGCGAAAGCCCTTCGGCCAGAACCGGCCAGCCTAGCCGCTGAGAGAGAGTGCTGACGGCTTGACAGTAGGCTTCTGGATGCTGGGGAGTGACTGGGCCTGCGATGATGAGGCCATTTTGGGTCTGCTCCCAGGTCCGTATAGGTAGCGCTGAATCAGGAGTGGAGACAGCAGGCGGAACCACATGGGCAAAAAATGTTTTGGCGCTGAAGGTAGTAGAGAGCGATCGCGTAGAGTCATCCGGCAACGGCGGCAGCGGGTCACGAAACGGACAGTTGAAATGCACCGGCCCCCGTAAGCCCGACACCGCCTGTCGCCAACCGTTCACCAGCGCCTGCCGCAAATAGGCCAGCATCCCTGCCTCCGCCACCGGCACCGCTAGTTCGCTGTAATACTGAACAAAGCCGCCGTACAGCTTCTGCTGATCGATAGTTTGCCCGGCGGCACAGTCCCTCAGCTCCGGCGGACGGTCCGCCGTAAAAATCAGCAGCGGCACCTCACTTTCATACGCCTCAATCACCGCCGAATAAAAGTTTGCCCCTGCCGTTCCCGACGTGCAGACCAGCGCTACCGGCAAGTGCTGATGCTTTGCACAGCCCAGCGCAAAAAACGCCGCCGAGCGCTCATCCAGCACGGCCAGCGCTTCAATATGTGAATGGGCAGCAAACGCAAAAGTCAGCGGCGTTGAGCGCGACCCCGGACAGAGAATTGCCGTTTTCAGCCCCAGCCTTGCCAGCGTCTCGACTGCGACTGAAGCCCAAAGCGAATTGGTGTTACGAAAATCGATGGGCATAACAAACGACGCGACCCAGCCTCACACCAGCGCATTCAACAGCGTTTGCAATTTTAGCCTGATTTCTGCCAGCTCTTTTCCAGGCTCAGACCCGGTCACAATCCCGGCCCCCGCGTACAGCCTCGCCCTATGCCCATCAATTAGCGCCGAGCGAATCCCCACGATAAATTCACTGTTGCCTTCGGTATCTATCCAGCCGAGTGGCGCAGCATACAGGCCCCGGTCGAAGGATTCGTGGTGGCGAATGAGTGCGCAGGCTTCTGCCAGGGGTAGACCCGCCACAGCAGGGGTTGGATGCAGCTTGGCTAAAACGTCTAGCGGCGATACCTGCGCGGGATTTAGCGCGGCGATAATAGGCGTGTGCAAGTGCTGAATATGAAGCAACCGCAGCAGGTGGGGAGACTGGGCATATTGTGGCTCTAGGCCGAGCGATCGCAGCTGCCGCACAATAAATTCCACCACTATCTGGTGCTCGTGGCGCTCCTTGTCACTGTTGAGCAGGGTCTGCCCTAGCACATGATCTTCTTCAGGTGTTTCTCCCCGAGAGGCTGAGCCCGCTAGCCCGTCGGTCATCAGCCGCCCTTCGTTGAGGCTCAGCAGCCGTTCTGGGCTCGCACCCATAAAAGACTGCCCGCGGCCATTACCCACAGAGAATACGGTGCAATCGGGGTGATTTTGCCGGAGGGTTTGGAGCGATCGCACCACATCCACTGCCTGCGGCGCAGCCACATCCATCACATCTGCCAGCACCACCTTGCGAACCGTCCCTTTAGCAATCTGAGACAGCGCCCCCACCACTGTTCCTTCAAAACTCGTCACATCTTTCTCTATCACCCCAGAAGAAGCTACAGAAGAGGCTACAGAAGAAACCCCAGAATAAGCCACTCTGACCGTCCCTAGCGAATCTGCCATCGCCAGTCGCTGCCGCTCGACTTGAATGCATTGAGCAACCTCTGCAATCTCCGTCGTCGCGGTCACCAAAATGTTGAACGTAATCGAAGATCCTTCCTCCAGGGTCATCACCTGTACCCGAGGAACAAAAATATAAACCGGCGCAAAGCAATCTGGCGCAAAAGAGGCAGACGCTGTCTCCTTTGCGCTAGGCGAGTCAAAAAAAGTCGCGCTGCAAAAAAATCGCCCCGCCAAATCAGCCTTAGAAGTCGTCTGCGCATAAATAAATTGGGTTTGCCAGGCTTCAATAAACGTCTGCGCCTCGTCAAACCTTGAGGAGCCTGCAGCACTGCATCCGACCACAGAACCTATGCCAATGAGCGCCCACTGCTGGGGAGAATCGTAATAAAAGTGGCGCTGATGCAGTTCGCCAAGGGTCGACAGCACAACCCAAGGCGCAATTGACTCAATTGGAAAGGTAATGCTAGCAATCTTGCCACGGTTTTCTCGAACGGCCTGCCGCTGACACCGGGCCAAAAAATCCAGAGTCTTTCTGGTCTCAGCCGCCGCCACATCTGCAGTTGCGGCTATCTGATCCATCTCCAGATCTTTCTCCGAGGGACGGTTTGAAGGTTCAGTTCCAGACAAAGCAGCAGACATAGGTTGCAACAACAGGCGATCCCTCCATCTTCCCACGCCTTTCACGGATAGCAAAACAGCTCTGACCACCGCAGCTACGAACACAGGACACATTGTCTTCTATCAAACGTCGTCTCCCGTCACACGCCGTCTTCTGTCAGCAGATGGCTCAGTAGTGAGTACCGGTCTTGCGGTGGTGAACGGCGGTCTTGGCATTGCTGTCCATCACTTCACCACCGCTGACCGTCGCATATATCACCCAGTGGTCGCCGCAGTCCATGCGCCCAGCTACCTCGCAGTCTAAATAGGCGATCGCGGCTTCCAAAATCAGCTGTCCGTCCTCCGTTTCCCTCGTCTCCACGCCCGCAAACCGATCTTCTCCGGGCCCAAACGGCTTGAGAAAGTGCTTCATCGGCCCCAAGTGCTTACCCTCAGCCAAAATATTCAGCACAAAGCTTTCGCCTGTGTGCATCAGCGCTTCTACCGCCCGCTCTTTGGCAACAGAAACCGTAAATCCAGGCGGTGTGAACGTGGCCTGAGCCACCCAGGAGGCCAGCATAGCGCTGCTAATGTTGCCCTTCTTGGCAGTTACCACGCACATTGAACCAACAATGCGGCCAATGGCCTTCTCTACAGCAGAAGCGGCAATCTTAGGGGCTGCTTTCTTCTTTTTCGCCGCTTTCTTCAGCTGCTGGGCAAAGTCCGTCCCCGCCTGCTCACACATCTGCAAAGTGCTGTCATCTGGCGTAAACTTCACCCGGATAGGGTTGAAGCCGAAGCTGTAGCCCGCATCTTTGAACTTACTTTCGAGCAGGTCAATTGCTTCACCACTCCAGCCAAAGGATCCAAAAACACCTGCTAGCTTGGTCTTACTAGCTGCAGATAACACCACCCCCAAGGCCGTCTGGATTTGCGTAGGCGCATGTCCACCCAGCGTGGGAGAGCCCATGATGAACCCGGCTGAATTCTCTGCGGCTTTCTTAATTTCTTCAGTCGTGGCCTGTTCTGCGTTGATAGAACGGACAGAGACGCCTGCCTTTGTAATGCCACGGGCGATCGCTTGCGCTATGGTCGCCGTATTGCCGTAGGCAGACGCATAAATCAGCGCCACCGACTCAGACCGATTTTTCTGCTTTGCGGCCCAGTCGTAGTAAAGCTGAGTGAGTTCAGCGACACCATAGCGAACCAGAGGGCCTTGGCCCACCGCATAGAGCCGAGGCGCATAGTTTTTCAACTTTTCTAGCGCGGTTTCGACCTGCCGGGCATTGGGCGCCATCAAACAGTCGAAGTAGTACTGCTGGTCTTCTAAGAGAGACTCTCGGGAGAGATCGTAAGCCTCCTCACCGCAAACATGGGCACCAAAAAATTTGTCGCTGTATAGGACTTCGCTGTAGCTGTCGTAGGTGCACATGCCGCCGGGCCAGCGGGGGGTAGGCGTCAGAATAAATTCCAAATGGTGACCTTGGCCAAGGTCCAAGTCTTGGGCGGAGCCACCCTTGATGGGTTGGATAGCATGGTCAATTTCGGCAGCCTTAAGGGCGATCGCAGCCGGTAAAGAACAGACAATAGTCGCCTGCGGCGTCAGCTCTAGCAAAGCCTTTAGCGTTTTGGACCGGTTGGGATTTGTATGGCCCAAAATAATATAGTCAATAGTGCGGGGGTCAATCTCTTTCTTCAATGCCTCTAAAAAGAACGCTGTAAAAGATTCACCCGGCGGGTCGAGCAGGGCAATTTGGTTGCCACGAATGAGGTAGCTGTTTGCAGTGGTGCCTTTCTCCAAAGCATACTCAATTTCAAACCGCAGACGTTTCCAAGAGCGCGATCGCAGCACCACCGTATCAGCCGCAATGGGGAGTACCTGCACATCCCGCTGTCGGGAGGGTTCAGAAAAGGTATCGGCAGAAACCCCATCGGCAGGAGAGGCACCGGCAGAAGACTGAGCAGCGGATGTGGGTACATTCATGGGTCTTATTAAAACCGTTGAAGAGTATATTTACCTATTGTAGATGACTCGCCGTAGATGACTCACCGTAGTCGGCGCATTTTTCATGGGTTTGTCATCTGAACTTAAGAAATGGAAGATCGTTACATGATAGTTTTTCCTACTGAGACTATTGACTAAGACGATTCGTGAGGATAGCGCCATGACGCAACCAAAAACACCGCTGCGCAAGGCTTTCCGCTGGTGGGAGGAAGGCGTCATCTACCAAATTTACGCCTTGACCTTTGCCGATGCGAGCGGAGATGGCGTGGGAGATTTGCGCGGCATTATTGAACGGCTCGACTATCTCAACGACGGCCAAGTTCACCATCAGACCCATCATTCAAAAGAAACAAACAAGACTTTAGAAGACCTTTCAACAGGCGGCAATACCCTAGGAATAGACGCCATTTGGCTATCCCCTATCAACAAATCACCCATGGTCGACAACGGCTACGACATTGCCGACTACACAAAAATCTGCACCACCTTTGGCAACCTAAAAGACTTCGACGAGCTGGTCGAAAAAGCTCATCAGCGTGGGATTAAAATTATCCTCGACCTAGTCGTAAACCACACCTCCAATCAGCATCCCTGGTTTATAGAATCGAGCAGCAGTCAACACAATCCCAAAGCCGACTGGTACCTATGGCAAGACGCCCAGGGCTCACGCGCCTATCCCAACGACTGGCAGTCTTACTTTGGGGGACCGGGCTGGACCTATGTCCCCGAACGAAAACAGTTTTACTTTCACACCTTTAACAAAAATCAGCCAGATATTAACTGGCACAATCCCGAAGTCAAAGCGGCCGTTTACGACATTGTTCGCTTCTGGTTAGAGCGCGGAGTCGATGGCTTTCGTCTGGATGCTTCCAGCGTGTATATAAAAGATCCCTACTTCCGAGACAACCCGATGAAGTATGGCGCTTCTGACAAAAATGATTACAACAACTATCACCACCTATACGACAAAAATCTACCCAAGAATCACCAAATTATTCGAGACATTAGAGCCATCTTGGATGAGTATGGCGATCGCGTCCTCATCGGCGAAACCTTCATCGACAGCACCCTTTACGAATCTGTTGTCTTCTACGGCAAAAATAACGACGAACTGCATCTCCCTATCACCTTCGAATTTCCCTTTAGCCCCTGGCACCCGGGCTACCTTCAAAGACAAATTGCCAAAACTGAAAAGCTCACCCCGCCCAATGCCTGGCCAACCTATTTCTTAGATAACCACGACATTCCCCGTCATCTCTCCCGCTGGATAGAGTGCAGCCTGTGCGTCGATTCGAATGCGATCGCCAAAGCTGCCGCCACACTCCTGCTGACCGTTCGGGGCACGCCTATTTTGTACTACGGGCAAGAGCTTGGCATGCAAGACAACACTGACATCCCCGAAGACCAGCTCAAAGATGATGCGGTTACCACCAGCGACACCGGAGAAACCCCACCGCCCCGCGACGGTGCCCGCACGCCAATGCAGTGGGATGCCTCCGCCCACGCAGGCTTCAGCTTCGGCAAAGAGATCGCGCCTTGGCTACCAGTCCACAAAAACTACACAGACCTAAACGTCGCCGCTGCCCTCAAAGATCCCCATTCCATCTTGAACTTTTACCGGCAGCTGATTCGCATCCGCAAGCACAGCCTTGCCCTGCGTCGGGGCTCGTGGCGATCGCTCATTCACTACCCCCACGAACACATGGCCTATCTCCGGGAGTTTCAAGAAGAAACCGAACAAGAAACCGTTCTTGTCGCCATCAACTTCTCCTACGAACAGCCCTTCACCCTAGACGTTCCCATTGAAAGGGCGCAGTGGAGGGTCCTGCTATCCACCGCTTATGAGGCCAACAAAGTTATCGACATCTCCGAAAACCTTCAGCCCTTCGAAGTTTCTATCTTGAGAAAAGCGTAAGCACTCGGTGGTGGTGGCCCAGTGAGCAATTCAGTGGCCGATTAGTAGTAGTTGCCAACCCGGCGATGGTGAACAGCGGTCAGCGCTTCTTCTTTAGAAACCCTGCCGTCATCTACCGTACAGTACACTAGCCAGTGGTCATTTAGCTCCATCCGGCTAGCCACTTCGCACTCTAGGTAAGCCAAGGCATCCGCCAAAATCGGTGAGCGGTTATTTGCTGGCCGGGTGCGCACACCCGCAAACCGATCTGCACCGGGCGGAAAGCGCTTCAAGAAGTGCTTCATCAGCGGCAAATGATTGCCCTCTTCCAAAATGTTTAGCACGAAGGTGTCGCCCACCTGCATCAGCGATTCAATCGCCCGGTCCTTAGCCACCGCTACCGTAAAGCCCAAGGGCTCAAAGCTAGCCTGCGTGATCCAAGAAGCCAGCATGGCTGACTGCACATCAGCCTTGGCAGCCGTGATGATGTACAAACCACTGCTGATGCGGCCCAGCGCTTTCTGCAGGTCCGCATCTAGGGCTTTGATCTTTTTAATTTTCTTAGATTGAGCCAGCTCTTGGCCGAGGTCCGTACCAGTCTCTTCACAGAGCTGGTAGGTTGCTTCGCTGGGCGTATCTTTTACCCGAATAGGAGTGAAGGCCACCTTCAGCTCCAGATCCTGCAAATTGGTCTGAAGCGTATCAATCGGCTCATCGTCACCCCCATAGGATTCAAACAGGCCAAAGGTTTTCTTGCTATTTACCCCAGCTAGAATCGTACCGAGAGCGGCGCGGGTTTCTTCAGATCCCTTACCGGTAGAAGGGGGCATGCCAATCACAACGCCCGTCGCACGGCTGACGATTTCATTGACTTCCTGCGCATCTGCCGAGCGCAGGTCAATCATTTCCACCCCGACACCTGTCTTGCTAATGCCGCGAGCAATGGCCTGCGAGAGGCGATCGCTAAATCCATAGTCCGACACGTAGAAGACAGCCACCAGCGTTTCGGCATTGCTCTTCTGTTGACTCCATTCTCGGTAGCGCCCGGTCAGCTCCTCCAGGTTGCGTCGGAGTAGGGGGCCATGCCCAGTCGCAATCGTCGTTACATCCCCATCGAGCTTGTCCATCCGCTTCATAGCAGAAATCACCGAGCGGGCGTTCGGCCCCATCAGGCACTCGTAGTAAAAGCGGAAGTCGGGGGAGAGCGCCTCTAGGTCTTCATCGAAAGTATCCTCTGTGCAGTAGTGCGCGCCGAAGGCATCACAGGTGTAGAGAATGCCAGTCTTGTGGTCGAAGGTAAAGATAGTGTCGGGCCAGTGGAGATTTGGCGCATTGATAAATTCGAGCAGGTGGCCGTTACCGAGATCTAGCGTTTCACCGCTCTTCACGATTTTTCGCTCAAAGGGCTGGTGAATCAGGTCTTCGAGAAAGGCGATCGCCACCTTAGCACCCACCACGACTGCATTGGGCGCCAGCGCCAGCACATCTTTGATCAGGCCGCTGTGGTCCGGCTCGGTGTGGCTCACCACAACGTAGTCAATCTGGCTCGGGTCAATTTCACCCTTGAGCGTCGCCAGGTACTGCTCCCGAAACTTGGCGTGAGAAGTATCTACCAGCGCCGTTTTCTCGCCGCGGATGAGGAATGAGTTGTAGGTGGTGCCGTTCTGCAGACCAAATTCGATATCGAAGCGATCGCGGTCCCAGTCTTGCGATCGCAAGGTCGTTGTATCTTCAGCGATGCCTGCCACCTGCATAGACAGGCGCTTTTGACTGGGTTCTTTGGTTTGGACGGCGGCAACCATAGCAACTCTCCTAATTTTGGGGCCCGTTTTTAACCCGTTTTCATCACAGCCAGCAGCCAAATAATACAAACTGCTGCGATCGCTTCGAAAACGAGTTTAGCAACAAAAATGTTGCTTAATTAATATTGTGCCGCAAATTGTCCATCTCGGCATCCCAAATTAGTGATTAGTACTTATCAGATCGGTCAGCTCACCTGATCAGAGATCAGCGCCAGAGGCAGCTGAATCTGAAATTCTGTCCCTTCATTGGGCGTCGAGAACACTTTTATATCTCCCTTGTGGGCTTCGACGACCGTTTGATAGCTCACCGTCAGCCCCAGACCTGTCCCCTCTCCTACGGGCTTGGAGGTAAAAAATGGATCAAAGATTTTAGAGCGGATCTCTTCAGGAATACCGCTGCCATTGTCGGCAATACTGACCATGACATGCTTCAAGTGGGCCTGCTGGGCGGAGACGACGCTGGTCGAGACCGTAATTTGAGGGGAGGAGTGGTCGCTGCCGAACGCCTCAATCGCGTTGTTAAAGATATTTAAAAAGACCTGATTGATCGCCCCCGAGTAGCAAGACACCAGCGGTAGCTCACGGTAATTTTTAACGACCTCGATGACGGGAGCATCTGAGCGTGAGGTGAGCTGATGATTCAGCAGCAGCAAGGTACTATCGAGACCTTCGTGCAGGTCGACCGCCTTATACGCTGCTTCGTCCAGTCGAGAAAAGTTACGCAGCGACTCAACGATTTGCTTTACGCGAGTCGTTCCCATTCGCATAGATTTCAGTAGCTTATCCCAGTCCGCCACCATAAAATCTAGCTCAATCGACTCAATGAAATCTTGAATTTCTTCGGCTGGTTCGGGGTAGTGCAGGGCATACAGCGCAAGTAATTCTAGGCAGTCCTGACTGTATCGACTGTTGGCCTGTACGTTGCCATGGATAAAGTTGATCGGGTTATTAATTTCATGGGCTACCCCTGCGGATAGCTGACCTAGGGCAGACATTTTTTCAGACTGTACTAGCTGGGATTGTGACCGCTTAAGTTTTTCTATCGTCTGCTTTAATTCAACAGTTCGCTCTGCAACCAGACCGTTGAGCTGCTGATTTACTTTTTTCAGCATGGTCGAATTTCGGTAGTTCCAAAGCAGGTACCCAGACCCCATAGTTAATGCGATCGCGACGAGATAGAGCCACAGCCTGTAGCGATTTTGCCGCTGGGCAAGCCGCCGGTGATAGTCGCTGTAGTCAAGGGCTAGCCGCTCAATGGCAATACCAGTTTGATCTGCGGAGAGTAGTGCGATCGCCCTGTCTGTTTCTGGCTGCCGGTACAGCACGGCTCGAACGTGGCGAAAAATATTGTCTAGCGTATGTTGCTCAATCCCAGAGAGCGCAACGGGTAAAGACCCTATCTGAGATATCAACTGTTCAATCTTTTGGGCAACGTCCGTCTCGGTCTCTAGCGCGTACCGCAGCAGCGATGTGGAGGCTTGACTTAGCAAAGCTCTCAGCGGCTCGTACGAAGCCTCTTCAGGTAGGCGGTTGGAAAGTAGCTCAA
The DNA here is from genome assembly GCA_038523095.1 of Cyanobacteria bacterium J06626_6. GTDB lineage: Bacteria > Cyanobacteriota > Cyanobacteriia > Phormidesmidales > Phormidesmidaceae > Phormidesmis. The sequence continues at coordinate 20,635 of JBCBJS010000058.1, forward strand.
CTGCTCTTGGAAGGTAGGAGAGCGAGTTTCGCAGCACCGCGTTCTCCGACTTAAAATCCTCTACAAGAATGCTTCTTGTTTCGGCATGCGCGGTAAGTGCGGTTAGATCTTCTCGAAGGTGCTGAGCTCTCAAAAGTGTCGGTGAAAGGAGCCTTTCAAGCGCTACAAGCTCGGCGTCGAACCTAGCAGAGTCTGTTGCCAGCGCATCGTAGTTCGGCAGGATTGACAGCTGAGTTTTAAGCACATCAGACATCACCACAAGGTCGGCGCGCTCTATGCTCCTAAGACTATCGACAATGTCGTAGTGCTCATCGATATTGTTCACTTGAGTTTGGCGCAGCAATCCCGTAAGCAGCAGTAGTAAAATGCCCGCAGTCACAACAGAGAGCAATCGTTTCATTGGGCGGCAGCTGGCATTTCACCAGTCAATGTCTGCAAAAATTCCACTATCAGAGCCACTTCATCGGGCGGAATCTCTCGGCCGAGCTGGTAGCGCGCCATGATATCTATCGTCTCTTCTAAGGTATTTATGCTGCCATCGTGCAGATAGGGCGCAGTGAGGGCGACATTGCGTAAGCTGGGCACTTTGAAAACGTAGCGATCGCGCACCCGTCCAGAAATATTCATCCGACCTAAATCAGCCGATTCCACAGCCCCTCTCTCCAAGAAAAAGTCTTCCATAATGCCCAGTCGCTGAAACAGATTGCCACCGATATTTACCCCCTGGTGACAGGCCACGCAGCCATAGTCTGTGAATAGCCGGTAGCCTTCTTTTTCCTTTGGCGTTAGCGCAGATGCATTCCCTCTCAGATACTGATCAAATCTGGCATTGGGTGTGACCAAGGCACGTTCGTAGGTCGCGATCGCATCTCGAATAGCCTCCGGTTCAATACCCTTTGGGTACAGCCCTCTAAATGACTGCACATAGCTGCGATCTCGACTGAGCTTCGCAATAATTTCAGACCAATTAGAATTCATCTCCCTAGGCTCTAAAATTGGTCCGTCTATCTGCGCTTCCAGCGTTGCCGCTCGGCCATCCCAGAACTGGCGAAAATTGAGACTGCTGTTCCAAACAGTAGGGGCATTAAAACTGACCAGCCCCCCCTCAAAACCAACCGAGCGAGGCCGTCCATCTGCGCCGCCTAAATTACGGTCATGGCAGCTAGCACAGGAGAGTTCGTTATTGTGAGAAAGCTGAGGGTCATGAAACAAGCGATCGCCAAGCGCTACCTTACGCGTATTCAAATCTACGGGTCGGTTAATCGGTGTGATTGGCTCATTGATTGGCTCATTGATTGGCTCATTGATTGGCTCAGACTTTTGGCCAGTTGCCGAGGATAAGTCCAACGAGGAACTTGATTGACCGCTTGCACTAATAGCTACATCAGCTATCAAGGAAGGGTCACGTTCCCAAAAATATTCGCTTTCATGAACATGTTGTGACAGTATCGCCGACAGAACGACACCCATCACAGCCACAACACAAATCAAAAGAAAAGTCGTGCCGCTCAGCCACTTTCTCACACGAAACATGACGCCTTGAAGTTCCCAGACAAAAGGTGCTCTAGCTTACGGAAACGCAATATTTATCCGCACTTCCGTCGTAAAACTGCCATTAGTGTGCCCCAAATTTAGTTGATGTTTTTAGTAAGCTTTCAGCTGTCACAGCGCCGGAAAAACGCCAAATGGGTGCTGCCGTAGCGTTTTTCTCGAACAATTTCTAAGCTTGGCGCTAGCTCTTCCAAAAATGATTCGGGATACCAATGACCTTCGCCGTATTCAACAGCGACCTCGCCTTGCGGACTAAGACAGTCCGCCAACTGCTTCAGCACCGGTTCGTACAGTTTGCCAGCATAGGGCGGGTCAAAATAAACAAGGTCAGCGGAGCAAACGGTCTTCAATTCTCGCACCACATCGCCCTTCACCACCCGAAACTGCTGCGTCGGCTTGGCCACCTTCTGCCAGTTTTGCGAGATGATCCGGCAGGCTGCACCTGACTTTTCAACGCCGACCACCGATGTCGCGCCCCGGCACAAGGCCTCTGCGCCCATCGCTCCACTGCCCGCACACAGATCTAGCCATCGCGCCCCGAGCACCCGGCCCTGCCAGATATTAAACAGCGCCTCTCTCACTCGTGAAGCAGTTGGCCGCGTAGCCTCCCCGGGCAAAGTTTTAATTTCACGATTGCCATAGATTCGGACAGCCATACCGTCTTTCGATATCCTCTAGCCCTCAGCAGTCGGGCTGCTGTCAGGCAATGAATTTGTTGGCAGCTTAGCCAAGCAATTATCCAGGGTTTCCTGTGTAAATATCTCAAACAGCTGGTCGCTTAGTCTATCAGGAAACTTGTATACCATTATGGTCTCAAAATGACTTGAACTCGTAGGCCTCATTCGAGACAGAGCCAATTAGCTTTAGAAAGATATCGGGCGCTGTTCTCAATAGCTCATAGAAAATGTGGTCGGTCGGCATCACGTCTCCTCAGCCGTCAAGTAAGAACACCAGTCGCTCCAGCCACCCGGATAAAGCCTGCACATGGGATACCCAGCCACCACCAGTGAGAAAAGATTGACGCAAGCGGTGACCCCCGATCCGCAATAAACGACGGTATCAGGGGTCAGCGTATAGTGCTTCCAATGGCTAGCCAGCGCTTCGAGGCTCTTGAGCTTACCTTCTGCTGTGCTGGCATCTTTCCAAAATGAGTTGAGCGAACCGGGAACGCTGCCAGCAATAGGGTCAATCGGTTCTACTTCACCCCGCCATCGCTCAGGCGCTCTAGAATCTATCACCACGCCACTGGTCAAATCACTGGTCAAATCACTGGGCAAATCACTGGGCAAATCACTGGGCAAATCACTGGGCGAATCACTGGGCAAATCACTGGGCAAATCCGCCTGCTGTCGTACGGCCTTAATGTCCACGAGCCAACCGGATTGAAAATTCGAGCGAAAATCACCTGTTCGATCTTTGGGCAACACCTTGCTCAGGGGTAATCCAGCTGATTTCCATGCTCGAATGCCACCATCTAAAATTGCGACCTGGTCATGACCTAAATAGCGCAACATCCACCACAGTCGAGCCGCAAATGCAAAACGCGAATCATCGTAGATGACCACTTTAGTAGGCCCTTGCGGCGGCTCAGAGCAGATACCTAGCTGATTGAGCTTGTCTGTAAATATTGCCCAGTCTGGCAAGGGATGCCGCCCGCCGTGTTGCAAGGCGGGACTGGAAAGATCCTGGTTCAGGTCGAGATAATACGCGCTGGGAATATGACCCGCCAGATATTCATGGCGACCTGCATCAGGCGCGGAGAGAGTAAAGCGGGTATCTACAACCACCACCTGTGGATCGTCCAAATGAGCCTGCAGCCATGGCACGTCCACTAGATATCTATTTTCCATAGCGATCGCACTCCCTTTCCAACCGCCTAATTGTACCTTTGCGCTCTTCAGCCCAATCAGACAGGCATAGTTAGACAGCTGTCTCAGATGACTTTTGGGCTGCTCCTGCCATCGTTTTCCAGCGACGTCGCCAAGGGCCCGTGGGCAATAGGTCAGATTTTTTTTGTGCTTGCGATCGCGCCTTCAGTATCTCTGCCGCCGTCGCCTGCAAACTCGGGTCCCGGTAAGGCACAGCCGCCCGCGTCAGCAGATGCTCTTGGGCCTGCAAAGACAGTGAGTCACCGCCTTCGGGAACCGCTCCAGTCGCATCGGTCGCAGCCGGATAGGCCGCAATCGTGCCCGGCCACTGCCGTCCGCCCGCCGCAATCTCACCAATTGTGAGTCCACACTGCTGCATAGCAGCGCGAATAGCCGCCGCGCAAGAATAGGTCACCAGCACGCCCCCTTTCCGGCTCAGACACTTTGCCACCTGCTGGAAAAAATCTACTGTCCAAAGCTGCGGGCAGTGTGGCGGAGAAAACGGGTCGAAAAAAATAACGTCAGCTTGCCAATTCTTTGCTACCAGCGATTGAATTTGCTGCCGGGCATCTCCCACAAGCAGCTCAGCAGAGACATTCCCCTCCCGGCACTGGCAGTCCATAGCGAGCGATCGCAAAACTTTCTCCACAGACTCAGAATAGTGCTGAAGCAAATTGTGCGCGATCGCACTTCTTGGCACCTCAATATCAATCTCCAGCGCCTTCACCACCACCTGACATTGCGTCCCACCCTCTACCCGTACGCGCCACACTGCCTCTAAGGCCGCCGCAGTGTTGTATCCCAAACCATAGCAAACATCGAGTATGTGCAGCTTTTTTCCCGTTGCCCGCCGCGCGATTTGAGCTGTCTCTACATAGGTTTTTTGAGCTTCGCAACGAGCACCCTCCCGGCTGTGGAACCACTCTCCAAAGACCTCAGAATAAAACGTACTCGAGCCATCCCCAGTTTGAATTGGTGTAAACATACGCAGCTAACCCATGACTTGCTCACCATACATAGATTTAGTCTGAATGGAAATTTTAATCTGCATGGAAATTTAATTTACATTTAGTACAATTGAACTATTATCATAGGAGAGCTATCCCTTTTAATCGAGTCAGGCAAGAATTAGGCAGGTAACCCCTATGGCGACCAAATCGAAAGAAACGCTATCCACAGGCAGGCGCACGGCAACCAAAAAATCAACCGCAAAACAGGCACAATCAGAACCTACAGCCTCAAAGGCCAAAAGCAAAACCACCACCAAAAAGACCAAGGCCCGCACAGCTACAGCAAGACAGCAATCATCCAAAGCAACCGCTCCCAAAGACGCCCGCAAAGACGCATCCAAAGAGATGTCTCAGGAGATATCCAAAGAGAGTGGCACGACAGGTAGGCCACTAGGTGCCGCCACTACTCAAATGCCCCTGATTCCCTCAGTGGCTGAACCCAGCCTACCGTCAGAAGCGCCAGACAACAGTAGCCATGAAACAGCTTCACACCACAACAATAGCGACACCAACACCGACCTGACAGGCCCATCGACAAGCGAACTGAAGAATGAAACGTCCAAAGACGGCATGACCTTCTTAGCTGCCAACTGCATCGGTAGTGATATGTGGGTACCTAGCGCAGCCATCCCAGCAATAGATGAAGCCACCTATCGGGCTCAAAAAGCGCAAGCAGAGGCCCAGCGCCGTGCAATTGAGGTGGCCAGCTTAAACCTCAAAAATATTAACGACCTGCATCAACTAGAGCGCCAGAGCATTGATGTCGCTATCAGTACTAAAGAAAATGAAACCCGTCATGCCCAGCTTACCAGCGCCGATATCGACTATCAGACACAGCTAGAGCACAACGGAGAGAAAAGCCAACACCTGCGGCAAGCCACAGCCAGACGGGAAGCGGCCACCCGCGAGAGCGACTATACAGATCAACTCATTGCCCTCAAAGATCAAAACTTTGAGCTAGATATCCAACAGGCGCAGAGTGCGTTTTCAGAAAAAGCTGCACGGTACAGAGCACAACTCACCGGCCAGTGATAGCCCAGCTGCTAGCTACATGCAGTCACTGCAAAAACAGTTATTACAGTTATTTACAGTTATTGAAGAGGGAAAAACATCCCTCCCGCACAATATCCACCGGGCAAAATCTATCTCACAAAATCTATCTCACAAAATCTACGGAACATCTCAGAAAACACGACGCTCATGAACAGGATAATCCAGTTCTTACTGACCGCACGCGGCCTCAGCGCGATATCGCTCCTCAGCCTAGTCCTCGCCATTGCCCCAATACGCCTATCTCTCCAACAGACGGGAACAGTCATTACTCTCGCCACGGGTGGCGCAGCGATCGCAACCCTCTTTCGCCAGCGCCAGCTCAGAGCGACCCAACGAACACACCAATTAGAACTCGACAAACAACAGACTAACTATCAGCAAAGAGAAACCGCCCTTAAGACATTCTCAGATATTGCAATGGCCGAGGTAGAAACCTTCAAGGCCCAGCTCGCCAGAATGGAAGCCGTGCTAGAAGACGATCAGGTGGAAAAATTTTCCGTCTTTGAAGCATTTGACACCCTCACGGTAGAGCACCAGCACCTGCTCCACGAACTTTTTGAAACTGCGATCATAGAAACAACGCTCAAACAACAACTCATCCAGCTTCAGAGAAAATCACAGGAGCAAATCGAAGCGATAAAATCACAAACCCAAGTCCGCATCACCGAATTAGAAGCTGCCCTCGGCCAAAAAACAAACCTAGCCACTCAGATGCTCACTGAACTAGAAGCTGAAGCCACCGACACCTTCAACCAGTTCAATGCAAAAGTAAAATCGCAAGGAGAGCTAATTAATAACCTCTATCAGCAAATTGACGCCTTAAAAAAGGCAAATGCCTCGCTCACACAAAAACAGCTAGATAAGCAAATCAGTAGCCTCGGAGCAAATAATTTCAGCAGTACTCCATCGCAGATTAGAAAACCGCTAGCTACCTAATTTCGAGTAGGCTAGCCCAGCACCTTTTCCCCGATGGCAGCTTGCTCAATCGTTTCCTTGATCCGCCGCTGACGGGTCTGCGATCGCTTCGCCATTTTTATCCACTGTAAAATTCCCTTCTTCGTAGAATCGCTGAACCCTTCGAAATTTGCCCTAGCCACTTCATCACCAGCTAGCGCCACAGCCAAATCTTCAGGTATCACCAACGCCTCCACATCATCTAGAAATGTCCAAGTGCCATTCGCCTTCGCCTGCTCCACCTTCTCCAAACCTGGTGGCATCATTCGCCCTTCAGAAATGAGCCTTTCCACCCGAGACTTATTGAGCTTCGACCACACACTTTTAGCCTTGCGAGGCGACAGCAGTAACATCGTTCGGTCCTCATCTAACCTTCTCGGCAGGCTGTCTATCCAACCAAAGCACAGCGCCTCCTCCACAATGGCGTCGTAGGGCAAATAGCGATCGCCCGTATGCTTTTTGTAAGTGACCAGCCAGATACTGTCACTCTGGGTGTAGTTCCCAGCCAGCCAGCTTCGCCAAGCCTGCCGACTATCCACTTCAACCTGCTCAAGTTGGTCTAGATTGGCCAAAATACCCTCGTAGCATTTAATACAAAATTACGCCCAATAAAAACGCAGAAAGACCCCGCCACCGGCAACGTTATTTAAACGGTATACGAAGTAAGAATACAGAGTAGTACTATTCTCACGGTAGTTGTTACTACATAGAAGAGACAAAAACCACGCGAAAACACGCACATTTACAGAATCATTATCATTACGCAGGTGGGTAACATCCTTTTGTGTGGGGCCCGGCTATTACTAACTTCAATAGGAAAATTGCAGGCCTGTCAAAGATTGTGCAAGTAAAGTCACTGATAATTCGTCAGACAAAACAGCTTCCTGAACCGTTGTTTACTTCTTTTCACCCAATTAAAGTTTTGTTGGGCAGATTAAGTATTTTCCCTATTCTACTTTGAGTATCAAAAAGAACATAGTGAGGTACGAGTAAAGCACAACTTGAGCCCTGCAAGAGTGCTTTCTTCTCGCACCTTCTCGCACCTTTTTTTTTGCTTAGCACGTCACTGGCCAGCGTCGGACACCCGTCCGCATAGCGAGTCATTACTAGCCCTAGCGTTATCAGTGCATTTATCAGCTGGTAGCTATCTAGGACTTGGTGGCTTCCGTAGGTATCGCCAGCAAATTTCTGTTGTTCTATCTGTCATTTACTCTGTTTCTCTTCCGTTAATTTATTTTTTCCTCAAATCAATACTCTCGGAAATTAACTTGTAGAGATCTCTCCTAATTTTTCTGAAATGGCTAAGCCATCTGTGCTTGGCTGCATTTCGTATATCCAAATACATCTATCAACAACATCTCAACTGTTGCTATTTTTGCCGCGCCATTTTCG
>JBCBJS010000059.1:0-27756 GCA_038523095.1 Cyanobacteria bacterium J06626_6
TTCTTTCGAGCCATGATGCGGGTATCTCCTGAGTTCATAGGATCTTAGTCCGCTTACACAAAATTCTGCACAGTCTCGACTGGGTTTCAGCATCTGCTATCGTTCTGATTTGGTTGGCAATCTGCCAAGTCTCAATTCGTGGCTGATGCTTTATCCACACGCTAAAACTCAATCCACTCCGCATCTTGTGAGACTTGTTAACCATTTAGTCTACTGACCTTTAATTGTTGTTAATTTCGTTTTAATGTAGCGCTTCTTTACTCTGTATTAGGGACCTGCATCGTGTGTAAGCTTTTTGTTTGATTAATGAATAGATCAGTTTGTCTGCGCAAGCAAGCTGAGCTAGCCCCGCTACCTCCTATTCTTAAACGCTTAAGTCATGCTGATAAAAATATGGTCCCTGACCCCGGTTGCGATCGCTGCTGCCCTATCTTTCGCAACAGCCCCCGCCAAAGCCGCTACGTTTCGCGTAAATCCCTACTTACAACGCCCCACCTCTGAAGGTATCGCCATCACTTGGTTTACCCAGGAGGAGCAAGCCGGTACCCTAACCGTTACCGGTCCAACGCTTGCAAACCCCCTCACCTTTGAGAGCACACCCGAATTCCAGCCGCTGCTCAACTACACCACCGCTGAGAAAAATCAAGAGATTGAAGGGCTGGCACCGGGTTCATGGCTATTGGGCGATCGCAACTACAAGCATGCTGTCTCTATCGATGGACTCTCCGCAAACGAAACCTACAATTACAGTGTTAAGGTCGGCAACGATAGCTTCGAATCCACCTTCAAGACTGCGCCAACTTCAGAGAGCTGGGATAAGATTCGCTTCATTGCCCTTTCTGATAGTGAGACTCAGCCCGCTGGACGTATTCAGGGCCGTGATTGGCAAGCGGGGCCACTGGCGCCGGGTTCGGCAGAGCGGCCTAGCATCGAAGGTAGCCTATGGGCAGAGACCTTTGGTGTCAGGGGCGATCGCCTGCGCTATGCCCTCACAGAAACCGAAGGCTACGCAACAAATCTAGAAATTGTCAACAGCCGCGACCCCAACTTTCTCCTGATGCCTGGCGACTTGGTTCAGGGGGGTGGCTATCAGCCGGGTTGGGACGAATTTTTCCGGCACAATGCTGGCGAGTTTGACAGTGGCCTTTCCGAATATCCACTAGTGGCCGCCCTGGGTAACTGGGAGAATTTCGGCGCGCTCAATGGCGGCTACGGCACCGATGAAGACGGTCGCTTCGGCCCTAAGTTTGGCCGCGACAAGTTTCACGTTTATATCGATGGACCTGAAAATGGTACGCCTGAGCACCAAGATAACTACGGTCGCATCGACTATGGCCCTGTGACAATCCTTACTCTAGATAGCTCAAATGGCGAACCTGATGACAGCCGTGACAACTATGGCGATGAAGGGCAACCTCCGAAAATCAGCGGGCGAGATTTCACCGGTCCTGGCACAGATACGCAGCAGAACTACACTCGAGAAGACTACGAAGCTGCAGGCGGCACTGACCTAGCCGACTTTAATCCGGGTAGCCCGCAGTGGAACTGGGCTATAGAACAGCTCAAAGACGCCCGCGAACAGGGACAGCTCGTGTTTGTTCAATTTCATCATGCCCCTTACTCCAGCGGTACCCACGGCTTTCCGATGAACCACGAGCTCTCTAGTGGTCAAGGGGGTACGCCCATGCGTCAGTATCACACCCTGTTTGAAGAGTATGGTGTCGTCGCTGTTTTTTCTGGCCACAGTGAAATGTTTGAGCGTAGCTTTGTGGATGAAGACGGTGATGGCACAGGGGTGCAATACTACGATGTGGGAATCTCAGGTGACGGACTGCGCGGTGAGATTCAAGACGAAAATGGTGATCCACTAGAATACAATCCCTTTAGCCAGTGGAGCGCTGACCAAGATGAGCCGGAACTGTGGCAGGAGGTTGATGGTGTTTTGCAGCTTGTAGAAGGCGGTAAGCACTATGGTCACCTGGAAGTGAATGTGGAGAATATGTCTGGCGAAGGAGCCAGTGAGGGACTCTCACGAATCGCTTTTACTCCCGTTTACAACTTTCCACTGCTCGATGGTGACTACAGCTTGCTGGGCACGGAGCGACGGGTCTATGGCGATGAGGTGACGCTTCTCATCGGACCGGATGGACGGGTTGTTGCTGTTCCTGAGCCTGGTTTGGTGGCTGCGCTCTTGCTGGTAGGGCTCTCTGCAATCGGGCTGCAGCGACACCAACCAACAAGAGCGCACTGAAGAGAAGCACTACTAATCAAGGCGTTTCCTGCAATCCATTACTCTTTTTCCCAGCCAAACCCAGCATCACATATATCGGTGCTGGGTTTCTTTTTTGCTACTTAGCGAACAGATAGCCTAGGCCGATACAGTTCAAGTCGGTATCGATAGCTTTGAACTGTAGAGCTTTATACAGAAACATCGGGCTCTTCTCCGTATTCTATATTTAAGAATTTAGTGCATGGAGGGCCAGTAGGATGATAGCTTCGCTTCTATATTTCTCATCCCTGGGCCCGGGCCATGCCCCTGCTGATCTGAACATCAAAGAAGGACGCCTACACAAGCACCTCCTTAAGTGGAACGGCGTCGGCTCACCCTATTCAATCCTTCAATAGGATCAGTAATCCGGTAGGATTCTCTCTCCAACCTAGTCACTCAGCTACAGGTAAATCTGTAGATATAAATCTGTAGGTAGGATTAGAGTGTTCGTCCTTAGAAATTTGCTTAAAAGAGATTGACGCAGAATCTGACTGCTTGAAGGCAACCTCGGCTGTGATCGCTTAGGCGATCGCTAGCTATGCTTCACTCCGTCTCTAGCCGAGTCACTTCACTGGTGACTATTCACCCATGCATAAAAGACCGTACCTATGGCTATATCTCTGACTGATAAGACTGTTTTGATCACTGGAGCCAGCAGCGGTATTGGCGCATCTTGTGCCTACTATTTTGCTGAGGCTGGTGCTCGCCTAATTCTCTCTGCTCGCCGTAAAGAAAAGCTTCAGACCCTTGCAGACGAACTTCAACAAAAATACTCAGCAAAAACCTATCTCCTACCTTTAGATGTTCAACAATCTAGCACTGTTAACACTGCTATTGCTGAGCTACCCTCTGACTGGCAGACTATCGATATCTTGATCAACAATGCGGGACTTAGCCGCGGGCTCGACAAGCAGTACATTGCGCCCTTGCAAGATTGGGAAGAGATGATCGATACCAATGTGAAAGGGCTGCTGTATATGACACGAGCGATCGCACCGGGTATGGTCGAGCGCAACAGCGGCCATATTATCAATATTGGCTCTATTGCTGCCCGCTATACCTATCCTGGTGGCAGCGTGTACTGTGCCACCAAAGCCGCTGTCAAAGTGCTCACCGAGGGGCTAAAAATAGATTTGCTCGGCACCCCCATTCGCGTTACCAACATTGAACCTGGACTCGTCGAAACAGAATTTAGCGATGTCCGTTTTCGGGGTGATACCGAGCGGGCTAAAAGCGTGTATGGCGGTATGACCGCACTCACCCCTGACGATATTGCCGACAGTATTCTCTATGCGGCTACTCGCCCGCCCCATGTCAATATCAGCGAGATTTATCTCATTCCTACTGACCAGTCTTCAGGCACCCTTATTCATAGGAGCGAATAATCGTGATGCCGCCCTTGGTTATTGTCATCACCGTTTTACTCGCGTCTTTTGTACGGGGCGTTTCTGGGTTTGGTGCGGCGCTGATTGTGATGCCTGTTTTCTCGGGGTTTAGCAGTGTGTACGAAGCTGCGCCACTGGTGGCTATTATTGGCCTCAGCAATGATACCCTGCTTGGCCTTTACTATCGGCGTGCCTTCGATAGGGCAGTGGTTGGCCATCTGCTGTTGGGTTCGGTGCTGGGTATTCCGTTGGGGTTTGTGGTTTTAAGGCTGGCTCCTGCTAATGTCATGCTGGCTGCTTTGGGGCTGGCCGTTGTGGCCTATGCTGTCTACGCGCTGATCGCGCCTGCTATGCCGGTCCTTAGGTCGCGTCGGTGGATGTATGGTGCGGGATTTGCTTCTGGTGTTTTGAACGGCAGCTACAATTTGCCGGGGCCGCCTGTGATTTTGTACGGCAGTAGCCAAGGGTGGCAGCAGGATACTTTCAAGAGTAATCTCAGCGGTTTCTTTTGGGTGAATGCTGCTCTGATTGTGCTGGGTCACGGCCTTCAAAACCGGTTTTCTGAAACTGTGTTGCAACAGTATTTGATTGCAGTTCCTTGCTTAGCGCTTGGCTCATTTGCCGGAATCGCGCTATCCAAATCGTTTGACCCGCTGATATTTCGCAGAATTGTTCTGACAATATTGGTGGCGATTGGTGTTCGTCTCTTCTGGCTGGGGGTCCAGTAAAACAAGCGGTTGGTGAGTAGTTTCAGGTGTTGGTCAGTCGTAAGACTCGGGGCTGACTCTCTCGCAGCGCTCTTCTGAAATCAGCGAGAGAGCGTTTTGTTGTGCCAATTGTTATTTCTGCATGTCTTTAATCTGCATGTCTCTAACAGTTTTCAAAGGCTGCGCTTGAAAAGTTATGAATTCACGACTTGTTGAAAATTTTCTGAAAGCACTTGAATGTTTGCGACTAGGGCACTTTGGCGTCTTTAAGGAAGTGAAGACACGCTATTTTAGCATCTTTTATTTTTCTGTTGATCTTCAACCGTATATCGAGATACACAAACTCTTTTTTTCAGTTGTTAGCTTACTATATGAATCTCCACGTATGAGCCTCTACCTATGGTTGCCAGCTTTAAAACAACAGCAACAGAAGACGTTTCTGATAAAGTTTCTCAGTCTTGCCCTGCAGACCCAGCATCTACCCTATCTTCTGCAGACTTAGAGAGAATGGATGTGGCATCCGTCTGGCATGCGATCGCCCAGCACAAACCTTTTACAGAAAAGCCACCCAAATGTATCAAGCGAGGCGTAGGCTGCACAGTTACTGATAGCAAAGGGGTGGAGTATTTTGACGGGGTCTCTGGTCTCTGGTGCGTTAATGTGGGCTACGGACGGCAGGAGCTGGCCATGGTCGCCTACGAGCAGATGATGCATCTGGCCTATTCGCCTATGACCATGAGTCACGAGCCTGGCATTCGTCTGGCCGATAAGCTACTGTCACTTTTGGGTTATGAGGGTAAGGTGTTTTTCTCGACCAGTGGGTCTGAGGCGAATGAGACTGCTTTCAAAATTGCCCGCCAGTACCACATGCAAACTGCGCCAGCGGGTTCAGGCCCTCGTTACAAAATTATCTCTCGATACCGGGGCTACCACGGCAATACGCTGGGGGCATTGAGTGCTACTGCACAGGCCGACCGCAAAACTAAGTTTGGGCCCTTGGTGCCAGGATTTCTTCATGTGAACCCGCCCTACTATTATCGGTTTGGGAAGGGACAATCGGAAGCCGCTTACAATGAGTCTCTCTTGCAAGAGTTGGAGCAAACCATTCTCTACGAAGGGGCTGATACTGTTGCCGCACTGATTGTGGAGCCGGTGATTTCGGGAGGAGGCGTGATTCCGCCGACGGAGGGATACCTGCGGGGTGTGAGAGAAATTTGCGATCGCACGGGTATTCTTCTCATCTTTGATGAAGTCGTTAATGCCTTTGGTCGCACAGGCCGTATGTTTGGCCATCAGCATTGGGGCGCGGAGCCTGATATTATTTGCTTTGCTAAAGGGCTGACCAGCGGCTACATGCCCCTATCGGCCACCGTCGCCAAGCAGCATATCTTCGAGGCCTTTTTAGACGAGCCTGGTACCCGTAGCCACTTTAGCCATATCAGCACCTACGGGGGTACTCCCACAGCCACTGCGGTCGCCTTGCGCAATATCGAAATCCTGGAGAGAGAGAATTTACCTGAGCGGGCCGCTGAGATGGGCGACTATTTGATGGCGCGGTTACAGACCCTACTTAGCCATCCGAACGTAGGGGACGTCCGTGGTAAGGGATTGCTACTGGGAATAGAGCTGGTTGAAGACAAGGCGAGCAAAGTGCCACTGGCGGGCGATCGCGTTGCCACGATTCCTCAGTACTGCAAGGACCATCAGCTCATGATTGGCCGCAATGCGAATACCATTCCTGGATTCAGCAACGTACTTATTATCTGCCCGCCACTCGTGATTACCTACGACGAAGCCGATCGATTAGTGGAGACGCTGCAGTCGGCTGTTTCAGCCCTGTAGGCCTGTCTTTGACTGGGTTTCCCTTGACTGTCTCTTATTGAATTGTCTTTTGACTGTTTTCTTTTTAAGTGTTTTCTTTCGATGCTGACTTTCAATACTGATCGAGTCTGCTTCCACTTTTTTGCTGCTTTTCTAGAGTAAATCAACCCTATGAAATTCACCCAACAGACTATCTTCAAGCTTAGACACTTTCTCTTTTTGATTGCACTGCCCGCTATTTTTATTCCCCAAGTTGCTTTTGCGCAGGAAGAGGCTGCTACGGGCGGCTTTCTCAGTGCTATCGAAGGCGTTGTTCAAAACATTGTCGATGTTCTCAATCTTATTTTTTACTTCAAGATTGGTGGAGAGAACGGCTTTCCTTTCATTGTGCTTTGGCTCGTGATTGGTGCTATGTTTTTTACTTTTCGGCTCAAGTTCATTAACGTTCGCGCCTTCAAACACGCTATCGACGTTGTCCGTGGCAAGTACGACAGTCCAGAAGATGAGGGCGATGTTTCTCACTTCCAAGCGCTTGCTGCTGCGCTTTCTGGAACGGTTGGTATTGGCAATATTGCCGGGGTGGCGATCGCTATTCGTCTGGGTGGCCCTGGCGCTGCCTTCTGGATGACTATGGCCGGTTTCTTAGGGATGTCTAGCAAGCTGGCTGAGTGCACGCTGGGGCAAAAGTACCGGGTAATCAAGCCAGACGGTACGGTGGGTGGTGGGCCTATGTATTACCTATCCCGGGGGCTATCGTCTATGGGTATGGCACCGCTGGGAAAAGCGCTATCGGTTATTTTTGCTGTTCTGTGCGCTATTGGTAGTCTGGGAATTGGCAATATGTTTCAGGCCAATCAGGCTTTTGCGGCGGTTTCTAACGTTGTGCCCTTTTTGGAGAATTTGAGCTGGCTGTTTGGCATTTTTCTGGCAGTTGTTGTCGGTTTGGTGATTATTGGTGGGATTGAACGGATTGGGGCTGTCGCTGGGTTTTTAGTGCCTGGTATGGCCGTGATTTACGCACTAGCTTGTTTTTGGGTGATTTTGGTGAGCTTGCCCGCACTGCCTGGCGCTATTGGCACTATATTTTTCACTGCCTTCAATCCGGAGGCGCTGGCGGGAGGGGCTATCGGCGCTATTGTAGTTGGCTTTCAGCGGGCTGTTTTCTCCAATGAGGCAGGCTTGGGTTCTGCTGCGATCGCACACTCTGCTGCCCGCACCGATGAACCGGTCAGAGAAGGAATTGTCGCCCTGCTAGAACCTTTTATTGACACGATGTTCATCTGCAATCTCACTGCGATTGTGATTGTGCTCACGGGAGTCTATGCCGATCCGACTGCTGCCGATCTTACGGGGGCGCAGCTGTCGGCGGCTTCTTTTGCTCAGGTGATTAGCTGGTTCCCTTATGTGATTGCGATCGCGGGTTTTCTCTTTGCTGTATCCACGATGATCTCCTGGAGCTACTACGGTCAGCAGGCATGGGCGTATTTGTTTGGCGATCGCACGGTCAATACCTACAAAATTATCTTCCTTACCTGCGTCTTTGTTGGCACCGTTGTGAATCTTGGGCCCATTCTCGACTTCAGCGATATCATGGCCCTAGCCATGTCACTACCTAACCTCTTGGGGTGCTTCCTGATGTCGGGCCTCATTGCCCGTGAGCTCAATAGCTACATGGCACGGCTAAAGTCAGGAGAAATGTTGCCTGATGCTGCAGAAACCAAAGTTGCCGTTTTAAAATAGCTAGGCCATATGCAAACAACGCTACAGAAAGAGCCCTGAAGAGAGAACCCTACAGAGAACGTATGAGTGGAGAAAAATTATGAGCTGGCTAAACAAGAAATCTGTTCTTATTCCCCTAGACCTGACTGACTCTTCTTACGATGCGATCGCGCCTGCAAAAGAGTTTGTAGAAAGCCTTAGCGCTCTCAAACTTATTCACGTGCTTACGCCCTTACACCCGGCTGATCCCGCTGCCTTGTGGGACACGCTCAACGACGATGATCGCAAGCAAAAGGTAAAGATGTTTCTACATGAAAAGCTTAGCGAGTTGAACTATGTAGGCATTCCAACGCAGGTTGCCATCGGTGATCCGGCCACGCAGATTGTTGACTACGCGGAAGAGATTAGTGCAGACCTAATTGTCATGCCATCTCACGGGCGTACAGGTGCCAAGCGCTTTCTGTTAGGCTCTGTCGCCGAAAGGGTTGTTCGGCTCTCACCCTGTCCGGTGCTGATTATCAAATAATCTGTGTATCTGCTTTTGTCTTAGCTTAAGGAGTTCGAGACGCAATCCATTGCTCCAAGTCGCTTAGCGTTTCAAAATCGTTGAGAGCTAGTCCCAGGGCAGGTACGTCAGAAGTCGGAAGCTGCTTTACTTTTGTAGAAACTGCTTCAGATAAGTCACCTAGCTTGAGCGATAACATCTGAATCACTATTAAGTGCGCGCCTTCTTGACGGTCCTCTTGACGGCCCTCTTGACGGCCCTCTTGACGGCCCTCTTGACGACCTTCTTCTATGATGGCCTGGTAAGTTACCGAGTCTTGCATAAGCTCCGTCCTCAGAATTTGTCTGATGATCGCTTTCTCTAATAATAGCCCAGCCAAAATGTCTGTTGACGCAGTCAGGTTTTTCTGGACATCGACATTTTCTATCCGCTCGATGCTGTCAGCTACTGCTCTGAGAATAGCGGTCCAAGGGAAAGTTCGGTGGGGCTGAGTTCGATGAGTGGGACTGATTCACCCAGTAGCCAGGCGGCGAAGTCAGTAGGAAATTGTTCTACCAGCAGTTTGCAGATGTTGTCGTACATATGATGATGGCCAGCTACCAAAGATCAGCGGAACGCTTACAGAAAAAGTCCCGTAATCTCCTGTCCCTCGCTAGGGTGCCCTGCAGCGGTCCCATCAGCAGCGAATGTGAACTGAAGCTCGCCTTGGGTCGTTTTGATTTTTCCTTCTGACTTGAGCTTGGTGAGGTAGTTTCCAGAAAATTTACCATCGCTATCGACTGTGCCAGTGAGCGTTCCGGTCTTCGGCTCACCGCCATCTAAACCGTCACCTAAATAGGCGTACTCAATAATTAGGCGATCGCCATCCAAAGTCGCCCCAGTTACGCTTGCCAAATTGCCGCCGTAGGCAAGATGGTACCTAGCTGGGTTCTTTACAAATTGAGCAATCCCAACCAGCTTACCTAGCCCTAGCAAATCCTGCGCTGGCACGGCGCTAGGCTTGAGCAAACTATTGACTGACGACTTTAGAGGAAGCTGTGCATTCACCGCGGGAATTTGTGGACTCACGACAAACAAAATGCCTGAGACTGCACCAACCGCCAAAGCTAACTCGCCCATCACGCGTGTAAATCTCATTATTCGCTCCCCAACTATCCCTCGTAATATGACCTCAGCGCTCTCAAAACTACCTAAGAGCGTGCCACCGTCATAACTGCCCTAATAGATAGATCTGCAACAGGCTTTTGCTAAGCGCTTTCCACCGAGAAGAATGGATAGAGATATGCTCTGAGGCTGAGAAATGCGTTCAGGTCCAAGCGCGGAAGAATGTATTGTCTTCCCATGCGTCTGCCGTTCGCTGTTCAATCTCCGCCAGCATTGCTGCACTCAGCGGTTGAAAATCGGTTGCCGCACGCACGTTCTCCTCTAGCTGGGCGATTGACTCTGCGGCAATGACCGCGCAGTGAACCCCCTGCTGAGACAGCGTATACCCAAGCGCCTGATGCATTCCATCTAGCACGCCTGGCTTAAACAGGCGGCCATAGGCGGGTACCTTCATCGCTGTAATGCCAATATTGTTTGTTTGCGCTAGCGGTAGTACAGCTGGAATAAAAGGCCGGGCGTGGTGGGTATCGGCAGCATTGACTGGAATCAAAGCGTGGTCGAATGGGTAGCGCTGTAGCCCTAAGGCAATGACATCGGGCTCGTGGTGACCTGTAATGCCGCTAAAGCGAACTAAGCCTTGTTCTCTGGCTTCTTCTAAGGCTTTTGCAGCACCGTTTGGCCCAAATAGCGTGTCGAGCTCATGCTCAAAAGAGACGTGGTGAAACTGCCAGAGGTCAAGGTATTCGGTATTTAGCCGCTGCAGAGACTGTTCGAGGTCTCGCCATGCACCATCGCGATCGCGCGCTGAGGTCTTGCTTGCTAGAAAAACTTCTTGCCGATACTCAGGAAGCACTCTGCCCAGATAGGATTCACTCGGCCCATAGCTAGCCGCTGTATCAAAATAGCGAATTCCCAGCTCTAGGGCTCTCTGAATTTGTGTGGTTGCGGCTTCTTCTTGATTGGGTCTTCCCAGTGGCGTTCTTCCGGCCCCTCCTAGTCCCAAAACGGGCAGCTGCACGCCTGTTCGACCCAGCTGTCGAAGGGGCATTCCAACCAAATCCGATGCGGAATCTGGCGCAGAATCCGACACAGGAGATGCCATCGATAAAGCAGCATCCCTTTGCATCGGTTGCGCTGTCGAACATCCCACGATGCCTATGGCCGTTGTCAGGCTGGTGGCGAGGAAGTGACGGCGGGTCTTTTTGTGGCGGAAATTCATGAAGTTAGGCATGGGCAGACTTACACTCTGGGAAATTCATCCTAGGGAATTCACTTTGGGGAATTGTCCAGTGACCACTTCTATTTTGTCGTAACCTTCTTAATCTGGACGGCTTAATCCTGGAATGACCTATGGTGAGGCTGTTGCTGCTGGTGCTGAGGTACTGTCCTCTGGGTAGTTGCTTTGGGATACTGCTAAGAATCGCCCCTGAACCCAGCCTTCTGTGTAGGGTGGTTCGTCTAGGCGAATGTGGTTCCAGGTAGAGGCTTGGTCGGCTTCTGGTAAGAAGCTTGCGAGCTGCTCTAGCACGGTTACCGAACTACCGTTTATTCCGTATCCAACGTTGGGCTGATTGGCTGCGGGGCGCAGGTATAGCGGAATTGGAGCCTCGGTTCTGGGGCCAGTCAACGTGGCTTTCTGTTCGGTGATAGGGTTACCCAGTAGCCCGGTGGCTGCGCCTGAGGCAGTAAAAGATACGCTAAAGGTAGATAGCGCGATGAGAATGACCGCGCCACCGGTGAATAAGTGTCTTGACAGCATACTCAAAGCGCTTTGCAACCGCTGGGCAAGCGCTGTTTTTACGTTTGCTAATCCCATTTCACCTTCCTAACTCAACCGACGACAACTCACCACCTGTTTCTCAGCATAGAGAACAACAGGTTATCTGGTACAGTGCCTGCAGCTTTCAATCCAGACGCTCTCTTGACAACATTACTTCTACAGTTGAAGAGCGATCGCAATCCTCAATTCACATCGTGAAGCCCCAGCGTAAAACACACAGCAAAGCCCTCTTTTCAAACCTGGATTTTGACGGTATCGCTTACATGCACCGTCCAGGCAGCATCAAGAACGGTGCCGTACTAATTGCCGGAACTACGGTAGGTGCAGGCGTTTTAGCATTGCCAGCTGTCACCCTACCTGCGGGTGCCCTACCTTCAACGATCTTGATGGTGGGGGTTTGGCTGTATATGTTCGTATCTGGTTTGCTAGTTGCTGAAGCCAATATCCGCGTTATGCAGCAAACTGGGCGGCCTGGTCTGGGCCTATTGGCTACGGTAGAGGCCACGTTGGGAAGACCGGGTGCGATCGCGGCTGGTCTCGTCTATATATTCATTCACTACGCACTCCTAATCGCATACACAGCTAGAGGTGGCGATATCTTAGCGAGTGCGCTGGCAAACCTTTGGGCACAGCTAAACCCAAGCATAGCCGTTTTAACTGTTCCAACTGTTCCTTTGTGGTGGGGACATGTGGCCTTTACGATGCTGTTTGGTGGCATTCTCTACAGCGGCAGTAATCGGTTTATTACTGTAGTAAACGGCTTGCTGGTCACGGCGGTTGTCGTTGCTTTTGTTAGCTTGCTTGGCCTGACTCTTGGCCAGGTTCAGCCTACTCGCTGGCTGACTCAGCACTGGGATGCGGTTGGTCTTGCCATTCCGGTGATGGTAGTTGCTTTTGTGTATCACAACGTTATTCCTGTGATTACCACTGAGCTAGAGGGGGATGGCGGCAGGGTCCGGCGGGCTATTTTCCTGGGTTCACTGGTGCCACTGGTGATGTTTGCGCTTTGGAATGGGGTGATTCTGGGAAGTGTTGAGGGCGCAGCAGCGGGCGGGATAGGTGATTTGCTAGATCCGATTGAGCTGCTGCGGCAGGGGCGATCGCATCCCTTGCTTGGGGAGGTGGTGGCTGTCTTTTCAGAATTTGCGATCGCGACTTCCTTTATTGGTTTTGTGGTTGGTCTACTCAGCGTTTTTGAAGATATTGCCAGCCTGGGCGAACGCACAAAAAGGCGGCGGCTTCTCTACATGCTGATTCTTCTACCGCCTTTGGCCCTTTCCGTGATTGAACCCAACATTTTTTTCGATGCCATCGACTTCGCTGGTGCCTATGGGAACTCAATTTTATTCGGCATTGTTCCTGCCCTCATGGTCTGGAAGCTGCGCCATCAAGCCTCTGCAACAAGCTGTTCTGACAATATTCATCCGGGTTCCCTCGTGCCGGGCGGTAGACCAGCGTTATTTGCCATAATTATTCTCGCGGTGGCTGTCATTGCTGAAAATGCGCTTATAAAAACCGGTATCCTGTAACGGATAACTGCTAGCTGCCTCCCTTATCGCAGGTATAGGCGAAAAATTGCCTATCATGGGGAAAAGCATGCTCTACCCTGTTCATTTACACGCATTCTCATTACAAGTCTTTTATCCGCGAATCACTTTTACCAGTAGCACCGAGGAAGGCCGTTTATGGTTTTAGTTGCACAGGCAAGGCCCAGCGAACGGGCCGAATTTATTAGGAAAACTTACCAGCACTTAGCGGGTGCGGTCGGCGCATTCATCGTCGTTGAATTTTTGCTCTTTCAGCTGGGCATTGCCGAGGCTATTAGTCGATTTGTGATTGGCAGTCAGCTCGGCTGGATTGCGTTGCTGGGCGGCTTCATGCTGCTGGGCTACATGGCCAGTGGCCTAGCCAGCAAGGCCGGTGATATCAACACCCAATACATGGGACTGGGTCTCTATGTCGTTGGGGAAGCGATTATGTTCGCGCCTTTGCTGTACATTGCGGCTGTCATGTCGGGTGGTGGCGTCTCGGTTATTCAGTCGGCTGCTGTTGTTACGCTATTTTTGTTCGGCGAGCTAACTGCTGTCGTCCTGACGACGGGGAAAGACTTTACCTTTCTAGGCGGTGCGCTCAAAATCTTTGGCATGGTTGCCCTGGGGCTAATTGTCTGTAGCTTTATCTTCGGCTTCAACCTGGGCATCTTTTTTGCCTTTGCCATGGTGGCTTTCGCTGCGGCTTCTATTTTGTATCAGACTTCCCAAGTCATGAGGCGCTACCCGACCGACTACTATGTCGCGGCTTCGCTAGCGCTTTTCTCCTCTGTGATGCTGATGTTCTGGTATGTCCTGCGCATCTTTATGTCTAGGCGTTAGGCGGACTGTCATGCTATAGCTTTCGCCACATAGCTCTACACCTGATCGATAAATGAAACCGTTGATATGTATAGAGCTATGTGGTCAGCAATGGCCAAATGCATCTGGCCATTGCTATAGCCAGCAAAAGCCCGCTGTGAATGTTCACAGCGGGCTTTTGCTAAGGAAAGTAGCGGACGAGGATAAGGATCTGCAGGGCACAGCTACAGCGCTATTCGCCTTGCAGCAACCAGCTGATTTTCCTTGTGACCCATGATTTTCAACATGACAGCACCTGGTGGCAGTGCCACACTTAGCTTGCACTCTCCATCGCTTTCGATATCTAGACTGGTGACAGGTCGGTTATCAATGTAGACATCGATTCGGTCGAGACCGGCGGTCTCAGCCTTGATTGAAAGTTTGGATTTTGCCTTCTTCGCGCTGACTACAAGCGCCTTAACGGGCATGCCGCTAAGAATTTTCCCGGCTGCATTAATCAAGTCTTCGTTGCCATTGAGCAGGTCATTTTTAGTTAGAGCATGCTGGGAGTCGGGCACTACACCTAGGTCTTCGACGGGAGTGCCCGCGCGATCGCCTACCCTTAGCGTTCGCCGTACCGCGACGCGCATTCCTGCTCCGTTGGGCAAGGTTGTGTAGGGTGTTTCTGGATCTTCTGGTTGGGGGACGCGCAGCAATTCGCGCAGCAGTCCGTGCTCCCACACATTGGCACCGCCAGCGCCCGTGTTGCCATCTACCCCCAAAATGTGGCCAATGCCGTGGTCCTGGAAGCCCGCTGCAAAAATATCTGTTGCACTGTAGCAGCGGGCATCGGTGATAAGCACGACCGGTCCGTGATATTTTTGTCCTCGGTTATTGGCAAATTCGTAGGGCGTAATTGGGTATCCCCGAGAGTAAACTGCGCCAGTTTCAACAGAATTGCGAATGGAATCGACCCAGGGAGAGAGGTCAATGCCCACAGGATTGCGCCGATGACGCTCACAAATACGACCATTGAGCGGCGTATTGATGAACTGGGTTGGCTCAGGGGTAATCTCACCCGGGGTCAAAACCTGGAGCAGCCCTTCACTGGCGTAAATATGGCCGCCTCCATTGGCACGAACATCAACAATTAATCCCTGCTGCGGCAATAGCTCAACGAGCCGAACAAACTCTTCTACGAAGGCGTCGGGATCGTTGATGTTGAATGAAAAAATGCGGATATAGCCAAACTCACCGCTCGGCGTATTCACCTGCTTAGCTCGAAAAATCCCTGTTAGTCGCGTCTCTAGAGGATCTTTGGTTTCCGTGTCTTTGGTGGTTTTCTTCTTGCCTTTTTTGTTTTTGGTGTCTTTTTCCTCTGCAACAATGGCGGGTGCAAACAGCATCTTCCGAATTTGCTGGATTAAGTCGGCTTGCAGGTCTAGCCCTAGGCAGGCTGCGTGCTCAGTAGCCGCATTGGCATCAACGCTGCCGGTGTTGCGAGAAAGAGAGGTGACAATCCACGCTTGCTTCAGCTCACGCTCAACCCCTTCTAGGTCGGTGTAGCCCACAATGACCCACATCGCATCGGGCGGTAATGAACGGCGCAGAGGGCGAACAGTCAGGCCGTCTATTCCTTGGGCATGGCGTGCCGATAGGTTGCTACCGGCGTGCTGATCGGCTGATATTTCAATTGCACGCCGAATGGGTACCCCATTCCAGGTGGTAATGGTCACGCCTTGCTTAAAGTGCTCGTGGGTAAAGCCGGGAACGAAGTGGCTAGCGATGTAGTGGGGTTTGCCGCTGTTATCAAAGCATTCTTCCACGTCGAACGGCATGAAGGCTGCCTTATCGGCAAAGGGCATGGGGAGTAAGTAGTTCGTATGCAGGTCGCGAATGGAAGTGAAAACCTCAATCATGTCGCGATGGAACTGGAATTCGCTACCCATCGTTTGAGGGGTTGACTGCTCAAGGCGATGCTGAACGAGCTTTAACCTTTGAATCGGGTCGATGCCGTGCATGGCCTCTTTTAAGGGCAGATGCACGAAGTTTTCCTGCATGAGCACGAGGGATTGTTCGACTATTTGCTTGCGCTCTTCTAGGGTCAAATTGCCAACCGTATCGAGAAATTCGGGGAGGTCGGTTGCCTTGGACAGCTGCGATCGCACTGCAGGATGGGTCAATTCTAGAAATTCAAGTGAAGGCATAGGTTTTGCCTTTGCTTTATTTGAACGCTTAGACTTGGATGCTCGAGATGTGGCCTTAGATTCAGTAGTTTTGGATTTAGTCGCTTTGGTGCTAGAACTACCTGACTTTGAAGCACCTACACTGGAAGCTTTCTGCTTAGCCGATGAACCTTTTTTCTTAGCGTTTTGCTCTTTTTTGGTCACAGCAATATTCTTCTCACTAGAGTCCTCCAACCGCCCTATCGCAGTTGTCTTTCCCATAATACATGTCCTTTTTAAGTGTATTCACCCTGATTCCACACACGCCTATACAGGCCTAATCGAGCTAATTCCGCATCATTCACGAGCTGATTTCAGGTGGCAGTAGCCTCCCCCTGCTTGCTCGCCTGACGCCGCTACACGAATTAGAAGGGCCTCCGGGTTTGCTGCTAACAGACCCATCTGCCCTGATACAGGCGATGTGACTATCTCACAGGCGGTTATCACAATGTCTGCAAGATGGTATCCGTTAGCCTACCCGTTTTATTCGACTGTGATATCAATTTTTTCTGACATCACTGGATTATCGTGGGGCACATGAGTATAGTTACCTAGTACTAGCTGTAGCGTGTGCTTGCCTGGTGGTAATGAGAGCGTTGTTTCTGTCTGCCCGCCGCCAAAATGTTTTATCTGAGCAGTGGCTGGCAATGGCTCGGTCAGGCTAGGCAGCTCGTCGATATCTATGAGCAGGTGGTGGTGACCGGTCCCATCTTTGTCGAAGCCTGCTGGAGCGACGCCCATACCTGAGAGACCAAACTTTACTGTGAATGCTTGAGGGACCGTTTGCCCTTCACTGGGGGCAATGATGTAAGCGTAGGCGGATTCGTCTGCATGGGAGAGCTGGCTGGCTGCTTGGGCAGGCGCGATAGGGAGCAGTGCAAATGAGCCGACGAGCGCCATGCATGTGATGAGTGCTACAGCAAGGGGGCTTGGCTGATAACAGGGCTTAGGGTTGTTTGGGTTGTTTGGGCAGTTGTTTAGCTTTCTATACCGTGTCCACAGGTACCGCAACTGCCGAAAAATACCGTTCATAGCTCAACCTTTACTTCAACCCGAAAAAGACTCGTGTCTATACACAACACATAGTAGAGAAAAATCGTCCGTAAAGAAATGCAGTCGCGCCTATTTCAATTGGCAAAAAAGGCTGAAAAAGCAGTGGTTTTGCTGACAAATTGACCGTAGATTGATACCGCTAATCGGGCAATCTTTTGGGGAGAGTGTCGGAGGACTCGTTTTTCTCTGCGCTTAGTGGCTTCTTTTACCTGGCTTCTTTTAGGTAGCTTCTTTAGCGATTCCTGGCGCGTCGGTTCTCTGGGTATTCGTTTTAAGAAAGTGTTTAGAGCTTGAACCGATACTGGAGATTTTATGAAAGGCCTTAATTTTTCTGCGTTGTGGGCTTCTGCGTTACGGGTTCCTGCACTGAGAAATGGACTGCGGGCGATCGCTCTGTCAGGACTGGTTACCTTGTCTGCACCCACAGCTGCTGCCGCGCAGATGAGCACCGCAGACCAAGACTATCTCAACAGCTTGTATAGCTTTCTGCAGGCGCAAGACACTACAGCTTATGGCTTGGCGACCAACGAGATGAGAGACGAGGGCAATATCTGGATAGCTCAGACGTTTTGCCAGTCTTTTGAGCGTGGTGCTAGTCCAGCGGATGTGTATTCTGTGTATATGTCGGCTGTAATGGATGCGATTGGCCCGGGCTCCGGAGAAGCCTACGAACAGGCAACTTACGCCATTGGGCTATACAGCGGCAGCGTCATGAATCTTGGGTCGGCCTACTACTGCCCGCAGTATCAGCCGCAGGTGGAGCAGGCACTGCGATCGCTCTAAAATCGCTCTAAAAGGTTAGCCATCTTGGGTTCGCCAAGTTTTTCTATTTGTCTTGTCTGGACAACACCAAACCGCATTCCCTTTGCCTCTCGATGATGATGAGGCAAAGGGAATGCGGTTTTTCCTTTCAGGTACCGTTGCAAAAAAATTGAAGATATTCTGTGCGAGCACTACAGTAAAAGGCAGCGTAAGACGGCAGCACAGCCATGACCCACCGAGACAAGTCCCCGGCCCGCTGGCAGTTTTGGATTGATCGTGGGGGGACCTTCACCGATATTGTTGCTCGGCGTCCGGACGGCGTTACTGTCTTACACAAGTTGCTCTCTGAAAATCCTAGTCGCTACCAGGATGCGCCTATTCAGGGTATTCGCGACCTGATGGGACTTCCCGCTCAAGTGCCGCTACCTGCTGCAGACATTGACAGTATCAAGATGGGGACTACGGTTGCCACTAACGCACTGCTCGAAAGGAAGGGCGATCGCACCTTATTTGTCACTACGGCAGGCTTTCGCGATGGCCTACGCATTGGCTACCAAAACCGACCTGACATCTTTGCACGGCAGATCGTGCTGCCGGAGATGCTGTATGAACAGGTTGTAGAAGTGCCTGAACGGGTGATGGCGACAGGAGTAGTGCTCAAAGCCATTACCCCAGCGGCGGAAGAACAGGTTCGTGTCGAGTTAGAGAAGGTCTACGCAGATGGTGTGCGCAGCTGTGCGATCGCATTTATCCACGGTTACCAATATCCAGCCCATGAGCAGCAGGTGGGTCGGCTGGCAGCGCAGGTGGGCTTCACGCAGGTCTCTCTTTCCCATCAGGTGAGTCCGCTCATCAAGTGGGTCGGTCGGGGAGATACAACGGTTGTCGATGCTTACCTATCACCGATTCTCAAGAGATATGTGGATCGTATTGAAAACGCCTTTGTTGTAGAGGGTAACCACAGGCCGCAGATACTGTTCATGCAGTCCAATGGGGGGTTGGCACCTGCCAATTATTTTCGCGGGAAAGACAGCATTTTGTCGGGGCCAGCAGGCGGTATTGTCGGGGCGGTGCAGAGCAGTCGTGCCGCGGGCTTTAGCGAAATTATCACCTTCGATATGGGGGGGACCTCTACCGATGTCGCCCACTACAAATCGGCAGAGAAGGGAAAGTCGGCAGAGAAGGGAAAGTCGGCAGAGAAGGGAAAGTCGGCAGAGAAGGGAAAGTCGGCAGAGAAGGGAAAGTCGGCAGAGAAGGGAAATGCTTCAAATGGTCCTGTTGGGGGGAGTCCGATATATGAACGGACGCTGGAAACGGCAGTGGCGGGAGTGAGACTGCGATCGCCCATGATGGCTATCCATACCGTTGCGGCAGGGGGCGGCTCGATTTTGAGCTTTGCGAGCGATCGCTACCAGGTTGGTCCGGGTTCGGCGGGCGCCTATCCTGGTCCGGCCTGCTATCGCAATGGTGGGCCGCTCACGGTGACTGACTGCAACGTCATGGTGGGTAAAATTCACCCTGATTTTTTCCCCCGGGTCTTTGGCCCTGACGGTAACCAACCGCTCGACAAATCCATCGTTCAAAGCAAGTTTGCTGAACTGGCCCGATCCATCAATGCGGCGACGGGGGATAGCCGTAGCCCCGAACAAGTTGCGGAAGGCTTTCTGGCAATCGCTATTGACAATATGGCCAGCGCCATTAAAAAAATCTCTGTGCAGAGGGGCTACGATGTCGGCGACTATGCGCTCTGTTGCTTTGGAGCGGCAGGCGGCCAGCATGCCTGCAAGCTGGCCGAATCGCTCGGTATGAAAACTGTTTTTATCCACCCTTTTGCAGGCGTGCTTTCAGCCTACGGTATGGGCTTAGCCGATCGGCGAGTCCTTAGGGAGAAGACGGTAGAAATCCCCCTAAATTCGGACAGGCTGACTCAGCTAAGCGCGCAGCTGGGCGACTTAGCTACTGCTGCTAAGGCGCACTTGCAAGCGCAGGGCACGCGGGATATCGGTCAGATAGAGGTGGTTTCACAGCTGCACGTGCGCTATGTCGGCACAGACCCTACCCTGCCTGTGGACCTTGCGCAGCCAGAAGAGATCAGGGCGCAGTTTGAAGAACTTTACCGGCAGCGCTATGGCATTACGCTGCCGGACACAGCGCTTGTCGTGGCGACGATAACTGCTGAAGCGATTGGCAGGCCATACCTTTCTCAACAAGAAATAGAAGAAACAACAGTAGAGCGAGTGCCCTCCCGGCCTCAGTCAGCCGATGCGCCTGTTGCCATGACCACAGTCTCTCTATTTTCAGCCGATCGGTGGCAAACAGTACCGGTCTATGAAAGGCGTCATTTGCCAGCGGAAACATCTATTGTGGGACCGACTATCATCCTGGAAAAAACAGGAACTAATATTTTAGAGGATGGCTGGAGTGCGGTTTTAGATGGCAGCGGTGCGATGATTTTAAGGCGGTTGTCGCAGGTGGAAAAAGAAGATGTGCGTTTGGTGGATTCTTTGCCTATTCTTCTGGCAAAGCCTGACCCGGTTCGGCTAGAGATTTTTAATAATTTGTTTCAAGCGATCGCCGAGCAGATGGGTTTTACTCTCCAGAACACCAGCTCCTCTGTAAATATTAAAGAACGTTTAGACTTTTCCTGTGCCATTTTCGATGGGGAGGGTGCACTAGTCGCTAATGCCCCGCATATTCCTGTTCACCTCGGCTCTATGGGAGAAAGCGTCAAAGCTCTTATTGCCTCTAGTCGTGACCCTTTCAAACCTGGTGACACCTTTATCTCTAACAATCCTTTTAACGGTGGCACCCACCTCCCCGATGTCACCGCTATTACGCCCGTTTTTGTCTCAGACGCCCTTTCTGAACCGCCATCAGCTGGTCAACCTGAGTCCTCAAGCGTTCAGCCGTTGTTTTTTGTAGCATCTAGGGGCCATCACGCAGATATTGGTGGCATCACGCCGGGTTCCATGCCGCCTTCGAGCACCCATCTCTCACAGGAAGGTATTCTGCTCGATAACTTTAGACTTGTCACCCAGGGAAGGCTACAAGCTCGTCAGCTAAAAGAACTGCTGACAAACAATCCCTATCCTGCCCGCAACCCGACTCAGAACTTAGCCGATCTCCAGGCCCAAATCGCCGCCAACAATAAAGGCGTTCGAGAACTGCGCCGAATGGTCGTACAGTTTGGCCTTTCGACTGTGCAAGCTTACATGCAGCATGTTCAAAACAACGCTGAAGCGGCCGTTCGGCGAGTCATCTCACAGCTGTATGACCAGCACGGCCCGAAGCCTATGACCTGCGCTGTGCCCATGGACTGCGGTGCCACTATCCGAGTCAAGATTACGCTTGAGCCAAAGTTGCGTAGCGCCAACATCGATTTTACGGGCACCTCTCCCCAAAGGCACAATAACTTCAATGCGCCCTTATCTATTTGCAAGGCTGCGATTCTCTATGTTTTTCGCACGCTGGTGGAGCGTCCTATCCCTCTGAATGCGGGCTGCCTGAAGCCATTGAATATTGTTATTCCAGAGGGATGTGTTCTCAACCCTAGCTACCCTGCCGCCGTTGTGGCAGGCAATGTTGAAACTTCGCAGGCCATTACTGACGCGCTCTACGGAGCCTTGGGCGCGCTGGCAGCCTCCCAGGGCACGATGAACAATTTCACCTTTGGCAACGCGCGCTATCAGTACTACGAAACAATCTGTGGTGGTGCTGGTGCAGGCCCGTCTTTTCGCGGAGCGGATGCTGTGCAAACCCACATGACTAACTCTCGCCTGACCGATCCAGAAGTACTGGAGACGCGCTTTCCGGTGCTACTCAATGAGTTTGCGATCCGAACAGGTAGCGGCGGAGACGGACGATATCCTGGTGGAAATGGGGTTGTTCGAGATTTCTCCTTTCTTGAGCAGATGACGGCCAATATGCTGTCTGGAAGACGCAGTACGCAGCCTTTTGGTATTGAAGGTGGTCAGCCTGGCGCTTCGGGGTTGACCCAAGTTGTTCGAAGAAGCGGACAGTCTGCTACGCTACCGGCTACCAGCAGCGTAGAGGTGAATCCTGGCGATAGGGTTGTTATTTTTACGCCGGGTGGAGGGGGGTATGGTCCGATGCCTGATCTACTAGCCTGATCTACTAGCCTGAACTACGAGCCTAATCTGCTGGCCTGGCCTACTGTAGGGTGCCTCTGGTATCTAGATCCCTGAGGTAGAACACTGCGAAACAGGCGGCGAGCATGGGCCAAGATGCATAGAACAAGATATTGGCTGAGTCGAAAGGTGCAAGATACTTGGGAAAAGAAACGACTGTGGAAGCTGCATGCATGAGCAGAACAAGACCGTAGGAAATGGTCTTCTGATAGCCCAGCAGGAAGGCTATCATGATCGCCAGCTGGAGAGCGCCTAACAGATAAGACACACTCGGGCCAATGCCACCGATGCCGTAGAAAGATTGGAAGACAGCCGCTGCATGGTCGGGTTTAACGAATTTATCGATTACCCAGATCATCATGGCGATGAAGATGCTGATGCGCGTTAGCAAGAGCACTAGTGATACGCGCTGGGCAAGGGGGGTGTTGACTGTGTGGCTGGTTTTTAAGTCTGTTTCTAGCATTGGTTTTACCTTCTTGGTTACAAGCGTGCGGATTTTTTATCTTTAGGGTCGCCCTTATGGTAGTGGCTACCTGCTGCCGTCAAAATGAGAGCATCCTAAGAATTGCCTATGCGCTAACGTATAATTAAGCGCAGATTAATGGATAGCTGACTAAACGTGTTTCACGACCTTCTGGCAACTCAGAACAGAGCACTTGTTCT
This sequence comes from Cyanobacteria bacterium J06626_6, assembly GCA_038523095.1. Classification (GTDB taxonomy): domain Bacteria; phylum Cyanobacteriota; class Cyanobacteriia; order Phormidesmidales; family Phormidesmidaceae; genus Phormidesmis. The sequence continues at coordinate 22,472 of JBCBJS010000059.1, forward strand.
CTCCTTTTACAATGCCTTTGACACTCGCAGACTGAAGGATGCGCTATCGCTGCTCTCTCCGGCGCTGGTTGCGCACATAGCCGGTCACGACGAGCTGCTGTCGCGGGAAGGTTTTTCAACGATTGGGACGGAAGTTTACAATGCGTTTCCCGATGGTCGCCATAATTTGACAATGGCGATCGCACACAGGGATGTGGTCACGACCTACGGCACCTTTACCGGCACCCATTTAGGCCCCTTCCAAGGCATTCCGGCGACTGGGAAGCGGGTGCAGTTTTCTATCATGCATATTGACCGAGTGAGCTATGGCAAAATCGTCGAGCACTGGGGACAGGGGGATAGCCTCTCCCTCGTTCAGCAGCTCGGTATTAAGCTTGTTCCCGGACCCAACCTGGTTCTGAAAATGGGTATGAAAGCTAGCAAGCAGATGACTGGCGATGCCTTTGAGCGGCTACGCGCCGTTACCCAGCCCGATTACTATCCGCAGATTCCAGAGTATTAGGTCTGTCGTACTCAGGCGTATGTGACGGAATATACGCCTGAGTATTGAGCCGAAATATTTGGCTAAACGCCTGTTCCTGCTGGCACCTTATCTCGCTGTGGATGGACGCTCGTACCCGCTTGAATCGCAGTGTACAGACGGTTCAGCGCGTTGATGTAGGCGTAGGCTGAGGCGACTACGATGTCGGTATTTGCGGCGTGGCCTGAGTAGATGCGATCGCCGTGGCGCAGCCGAATTGTGACCTCACCCATGGCGTCAATACCTGCGGTGACCGACTGCACTGAAAACTCAATGAGATCGTTGGGAATATCGACAATGCGGTTGATGGCTTGGTAGATGGCATCGACAGGGCCTGTACCGATGGAGGCATCTGTGAGCTCTTGGCCATCGGGCATGCGAATTGTGATGGTTGCGGTGGGCTGGGCGTTGCTGCCGCAGGATACCTGAATGAGTTCTGCTTTGAAGTGCTCGGCTACCTGTAGGGCCTCGTCGTTTACGATGGCTTCGAGGTCGCGATCGCTGATCTCTTTTTTCTTGTCGGCAATGTCTTTGAACCGCAAGAACGCCCGGTTCAAATCCTGATCGCCCAGCTCGAACCCAAGCTCTTTGAGCCGGGTGCGAAAGGCATTGCGACCGGAGTGCTTGCCCAGCACAATCTGATTGTCGTTAAGACCGATCAGCTGGGCGTCCATAATCTCGTAGGTCAGCCGGTTCTTTAGTACGCCGTCTTGGTGAATGCCCGACTCGTGGGCAAAGGCATTGGCTCCCACGATGGCTTTGTTGGGCTGTACCAGCATACCGGTCACGTTTGAGACCAGTCGCGATGACTTGTATAGCTCTTGGGTGTTGATGGCGGTCAGCGGCGCTTCCGATTCGGGTGGCAGGCCAAAAAATGGATTGTAGTACTGACGGCGTACGTGTAGTGCCATTACTAGCTCTTCTAGGGCGGCGTTGCCTGCTCGCTCGCCAATACCGTTGATGGTGCACTCTAGCTGCCGGGCACCCGCCTTCACCGCTTCCAAAAAGTTGGCAACCGCTAGGCCCAGGTCGTTGTGCCCGTGTACTGAAATAACTGCCCGATCAATACTCGGCACGTGGGTCTTGATGCCTCTGATCAGGTCTCCAAACTCGCTAGGCGTGAGGTAACCGACCGTATCTGGAATGTTTAGCGTGGTCGCACCTGCTTGAATGGCTCGCTCTAGCACCTCGTACAAAAATTCGGGCTCGCTGCGACCGGCGTCTTCTGGTGAAAATTCCACATCGCTGGTAAAGCTCTTGGCTAGGCCCACCATCTCTTCGGTGATGGCTAGCACCTCCGAACGAGACTTTTTGAGCTTGTAGCGCATGTGGATATCAGAGGTGGCAATGAAGGTGTGAATTCGCCCTTTGGCGGCGGGGGCGATCGCGCCTGCTGCTGCTTCAATATCGCCTTTGGTCGCTCTTGCTAGGCCGCAGATGGTGGGGCCTTCGGGTGTGCCTACTTCACTGGCGATGGTTCGGACGGCCTCGAAGTCTCCTGGGCTGGCAAAGGGAAAGCCTGCTTCAATAATGTCCACATTCAGCCGGGCCAGCTGCCGGGCAACGGCCAGCTTTTCAGCCACGTTCATCGTTGCACCGGGTGACTGCTCACCGTCTCGCAGCGTCGTATCGAAAATAAGCACTCGATCTTGAGCAGACGATGGTACGCGATTGGAATGAGTGGCTGGCTGGGTCATGGCAAAGGCTACCTACTAGCGGGTCGGAAGCGGGCCCAAAGGGGGTTGGATCCAAGTCAACGTCGAACCCGCTTCATTGTTTTATTTCTAGATTCAATTTTAGAGGGGTAAGTCCCTATCGTGGCAATTGATTCCTGACAGGCTTAAATATTTTGTATAGATCGCCTAGAACACCTAGCGGCATGCAGCGACCTGCGATAGTTTAGTGAGCTACGGCATTTATCCTGAAAGCTGAAAATCGTCTCCTCTGTGGAATCCGCTCCCATGTCTCGTCGCGCTGTTTTTGCAACCGCCTCATTGACCGGCTTGCTCACTGCTTTACTAAACGGGTTGCTGGCTGGCCCGCCACTGCTGGCGGCAACCTTATTAGCGATACCTGCGCCTGCCAAGCAGACCTCTACCAATCAGATATCTGTCAAGCAAGTACCTGTAGATCAGCCTGGAAGGGCGCCCGTTGAACCTGTTGAATTTCCAGATGAAACGCCGACAGAGCCTGTCGATATTCCTGCTGAGCAATCGAGCGAGCCGCACCTAGAATCGCCTTCGGAACCTGCAGCCGATCCGTCGCAAGCGGCGGTTGAAGCGGAAGGACGCAGCCTGGCAACCTGGCGTCTGTTTACCAGTGATGTCGGTCAGTTTAGAGTTGCTTTGCCCAGTCCACCGGCAATCTATACTTTTGCGCCTGAGGTGAAGGCTACGACCTCTCGGATGTATATGCAGATGCAGCTGGTAAGCGCTACCCATCTGGAAATTTATGCGGCGGCTTTTGTCGAGTCAGCGGACTTTTTGGCGGCTGAAGGTAACCTTGATCGGGCACTGCGCAGCTGTGTGGAAAACCTGAGTGAACAAGTCTTGCAAGATGACCCTCAAGAGATTTCGCTGGGGGACTACCGCGGCATAGAAGCTAGCTTTGTGAAGCCAGACGGCAGTTTGCAAATTTCGCGCTGCTACCTTGTGGGTGCTCGCGCATACATGCTCACGGCCACTAGCGAACCCTTTGACCCCGGTGCGGGCTTTGTTCCGCTTCAGCCAGACCTAGCCGATTCTGCTCGTGACGCCGAGCGATCGCCTTCTATTCAGGCTTTCTTCGACTCGTTCGAGATATTGGAAGCAGATTCACAATAGCGTGGCTCAGGTCTTAGGCTGCTTGGGGATAGTCTTGCTCGAAGCCGTGATAGTGGGGCTGGTTGCGAGAGGCGAGGAGCGATCGCAGCTTGGGAATCTCGTCGCTGCTGTACACTCTAAATTCGCTTTTCACATTGGCAGAGTGCGACCGCACAGCTTGGTTGATGACTAGAGAGCCCCCTCTGTCGGACTCTGAGCGGTGAAACGTACCTGGCGGAATGCGCAGAATGTGACGATTGGCATTCAATCGAACCACGTGATAAGGCACCTGCCATTCAAAATTGATCAGGTGAAAGGTGCGTCCACCGGAAAGGGCTAGCAGGTTATCTTCTTGGCGCGGATGTAGATAAAACTGCCAGTGTCCTTGCGCGTCGTTATTTGGGCTGATGGCCGGTCCTTCGTGGTAGACCAAATCTCTCGCATTGGAGGAGGGCACCGTAATATCAAAAAACTGGACGCTGGGTGTATCTCTAAACTTTTGGAAGTCGAGTAGCTGAAACATTGGAAACCCTCAGAAAGCATGCGCCAGAAAGCAGCGCTGTGTTATTTGATGTAACCTTAGCCTTAGCATTTAAGCGAAACAAATCATCTTTGGGACCACATCTATGCGGAAAGCGAATAGATAAGTGCTATGAACCTCTTCCAGCTTGAAGTGTTAACAGCCGTCGCAGAACACGGTACTTTTTCGGATGCTGCTATGGCGCTGGAGGTCTCGCAATCTGCTGTGAGCCGTGCGGTTGCTGCCCTCGAAGCTGAACTGGGTGTGCCGTTATTTAGCCGGGGACGTTCTGGCGCTAAGCTGACGCCTGTGGGCGATCGCATTTTCAACCATGCCCATGAAATTCTCAATTTCAGAGAGCTGATTGATTATGAAGTTAACCTTGAAAAAGGGCTTTACAACAGTCGGCTGCGCATTGCATCTTTTCGCAGTGCGGCTACTCACCTGCTGCCTGCGAACATTGCCCGCTTTCGCAATCGGTTCCCACGGGTAGAGATCGTCTTGGTAGAACATGATCCTGCTGGTGTGGAGCAGTCTCTAAGAGAAGGTAGAACAGATATTGGTCTTATTCCGCTCCCTCGCTCGGAAGAATTTAGCACGGTAGAAATCGCTCGGGATGAATATGTGGTCCTCCTGCCTAAGAGCGATCCGGCCCCACCCAAAAAGCTGACGTGGGAAGTCTTGTCTGCCTACTCTTTCATCCTTTTTAACTATGCAGAATGCACTAGCGCAGTGCGCGACCACTGGGCAAGGTGGGGACAATCTTTGGAGGTTGCCTATGTCGTCAAGGAAGATTCTACGATTGTCAGTATGGTTGCCCAAGGACTGGGCGCAGCTGTTCTGCCGCGGCTGGCGGCGCTGCCGATTCCAGAAGATGTGTATGTGCGATCGCTGCCCAATCGCCTGAGCCGGGTAATTGGCGCAGCGACGCTGGCAAATACCCCGCCTGCGCCCGCTGCAAAAATGTTTCTCGATCTGCTTCAGCAGTCTCAGTAAGGCTCGTAAAGTTCTCTATCTGCTAATCACTGATGTCTCTAACGCTGAAGGTTGCGATCGCAATTGCGCATTTCTCTGTTTATGTTGTTGTTCCTATCAATAAATGGTACGCAGTCATGAAAGACTGGCGAGTCTTTTTGTATCTGTTGTTTTCGAATGTGCTGGCACTTGGCTTTGGTATCGCTCTGATCGCGACAGGAAATCAGGTATTTCACCTTTTCATTGGGCCTTTGAGTGCGATCGCACTACTTATCCTGGGATATGTGGCCTGGGTACAGCCGCAGAGATACGGCTGATTGCAATACCTGTTCGTCTAGACGCTTACCTAGCCGCTCATCTAATTGTTCACCTAGCCGCCAGCTACTGCCGGTACGATGCTCACTTCGTCACCATCGTTGAGAACGGTCTCTTTGTTGTCTAAAAAGCGAATGTCTTCGCTGTTAACGTA
>JBCBJS010000060.1:0-27722 GCA_038523095.1 Cyanobacteria bacterium J06626_6
GAACTGGCTCGCGGCGAAAGCGGCAAAGACTTACGCTCGGACGCAACAGTTGACTTTTGTGGTTCAAGATAACTGCCGAGTGCATAAGAGCAAGCTGGTTCAGCAACAGTGGCCAAGGTGGCGAGCACAGGGGCTTTATGTGTTGTTTTTACCGCCTTATTGTTCAGAGCTGAACCCGATTGAAGGCCAGTGGCATCAGCTCAAGACCCACGAGCTGGCGGGTCGCATGTTTGAGTATGAAGATGAATTAGCTGAAGCGATTGTCGATGGCATGATTGACCGTAGCCAGCGTGGCGGGTATAGATTAGACCGTCTTATACTTAATTCCACCTAACTACTTACTTATCCTGGGATATGTGGCCTGGGTACAGCCGCAGAGATACGGCTGATTGCAATACCTGTTCGTCTAGATGCTTACCTAGCCGCTCATCTAACTGTTCACCTAGCCGCCAGCTACTGCCGGCACGATGCTCACTTCGTCACCATCGTTGAGAACGGTCTCTTTGTTGTCTAAAAAGCGAATGTCTTCGCTGTTAACGTAAAAGTTAACGAAGCGGCGGAGTTCACCACTGTCATCGCAAAGGCGCTTTTTAATACCGGGGAACTTGCTGTCTAGCGTGTCCATCAGCTCAGCAATGCTGCTGCCATCGCATTCGACGGTGGCTTCATCGTTGGTGAATTTTTGCAGTGGGGTGGGAACGAGAACCTTGACGGGCATGGATTTTCGGAGTTGATTGCTTGATTTTGGGTTGACTTAAGCTTGGGGTGGCTTAATTTTGGGGAATAGTGTGCCTAGACTTGGGTTTGCTGCCACTCTAGACGGTTTAGCGTGCTGGCGCGCTCCCAGGCTCGCTCGAAGCTATCGAGCTTGGGGTCGATGGTTAGCGGCTCACCGATGTAGTCCTGCACGGCTTCGGTGGTCTTTAGACCATTGCCTGTGATGTAGGCAACGGTGGTTTCATCCGGGCTGATTTTGCCTGCTTCAACCAGCTTTTTCAACACGGCAATTGTGGTGCCACCCGCAGTTTCAGTAAAGATCCCCTCAGTCTCTGCCAGCAGCTTGATGCCATCGATAATCTCAGCGTCGGTGACATCTTCGATGTTGCCGTTTGTCTTACGGGCGACTTCGAGGGCGTACATGCCGTCTGCCGGGTTGCCAATGGCAATCGATTTGGCGATGGTGTTGGGCTTGACTGGCGTGATGAAGTCGCGGCCTTCTCTAAAGGCTTGGGAGATGGGTGAGCAGCCTTCTGCCTGGGCGCCACTGAAGCGGACGTCTTTGGCTTCTACCAGACCGGTTTTTACAAATTCGTTGAAACCTTTGTAAATCTTGGTGAAGAGGGAGCCTGATGCGAGGGGGGCGACAACGTGGTCGGGGAGCTGCCAGCCGAGCTGCTCTGCGACTTCAAAGCCTAGGGTTTTAGAGCCTTCTGAGTAGTAGGGACGCAGGTTGATATTGACAAAGCCCCAGCCGTAGGTGTTGGCGACTTCTGAGCAGAGGCGGTTTACTTGGTCGTAGTTGCCTCTTACGGCCATTAGGGTGGGGTCGTAGATGAGGGTGCCGAGAATCTTGCCTGCTTCTAGGTCGGCAGGGATAAAGACGCAGCACTCTAGGCCTGCATGGGCTGCGATCGCAGCTGTTGAATTGGCTAAGTTACCGGTGCTTGCGCAGGAGACTGTTGAGAAACCCAGCTCTTTTGCTCTTGTCAGCGCGACGGAAACCACCCGGTCTTTGAAGCTCAAGGTCGGCATGTTTACAGCGTCGTTTTTGATGTAGAGCGCTTTGAGCCCGAGCTGGCGGGCTAGGCGATTTGCTTTTAGCAAGGGTGTCATGCCGGTGCCGACGTCGATGGGCGTATCGGTCTCGACGGGCAAAAAGGCTTTGTAGCGCCAGATGGAGTTGGGACCAGCTTCGATGATTTCGCGGGAAACTTGATTCTTGATTGCCTCATAGTCGTAGGCAACTTCTAGGGGGCCAAAGCACACATCTTCACAAACGTGCTTGGCACCGAGGCCATATTCCTCGCCGCACTCTTTGCATTTGAGTGTGGTGAATGTCTTCTGCGAGGTAATGAGTCTGTCGATAGCTTGCGTCATGGGTACAAATCTCTAGCGAGTAGGCGTTTGGTTGGGCTGTCAGATAGGTGCCGTCGAGCGGGCGCTGTCAAATAGATAGATATTGATTAAACGATGACTAGATATTGACAGGCAGGCGTCAAGGCTCAGAAATATCTAGGCTTGGGGAGTCCAAACAGCCTAGAGGAGTCGGCAATCTTGAGGGCAAGAAACGGGCTGCGTAGATTTACTGCGCTCAGACTGAAGCAATGCTAACACGCGGCAGATCGTCGGGCAATCATACCCGACTAATTTAGTCGGGTATGATTGGAGCCAAGACTAGGAAGCTGTGTTTGAAGGCTGGTGGGTGATTGTGTCCAATGTTTTCCAGTCAGCGCCTTTTGTTATCCACTTTGTCAGTTTCACGCTTTCTTTCTGGTGAGGTTCGCTCGCATTTCTTATGTAGATTTGATTTCCCTCCAGGGAGATATCGCTGAATGCAGTAAAGGGGTATCGCTTTACGGTTGAGCCGAGCAGGTTGTAAATGGTGAGCCGATTGGGTGCGATCGCAAAGTAGGGCCGGGTCAAGTAGAGGTAGCCTGCTGCGGTCAGCGCCACGCCTGTGATTAATCCAATGTTGAACTGACTTTGGAGCAGCATGACCCACAGCGCTAGCGCCAGATTTAGCAGGCCTAAGCTCAGCAGTATGCCGCCTAGCCAAGGCGCATAGCGAGCCTTAAAGTGGTTCGATTCTGTGGGTAAGGGGTTGGTTAGCTTTTCTACCATGGGGCTATAGTGCTTCAGCGTTGCTGTCTAGGCTTGAAGAGTTCGTGAGTCAGTATGCTGCATATTGGTGCCAGGGCACTATTGTCGGTTCGTACCCAGAATATTCGTACCCAGAATATAGGCGTACAAACTGGCTGGTTCAAACTGGAACTTTATGCCCTTGTATAAAAAATCGTCATCTCTGATAGTCTTGCTAGTAACTATGATTGGCTGAGATACGCTTGGATTTTGCTTTGCAAACTTTATGCAGTTATCAAGTTCAGAGTATGAACTATGTGGGCGATCGCTCCATTTAACTTCGACAATCCAGGTAGGAATCTGGTGTGCTCTGTCTAAGTGGACGATGTCGATTTCTCCAGACTTCCAACGCGCATAGTAAAGTTCAGTCATTTTGCTGTGCTGCCACTGACTAAAAATAGCAGTTTCGGTCATGGCTCCCATCACCTTAGAGTCCATTTTAAGCTGACCAAACAGTGCTGCTCGCATCGATGGATTAGTCAAATAAACTTTGAAACAAACCGCTCTTTTGAACCGCTTGGCGTTTTGATCGATTCTTTCTACACGACGAATTAAGAATGCAGCTTCTAGATATTCTAGGTAGCGTTTGATAGTGTTTTTAGCTACGCCAGAGGATTGCGACAGTCCTTCTAGGCTCACTTCGTTACCCGAGTTGTACGCTAGGGTCGTGAAAAGTCGGTTTAGCTCTTGAATGTCGTTAATACCGTAGAGACTTGGCAAGTCTCTCAGTAAGACTTTGTCAATGATGTCGCTTTTGATATATTGGCCTGGATCTCGCCGAATTGTCTCTGAAAAAACAGCTTCGGGGTACCCACCAAAATTTATATAGTTAACAAATTCTCTGTTTAATTCATCGATGTCCCGCGATAGGGAGATATATTTTTGGGATCGGTATCCAGAACTTTCAGAATCATGCTGGATGTTTTCTATTAGTTCATCTTCTCTGCCAATAAACATTAAGTACTCAGCAAAGGTCAGAGGCGGCAGAATATAGTCACTAAATCGGCCGGCCCCTGATTCATTACTCTTTAATCGTAGGGCAGCAGCTGCAGAACCAGTGGCTACAAACCGGTAGTCAGGGAAAGAATCAACGAGAGATTTAAGATGAATTTCCCAGTCGCGTAAATACTGAATTTCGTCGAAGAAAATAAATAGTTTTGAATTTCGTTTGTGATTGCATAGCTCCTGGAAATAGCTGAGTATGCGCTCTAATGAAAGCCCGGTGTAAATCGGAGTCTCAAGGGACACATACAGGATATTTTCTGCTCTAATACCGGCATCCAAGAGCATGCGAATACTGTGATAAACCATGACAGTTTTTCCAACCCGTCTTGGCCCCATCAAGACGATTGCCCGGCGGATGCTTGTATCTAGAATGTTTTGAGAAAAGATATGAAAGTACTTTCGCCGCGGCGTATCTTCGAAGACGACGTTCTCTGTACCGCCTTTTTCCCACCAAGGATTATCGAACCGAAGACGAGCTAGGATGTCTGACTTTGCGATCTCCAACATTGAACTAGAATCATTGCACTGATTTTAGGTTAGCTTTCGGTGGAGCTAAGGTCAACAAAATAATCTTAGGTATCTGATGGCGGGCCTGTATTGAGGGAGGGCAGGGTGGTGGGTGAGAGCTTCGCTAGCCTTAGCTCTTGGCTATGAAGGTTGAAAGTGGCACTGAAGCTGGGTGCGTTTTTCGCTGTCAGGATTGGTGGTAATTGAAAATGCGCCTTGGATCAGTGGAAGGGCTGTGTGGGCCATCGCTAAAACTATCCCGGTTGATAGCTGTAGGGTGGTGGCGGCTTCAGCTTCAGCGCTGATTTCGGCTATCGATGGGGGCTCTGATGTTGGCTCAGTGAAGTGTGCGATCACGGCTAGTTCTGCCTGTAATCCTGCAGCTGAGCGGTCGGTTTTGGTGGAGGCGCTGTCGCATTCAATCGTAATCGTTACGGTATGCTGAGCTTTGGTGACAGCCAAACTCAGTGTTTTGGTGTGGGAAATGGCGTCTTGAATGAGGCTGACCAAAATATGCTTGAGCCACTTGGCATCGGTATGAATTTCGAGCTCGTCGGCTGGTGCCTGAACAGAAAAGCGAACATTTTGATTCGCTGCCTGCAGGGCTGTGAGCATTTCAACTTCTGGCAGCAAGTAGCTTAGGTCAACTGCTTCCAAGGTCGGGGGTTCGCGTCCTATATCTAGCTTGGAGACAGCCGCCACCCGGTCAAACAGGGCCAGCATTTTTAGCGCTGCGGTTTTTGTTTGGGCAATGAATTCTTTTTCCTCTTCGGGGCCTTCGCAGAGATCTTCGAGAATTAGCTGGTTCAAACTGACGATGGTGTTGATGGGCGATCGCAGCTCGTGGGCTGTGCGCGCCAAAAAGCCACTCTTGAACCGCTCTAGGGCAAGTAGGCGCTGATAGGCTAGCCGCAGGTCTGTAGGTTCGCTGACCTGATGGCTGACCTGCTCGCTAGACTGCCTGCTGAATTGGGCGGCGGTGGCAGCATCTTTTGAGGGTGAAGAGTCGCGGGTCATTGCGCTGGCTTGCACGCAGTCTAGCGGGCAGTCAAAGTTGGAATGCTTAACCCTAGCCCAAAACCAGTCGACTACAGCTGAATTTCACCCTGCCGTAAGATTTGCCAGTCTGCGCTGGTTGCTTGTCCTGTCTTTGCAAACGCCTGTCCTATCCAGCGGGCAACGGTGGAAGGCTGCCCGCTGTTTTGCTCGGAGATGTACGCTTTGGGTGCGAGTGTCAGAGCAGCGGGGAAAGTGCGAGAAATGTCGGATTGCGTGGTTAGGGGCGGCTGACCGGATAAGTTGGCGCTGGTGGTCGCTAGGGGGCCTGTGCGGGAGAGCAGCTGTAGGGCAATGGGGTGATTGGGGACGCGAATGCCGATGGTGCCGGTGCGTGTGGGGTTGAGTGTGGGGGGTGTGTGATCGCTTGCAGGTAGCACTAGGGTGAGCTGACCCGGCCAGTGCTTTGCAGTTGTTGCTTGCCACACAGCAATTTCTGCGTCTTCTCCTTTTATATAGGGCAGCAAATCAGCAAGCCTTGCCCCCATCAAAATCAGCGGCTTTTCAGGCGGGCGGCGCTTTGCTTCAAAAATCAGCCCGGCATTTTCTGGCCGAGCAGCAAGCGCTGGAACCGTATCTGTTGGGAAGCTGACGAGTGCTGACTGGGTTGTCAGTGCTTGGGCCATCTGGTCTGGCGAAACGGAGGGCATAGAAAAGCTGAGACATTACTGATGAATACAGGTGCGCAGACTCTCGCTGCCAGTCATTGGGATCAAAGTTCATCGGGATCGACGCCTAGTTCTCTGAGCTTGGCTGCTAGACGATTCGCTTTAGCTTGAGACTGTGTTAATTGCTGATTGGCTTTATCAAGTCGCTGTCCTAACTCTACAAAGGGTAGAAAGCGTGACTCGATAGCCCTTTGGCCTACCAAAGGCGACTAGGGCATCGGGTGCCTGGCGAATTTTGTTGTTGCCCTCGACGGGATACCAGAGTAGGTCGCCTGCAACAAATACATTGGGCGATTCTGAATAAATCAGCTCTAGATTTTCTTTGATGGTGACAATCCATTGGAACTGTAGGGTATTGTCTGCCATTGGCTGGCCATCACTGTCTGGGTAGATAACCTCTTCAGAGATGGAAAGCTGCTGAACCATAGGACAAGAACCTGTTGAGCTGCTGAATATTAGTCTAGCAAGTAGTCCGTTTGATCTACCTGTGGATCGACCTTACGGTGTGTTTGGGGCCATATTGGAGTCTGGTAGCTTTTCAAACAGCTCAGATATTGTGGTCACCTGATAGCCTCGCGCTTGTAGAACGGGTAAAACGCGCTCTAAAGTGGCTGCTGTTCGCGCTCCTCGGGTCTCGCCGTCGTGGAGCACGATGATGTCGCCGGGCTGGATGGTACGCAGAATGAATGCGGTGGCGAATCGGGAAGATGGAACGTGTGTGTCGTACGGGAAGACGGAGCCGAGGACGAGCTGATAGCCGTGCGATCGCGCAGTGCGAACCATTTGAGGATTGTAGAAGCCCATGCCGGGCCGTAGCCATGCTAGATCAGAAGATTCAGCAGGGTCATTGTTCGGCAGTAGGGATGAAATTGCCTCTTCGGCGGTGAGCAAATCAGCCTCAAAGGCCTCTGCTGATAGTCGAATGCTGGGTTCATCTGCGGTGAGGTGATTGCCAAATTCGTGGCCTGCTGCCAATGACTGCCGCACGGTGTCTTCGTAGTCAGGTAGATTTCCGCTGATATTGAAGAAGGTCGCTTTGGCGTTGTGGCGGTTGAGCGTGGTGAGGATGCTTTTGGTGGCTGGGCTAGGTCCATCGTCGATGGAGAGGGCGACGATTTTTGAGCGATCATCTGAGTGATTATCTGAGCGATTACTGTCTGCTTCTGAAGTCGGTAAATTGGCAGCGTAGTGGGCACCAGGCCACAGTCGAGTCGCGAGTGAAAACATCCAGCGTGGCTGACTTAGCAGGTAGCCTAGACCCATTAAGCTGATGAGGACGCTGGCGAGGGCTCTGTACGGACCTTTTGGCCTGTTTTGACGAGGGGGGCTGCTCGAAAAACGCGTGGTCATAGCTTGCCGGTGTCTTTTGGGCGGAAATGGAAGCGATCGCGCAACAGGAATGTGTGAAAATATTGAGGGAAAATTGGACCAAAAGGATTGCTCACTATGGCGTCTTCCTCCGGCGTAACGGTTCAGGCTGTACAGTCTATCGGCCTTACCGTTTCTGATGCTAGCCAGGCCGTTGATTTTTTTGCCGGTGCCTTCGACTACACTGTGGTCTCTGACACCACGATTAGCGGCGATGAAGCTAGCTACCTATACGGTGTTCCAAACGCGCAGGTTCGCATTGTATCGCTTCAGCTCGGCCAAGAACACATTCGCCTCATGCAGTTTTTGAGCGGTGGGGGAAAGCCCGTTCCGGCTGATAGCAAGAGCAACGATCTGTGGTTTCAACACTTTGCCATTATTGTCAGCGATATGGACAAGGCCTACGAACAGCTAAAAAAGTTCTCTTTTACCCCTATTTCACCCGAACCGCAAACGCTTCCCAACGATATTCGCGCCTTTAAGTTTCGAGATACCGATGGCCATCCGCTGGAGCTTCTGCAGTTTCCACCCGGTCTAGGTCCCGACCACTGGCAGTCCAAAGACGCGCTGTTTTTAGGCATGGACCACTCGGCTATTTCCATTGCCAGTACAGAGCGTAGCCTAGCCCTCTACCGAGACGTACTGGGTCTCACCCACCAAGGCAGCTTTACAAACATCGGCATCAAGCAAGAGACCATGGACAATCTCTTTAGTGCCAAAGTGATTGTGACCTCCTTAACCCCTGCCACCGGACGACTCGGCGTCGAATTTTTAGACTATCTCACGCCGCCTGGCGCCCGGCCCTTCCCCATCGATCAACAAACCAACGACCTCGTGCACATGCACTTCGAGCTATTGGTAGAAGATATCGACACAGCCGTCGAAGCGCTAGAAGAAGCCCACGTGCAGTTTGTCTCACCCAAAGTGATTGACCTGCCTGACGTCATGCCCTTCAAGAGAGCCATCCTTTGGAGAGGTCCCGATGGACACAATGTGCTCATGGTTCAAAACTGAGCTCATGGTTCAAAACCAAATAGAAAACTCATTGCTCAAGCTTGTTGCTGTTCTGTTGATTAAAAAAGGAGAATTCTATTGGATACGATCAGTACGCTGCTATCTGCGCTGTACCCCGACTTTATTGCCGGCGCACAGGGATATATGCTACTAGCCTTTCGCGCAGTTGTTGGATTTCTGTTTATTTTGCACGGGCTACCTAAAATTCAAAACCTCAAGACTTGGTCTGAGGCATTGGGGGCACCCCTACCGCTCTGCTTTTTATCGGCAGGCTTTATGCTAGTTGGCGGCACCGGGCTAATTTTAGGCCTGCTGACTCCATTTTCCAGCGCATCTATCTTGGTATCTATGCTGTATGCGCTGGCGCTAGAGCTAATCAAAGGCGACCCGATTGTGGCACCAGATCCCTATCAGCTAGGAGACTATTACGAGGGACCCGACGGCGACAAAGGCGAACCGCCGAGCATGGAAAAAGCGCTCATTTTTTCCCTCGTGCTGACGCTCATTATTGTGTTTGGTCCGGGAGCTTACTCATTGGATGCCCTGCTACTGGGATAGGTTGAATAAGTCTCTGGCAGGCTTATCGCATTTTGTGGCAGCTACGCTTGCAGCATCCCAAGCAAGCAATACAGAGCTTCCTAGCTTGTTACATCGAGATTTCGCGCTGCCCAGAGCGCCGCCTGCACGCGATCGCACACCCCAAACTGACTAAGAACGTTCAAAATTCGAGTAACGTAGTTCTTCACGGTGCCCTTGCTCAAATGCAAGATAGTTGCAATTTCGGGGTTGGGTTTCCCCTGCCCAATGAGTTTGAGTACATCTAGCTCTCTGGGGCTAAAGTGCGCTCGCCAGTCTACCGCTGCCGTCGGATTCATCTGTGCGAAAACTTTTAGGGCAATCGTTGGGCCAAGCTGACTGTAACCGCTGTGAATAGAGCGAATGGAAACGGCTATTTGCTCTGCGGGGGTGCGTTTGAGCAAGTAGCCTAGCGCACCAGATCGCAGCGAATCTCGCACGTATTCATCATCATCAAAGGTGGTAAGTACTAATATCTTTATCCAGGGGAAGCGCTGCGCGATCGCTCGCGTGGCTTCAACCCCGTTGCAAACTGGCATCTGCACATCCATTAGCACCACGTCAGGCTGCACCTGCGCCGTCATAGCCAGCGCCATTTCTCCATTCGTGGCCTGACCCACTACTTCAAAATCACTCTCTAGGTTGAGCAGTGCCGCAAGTCCTTGCCGAAAAATAGCTTGATCGTCGACAAGTAAGATCCGAATCATGGAGGATTAGCCGATAGGAGACTCTCAATTCTACAGTAGAGACCAATAGTAAAACGGTTACAGCGGAATCTCAATTTGGATAATCGTGCCACTTCCACGAGCACTCTTGATATTGAACTCCCCGCCCATCATTTGGATGCGCTCTGAAATGCCCTGCAAGCCAAACCCCGTAGAAGTTTGCTGATAGGTTTTCTGATAGACAAAACCAACGCCGTTGTCCTCTAGCTCCAGGCTAAGACCGAGCTGGGTAACTTTTCCTCTAAGGCTAACCTGAGAGGCCTGTGAGTGCTTTTGGACATTGATTAAACACTCTTTAAGTATCATGTAGACTTGATGGCGAGTGGGCAATGGAATAGAGAGCGATGGCATATCGACACGGGCATTGATAGACACATTTTGCTGCAGCTGATCTACGAGGCGCGCTATAGCTTCATCCAAATCGAAATCGGCTTGGCGAATATACCCGAGCGAGTAGCTCACATCTTCTATGCACTGAACGGAGAGCGTCTTGGCAAGATCAACTGCATGAAAGGCTTGTTTAGGATCGCTCTTTCGAAGTCGCTGTGCAAGCTGTAGCTGAATGTTGAGATCTGTGAGAGTATGCCCGAGCGAATCGTGAATGGTGCGAGCAATTCGAGCGCGTTCGAGATCTTTTGCTAACGCTTCGACTTGCTGCAACAGATCTTCTGCTCGTTGACGGCTTCTTTGCTCAGCAGCAATAATGGCACAGAAAAAAACAACAAAAATGCTGGTGCCAATATATATTCCTAAAGAGGATCCGAGAACAACTGACGTTGTGTTATGGGTTAAACCGTATGGCGGATTAAAGATGACTTCTCCTATCTCACTGACGTTTGAGTACACTTCACTCCATACCCAGCCGTACCCAGCGAGAAAAAGAACAGAGAGCAGTCCAATTCTATTGAAAAAGAAAAAGCACTTGCCAATGTAGAGATAGAGCAAAAAATCTGTGGAGATGCTGAAAGAGTTAGCAGCGATCGCTAGCCCTATACCCAACACTAAATAAACACAGCACAAGAGCGAAACACGCACCGGTGAATAAAAGCTCAGACCTAAGAAGACGATGTACACACCAGCTGCTATCAGCGTCATGATAGGTCCGCTCGATCTCGCTTCCAGAGCCATATGGATAGCGAGAAATGTCCACTCTAAAAGCCTGATATGACGAACAACTCTCGCCGACAGCACAGGATTCATTCTGAAGGCTATCTCCTACGTTTGTGACTATGCTATTCCGCTGATATAGGAACGGTCAACTCATATATGACCCAGGTCATAGGCATAGATGACCCAGGCTAATTCAAGGGCGCGAAGGGATTCTCTACTGTAGTGACATCGTTGATTTGCGCTTGCATTCTGCATTTGTATCATCGCTAATTGACGTTCGCTCCCGCATCCAAACTGAAGAGGCTCCTATGAAACGCATTTTTCGCTCTCCCTTTTTCCATACAGGCATTCTTCTGGGACCTTTTGCACTTGCTGCAATTGCAGCAGGCTACATTGCTCCTGAGGCAGCTGCACAGCCCACAGATTTTGACGCCTTTTGTCAGCGGTACTCTGAGAATTCCCGCTGCGAGAATTTTGTTGCTGTCTCATCTGATATATCAGAAGCAGAAATCCTTCCTACTCAAGCCATTCGCGTACAGTTTGATACGATAGGTTCCGATAGAGAGATTGTTCTCATTGAGCTAACGGAAAAGGCAATGGGAGAGATTACCCTAAAGGCGTATCATGTAGAAAAAACAGAAGGGCTATTACAGACGCTTGCTGACGGAATTGTCGGGGCAGTCGTGCCAGTGCCAGTGCCCTTTGACCTTATTCAAGTCTACGATACTAACACCAGCCAGACTAGCTTTTTGGCCTTCACACCCGATGGCTGTGCAGGTGATCCTTCTACTGTGATCGATCCAGCTAGCGAAGTCGCAGGCTGCTCCATCGTAGGCACCGACACCATTGCCCTATCCGAAGAAGTCGATATCCGCTCAGGCGCATTCACGCTCAAATACAGTGAAGGAAACCTAGTGCGTGCCCTCACGTTCAGAATCGACGATCACGATGCGAGATTTGTTAGTGAGATAGAAACTGACAATCTTTGTGAAGCATATCCTCTTAACTCTCGTTGTCGCTACTGGCCTATCTCACAATCTGTTGAGTAGTCATCTGTCAAGCAACAAACCGCTGAGAGAAGTAGTTTTCAGCGGTTGCCTAACATTTTGAGACTGTTCATCCACTGCTTTAAGTTCTGCTCCAAACTGTTTTTGTTCTCATCTTTCTCTTTTCAACAAGCTGCTCTTCTTTATGCTCCTACCCTCTCCTACTCGACGCAATCCGTTTCGGCTATCTCGCTGGCTCATTGGGCTAGGGTTGCTTGGCACGAGTCTGACTGCATTTTCATTCGTGGCTATTCGTTCCGGCTCTCAACCCAGTGTCGAAGCGATCGCTCCATCCACCGTGTTGCCTGTTCAAACTATCAGTGCCGTACTAGTAGATACCTACCAAGTATCAAGGGCCTACACAGGAGAAGTCGCGGCTCTGCGGACCAGCGAGATGGGATTTGAGCGTAGCGGACAGCTAGTGCGCCTGCTAGTGCCCGAAGGAATTTGGGTACAGGCGGGCGAAGCGCTCGCGCAGCTAGATATTCAATCGCTCCGCACGCAGCGGCAGCAGATTGAAGCTGAGAAAAGTCGAGCGCTGGCACAGATGCGAGAGCTAGAGGCGGGCGCACGGACAGAAGCTATTGCAGCGGCGCGGGCAGCTGTGCAAGATATAAAACAACAAATTTCGCTTCAGCAGACTCAGCTAGCACGCCGGGAAATTTTGTTTGAACGGGGTGCAATCTCGCAAGAGGTGTTAGATGAATTCAGCTTTGGAGAAGGCTCTTCGCAAGCGCAGCTAACGCAGGCTCGCAGCCAGCTAAGCGAGCTGGAAAACGGCACACGCCCAGAGCAGATTGATGCGCAAGCTGCTTTGGTTCAACAGATAGAGGCTCGCATAGCAGATATTGATGTTTCGATATCCAAAAGTACACTGCGTGCGCCTTTCAGCGGTATTGTTACGGTGCATAGTGTAGATATCGGAACCGTCGTCAGCGCAGGGCAAGCTGTTGTCCGCCTAGTAGAGAGCAACACCCCCGAAGCAAGAATTGGTGTACCTGTAGATCAGGCTAGTCGACTGTCAATTGGAGAACAAAAAAACGTTGAAGCGGGTGGTAAAAACTACATCGGAACCATTGCAGCTATTCTGCCAGAAGTTGATCTGCAAACGCGAACGCAGACAGTTGTCCTATCGCTAGAAAGTCAGAGGACGCTAGAAAGTCAGAGGACGCTAGAAAGTTACAGTGCGGCTGAGGTAAGTCCGGGGCAAACCGTTCGTATGATGCTAACGGAGCAAGTAGCCGCATCGGGCGTTTGGCTACCAGCAAGCGCGATTACGCAGGGCACTCGAGGGCTTTGGACAGCCTATGCGGTGGTGCCGCAGCCATTTGGAGAGAGTGCCGAAAAGGATGCTGAAGAGACTTCTGACGGGGGAAAGAGAATGACATATGTTGCCGAGCCGCATACGGTTGAAGTTGTTCATCAAGAAGGTGATCGCGTCTTTGTTGCTGGCACGATTCAGCCAGGTATTCCCATCATCTCAGAGGGTGTTCATCGTCTTGTACCAGGGCAAGTCGTGCAGCCAGTGGTCGCACTTTAGACCATGCAAACTTCAGACCGTGAAAAGGATCAGTACTAAAAGCCAATACTACAAGAATGGTCAAATATTTCTACACTAATATTCGCCTACTCATTCTCTCCATTATTCTGCTGCTAACCTGGGGATTTCTCTCTTATCAAGCCTTACCCAGGCAAGAAGATCCATCGCTTACGCCGCGAGTCGGCATTGTCGAAACCTCACTGCCTGGGGCGGAGGCAGCGCGAGTAGAGGCGCTCGTCACATCAGTGATTGAATCAGAACTCTCTGAACTAGAAGAGATTGAAGAAATCTCCTCTACCTCTCGGATAGGCTTTTCTAGCATCAGCGTCAACTTAGCAGAATCTATCACCGATACGCAGCCTGTCTGGAGCAAAATTCGCAATCAGCTAGACGAAGTGAGTAACAAGCTTCCAGCCGGAGTAATCGAACCCAAATTACGAGAGACTAAAACGCAGGCATACACTCTGATCACAGCACTGTTGTGGGATTTACCAAGCGAGCCAAACTACGCAGTTTTAGGTCGCTACGCTCAGGAGCTAGCCCTGCAGCTGCGCAGCGTGAGCGGCACTGAAGAAGTAGAGCTATTTGGCTATCCGACGGAAGAGATTCTGGTTGAAATAGATGCGCCGCAGCTCTCTGCGCTAGGTCTTTCCGCGCAGGCGTTGGCACAGAGTATTCAAACGAGCGATGCAAAAGTAACGGCGGGACAGCTGCGCAGCCCTTCGCAAAACGTGGCCATTGAAGTACAGAGCGAGCTGCAAGCGCTAGACGAACTGCGCCAGATACCGATTCAGACCCAGGGCGGACAGTTTGCGCGGCTAAGCGACGTTGCGGCGGTGAGTCGAGGGGTTCAAGAACCCATGAGTCGGTTTGCGCTGGTGCGCGATCGCCCTGCTGTTGCACTAGGCGTTCTGATGGAGTCGGGGCAGCGTATCGATAGTTGGGCGCTGCCAATACGTAAGCAGCTAGCAGATTTTGAAGCGCAGCTTCCGGCTGGCGTCTGGCTAGAGACTATTTTCGATCAAAGTGGCTACGTAGAAGTGAGGATGAATACGCTCATTGCTAATTTGCTGACGGGGGCGCTACTGGTTGTCGCGGTGACGATGGTGACGATGGGCTGGCGCTCGGCAATCGTCGTGGGGGCGGCGCTACCAATCACGGCGCTAACTGTGTTTGGCTGGATGAGCGTGCTGGGCGTACCGATACATCAGATGTCAGTGACCGGATTGATCATCGCGCTGGGTTTGCTGATAGATAATGCCATCATCGCCGTGGATGAGATTCAGCTAGAGATGGCCCAGAGCCGTTCGCAGCGCTGTTCAAACAGCAATAACCACAATGCCGCTGCGCTCAAGGCCGTGATGACGGCTGTCGGTCACATTAAAGGGCCGCTGCTCGCTTCGACAGTAACAACGGTGGCCGCGTTCGCACCGATCTATCTACTACCAGGGGCGGTAGGCGAATTTGTCGGTACCATTGCGCTCAATGTGATCATGGCGCTGATAACGTCGCTAGCGGTGTCGCTAACCATTGTGCCTGCGTTGGCCGCGCGGCTGCTGCAATCTCAGCAGCAAGGCGCTCAGTGTCATCATTCCCTAGCTCATCCCCTAGAGCGAATCAACAGATTTCTGCGGCGGCCCGGAAGCTGGTGGGCAGATGGCATCTCGCTGCCAAACATCTCTCGTATCTATCGGTGGAGTCTGCGGCGAGCAATGGCAAAACCGCTGCTTACAGTAGCCCTCTCTTTTGTGGTGCCGCTGATTGGGTTTGTGACTGCCAGCAGCCTTGATCAACAGTTTTTTCCGGCGGTTTCTCGCGATCAAATTCAGATAGAAATGGAGTTTGCCCCCCAAAGCGCGATCGCTCTTACACAGACAAACGTACAGCAGGCCCGCAATCTCATCTTGCAACATCCCAGCGTAGACGAAGTGCACTGGTTCGTCGGCGAAACAGCACCCAAGTTTTATTACAATATCGCTGGCTCGCGGCGCAATCAGCCGCAGTATGCAGGCGCGCTGGTTCAGCTCAATACAGATAGAGATGTAGAGCCGATTGTGCGATCACTGCAAACGACACTCACCGATGCGTTTCCAGCCGCTCGCGTGCTAGTGCTTCAGCTTCAGCAGGGGCCACCGATCACTGCGCCAATTGAACTGAGAATATACGGGCCAAACTTAGACGAACTCAGGCGCTTAGGACTCGAAGCACGCCGCATTCTAGCGAAGGTACCCAACGTAATTTTGACGCGCGATGATTTGAGCGAGACCCTGCCTAAGCTAGGACTGAACATTGATGAGGAACAAGCGCGACAGAGCGGACTGAACAATCAGGCGATCGCACAGCAGTTTGAGGCGTATTTAGATGGCAGCGTCGGGGGCTCAGTGCTAGAAGGGACTGAAAGTTTGCCAGTGCGGGTGCGGATTAGTGGCGCAGATCGAGGGGATTTGAATGCGATCGCCTCACTCGATTTGCAGGCTGCCAGTGGTCAGGGTCGTCGACCAGCCAGCGCCTTTGGACAGTTTGAATTGGTCAGTTCGCTAGCCAAAATTGCCCGTCGCAACGAGCAGCGAATCAACATTGTGCAGGGCTATATCAGGTCTGGTGTCTTGCCCTCAGCCGTTCAATCTGCCTTCGAAGAAAAGCTCAATGCTGAAAGCTTCACAGCGCCCGCGGGCTATCGTATCGAATACGGCGGAGAATCAGCCGACCAGGCACAAGCGGTCGGAAATTTGCTCATCTACGTACCGCTGCTCACCATTGTTATGATTGCCGCGCTCGTTCTCTCTTTAAACTCTTTCCGGCAAGCAAGTGTCATCGCACTCGTCGGGGTCGGTGCGGTCGGCATGGCACTATTCTCACTCAAAGTCTTTGGTGCCATCCTAGGGTTTACCGCTATTATCGGCGCGTTAGGCCTCGTCGGCATTGCTATTAACGACTCAGTCATGGTGATCTCTGGTTTGAACGAGAACGTAGCTGCCAGGGCCGGTAATCCGAAAGCAGTTGTTCATGTTGTTCACCGCTCCACCCGTCACGTTTTGACCACAACGATTACAACGATTGCAGGGTTTGTTCCGCTCTTGGTCAGCGGTGGTCCCTTTTGGCGACCCTTGGCCGTTATCCTCGCAGGTGGCATAAGTGGCGCGTCGCTGCTTGCGCTCTATTTTGTGCCTGCTGCCTATGTGCTAATTTATCGAAACAAATCACCGGAGAGATCGAGAAACCGGCTTCACTAGCCAAGCGAATGAGAGGTTGCATCAACTCCCACTATTTCACCCCAAGGGTACTGGCCTCCTTCAGCCGCTACCGCTATGATAAGGTGCATTTTGTGAGGGCAACAGGGCTTTGATGCGTATTCCAATAGCAACTTACCGCCTGCAGTTCACGCCTAGCTTCGGCTTCGAGCAGGCATTAGACATCTTGGACTACTTGGAGCAGCTAGGTATTTCAGATGTTTATGCATCCCCCATTTTCAAAGCCTGTAGCGGTAGCCAGCACGGCTACGATGTCGTCGACCAAAACCAGCTAAACCCTGAACTGGGCGGTGAAGAAAAGTTTGAATCACTGATTCAGACAGTGCGCGATCGCAATATGGGGTGGCTGCAAGACACTGTGCCCAACCACATGGCCTACGACCGTCAGAATCCTTACCTGATGGATGTCTTTGAGCATGGGGAGAAGTCTCGATATATTGCAACGTTTGATATTGACTGGTCGCACGGAGATATTCGAGGCCAGGTTCTTGCGCCGATGCTCGGCGATACTTACGAGCGCTGTTTGGAACGGGGAGAGCTTCAGCTCAGCTATGATCAGCAAGGCTTGGGCATCAATTACTACGGACTGCGATTCCCGATTAGTTTAGCGTCGTATCCTGACTTTTTTGGCTATGGCATTGACAGGTTGGGTGATGCGAGTGGAGGTGAACTTCGCGCCATACTGAACAAGATTGAGCAGTCACTACCTGACCTTGCAGGAGAGCAAAGGGCTGAAAAGTCTGTAGAGATAAAAGAGCAGCTGCGATCGCACTACGGATCCAGTCCTGATATTCGAGCACATATTGAGAAAAATATTCAAACTTTTAATCAGGAAGCTGGTGATACCTCAGGCTTTGCGCATTTGGATAAACTGCTGAAGCAACAGTTTTATCAGCTTGCTTTCTGGAAGGCGGCTGCAGAGACGCTGAACTACCGCCGATTCTTTACTGTAAACGAGCTGATTTGTTTGAATGCTCAATATCCAGACGTTTTTGATCAGACTCACAGCCTTATTCAACGGTTGATAAATGAAGATAAGATTACGGGCCTGCGGGTCGATCATATCGATGGGTTGTACGATCCGCTAGCGTACCTGACACGGTTAAAACAGGCGACGGATGGGACCTATATTCTTGTCGAAAAGATTCTCGAAGCGGAAGAATCGCTGCCGCAGCGGTGGCCGATTGAGGGTACATCGGGCTATGAATTTTTGACCTGTGTAAATCGCGTATTTTGTCAGTCGAAAAATGAGGACGCTTTTAGCAGTCTCTATCGTCATTTTACGGGCTTGGCAGACGACTACGAAGCGCTTTTCTTGCAGAAAAAGCGCCTGCTCGCCGACACGGACCTAGCTGGCGATCTGAAGAATCTAAGTGAGGCGCTATTGGCCATTGTCTCTAGGCTAGGAGGCGAGCAGCTGCCTGCAGAGGGGCTAGCACAAGCCCTTAAGGAAGTGATGATTTGCTTTCCGGTTTATCGGACCTATGTGGATGGGAGCTACTTAGATGGAAAAGGGGCAGAGGGTAATTGCGATCGCACCATCGACTGTAGATATATTCAAGCTGCGATCGCGCAGGCTAAAAAGCACCTACCCAATCGATACAGTGAGCTGAACTTGATAGAAAAATTGCTGACTGTAGAAGGTGCAGCAGGCATGTCTGGAGAGCTGCGATCGCAAGTTCTTCAGTTCAGTATGCGGGCGCAGCAGTTCACTGGCCCGCTCATGGCCAAAGGTATTGAAGACACCTTGTTTTACGTCTACAACCGATTGGTTGGGCTCAATGAGGTTGGGGGAGTGCCAGGAGACTTTGGGCTGTCTCTTCAAGCCTTTCACGACTATCACCAACACCAGCAACGGCACTGGCCCAACAACTTAAACGCTAGCTCTACTCACGATACGAAGCGCAGCGAAGATGTTCGTTCACGCCTAAGTGTTTTGTCTGAAATACCCCAGGAGTGGACCGATCAAGTCAACCACTGGAAAGCACTCAATACCCCAAAAAAAACATCTGGCCATCAAGGCCCAATCCCAGATGCTAACGATGAATATTTTCTGTATCAGACCCTGGTAGGCGCGTATCCCTTTGACCCACAAGAACTACCAGATTTCCTAGATCGGGTCAAAGCCTATGCGATAAAAGCAGGGCGGGAGGCGAAGGTTAAGACCAATTGGGTTCAACCCAATGAAGAATACGAGCGAGGGTTCACGTCCTTCATTGAAACGCTGCTTAGCCCCGCAGAAGACAATGCCTTTCTGAACAGCTTACAGACCTTTCAGCATCGCATTGCTAAGTATGGAATTTACAACGCACTCTCTCAGCTACTGATTAAGCTCACAGCGCCAGGCATTCCTGACTTTTACCAGGGGTCTGAGATTTGGGACTTGAGCTTAGTCGATCCGGACAACCGTCGTTCTGTGCAATACGTCCAGCGAATTCAGATTTTAGAAGAGATTAAGACAGCTTGGGAGAAAGATTCAAAACATCTTTTGAAAGCGTTGCTACAAAGCGCAGAGAATGGACATATTAAGCTCTTTCTCACACATAGAATGTTGGCGGCTAGAAAGCATTTCCAAGACCTATTTAACAAAGGAGAATATATTGCCCTAGCGGTGACGGGGCAACATTCTGAGCGAGTCATTGCATTCGAGCGGCGGCTAGAGGGGTCTCGTGTGGTTGTAATCGCACCGCGCTTTTTTACTGGTTTAGTGGCGTCTGACGCATTACCTATTGGGACAACTGTATGGGGTGATACAGCTGTTAAGCTACAGTTAGATAAGCAAACCATCTGGAAAAACTGGCTGACAAATAGTTCAGTAGCTTCAGATAAAGGAATACTTGTGGGGGAGGCCTGCGCGTCTTTTCCAGTTGCTTTTCTGTCTACTGAAGTACAGCTGGGATAGCTAAAGGACGAACTCAGCCTGCTAGATCGTCACCAACGATGTTCTACTTGGTGTTGCGAGTGTTACCCTACCGAACTATTTTATTTAACTGCTCTTGGATAAGGCGATTAATGCTGTTGACGTCGAATCGACTGAGCGCTTCTGCCTTGGCTTGCTGAGCGATCTCCTGCATCTGGTCCGGGCTTGCTTTGCAGTTCAAGATTGTCTCAGCTAGAGTACTTGGCTCATTTTCGGCGCACAGCCAGCCTGTTCTGCCTGGCGAAACTAGCTCCGTGGCGCCCCCCGCCGCTGCTGCAATGACGGGCGTTCCACAAAGCATCGCTTCTACAATCACTCGCCCAAAAGGTTCTGGTGCAGTAGAGGTATGAACAACTAGATCGCAAGCACTCATCAGTTCGGGAATATCTGAACGAAAGCCCAAAAATCTGACGCGATCGCCTAGCTCTAAGCGATCTACCTGTTCATGTAGCTGTTTTACGTAGGCTTGCTCGCCGAAGAGTGCATCGCCCACTAAAATGACGACAACTTCTGGGGGACATTGCTTGACTGCATCGAGAAGAACATGTTGCCCCTTCCAAGGAGACAGGCGGCTAAAATGCCCAACTAAAAAGAAGCGCTCGCCGAGGCCGAGCGAGTCTCGTAGCTGTTGAGCCTGTATTGCCGTCCCTAAGGTGGACAGGTCGTACTGCTCGGTGTGGAAGCCGTTGTAAATGACTTTGCATAGCTGCGATCGCCCTCCGGCAGCGACAAATGCACGCTGGCTGGCTTCAGAATTCGCAATTACCCGTGAAGCAAATCGGTTGGCTAGGGTGATAAGTACGATGCGGTTGATCTTGCTAAAGTGCTCTGAGGCAATAATGTCATGTAGGTGATAGGCTAGCGGCCTGCGGCTTAGCAGACTGGCAAACGCGCCGACAACCAGCGCTTTAGGTGTGTTGGCATAGATCAAGTCGTATTCACGTGCGGTATCGGCTACTGCCTGCACCAGTGGAAAGAGCTGTCCCAAACTGCTGAGGCTTTTGAGAAAACCGCTTTCTTTACGAACGTCAATTGCCTCAGTCGTAAACACTTTTGTTGAAAATCCCTGCTGCTCTAGGCGCTCCCTAAAGGGACCATCAGATAATAGCCCCATGAGCGACTCATGCCGATAAGGCGCTGCGATATCTAATAAACAGAGTTCGGCACCACCTAGCGTGCCACTTTGGTCTAGAAAGAGAATCTTCATGGGAACAAGCAGGGTAGCTACGCTACAGGCATCAGTAAAATTTTCCTCACCCGTTTGGCGATTGTTGTCCAGCCAAAGTTCTCGACAGCGTAACTACGACAGGCTTCTCGTTTGGGTAAGGTAAGTCTGCCTGTGGCGATGTCCTTTAGGGTCTGGGCAATTTCATCTGTTTCAGCAGAAGCTGTAATCAACTCCGGAGAAAAATTAGCGATCACCTCTGGCATGCCGCCAATGGGTGTACAAAGGGTAGGCGTGCCGCAGGCTAAGGACTCTAGCAAAACCAGGCCAAAGCCTTCTAGTGACTGACTGGGCATGACCGTGAGATCAGCCGCTTGATAGGCGATTGGCAGCTGTTTTTCAGGCAGAAATCCAAGGAATTTAACGTTTTCTTGGAGCCCTAACGCAACGACCTGCTGTTCCAGATGCGATCGCAGCGGTCCTTTGCCTGCGATCGCCAGCCAAATCTCTGTAGCCGCAGACTGACGCTTGATTCTTGCTATGGCCTCCAGCAGCGGCTTTAGTCCCATGCGGTGTACTAGACGTCGCGGGGTGAATAAAATGAACCGATCTTGCGGCCAGCCAAGCTCAGTCCGCGCGTCAGAACGGGGCATTGTCAGCTGGAAACTCTCTGTATTGACACCCCCTGGAATGACGTGGATTTTATCCCAAGGGATGTGATATTGATCGTGCAAAATCTGACCAAATGCTTTGCTTAAGACAATGAAGCGATCGCACCGCTGATAAACCTGTTTTTCAAGCCAGCGCTTTGCAAGGACGCCTAGCTTACTGGCGCCTTCTTGATCGCTCTCCGAGGCCCAAGGTCCATGGAAGTGAAACGTCACGGGTATGCCATCAGGAAGGCGATTCAGCAGCGGAAAGCTGTACAGCGCAAAATGTAAATTAATTGCATCAACAGACGACAGCTGACCAGTCGGATAATTTTTCCGCACCTGCCAAAATCTATGTATTAGGCTACTGGCTGGGTCTGCTAAGTTCGTCAGCTTCACCGCAGAAGCTTTCGATGTGTCAGTGGATTCATCCGGCATTTCCACACCGCATAGCTCTACTCGATCTGCGCTAGCGGCCAAATTGTAAGCCATCTCATACACATAGCGATCCAATCCCCCCGGGGAAGCCGGGAACCAACTGTTCGCAATACAGACAATAGAGGCAGGTGCATCGGTCATCTAGCGTTCTAGGTAGGTGTTCTAGGTAGGCGTTCTTAGAGCGTGCTCTGAAAACTTTTTCTGAACATTTGTTTTATTTACTGCTTGATTTTGTTCATTGATGTCTTCCGATAAAAAGCTTTTAGCTAAATTATGAGACTCTGCTAAATTATGAGACTCTGCTGAATTATGGGACTCTAGCGATACAATGTCATAACTATACTGTTAAAAAACGATAGACGTTAGACCCTCTACAAATGACCCCATAGCCTTCGGAAAATTAACGGAAAGACAGCATATGGTATTTGCAGAACTTAAACAAACTGGTAAACGGCTAGTGATTAAAGCAAATTATCATTTGGGAAATTATAAAGATGTTGTTTGGCTGGCGGGCGATGGTCGCAGTGGCACAACCTGGGTCTCTAATTTAGTTAATTGGCATGGCCAATACCGAGAAATGTTTGAGCCATTTCACCCAGAGCTTATCGCAGAGCTACGAGCTGCAAAACTTCATCAATATCTTAAACCGAATGATGTCGATAATGAGCTTTCTTCGATACTTCGATCTATTTTTAGCGGTGAGTTTTATCATCCCCGACCAGATGCGCTTAATCGTCGCTTTCTTTACAAAGGACTTCTGGTCAAAGATATTTTTGCCAACCTACTGATTGGCTGGGTCAATCAGCAGCTGCCACACATTAAAAAAGTTTTAGTGATTAGAAATCCTTTCGCTGTTGCCCTATCCAAGCAAAAGAGGGTACGTGGTCTATGGATGAAAGATCCTCGCGACTTTCTGTTACAGCCATCTCTCATTGAAGACTATCTTTCTCCCTTTGAAGGGCTTATAAAACGCGTTGGTGGTAGCTTTCTTGAACGGCAGCTGATGATTTGGGCTATTATCCACTACGTTCCACTACAGCAAATGAGAGACAGACAGATCAACCAATCAGATGTTTATATACTTTTTTATGAAAATCTCTTCGCTCAACCTAGAGAAGAAGTTCGTAAGCTATTTGAGTATTTATTTGAACGTGAAATACCGACTATGAATGAAAAACTATTAGCCAAAATAGAAAGACCCAGTCGTTCCCCCGGGAAAGATAGCAATATCATGCTTGGAAAATCTCCTGTTGATAGCTGGAGAAACGAAATATCTGCTCAGCAATTGGAGCAAGGGGTCAGACTGTTAGAAAATTTTGGTCTTCACGAGCTTTACGGTAGTAGCTCAACTCCACATGAAGAAGCACTTCTCAAGTTGTTAGAGCCATTGCGCTGATGAACTAGCGGATGGCTGAAGCCGATAGCTGCACCTAACTACCCATAGGATTAGATGCGTTATACAGCTCGGTGCTAAACCCTTCAACAGCGCCACCCAGTTGACCTGGCATATCGAAATCGAAGTCAACTACGGGTAGATGCCGCTCGCCTACGCCTAAAGTTTCTCCTAGCTCATCATGGGTCAGCCCTAAAATGTGCCCAAACTCGTGAGTGACTGCAGAGAGTAAGTCAATCTGCTCTGGTTCAATCTCAATGAGAGACGTTGACCAGCCATAGCCTGCAGCATCGTCGTCGAGTCTAATCGTCAGGCCATCTGCCTCGCCCAACACGCTAGTTCCTAGGTTTTCAATGATAATGTCAGCTGACGCTAAGACCGATAGCGCCTGATCGCCTACACCCTGCATTGCCCAATGCTCAATCGCTTTGTCTACAACAGGCATCAGCTCAGTTTGGGTTAGCAAATCTCCACCTTGGGCCGGTGTCCCTGCGAGCATAAGCTGGCTGGCAAACTGAAGGTAAATTGGCTGGGTGATCGGGCCCAAGGGCAAATCATCATTATTGGGGTCAATCACGCTTGCGACAAAGCCCAATGGGACTTCTGATTCACCTGCGAAGTTAAAGTTGTCAATGCCCGAGAAGTCAAACAAAGTCGAAATGTCTTGAGGGGCTCCTGTCAAAACAATATCAACTGTCTGCAATTCAACAGCGTGGTTAGCGGGGAAATCAGTGGCTGCTAGCGCATCTAATTGCGTTTGCAGGAAGGGCGCGTAGGGGTTGACCGGTTGGATAAAGCCCTTCGCCAGCACCACGCGGGCCGTTTCACCCGCAGGGCCACTGATCGTGACGCTTGGGCCGCTGGCGTCATAGGTGCCCACGCCACCCGCGCTTAGACCATTGACGGTGAGCGCTACTGAGCCGTTTGGCGAAGCCTGGTCGGCTAGGCCCTTCGACCCGGCCTGATTATTTGCGCCTTGTAGCTGCCCTGTTGCCGTTGAACCATCGGTAAATGTCACTGTGAAGGTGGAGCCGATGAGTTCAGCGCCTGATACCCCGCCTGCATCCCACCTAGGCGAAGTACCCGCGTTTAGCTGTGATTTGTCTGTTCCCCTAACCGAATTGGGATCCATATCAATAGAGAACCCTAATGTTTCGCCAGGGTTGAATCCGCCATTGACCGTCTCGTCAAACGTGAGCAGCAACCCTTCGAATCCAGCATCGCCGCCCGCGCCAATGTAGGATGTGTTACTCGTGGCCTCCACGCCGGTGTTGCCATTGGTATCAATGGTCAGCTCTTTGCTTGCGCTATCGCCAGCTAGGCCAAATGGATCGAAGACAGTATCTGGAAAAATCGCCTCGGTAACATCAATCTCAACCTGGGCAATGTCTTTGCCGCCGGTATTGATCAGCTGGAATGAATCGCTGCCAAAGTTAGAGCTTTTGACATTGTTGTTGTCCGCGGTGATGGTGAGTACTGCGCTACCTGATGAGGGCGGTGCTGAGTCATCATCTTCGATGGAGATAGTGGCTTGATTTGACGTCCCTACAATGACGTCTGCATCGCCGTTGGTAATGCCTGTCAGCGTTATGACAACGCTCTCGTCAGTCTCTACCTCCGCATCATCTAGCACCGGCACAACAATATCGGCAGTGAGTTGGCCAGCAGGAATTGTCACTGCTCCGCTGAGGGCTGTAAAGTCGCTGTTGGCAGTGGCTGTTCCCTCTACGCTGTAAGCGATGACAGTGTCTGTGGCAGCGATGCTGTTTAAGCTAACGGTGAAGAGGCCATTATTACTGGGCTCGCTGCCGTTAGCTGTTGCGGCGATCGCCACTGGATTCGCTACTGGATTCGTACCGGGCCCACCGGCATTTGGCGTCAGCGTCAGCGTTGTATCATCGTCATCTCCGATGGAATCATCTCCCGGTACCGAATCAGGGTCAAACTGGGCAGCGCTCAAAATCTGAGCGTAGTTCTCATAGGCACTGCCAGCTGGTCCGCTGCCTCCCCCCTCGACAATTTCAATCCCCTTGAGCGCGGGCCTTTCCACCTCGTGGAGAAATTCAAGATTTAAGACACCATCGTTAACAGTCACCGTCTCGCTCAGCATGAAGCCGCCCCTGAGGCCAGCGCTGGCAAAGGGATCAATATCATCAAAGACAGTCGGCACACTGCCTTCTACCGCCACATCGAAGACCCGCTGTCCGGCAGCCGTGATGCCATCAAAGGTCTCTGCAAAATAGAGCCGTACCTCTACTTCGCTACCAGGCGTCACATCAAATTCCCAGAGCATATTGGGATTTTTAGGCCGGTCCGAGCGCTCTGAATTGAAGATAGCGCTGGGTGTACCGCTGGGCAGCGTCAGGCTAGAGGTATCTATGCTGCCGCCCACAGTGAAGGTCTTGGCCCCGCCTGCGCCTATCCGGTTGGAAGAGGGGTTGCCGTTCGTATCGGCTTGCCAGCTCAGATTAGCACCGTCAGAAATTTCCTCCCCACCTACATTCACCCGGTGGAGCGTGCTGCCTCCAGTGACTTCTAACACCTCAGCCTGGATATTGAGCTGGGCGCTGCCGCCGCTGGCAACTGCGCCAACCGCCCAGTTGCCGGTTGTGGGGTTGTAGTCACCGCTGCTGTCGTCGCTGATGTAGGCCAGACCCGGTGGCAGTAAATCTTGCACGCTGACGTCTGTTGCCTCGTCTGGCCCTGCATTGTTGACCGTTAGGGTCAGGGTAACGGTATCGCCAATGTCAGGAGCAGCCTCTGAAACTGACTGGCTCAGTGAAAGATCGGCGGTAGATATGGCCGTCTCGTCATCTGCGATGGTCACCGTAGCCACATTGTTTGTCCCTATCTGCACGCCGCTATTGACTGTCGTAACGCTATCTAGGGTGACAATGACGGTCTCATCTGGGTCAAATGCCCCATCATCTAACACCGCAACGTCAATTGTGGCCTCCAACTCACCTGCTGGAACGGTGACCGTACCGCTAAGCGGTATATAGTCGCTGCCTGCTGACGCACTGCCGCTAACGCTGTAGACAATCACCGTATCGGTCGTTGTCGCTGCGCTCAAGCTCACCTGGAATTGTCCATTCACTGCGGGCTCTGCGCCCCCAGCTACCGTTGCGATAGAGACAACCTTCGACTCACCGATTGGGATGAGTGTGGCTGTCGTATCGTCGTCATCACCGCTCGAATCATCCCCCGGCGTCGAGTCTGGATCGAACTGGGCGGACGTGAGCACCTGGGCATAGTTTTCATAGGCGGCCCCAACCTGCCCGCCGCTGAGATCGAGAATCTCAATCGCCTTGAGCGTAGGTCTCTGCGCTTCATGAAGGAACTCTAGGTTGAGTACGCCATCGGCAACGGTCACCGTTTCACTCAACATGAAGGCACCCTTGAAGCCAGCTGTTGCAAATGGGTCAATATCATCAAAGGCCGCTGGCACGGCGCCTTCTACCGCCACATCGAAAAAGCGTTCTCCGGCCGCTGTAATCCCACCGAAGGTTTCAGCAAAAAAGAGCCGGACTTCCACCTCACTGCCTGGAACAACAGAAAAGTCCCACAGCATGTTGGGCTGTTTGGCAGGATCTGAGCGCTCTGATTCAAAGAGCTCAGCCGGAATGCCAAAGGGCAGCGTTGGGCTAGAGAGGTCAATCCCGCCTGGAGACGTAAACGTTTTAGCCCCGCCATTGCCCGTCCGATGGGGGGAAGGATTACTGTTGGTATCGGCTTCCCACACAACGCTTGATCCGTCGGCCGGGGTGAGTTCCTCCCCCCCGACATTCACCCGATAGAGCGCAGTCGCCGATGGCACCGACGTCACAGTCGCCTGGATGCTCAATGCCTCACTGGCACTGCTACTAATTGGGCCAACTGTCCACAGACCGGTGACTGGATCATAGCTCCCGCCGCCATCATCGCTGATGTAGTTCAACCCGGCGGGCAACAGATCCTGCACGCTGACGCCCGTTGCTTGGTCAGGACCCTCATTTTCAACTGTCAGGGTCAACGTGACCGTATCACCAATGTTGGGGGTATTGTCTGAGACTGTCTGAGACAGCGACAAATCTGCCGTTTCAACCGGTTTGGCAGTAGATTCGATGGTCAGATCCAAAAAGTCAGCCGTAAAGGGCTCAACAGGTCCCCGAGAAGAAGACACCAAACTGACCACCGGTGAACTTTGCACGTTGTTGTTAATGTATTGCCCCTGCAGTGCCTGAACGATGTTACCGGCGGCGTTTAGCTGGATAGGATTACTGCCCACTTGCTCAAGCGCTGACCATTGGCCACTGAGCTGGTAGCGCCATTCTGGAATGAGCTCAAAGGTGTCCATATCGACCGTCAGACGAAACTCAATTTGGTCATTGTCGATGGCCTGTCCGCCGTTAGTGGCATTCAGCAGAAATTCAACATTATCCAATTCAATCT
>JBCBJS010000061.1:0-27517 GCA_038523095.1 Cyanobacteria bacterium J06626_6
AACCGAAGGACTTTGGCACTGAGGTGCGACGGCTAGTCAGCCAGGGACTCTTAACAGAGCGGAAAGGTTACGGGGCTCGCTGCTGCGACTTGATGGTGGACCTAGTGGCGCGAGATGCGCTGCGGATGGCGACGTTTGAACCGATTGCGGGCGCGATCGCACAGCTTTTCCCCGTGACTAGTCGCTACCCTGGCGGTGCCCCCTTTTTCCGCAACGAAGCGCAGTTTATGCGAGAGGTTCGCATTGCCATCTATCGGCAAGACCTGGACGCAGCAACCGAGCTATTTGGAGCAGTTCAAGGCTTTTACTGGCAGTCGACCACGACGCTCTCCCAAGCGCTGCGAGACATCTTCACCAATCCTCTAGACATTGACTGGTTAGACAGCCTTTCCGATACGTTTTTTGAGCTGGGCATCACCGCCATTTTGGAAGATTCGCTCAGGCGGTGCACACCAGCGACTGAAG
The DNA here is from genome assembly GCA_038523095.1 of Cyanobacteria bacterium J06626_6. Lineage (GTDB taxonomy): Bacteria > Cyanobacteriota > Cyanobacteriia > Phormidesmidales > Phormidesmidaceae > Phormidesmis. The sequence continues at coordinate 466 of JBCBJS010000061.1, forward strand.
TGTATGAGCTGCTGGCAGACTACTGTGTCAATGGCCGGGTTGAGCCCGTGTTGCATTTGCTGTACGCAGAGCAGCTTTGGCTACGGGGAGAAATAGAGCAGGCGGTCGATACGCTGAGCACCCTCACTGTCAGCAAATCCCTGGAAAGCCGGTATTATGCGCTGATGGGGGCGACAGCATTTCTCACGGGGCACACAGCAGAGGCGATCGCCCACTACAAACAGGCGCTCAAAGCCGCAGGCAAATCTCAAAAGGCACAGACCCAATGGTTTGAGCAGCCCGCAGCAGTAGTTTACTTTTTTGCCCTGCTAGAAGACGGCAGCCCAGATGCGCTCCAAGCCGCTGAAAAATACGCCCTGCTTATTCAGCGGCAGTCTAGCCACTGGCTACATCACAGCATGCCACTGCTTTTTGCCGTGTTGCAGCAGCAGCAAAGCAAAATCACCCATGGCGCGCAGCGCTTTAGCGAATATCAGCTGACTGAAGCAGGCCTACCAGCCCTCATCGAAATCTACTCGCTGCACTGGCTAAATGTAGAAGATGTGCAAACCTGGATGGCACTGAATTTGCCCTGGCTGTGTCAAACCATGCTGGAGGCGGAGTATGGCTGGCTCGCTTTAGAAACCGCTGAGCTACTGGTGAACTATCAGCCAGAGAGCCCGTTTACCACCATTGTGGAAGCACTGCGATCGCAATCCGACAGCCTTCCTCTGCTAGAGATTGTCGAACGCAAAGAAGCCTGGGAGCGATCGCTCGACGCCCTCACCGCCCTCAATAGCGCGTCCACTGAAGCTGCCAAACCCACCATAGAGCCCACCTATCGCCTGCTGTGGAAGCTACGCTTTCACTCCCTCGACAACTGGGGACTCATCCCAGTAGAGCAAAAAGTCAGCGTCAAAGGCGGCTGGACCAAAGGCAAAACCATTGCTATCAAACGATTAAACAACAGCTATTCACTACCAGAATATCTAACAGAACAAGACCAAGCAGTCTGCGAAGCGATCGACTTTAAGTACGACAGCAGTCACTACTACGCCAGTCCGACCCACTTCTTTACAACAGATGCACTGCTAGCCCTAGTGGGCCATCCCCACGTCGTTTGGGAAGAGGCACCAGAGGTCAAAGTCGATATTGTTGAAGGTGAGCCTGAGCTGTGGGTGAAACGACTAAATAGCGAGAGACTCCAGCTTTCACTATTGCCGCAAATTACCCGGCGAGATGTCATAGCACTCAAAGAAACACCCACCCGTTTGAAGGTTATCTCAGTGACCGAAGAACATAAAAGAATGGCTGAAGTGCTGGGCCCTGCAAACCGGCTAGAGGTTCCAACAAAGGCGGAAGAGAGAGTATTGAAAGCGATCGCTTCTATTGCCAGTCTCGTCACAGTGCAGTCCGACATTGGCGGCGGCGTAGAAGCCGAAGAAGTCCCCGCAAACGCAGCGCCTCACGTCCATCTTCTGCCCGCTGGCGCAGGACTAAAAGTCTCCCTACTCATCCATCCCTTTCCAGAAGGCGGTGCCTACTATCGCCCCGGCGAAGGCGGCGAGACAGTGATCGCCGTTGTAGAGGGCAAACGCCTGCAAACGCAGCGAGACCTCAGCTTAGAGCAACAGAATGCCGAAACCGTAAGCACCCACTGTCCAGTTCTGTTGCACTACGAACCGCAGGAAGGAGAATGGATCGTAGAAGAACCCCACGACTGCTTAGAGCTGTTGCTACAGCTGCAGCAGCTCTGCGATGAGATTATTCTCGAGTGGCCAGAAGGAGAATCTTTCAAAGTCTCCAAGCAGCTCAGCAGCAGCGACTTCCAAATGAATATTCGCCGACAAAAAGACTGGTTCGCAGCCAGCGGCGAAGTCAAAATCAGTGAAAACCAAGTCCTAGACATGCAGCAACTCATGACGCTGCTAGACAATACCTCAGGGCAGTTTGTACCGCTGGGAAATGGAGAATTCCTAGCGCTGACAGACGAATTTCGCCAGCGGCTACAGACCCTGAGTCGGCTCTCCCAGCGCCACGGCAAGGAGCTTCGCATTAGCGGGCTTGCCGCCATGGCCATGGATGACCTCGTCGATGACCTAGAGCAGCTCAAGGTGGACAGCGCCTGGAAAGCTCACCTCAAAAAAATCAAAACATCCCAAAAGATTGAGCCGCAGGTACCCAATACACTGCAGGCATCCCTGCGAGACTATCAAACAGAGGGCTTCGTGTGGCTATCGCGATTGGCCAACTGGGGCGTCGGGGCTTGCCTGGCAGACGATATGGGCCTCGGGAAAACGCTGCAAGGGCTGGCAATCATGCTGAGCCGGGCTGCCAGCGGACCAGCGCTGGTGATTGCACCCACCTCGGTCTGCACAAACTGGCAGAGCGAAGCAGAGAGGTTTGCGCCTAGCTTGCGAATACAGCGACTGGGAGAAGGCAACCGCAGCGATCGCCAGACCCTTTTAGACGCGCTCGGGCCAAACGACCTGCTGGTGTGCAGCTATGGACTGGTGCAGCAAGAGGATGTCGCAGAAATGCTGGCAGGGCCAACCTGGGAAACAATTGTGCTAGATGAGGCTCAAGCGATCAAGAATCCGGCTACAAAGCGATCGCAAGCCGTCATGGCCCTCCAAGGCAGCTTCAAAATCATCATGACCGGCACCCCCATTGAAAACCACCTTGGCGAACTCTGGAACCTGTTTCGCTTCATCAACCCCGGCCTGCTCGGCTCCCTCGAAAGCTTCAACCAACGGTTTGCCAACCCCATCGAACGCGACCCCGATAAGGCCGCCAGCGAACCGGCCAAAGAAGCCCTACGTCGCCTCATCCGCCCCTTCATTTTGCGCCGCACCAAAGACCAGGTACTGCAAGAACTCCCCTCCCGCACCGAGATCACCCTCTCCATAGATCCCAGCGAAGAAGAAACCGCCTTTTACGAAGCCCTAAGGCGAGAAGCCGTTGAAAAGCTCAAAGGCAAAAAAGACATGCAGGCCGGACAAAAGCACTTGCAGGTCCTCGCTGAGATCATGAAGCTGCGCAGAGCCTGCTGCAACCCGTCTCTAGTCAAGCCCGAGCTTGCTATCTCCAGCACCAAGCTAGCGCGATTTACAGAACTCATCGAAGAACTGTTGGACAATGGGCACAAGGCCCTCGTTTTCAGTCAGTTTGTAGATCATCTCAAACTGTTGAAAGCGCACCTAGATGAACAACACATCACCTACCAGTATCTCGACGGCAGCACCCCGAGCAAAAAGAGAAAAGCAGGCGTAGATGCTTTTCAAAAGGGTGAAGGCGATGTCTTCCTGATTAGCCTAAAAGCAGGCGGCTCAGGGCTAAACCTCACCGCCGCGGACTACGTGCTGCACATGGACCCCTGGTGGAATCCAGCGGTGGAAGACCAGGCCAGCGACCGGGCCCACCGCATTGGTCAACAGCGCCCCGTCACCATTTATCGCCTCGTCGCCAAGGGCACCATCGAAGATAAAATTGTTGCCCTCCACAAAACCAAGCGAGACCTCGCAGACAGCCTCCTCACTGGCGCAGACATGAGCAGCAAAGTTTCCACCGATGAGCTGCTGTCACTCATTCAATCGTAGTAGAAGTAGGGAGCTAGTTTAGCAGTTGGAATGTATCTAGTCGTTTGTCTCATGATTGCCCTAGCAGTTCACATATCTAGCTGCTTATGGTTAGGAATTGTCAAAGTCTCCTTTCCATTATCAGTTGTTCGACGAAGCTTAATATGACTACCTCGCTGGCTATGAACTCTAAAACCGAAGCCTTCAAATATTTTGATGACTTCTTCACCAGATAGCCGCTTCAATCTAGGCATATTCTGGCTGCAATTCAAAAATAATCGCCAAAGAAGGATGTGGAAGCCAATGTCCGATGGATCTGCATCTAAAGATGCAGATCCATCGGACATTGGCTAGGTTTTGTGAGGTTTCATCTAAAGCTTTACCCTGGGTAACAACAGCAATTTCCATACATTCTGCGACATAGCCATTACTTTCACCCATGCGAATCACGGCATGAATATTTTGCTGTAAGCAGATCACTTTTCAGGCAGCTCTGATAAACATAATAAAATTTATCAGTGAAATGTAGAAATATAACTGCAGAACAACACGAGCACAGCTAAAGAAACGCTACGATGTGCGACTTACTTATCAATCTAACGCCATAGCAGGCAGTTCTACCAATAAATTGTCGCCTTTCTGGCTGAGGAGAATCAGAAAAGACAAATGAACCCCACTTGAGAATATCTGAGAACAACTCACAGAAACTACTCAGATTCACTCATCTAGCTTTTAGACAGGTCTCACGTGTAGCTTGAGGCCTGCTGGCATTCTGGAATCAATCAAGTCAATCCACTTTGCTCTTTCAGAAACAAACCATGAAACACATCAAACTTCGCGTATTCACAGCCCTCGCCATCTCAGTTGCCAACGTCGCCACTATCTCACCCGTCGCCGAGGCAGTACAGTTCAAATTCACCAATGTACAAGTGCGCGCTGATGAAGTCATCGAGATAGAGAATAGCATTGAAGACTTTCGGGCTACATTTACGCAGCGGAATTGATGCCGAGCATGACCGACAAAATCCCGTTACTGGATGAGTCCTGAGCGAGACTGATGAAGTCCCGAATGTGGCTAGAATTCGTGTCAGATGACGCTTCCATAGCTTCAAACTCTAGAAAGGTCACCAGCACCTCTCCTTCTACGACATCTTGAGGCGACTCTAAAAGCTCCACCTTACCGTTGCGATAAATCCCTTTTACCGTCTGCATCATCGTATTGCGCCTCCTTTGCTCAATCTTAGCGTGGGTAAAGACTAGCCGCATGCTCAATACTGTTCACGCCTCACGGTAAGATACCCCATGTAGTCCGTGATACCACTCGGGGCAAAACCGTGCAGTCACTTCTCCAGGTCGCCCGCCAAATCGACCGCTTTACCGCTGCCATCGGCAAGTTCGCCTACTGGCTAGTCCTTATCATGATTGGCGTTGGCGTATGGAACGTATTGGGCCGCTACCTCGGCAACGCCATCGGCCAAAACCTCAGTTCCAACGCCCTTATTGAAACTCAGTGGTATCTGTTCGACCTCGTCTTTCTCCTCGGCGCGGCCTACACCCTACAAAAAAATGAACACGTCCGCGTCGATGTGTTTTATGACCGCTTCAGCCGCCGCTACAAAGCCCTCGCCGACCTAGCGGGCACGCTGTTCTTTTTACTGCCCTTTTCAGTACTTGTCATTTGGTTTTCCTGGGGAGCTGTCCTGCGCTCTTGGGCCGTGAGAGAAACTTCTCCCGACCCTGGCGGCCTCATCCGCTACCCCATCAAGACCATGATTCTTGTCAGCTTCGGCCTCCTCATTCTCCAAGGCATTTCCGACGCGATCAAAAACTGGGCCATTTTCAAAGGCCACTTGCCTGCGGAGGAAACTCCGTAATGGTGGATTGGTTCGGCCCAGCAATGTTTGCAGGCGCCCTCGCCCTGCTGTCCCTTGGCTATCCGGTCGCCTTCTCCCTAGGCGGTGTCGCTATTCTCTTTGGCCTGCTTGGCATTGTGTTTGGGGTTTTTGATCCGGTTTTTCTCACAGCTATGCCGCAGAGAATCTTCGGCATTATGAACAACTTCACGCTGCTGGCAATTCCCTATTTCATTTTCATGGGTGCCATGCTAGAAAAATCTGGCATCGCAGAAGATTTACTAGAAACGATGGGCAGTCTGTTCGGGCGCATTCGAGGTGGCTTAGCGGTGGCGGTGGTGGTGGTGGGCGCGTTGTTAGCGGCAACAACCGGCGTCGTCGCCGCCACAGTTGTCACGATGGGCCTCATCTCATTGCCGACGATGTTGCGCTATGGCTATAACAAAGATTTAGCCACAGGTGTCATTGCCGCTTCCGGTACGCTAGGTCAAATTATTCCGCCCAGCATCGTACTTGTGGTATTGGCCGATCAGCTGGGTATTTCTGTTGGAGATTTGTTCCTCGGTTCAGTAATTCCGGGTCTGATGATGGCCGGTGCCTTTGTGGTTCATGTGCTGGCGATCGCACTCATTCGCCCAGACCTAGCCCCCGCCCTCCCCGCCGAGCTCACCAATATCCGAGGCCGCGCCCTCACCACCAAAATCATCAAAGTGATGGTGCCGCCCCTGGCGCTGATTGTGCTGGTACTCGGCAGCATCTTTTTCGGCGTTGCCACCCCCACAGAAGCGGGTGCCCTAGGATGCTTCGGCGCGATAATCCTGGCAGCGCTGAAAGGTCAGCTCAAGATCGGCGAATTGAGAGAAGTGTGCGATCGCACTCTCCGTACCACCAGCATGGTGATTTTCATTCTCCTGGGCTCCACCGCCTTTAGCCTAGTCTTTAGAGGATTGCGGGGCGATCGCTTCATTTTCAACGCCCTTACCAATCTCCCCGGCGGCGAAGTTGGCTTTCTCCTGGTTAGCATGGCCACCATCTTTCTACTGGGCTTTTTCATCGACTTTTTTGAAATCGCCTTCATCGTCGTGCCGCTATTTGCCCCCATCGCCCAGCAGCTCGGCATCGATCTCGTTTGGTACGGCGTCATCATCGGCGCCAACATGCAAACTTCTTTTCTCACACCGCCCTTTGGCTTCGCCTTGTTTTACCTGCGCGGCGTCGCCCCAAAAGAAATTGCAACCGGCAATCTCTACCGCGGCGTGATTCCTTTTATTGCGCTGCAGCTATTGGTACTCGTCGCCATCATTACCTTCCCCCAGCTTGTCAGCTGGCTCCCCTCACTCAGTCAGTAGAGCCGTCTAAAAAACATCTCTTAAACCCAATCTCAAGCCCAATCTTAAGTCCAATCTCAGGCCCAATCTCAAACCTAGCTGAATACCATAGGAGCCTACCAAATTAGCTTCAGCCCAATCACGCAGAGCAAAGACAGCACAATTCGCTTAAAGCTGCCCGCATCTATCCACTTTGAGAGAAAAATTCCAGTCGCCATTCCCACAGCAAACATCGGAATACACCACAAGGCTAGCTGCCACAGCTCAGCTGTGAGATGCCCTTCAACATAGTGTCCAGCGAGGGCAAAGGTCAGCGCCACCACATATACCCCCGGCAAGTTGCCCTTAAATTCTGCCGGGCTCCATTGCTTGGCATTGGCATACATTACCAGCGGCGGACCGCCAGTTGTAAAAGCGCCGGTCAAAAAGCCAGAAACCGTACCAAATAAGTACGCCCATCGAGGCGACTCCAACGCCGACAGTGAAAAGAGAGGCGTCATCAGCCGCAAAATGTCATAGGCCACATACAGCACCACAAAGCTACCCAACACTTTGCGGGCGATCGCCTCAGGCACATAATGCAGCCCAATCAATCCGAGGGGAATACCCACCAGCGCAGAAAAGACAAGCGGTGCGATCGCCCGCCACTGAAAACTATCTCGGTAGTAAATCAATAGGCTGGCGTTGCTAAGCAGGCACATCATCAGCACAAGGGGAATCGCCAATGATAGATCTAGGAAAAACGGGAGGAGCGCGATCGCCACCAGCGCAAACCCAAACCCAGCCACACTTTGCACCGCTGCAGACAGGCCAATAATCCCGCTAATCCAAATGATGTGTTCCAACCGCCCTACTCGCTTTTTAATAATATTCTTCCGTTATATTAACTTATGCAAACACACTCTTATTTTTGTAAAGCCATTGTTGAACGACCCGTTGAATAGCCTGTTCGATGCCCATATGTTGAGCAGGTGTGCTGATGAGCGCGATCGCGCAGAAAATGTTTGGCGAAATCTCCACTTAAGTTGTATATTCAACCGCACAGCTCAAGACAGCTGTAGCTATTGACGTTCACAGACTGCGCCGCCGGGAGTATCACCATGGTTTTCACCGCACGCACGTCTCAAGCAACCGCTAGAGACATTGCCCAACACATGTCCCAGCAGTGCGTCGCGCGCCGACTCCGTCAGGTGAACCGCACCATCACTCGCCTCTACGACGAAGCCCTCCGCCCTTACGGCCTCACCGTCAACCAGCTCAACATCCTTGCCGTCGTCATCAGCGAAAAGCAAATTCGGCCCGGCCAGCTAGGCCAAACCCTAGGCATGGAAAAATCCACCGTCAGCCGCACTGTGGACCGCATGATCCGCAAAGAATGGCTAAAAGCAGCCCCTGGCACAGACAGCCGCACCCAGGTCCTCACCGTTACTACTAAAGGCCGCAAGCTACTACTTACCGTCAGTCCCATCTGGGACAACCTGCAAACAGGGGTCCTGACAGATACCGGCAGCGGCAACAACATTCTTCAACTACTTACCCTAGATAGCGAAGCACCCCTCGCAGAATCAGAAGAAACAGCAGCAGAGTGCTACTTAGAATCACCTATCTCTGCAGATGACTTCTACCTGTAGTCAACTATCAAAGCGAGATAAAAGTCATCTATTACAATTGAGACATTAGCTTTTCTTACGGTTCTTGCATCACATGGCAGTCCTCATTTCGCCATCAGAATTATCGCTATCGTCGCAAAATCTCAAGCGCTGGACAGTCAATGAGTACCACAGACTTAGCGAACTTGGATTGCTAGATGCAAATGAACGTACCGAGCTAATAGCAGGTCAAATTATCATCTTGACAGCAAAAGGAACACCTCACGTAACAGCGCTGAGGCTCCTAGCATTACAGTTAGATGATTTTTTTCGTAATCGCCCTTACCTGGTAATCACACAAGATCCTGTTCAGTTAGACGACTTATCAGAGCCAGAACCTGACCTAGTCATTGTCAAAGGCAACGCTCTGGATTATGCTAGCCGACATCCCAAACCCGAAGATATCCAATTCATTGTTGAGTTTGCAGATTCAACCCTTCAAAAAGACTGCCAGGTCAAAGATAAGCCTACGCCCGCGCCAACATCCCTAAATACTGGGTCATTGACCTGCAAAATCAACAGCTACACATTTTTCAATTCTCACCCCGTCAAGGCTACAGTAGCCACCTCATCTTGACTCAGCCTCATCAAGTCTCGCCGCTAGCGTTTCCTAACCTCGACCTATCTCTAAACAGCATTTTTCCACCAGGCGGTTAGGTGAGCCCAGAAAACATCCTAGAAGCGATAGCAGCAGCAAACTGTACAGCTTTACTTGTTTGCAAACTGAGAAAACCCTAGCTCATTCACCTTATTCCAACCGCGAATATCATCCCGGAACTGCTTCCAGCTCTCGTACACTGCTTTGAAAGTCGCATCACTACTTGCACTTTCTTCGAGCAGCTCAGCTGTCGCCTCACTGGCCGCAGTCAAAATCTCATCGCTGTAGGCAACTAGCTCAGTACCGCTATCCGCCAGCGTCTTCAGCGCTGCACCGTTTAGCGCATCGTACTTCGCCAGCATATTGATGTTCGACTCGTAGGTCGCCGTCTTAAAAACTTCCTGATATTCGGCAGGCAAATTATTCCACGCCGTCAGATTCACCGTGGCATCCAGTGTTGCACCGGGCTCCCACCAGCCAGGATAGTAGTAGTACCTCGCGGCATTCTGCAAGCCCAGCTTCTCATCGTCATACGGACCGACAAATTCAGCCGCATCGATAGCACCGCGATCAAGCGCAAGGAAAATTTCACCGCCAGGTAGCACCTGTACGTTCACACCTAAAGCCGCCATTACTTTTCCGCCCAGCCCTGGGATGCGCATCTTCAGCCCGTTCAAGTCACCCAGCGTTTGAATATTATTTTTGAACCAGCCACCCATCTGCACACCGGTATTACCCGCCGGGAAGCTAATCACGCCAAAGTCGGCGTAGAGCTTGTGCATGGTATCTAGGCCACCACCGTGATAAAACCAGGCATTTTGCTGCTGAGCATTAAGGCCAAAAGGCACCGTCGTGCCAAAGGCGAGAGCTTCATTTTTACCGACATAGTAGTAAGCAGCGCTGTGACCGCATTCCACAGTTCCTTCTTGAACCGCGTCAAGCACCTGCAGGCCAGGGACAATCTCACCCGCCGCATAGGGTTCTATGGTAAAGCGGCCATCAGTTAGGGCTGAGACGCGATCGCACACCGTCTGCGCCCCCCCATAAATCGTATCTAGAGACTGCGGCCAGCTGGTCGCCATCTTCCACTGCACCCTAGGCAGATCGCCACTAACCGCACCACCCCCCTGCTGAGGTGCACAGGCAGCCAGCGCCGAGCCGCCCACTGCGCTGGCGCCATATCCCAAAATCCGTCTACGTTTCATATCCCCTAATCAACGCTGCCGCTTGCTGGCACGTCCTTACGAAAGTGTGCCTTTCATTAAATCACCCAGCCAGGCAAAAACGTATCACTGGTAACAGTCAGTAACTACTTGCCCCGTTATCAAAAAGGAAGTGATAGAATTCACTCACGTTAAGGACATGTAGCTCAGTTGGATAGAGCATCAGATTCCGGTTCTGAGGGTCGGGGGTTCGAATCCCTCCATGTTCGTTTTCTCGTAGCACCCGTGAATAAAGCTTCGACTTAGTCGTCTTCTTCACCGCGAACGCCTTTGACAATTCGAGAAAGTTCTGTCTTTTCATTAGACATCACCCGTCTAGGCGACCCGCTAATAATGCCTTCCAGATTGCGGAAAGACTCTTGAATTTGGGGTCCCCCTGCATCGATGGTGTACTCTCGAATGGCTTTATCGTGCCAAGAGCCCCTCATCTTAAACACGTTAATCGCCCGCGACATTTCACCGCGAATTTCGACATACTGCAACATCAAAATGGTGTCGGTAATCGTTGAAATGTGAGAGTCCGTGATTGAATGAGAGCCCATAAACTGCTCGGTCGTGTTAGTGAAAAAACCCGTTATCTCTTCCTGTTTCGCAAAGCCAGTAACACCAATTACAAACTGTCGAAAGGCGTTGTTACTCACGCCGCGATCCAGCGCCGACAAAGAATCAATTGCAATGCGAGAGGGTTTAAATTCAGCAATTTGAGACTTGATGATTTGCAAGTGGTCTTCCAAACCCGCAGATTCAGGATAGGCACAAATAATTTTTAGCAACCCTTTTTGCTCTAGCTCCTCAAAATCAATGCCCCACGAAGAGGCATTTCGGGACAGCTGCGAGCGGGACTCCTCATAGGCAAATAAGATGGAACGCTCGTTGTTTTCACAGGCATTCGCCAGAAAGTTGCTCACCAGCAGTGTCTTACCCGTACCCGTTGCCCCCGTGGCCAAAATGATCGAATCTTTGAAAAATCCACCGCCGCACATTTTATCGAGCACAGGCACACCAGAGGAGACCCGCACATTCGAAGAGCGTTGAGTCAGACGCATCGCCCCCAGCGGGAAAATGCTCACACCGTGATTGGTAATGGTAAAAGGATACTCGCCTTTCATATGGGTCGTTCCCCGTAGTTTCAGGATCTCCACGGTCCGGCGTCTTCGCTCGCCCTCCAAAACGTTGCGAACAATCACCACATTGTCAGAGACAAATTCTTCTACGCCGAAGCGAGCGACCGGGCCGTACTCTTCCGTGCGCTCAGTCGTCATCAGAGTCGTCGATCCCATCTGCTTGAGCCGAGCAAGCAGTCGGAAGATTTCTCGACGCACCACTTCAGCCGCATCGTACTGATGAAAAATCGCCGTTACCGAATCAATCGAAACGCGCTTCGCTTTATATTTACGAATAGCGTACTGAATGCGCTCAATCAGAGCAGATAAATCGAAGCTACCAACCACTTCTTGACCTTCGGGATCGGGGCAAGCATCTAAAATAAAGAGCTTGCCACTATTTATTAGCGCCTGAAGATCCCACCCAAAGCTATATGCATTTGTAATAATATCTGCCGGTGATTCTTCGAAGGTGACAAACACACCGGGCTCATCGAAATAGGTAATCCCGTGGTACAAAAACTGCACGGCTAGCAGGGTTTTGCCCGTACCAGAAGTTCCACTCACGAGGGTCGATCGTCCGACGGGAAGACCGCCGTGGCTGATATCGTCAAACCCTTCGATCATTGTGCGGATTTTTTGCACACCTTTGGAACGGGTTTTCGTCTGACTTTCGATGGAGGACGAGGATGTACTCATAGCAGGTTTATTGAAGCTCGCTCCTAAGGGAGACTAACAAACAATTTTCTAAGAAAACTTATCTAAGACAACGGAAACTCTCTGAAATCTGGATTCCAGAGATGATTAATCATCCAAAAGGCCCGTCTTCATTTAGTTCATCATAGAGAAGATCGAGCCCAATCAGAACCTTTTCACGGTCTGAGAGGTCGCCAATGATTTTGCGTACCGGTGGCGGTAGGATTTTAGCAAGTGTGGGGGTTGCCAAAATTTTGTCCTCTTCTGCTAGCTGAGGATTCTTCAGCACGTCAATCACCTTGAGCGCATACACCCCCTGAAACTCCTCTTCTAAAATCGTGTTCAGTGTGTTTAGCGCTCGGGTAGAGCTAGGGGTATTGCCAGCGACATATAGCTTCAGGATATAAGTCTTCTTTGAGGCACTCATAGGAATACGGGGAGAATGGATAAGCCCTTTTTCAGGTACTTACTTCGAATAAATAATGTCGTATTAAAAGCGATCGCAGTCCCTCTCCTTAAGCTATCAAGCAGTAAGCTTGCAGCCACAAAACTCACTGTTATAAAACTCACAGTTACAGAACTCACGGGTCAACCTTGCGCTTAAACTCACGCGGAAAAACGCACTAATCATCACGGGGAATAGAGCGTCGATACATCTCGCACAGATGGGCAATCACATCAATCAGCGTCAGACGGTAGTCAGCCAAAATTTCGTCACTACGCCCCTCCAACTGCAGCTGCTTTGAAAAGTCATCAATCAGCTCCATATGAATCTCGACGATCTGAGGAACAGACATATCTGCAAAAAAGGCAACATTGACAAAATCGTCAATCTTTTGATTAATTGAGCCATCATTCGCGAAGTAGTTCAAGATCATGTGCCGGTAATCCTGCCGTAGCTTATCTAAAAACTCGTCGCGCTCTTTGACGCTCATATGGCGTAAAAAATTCTGCCGATTGCGTTTGTAGTACACCCCCAAGTAGCCCAGGCGCTCCTGCAGCTTTTCAGTCAGTCGCTGCTGCTGCAAACTGAGGAGAAACAGCCGCTTATCTAGCTCCTCATCGCCATTGTTAGCGGCGATCGCATCTTCAGCAACCTCGTCAGTAGGCAATTGCAAATAGTGATCAACCGTTCGACGGATGGCATCGTTCACGCCATCCAAATCATTGATTCCAACCGACGTTACCGCCGCATGATACGCAGCCGCAGACACATCCTCAAAATCCGCGCTGTCGACCGGTAAGACCGCCAGCGTTGGCAGGAGAATATCCCGCCGCTTGAGCTCTGTGAGTGCCTGTATTGCCTCCTCTGAAGACTGCACAATCAGACAGTCAATTCGGTGTCGATTGGTCACCACCCAATCGATAAATTCTGACGCCGACTGACTCCAGCTCACTACGAAGTTCTTCTGAGCAAGCAGCTGGTGCAAGGGCTCAGCCAAGGACTCAGCAGGAACGAACACTCCGAGGAGAAATTGTGCAGACAAAAGAATTTCTTAGATGGGTAGTAATGTTAAATTTGCAAAGGGTCGCAACCCCTCGGCAAATAGGATGTTAAAAATTTTGGTGTTAACAGGCCTAGAAAGCTTCACAGCCACAAACAGAGCGCATCGGCACTAAGCCATAGGCGGCTTTGTTTACAGTTATTAACATTTCTAAACACTGCTTATCATAGCTACAAAGCTATCACAACTAGGGAAGCCTGGCTGCAGATTCTAAAACAAATATTAAATCTTTCTGATAGCAAATTCAGCCGATGCGATCGCGCTTTCCGACTAGCAGCCACACTCTAATGCCCTAACATTTACGATAAGCTTCACTCAGCTGGGCACTCAGCTCTAGCACTTAGGTTAGAAAGATAAGCTGGCTGGCAGGATAAATGCGCACCCTCAAAAATTGCCCTCAGTGGCTCATGCTGACCGTCTGCACCCTCTTCTTTTGGTGTGCTCTATCGACTCTGATGCCAGTTTGCTTAGCAGCCCCTCCAGCACTATCGCCTCCTACAGACCATTCTGCGGCAGCAACGCTCTTTGAGCGCAACTGTGCAGCTTGCCACGCCAATGGTGGCAATATTATTCGCCGAGGCAAAAATCTCAGGCACAAAGCAATGGCAAGAAACGGCTATGACAATGTGGATGCGATCGCGCAAATCATCACCCAGGGCAAAGGCAACATGTCTGCCTACGGTGAGCGGCTAAGTGAAGAAGAGATTCGTGCGATCGCACAATACGTGCATGCACGCTCCGAATCCGGCTGGTAACTTCAGGCGCTAAAGTACTTCGCCGCCTCGTGATACGCCACAATTGCCGTCGTCGACTGCTCCGGGTACAGCTGCTCACTCTCATCCATATGCATACCAATTCTCTCCACATCCAGCAGGTCTAGCTGCTTCGGCTGATCCTGCATATTTGGGCAGGCCGGATAGCCAAAGCTATAGCGCGACCCCTGATACCGCTGAGCCAAGATATTACGGATACCCTCTGGCTCCTGGTCGCCGTATCCCAACTCAAGTCGAATCTTCTGATGGATCCACTCAGCCAGCGCTTCCGCCATCTGCACTGCCAAACCGTGATAGTACAAATAGTTCGTATAGTCATCCGCCTGGAACAGCTTCGCCGCATACTCAGTAGCGATATCACCCATCGTCACCGCCTGCATCGGGAAAGCATCGTATTCCCCAGGCTCCGCCTGATCCTTCGGGAGAAAGAAATCTGCGATACACAGCCGTCGCATCGAGCGCTGACGTGGAAACTCAAACGATGTCACCGGTTCAGACCGCTCTCCTTTCTGAACCGCCTGCCAGTCATAAATATAGAGAGTATTGCCCTGCGCCAGACAAGGAAAATAGCCGTACATTAGCTTCGGCTCCAGCAGCTTTTCATCGACAACGCGCTGTTTCCACTCCGCTAAAATCGGCTGTACCTTTTCTGCCAGAAAGGCATCATACTGCTCACGGGACTGGCCCTTTGGCTTGCGGAACTGCCACTGACCGGCTACCAGCGCCTGCATATCCAAATAGTCAAACAAGTCCGCCAGCGGAATATCGTTTGGCCCCAGCATCTTCGGCCCCCAAAAAGGAGGCTTTGGCCGAGCGATGTCTACAGCTACATCTTCAGAGCGCCGCGCATCAATCACTCTGAGCTCATTAGCGGTAGCTGGCGCTGCGACTTCTTCCGATAGCCTCTTTGCCGCCACCTTAGCCGCCTTGACCTTCGCACTCATCGGGTGGTCGTCCGCAAAGCCCCGGTGATTGTCCCACTGCTGGGCTTTTTTCGCTGGCATCAGCGCATCCATAAAGTGCAAGTCAGCAAACGCATCCTTACCGTAAATCACCTGTCCGTTGTAAGTATTCTGGCAGTCCTCATTCACAAACTTCGGCGTCAGCGCCGCCCCGCCCAAAATCACCGGCACATCAATGCCGTGCTCATTAAAGGTCTTCAGGTTTTCCTTCATAAAAGCTGTAGACTTCACCAGCAAACCGCTCATCGCAATACAGTCCGCATGATGCTCTTCAAAAGCAGAGATAATATTGTCCACCGGCTGCTTAATGCCAATATTCACCACCCTGTAGCCGTTGTTCGACAGAATAATATCCACCAAGTTTTTGCCAATGTCATGCACATCGCCTTTCACCGTCGCGATAACGACCGTCCCTTTACCGCCGGTATCCGCATCTTCCTTATCCATGAAAGGCTCTAAGTAGGCCACCGCTGCCTTCATCGTCTGCGCTGACTGCAGAACAAAGGGCAGCTGCATCTGGCCAGAGCCAAATAGCTCGCCCACCACCTTCATACCGTCGAGCAAAAAGGTATTGACGATATCCAGCGGTGGATACTGAGCTAGGGCCTTCTCTAGCTGCTCTTCTAAACCAATCCGCTCGCCGTCAATAATGTGTCGCTTCAGTTTTTCTTCTAGCGGCAAATCTTCATCTAGGGT
Organism: Cyanobacteria bacterium J06626_6; assembly: GCA_038523095.1. GTDB lineage: Bacteria > Cyanobacteriota > Cyanobacteriia > Phormidesmidales > Phormidesmidaceae > Phormidesmis. The sequence goes on from JBCBJS010000061.1 coordinate 16,409, forward strand.
GGTCCGCAGTTGCTTGGAGCTTTTGCCTGCAAAAAGAGTGGTCAGTTCACCCAGCGGATCGTAGGTGCACACTTCCCCATCAAACTCGCGTCGGTCATAAATCAAGTCTAGGCAAACCTTCTGGTGCTCAGGCTCAATCTTCGCTAGGGGCAATATCTTGCTAGCACTCACAATCGCACCATCCATACCCACAGACATCGCCTCACTCAAAAACATCGAGTTCAGCACCACACGGGCCGCCGGATTCAGGCCAAAAGACGCATTGGAAACACCCAGCATAATGTGACAACCCGGCAGGTTCTCGCGAATCAGCTTAATCGCTTCGATGGTTTCTTTGGCATTGACCCGGTCTTCTTCAATGCCCGTCGAAATTGGCAGCACCAACGTATCGAAAAACAGCTCATAGGGCGGAAAGCCATATTCCACAGCATCGCGGTAGGCACGCTGGGCAATTTCAAATTTTTTCTGAGCGGTGCGCGCCATACCGTCTTCATCAATAGTGCCAATGACGATACCTGCGCCATAGCGCTTGGCAATCTCAAGCACCTTTAAAAAGCGCTCATCGCCATCTTCATAATTTGTGGAATTGAGAATGCACTTGCCACCGGCCACTTTCAGCCCTGCCTCCATTTTTTCCCACTCCGTGGAGTCCAGCATGAGCGGCAGCGTGATGTTGGTAACCAGGCGAGACACCAGCTCTTTCATATCGCGGACGCCATCCCGGCCCACATAGTCCACGTTCACATCCAGCACATGTGCGCCTTCCTTGACCTGATTTTTCGCCAGCGCAACCAGGCCATCCCAGTCTTCGGCATTGAGCATTTCCCGGCATTTTTTAGAGCCGCTAGCGTTTAAGCGCTCACCTACAATCAGGAAAGAATTGTCTTGCTCGTAGGGTTGGGGACTGTAGATAGAAGCGGCAGCAGGGACATAAGGGAGTTCTCCGTAAGGGGGAAGTTGCTGGCGATCGCCCACCGCTCTCGCCTTCGGCGTCAAGTTCTGGGACAGCTCGTGCAGCTGCGCAATGTGGTCTGCCCGCGTCCCGCAGCAGCCACCGATAATCTGCACACCCAAATCTTCCACAAAGTGCATTAACTGCATCCGTAGCTCAGTGGGCGTCAGCCGGTAGTGCGCCTGTCCGCCTACGTTCTCAGGCAGCCCTGCGTTGGGGATGCAAGAGACAATGAAAGGCGAATTTTCAGATAGGTACTTGATGTGCTCCTTCATTTCAGTAGGGCCAGTCGCACAGTTCAAGCCCATAATGTCGATGGGGTAGGGCTCTAAAATTGTTAGTGCCGCGCCAATTTCAGAACCCACCAGCATCGTGCCCTGCTGCTCCACCGTCACTGAAACCATCAGCGGCAGTCGCGTTCCTTTCTTCTCAAAAATTTCCTCTGCTGCCGTCAGCGCTGCCTTGATTTGCAAAACATCCTGGCAGGTCTCAATTAAAATCAAATCGACGCCGCCATCTATTAAGCCTTCAACCTGTTCAAGGTAGGCTCTTCTGAGCGTGTCAAAATCTACGTGACCCAGGGTTGGCAGCTTAGTACCAGGGCCAATAGAGCCTGCGACGAAGCGGGGCTTCTCAGACGTAGAAAAATCGTCTGCAGCAGCGCGAGCGATCGCAGCCGCTTTTTTGTTGAGGTCGTAGGCGCGATCGCTCAAATCATACTCAGCCAGCACCAGTGATGTTCCGCCAAACGTATCGGTCTCAATCACATCGGCCCCGGCAGCTAAAAAGCTGCGATGCACCTTATCTACAGCCTCTGGCTTAGTCTCAACCAAATACTCATTGCAGCCTTCATATTCCACCCCACCGAAGTCCGCCGCTGTCAGCTCCTGCATCTGCAGGGAAGTGCCCATCGCCCCATCAAAAACGAGCACCGGACGCTCAGGACTCTTCAAGCGATCTAGAAATAGGCTTCTCATAGCGGCTTTGAACTGGTTTCAGTAGCTTTTGACTATTATGACTAAAAAGCCGCTGGCACTACTGACCCGATCCGAGAAATGTCATGAGTGCGATCGCTTCTAACGTATCAACTTCCCTCATGAAGCATTTGTTATTGAGAGTTCCAAAGGCCTCACCCGCTCGGCAAAACGCCTTTGAGCTTTAGCCAACCCACCCCATAAGTCACCCTACGATTCATCTTGTTGCGCCAGGCCTGAAGCTTTTCACCCCAACTCTTTTGCCGCTGGTCGTTATACCGCTGTATATCAAAGTGCTGGGCAACCGGCTGATTCGAAATGTAGCTTGCTAACCGGCCAAACGAAGTCGTCCGCGAGTAGATTAGATAGTCACAGCTAGCCAGTAAGCAAATATCCAGCAGCGCCGAGATAGCATGCTCTGCCAAATCCGGGCAATCCGTATTACCGTGAGCCGCGACGCCTGGCTCAGGCAGCCACTTGTTCAATACCAATACATCAGAATACAGTTCGCTAATTTCGCGCTCCACATCGCGATTGTCTGTCGCCAAAAAGATACTGGCCTCTGGATAGCGTTCCACATGCTCAGCCAGTGCTTTTTTGTACCAGGCGTAGCTAATGGCCTTGTCTGACTTGCGAATATGTATCCCAATAAACGGCTTGCCTTTCATATGAACCGTTCGGAAGTCATCTAGCCGCTGCTGCACTGGCGGCGCCAAGTTCAAATACCGGTGATACGCATCGTGAAAAATCCTACTTTTATCTAGAGACTTGAGGTAGGCATACTCCCCTTTAAAGAGCGGCCTTAGATCTTCAATCTCTTCGTCATAACCAGAGGTAATCAGAAGATCTTCTACATAGCTTGGGTCCTTCACATCACAGGCATACTTTCTAAAGATGCCTTGACCTATCGCCTTGACTAGGTTTCCGTCCGATGCGACCACCTCATCGATTGAACGGTCTAGAACGGACTGCCAGAGAGGTGGATATACCGAGCCCTTATCACAAATATCTTCAGGAACAGAAGGTACAGAAGGCGTATTTTTGAGTTCAAATAAGCTATGGAAGACGTTCCCTACCGGATCATCATGTCTACCATCACTATTATGGGTGTAAACGTCGTCGGACCAATCTACGACAAGGACGCGATCGCTCATACGTGCATAGAGGATAGCTGTCACCAGCACAAACACGCGGTTTCCCAAACCCGCGGTTCCTTTTACTAATAGGTACTGACTCATTTGCCTTCATCAACCCTTGCCTTTCGTCGTTTTGCTACCAGGATCAGCTCCACAGCAGCACTTCTCTAGTAATTCCCCAGTCACATGAATTCACTCAACCTGACCGAAAATACTCCGCCGAAAGACAGCCACAATCTGATGGCGACAACACCGCCTATCCAAGGGCTAACCGCATCGGACGGCACTTGTTCTCCAATATCCGGAAGTGGCCTACAGCCAGGCATGCTAAGAGCGGTTCACCACATCGCCCTGAACGTCCAAAACATGGAAGCTTCCTGCCATTTCTATGGCACAGTCTTAGGGCTTCATCAGCTCACCGGCCCAGAAGTTCCGGCCACACTTGTCCAGCTCGTAGCTGAAGGCAAAGTCACTAATTTCAAAACACCAAACGGCACCATTCTCGACTTATTCTGGGAGCCAACCTACACCCCCCCAGACAGTGACCCTTCCAAAGGCTTCACTCGAACTGACCATCTAGCCTTCGATATTGCACCTGAACGAATGGAACAGGCCATGCAACTACTTAAAGAAGCCAAAATCGACTTTAAAGGCCCGATTATTCGTCCTACTGGTAAAGGAATCTACTTCTATGACCCGGATGGCTTTATGATCGAAGTACGCTGCGATCCATCCTGAGAAGACACCAACCAAAAGTGGAGATAGTAACCGCAGTAAACACCGCAAGACATCTCAACAGCATCTACCGACCATTAAAGGGATTTGCCCCTGTCAGGGATAACTAAAAGAAACCCGCAACTCCCTAAAAATTGTCCTATGTTAATGATGAACTCAGAAGAAATTAGGCTGAAGTCATCTTTTGTTGACAAGAAAAAAGCCGCTATTTCCAAATTAGTCAGGGCAATTGAAGGCACTGTCTTTGTATTTCTGCAGTGGATTCCTCTCTTCCTAGGTCGGCTTCTCAGACGCCTCATCTATCGAACGATATTCGCCCATATAGGCGCATTCACAACCATCCAACCTGGTGTTAAATTCGCTGGGAGCCAGCAAATCAAGTTGGGAGACGGTGTCATCCTCTCCCAAGGCGCCCGAATCAGAAGTCTTAACAATCACAGCAATGTTGTAATTGCAGCAGCGGTCAATATTGACGTCGGTGTAGATATCAAAGCCAGCTACGAAGATGTCAACATTGGCAAACACACCTACATCGGTCCGTACACCTGTCTATCAGGTGGCAGCATCAAAATCGGCGAAAATTGCCTAATCGCCTCACACACAAGTATCTACGCCAACAACCATACCTTCACTAATCCGGCTGTCAACATCCGCGAGCAAGAAAGTAGCTTCAAAGGAATTGTCATCGAGGCAGACTGCTGGCTAGGTAGCGGCGTCAGAGTAGTCGATGGCGTCACCATCGGCAAAGGCAGCGTTATCGGAGCAGGCGCGGTCGTCACCAAAAATATTCCACCCTATTCGGTCGCAGTCGGTGTTCCTGCCAAAGTCATATCACAGCGCAATCTACCCGCTCCAGTGACAGATGCCGCCACGGAATAGAGACCGTCACGGACAACTCCACCAACGAACAACTTTTACTGGTGAACGAGTCTTTCGCTACGAGCGACTCCGCAGGACAACTTTACGAGCGCACGTCTGCCAACGCCCTATCTTTCACAACATCAGGAATGATTGGCAATCCTTCATAATTCCAAATAGAGTCTTTCTGGCGCTGAGTCAGCTTATCGGCCAGATACGGAATACCCTTTCTCCAAGGTGACTTTTCGCAGGCTTCAGGCCGCTTTGGCTGACGATAAGCATACGCATAGAAAATAGTGTAGCGATCCCTCAGTGGCGTCCTGCCGTGGTGAAATAACTTCGCATTGTCAGCAAAAACGACAGTTCCGGTAGGCCCTTTACAGGCAACCCACTTCGAACGAGAGACCACTTTTTCCATATCCTTGTCGTAAATAGCAGAACTGGGAAAGTCTCTATACGATGGAGAACTCTCAAGCGGAATATATTCAAACGGTCCCCCGTCATCATCCACATCGTTTAAGTAAATCGCAATTTTCATGACCTTGCGATCCTCCCAGTCAATATGCCAGAGCTTCGTGCCTTTTTGTTTACCATCAGCGATGTCTCTACGCATATTGACGCCGATGCAAGATACAGGCGCGCCGTAGTAATTTTCAAGAATATCTAAAAGGCGATCTTGCAATCCCCACAAGTGGATAGCTGAGTACTTTTGCGCGATCGCAACCGGGTCCCCATACAGACAGTGGCTGGCCGCCGACCTGACATTATCCGATAGGTTCCCTACAACACTAGCTCGCTGGAGTTGAGGCACCATTTCCCGAGTGGCTTGCATCAGCTGCGGAGTCAAAGATAGCCCCAAAGACGCTAAAGAAGTCCTCACAACGCCCGTCTGCTTTAACTGCTCACAGAGCTTTCTATCTTCCTGAGAAAGCGCTGGTAACCGACCGATATGCTTCATGAGCTCCGCACGATAGGCTACCTCGGAGCGCAGCTTAGAAACCCCCTTCCCAAGGAGCTTTCCGCCCATTACAGAGCTCAGTTTAGTTGTCAGCGTCATGGCTATTCACCTAGAAAACTTATCATCCACAGTGCGCTGCTATCAATGCACTCACAGCCCACCATTCAATTAGCGATTAACCTGATTCGATATTTCCACTGAAACCTTAACGATAAGTTAACGCACTCACCGACTTTCCGAAGTACTCATCTGAGTAATCTCACCAGGCGCCTCAGTGATTTCACTAAGTATATGGCAACTTATTTTTTGCTGGCTTCAGTGTAAACCCTGATAAAAATCTGACATACTACCGCATCTGCGCGCCGGCCGCAGATGCGTAAGATAGGCAATACCGTTACTCACCCAAAGGAATCGTCCTGGACAAACTATCCCATCTCACACAGTCAGAAACGCCCCTTGCCAAAATGCTGAAAGCCTGTGCGCAGAGGCAAAATGCGCCTTTTCATACCCCTGGACACAAGCGAGGTGTCGGCACGACCGAGCAGCAGCAAAGGCTTTTCGGAAAACAAGCCTTCAAGGCAGACCTGCCAGAGCTGCCTGAACTAGACAATCTTTTCGCACCTGAAGGCGTCATCTTAAAAGCGCAAATCCTAGCAGCAGAGGCCTTCGGGTCAGAGCAAACTTGGTTTCTTGCAAACGGTTCTACCTGCGGGCTCCAGGCAGCTATCCTGGCAACATGCAGCCCCGGAGACAAAATCATTCTCCCTAGGAATGCTCACATTTCAGCGATCGCAGGTCTCATTCTTTCCGGCGCGCATCCTGTCTACGTAGCACCGGACTACAGCCCACACTGGGATATTCCCCTTGCGGTCTCACCCAGAGCTATTGAAGCAGCGCTGAAAAATCATCCCGACGTCAAAGCAATCTTGCTGGTATCACCTACTTATCACGGCATTTGCTCAAACACAGCAGCGATCGCACAGCTCAGCCACGCCCGCAGCATCCCACTGATTGTGGACGAAGCCCATGGGCCCCATTTCGCCTTCCATCCCCAGCTACCCCAGACTGCACTACAGGCAGGGGCAGACATCGTTGTACAGTCCACGCACAAGGTCCTAAGCGCCTTCACCCAAGCAGCCCTCCTACATACCCAAGGCCACCGGATCAACCGGCACCGACTTGCCCAGTCGCTACAGCTCACCCAGTCCACCAGCCCCAGCTATCTATTGTTGGGCTCCCTCGACACCGCTCGCCAGCAGATGGCCACCTCAGGTCACAGCCTACTTACTCGTACCATTGCGATCGCAGACCGCGCAGCCCACGAGCTAAACGCACTGCCCGCAATCCAAGTACTACAGCCGAAATACGAAAAAGAGCAAGCAACTGATAGTTTGATGGGCGATCGCACCCGGCTAACAGTCAACGTCACAAGCCTGGGTCTCACAGGGTTTCAAGCAGATGAGCAGCTACATGAACAATTTGCCGTCACCGCCGAACTCCCTTCGCTCAGCAACCTTACCTTCATCGTTTCCATCGGCAACACTAACCAAGACATCACCCAGCTAATCAAAGGATTTAGAGCACTCAGTGACCAGTCACAGAGAACCGCTGCTCGGAGTAAACCTATCCCAACCGCCAACTTTGCCTGCAGCGCACTTACATCACCGGTTGCGCATACATCCATCAGCCCCCGGCAGGCCTTTTTCGCGAGCAAAAAAGCCATCCCCATAGAGCAAGTCAGCGGCTATCTCTGCGCTGAAACCATCTGCCCATATCCACCTGGCATTCCCATTCTTCTCCCAGGAGAAACAATCACCACACCCGCCCTAAATGCACTGCACAACCTACGCCACGCTGGAAGTCAGATAACAGGCTGCTACGATCCTGAGCTAAAAACGTTACTGGTCATAGATACTTCAGATATGCCCGCACCCTGCTAACATCAGGCTTTCAAGGTCATCCTTCAGGCTTCTCTCTAAATTTCATGTCTCTAAGCTCGCTTCTCTGAGCTTATGGTGAGTTCGAACATCTGTATTATTAAACCTTTTATATGTCTGCACTCTGGCCCTATAAAACCCCAGGCATTCCCGATCGCCTTTTTCAGCAGCTTCCAGGAATTCCCCTCACACCAAGGGAAGTTCGCTTACTCGTTATCGGCTCGCTCCAGCTCAAGCCCACTGCACAACTCTGGGACATCGGCGCTGGCACAGGCACAGTCGCGATAGAAGCGGCACTACTGTGTCCAGCAGGGCAAGTCACAGCAGTCGAACGCGACGACGAAGTCGCCAACCTGATCAAAACAAATTGCGATCGCTTTGATACCCACAACGTAAGAGTCATTTCAGGCAACGCCCCAGAATGCCTGCATCACATCTCCAATAAGCCCACCTGCATACTTATAGAAGGCGCACCACTACAGTCCACCTTAGAAACAGCCTGGCAAAAGCTGACAATTAAGGGCCGCATTGTTATCACCGCGAACAATCTAGAAACACTTCACACAGCATCCGAAACCCTCAGCACACTTCACGCCAGAAATATTGAAGTTGCCCAGCCGGTCATCAACCGTCTTGAAACACGCGGAAACCGCCAAATCTTTAGGACCGTAGACCCTATATTTGTCATCAGCGGCAACAAGCTTGAGTAAAGCCCATTGCACTCCAGGCTAGCTTTTACGTCGGTGCTTTTACGTTAAAGAGACCTTAAAGATACCCCTCAACATTAGCGATCACGATTTTTCCATGTTGCAATTGATGGAATGGGGCAAGGATGAACACATGGCAGAAACTGATAGAAATATTGCACTAGATATAACGGTTGCTATTCCAACTTTTAATGGAGCAACCAGATTACCTCAACTACTCGAACAGCTAAAGCAACAGGTCGGCACCGAATCCATCAGTTGGGAAATCATCGTCTGCGACAACGGTAGCACCGACGACACTGCAGCTATCATCGAACAATTTAGAGCAACTTGGACAAACCCTTCTGTCCCACTCCACTATCGTTTCGCAGCCGAACAAGGTGCGGCATTTGCTCGGCAGCACGCCGTCGAATCCGCCCGAGGCGATCTGATTGCCTTTCTAGATGATGACAACATTCCCGCTGCTGACTGGGTTGCCCAAGCATACGCATTTGCAAAGACCCACCCAAAAGCAGGTGCCTACGGCTCCCAAATCCACGGAAAATTCGAGAGCGAGCTACCCGCCGAGCTAGAAAATATAAAATGCTTCCTAGCCATCATTGAAAGAGGAGAACAAGCGCATCTCTACGAACCCGCCAATAAAATTTTGCCCCCCGCAGCCGGACTCACTGTGCGACGTCAAGCCTGGCTCAAAGCAGTCCCCAGACGCCTCTTCCTAAATAACAAAGGAAAAAGCGCTGGCCTAGCAAGCGAAGACCTAGAAGCCATACTCCACATTCAAAAATCCGGCTGGGACATCTGGTACAACCCCAAAATGGTTGTCATGCACGATATTCCTAACGGGCGCCTTCGCAAAGATTATTTAGTCACACTCTTTCGATGCGTAGGGCTAAGTCGCTACCATATCCGCCTACTCGGCCTCAAACAGTGGCAACGACCATTTGCCGTCCCAGCCTATATCGCCAACGACATCCGCAAGCTCGCGCTTCACCGACTGCGTCACGGTGCAAAGCAAACCCTCAATACAACCGATAGTTGTCACCGTGAGCTTCTAAGCAGCACTCTCTCAAGCCCATTCTTCCTACTTAACAAAGCCTACAAAGACAAATTACAAATCCTCAAAGATAGCCGTCACAGCGATCAGCAGCAGCAGCTTACAGAAATAACAATGGGCTTCGAGAAAAATCATTTCAAGCTCTATCAGCAGAGCGTATTTGACCTCTTCCACACACCTCAAGACAACCCTCAAGAAGGCCCTCAATCACAACCAACCGAAGCAGTCGCTAGCCAAAAGGAACTGCTGTTGAGATTAGATAGCAACCATCAGCTGTTCGCGCCCGACGATTTTATTCCCACAGCGCAACGCTACAATCTCATGCACATCATTGATCGCTGGGTCATCCGTAACCTGTTCGAACATCTCAGCCATCAAGGTCAGCAAAACAACACCAATCAATCCTTAGAACATGCCGACAGCATTCCGCTATATTCAATCAATCTTTCAACCGAAAGCATCCAAGACAAAACCTTTACCCAGTTCGTAGCGCGCAAGCTAACCGAAAACAACCTTCCAGCGCATCTATTCTGCTTCGAGCTTCCCGCACACATAGCTTTCACCCATCCAGCCACAACATCAAATCTCATTTCTGAGCTACGAAGCATAGGATGCCGTATCACCCTAGACGATATACCAATCAACACATCCACAGCCAACCTCCTAGACAGCATGCCGGTTGACTACATCAAACTAAGTGCAGACGTCGTAAAAGCTATCAGCACTCAAGACACGAGCAAATTGCAGCTGCTACAGGATATCCAGAGACGCCATCCTGTCCAAGTCATCGCAAAAGGTATTGAATCATCCCGCCTCCTTCAAGCAATAAAAGAAACTGGCATTCGCTACGTACAGGGTTATCAAATGGGCAAACCGCAAGCACTACAACCTAAGTTCTGAGGACATTTGAGCACCTGAAAATTTCGAACCCCCAGCATTCAAAGAATGTCAGAAATATTCTGCAAGTTACGAAAGAACTTAATCAATACGGATGACAGAAACAAGAATATGTGAAGAGCACAAGCATTAGCTAGCAAGCACTACATCAAACTTTGTAATCTTTTGGAATCAGGGTTTGATGATGTGAAGCAATCTCAAGACGCTTCACTACACGCTAGCGAAGCACAGCTTCAGAGTCGGATACAGAAAGGATACAAGGTAGCAATCAATATTGCCTTGGCCCTCCGCCACTCTATTTCACCAGTCGCCCTCTAAATATTTCACATGCCTAATAATCCTCTTTTAATAGAAGCCGAGGACATGCTTCTATCCGGCTTCTTTGCAGAACCTAGCAAAGGCTACATCACACTCCCCTTCACCAGTGATGACAGCAGCTCTGGCACTGCCACTGCGCAGTTCGACGGCGACTCCGGCACCTACGATGTCATCATTACCTACTTCGATGAAGCCGATGGCGAAGCACCCTTCGCCTTCAGGCTCAATGGCAACACCATCGATAGCTGGATTGCTGACGAAAAGCTCGGCGGCACCGTCGCGAATAATAAAACACGAACCACCCGAACCATCTCAAACGTCGACATCGCAAACGGCGACCTCATCGAACTCTTCGCTCAGGAGCACGAGGGTGAACTCGGTCGCATCGATTCCGTTGAATTCGTTGAAGTTCAGACACCGGCACCCGACCCCAGTCCTACCCCAGACCCCAATCCTACTCCAGACCCAAACCCCAATCCATCTCTACCGCTCATCACGGGCCTGTCAATAGAAGCCGAGGACATGCTTCTATCCGGCTTCTTTGCAGAACCTAGCAAAGGCTACATCACACTCCCCTTCACCA
>JBCBJS010000062.1:0-26099 GCA_038523095.1 Cyanobacteria bacterium J06626_6
CAGCGTTAACTTACGCTACTGACAACTCACGTTCCTTGCTGTATCTTCGGTAACTTATTTATTTGCCACTCCCTAAGCTGGTTTCTTTAATACATCCTAAAAACGCTAGTTCGCGTCGCGTTGCAGAGAAAGTAGGTATGACCTTGCATAAGACTACAGAGTGGCAGAACAAACCTGTTTGTATCTATGCAATTGAACGTGCTGACGAGGTGTAGAACCCAAGAGGCATTACGTCTTGCTGTGTCATAATCACCCTTTTGAGACAGTCTTCTGAGGCGATAGCAACCAACCGTATAAGGCCTAGTGAGTAGCGCTGCTTGAGTTCTTGTAGCATCGCTTCCATACCGTCGAAGGGAATACAGTAAAGTACCGCTTTGATTGTCATGAATACAGAGAGCAAGTGGCAAATGGTGATTAGAGATTACCAGCCTGTAACTCTCTTAGGAATAAGAACTAAATAACCTGCATGATTTCAAGCCTGACCGTAGGCCCACTCTGCGAGAAGAGCAAGTTCTACATCCTAAATCCTTCTCCCTCAGGGAGAAGGATTTCAAGCTCCCTCTCCCCCAGGGAGAGGGTTGGGGTGAGGGCAGCAGTAACTATGCATATTATTAAGTCCTTGTTCCTTAGCTGATATCTTTATTGCAGCTCCTCCCCAGCTCTGCTTTGTGAGTACTGTCGTTCGACCTCAGTTAGGCGATCGCGCACTGCGTCGAAGTCTGGATTGATGAGTAGTGCTTTCTGATAAAGTGCGATCGCTTCGGGTAGTCGGTCCTGAGATTCATACAAAGCGCCAAGGCTAGCGTAGAACAAGATATTGTTCGGGTTGCGCTGCAGCGCTTCGCGAAAAGAAACCTCTGCCTCGTCTTCCCTGCCTAATCTAACGAGAACGAGCCCTAAGTTTCTATAGGCGTCTGTATACTCTGAATCCAGCCGTAGTGCTTCACGCAGGACCGTTTCGGCTTCTTCTAAACGCTGTTGCCTCAGCAGCACAGAGCCTAAATTGTTATGGGCAATAGCCGCATCAGGTGCAAGTCGCAATGCCTGGCGAAAGGCGGCTTCGGCTTCCTCAAAGCGTTGTTGTTTAGCAAGCGCATTTCCTAAATTGTTGTAAGCAAGCATTAGTTCTGGGTCCAGCCGCAACGCCTCGCGCAGCACCTCCTCTGCTTCCGCATATTGTCCTCGGCGGTAAAACAAATCTCCTAAGTTGTAATAAGTAGCCGCAATCTCTGAATCAAGCCGGAGCGATGCTTGGTATGCGGCCTCTGCCTCTGCGTATCGACCTTGCCTCAAGAGTGTATTGCCCAAATTGATGTAGGTAGTCGCTTGGTCTGGGTCTAGCTGTAGCGATGAGCGATGAGCTGCCTCTGCCTCTGTATACAGGCCCTGTGCCGATAGCACAAAGCCAAGACTGTCATAGGCCTGTGCAAAATGTGGATCCAGCTGCAGGGCTTCGCGAAATGAACTGATAGCGTCATTGTGGTTACCCTGCTTTGTCTGCATAGTGCCAAGGTTAAAGTGAGCTGGCGCAAAGCCCGGATCCAGCCGCAGGGCTTCGCGAAACATCAGCTCAGCTTCTGCATAGCTTCCCTGAGCAGCAAGTACATTACCAAGATAGTTTCGACCATTTAGTGCAATCTCATATTGGCCCAGTGATTCTTGCAGCATCGTCCTAGCCGCTTCGTAGCTATCTTCATCACTGAGAAGAGCCTGTAAAGTGGCATGTTGGTCTCGATCGGGGGCAAGACTCATTGCCATCCGAAAGGTTTCTTTAGCGTCTTCGTACCTTAATTGTTCGATTTGTACAAAGCCCAGCCGCAAATAAGCAGCAGAATAAGTTGGCCTGGACTGTACTACTTCACGAAGTAATTCTTCGGCTTCTGCATACTTTTCCTGCTCGGTTAGTAATACGCTCAAAGCGTAGCGCCCACTTGTAGATCCTAGAAAAACACGCAATCCCTGACTGTAAGCAGATCCGGCTTCTTCAGGGCGATCTAACGCAGCGAGTACATTGCCGAGATCAATATAGGTAAGTGCATGGTAAGGGTCTAATCGTGACGACTCCCGTAAAGCAGCTTCGGCTGATTCGTAGCGTCCCTGCACTCCAATTGAACGACCGAGAAGGTAGTGAAAAATCGCTGTTTTGGGGGCGAGTTCTACTAGCTGGGTGTATATCCTTTCCGCTTCGGGGTAGTTCCCTGCTGAATAAGCAGCGTACGCTCTATTAGCCAGGGTTGCTATGGCTTCAGTTCTAGCAGTTTCCGTCTGAGCAGTTTCCGTCTGAGCAGTTTCCGTCTGAGCAGCTTCCGTCTGAGCAGCTTCCGTTTGAGTGGCTTTAGTCCTTGTCGTATTAGTCTGTGCTATTGCGGGCGCAATCAGAAAAGTAAGTAAACTGATGACGGTTACAGACAATAGGCGTTGCATTTGAGAAAAAGTAGAAAATTCACTTAAATATAACTGACAAAATTGATGGCGGTTGAGCCTTCACATTCACGAGCGTTATTACTCACAACATGAGGTGGTTCATTGATACGAAACGCTGATATCTCTGACCGCTCTGCGATCAAAGCAATTACTGAAGCTGTTGGATTTGAGCCTGCTGAAGTAGAGACAGTTCTCTCCTCGTTTGATAAGTCATTCAAAGAGAGGACTGCTTCTGCTGCTCTCTGGCTAGTTGACGACGATGGTGGTATTCAGGGCCTTGCTTACGTAGAACCTGAGCAGATGACTGAGGGTACGTACAACCTGCTTTTGCTTGCCGTTCATCCAAGTCGGCAGAAGCAAGGGCGAGGCGCTAATTTGGTTAAGCAAGTTGAGCGCGCAGTCGCAGAGAAAGGCGGGCGCATACTGCTCATCGAGACAATGGCTACAGAGGAGTTTTCTCATGTTCGTCGACTCTACGAACGTCTTGGGCTAGAGAAAGAAGCTCAGATTCGTGACTTTTATGCTGAAGGCTATGACAAGGTTGTTTTCTGGAAAGCTGTTGGTAAGACTTAGAATCGTATTTCCCAGCTCTTTCCCTCAGCGACTTCAGATTATTGCTGTAAAGTTTGGGTCCCTACTGCGAAAGATTTGCAGCGGGTGTGCGATCAGTGTGCGATCGCACACCCGCTGCAAATCGTGTTTCCCAATACCCTATTGGGCCCGGTTTCTCGTTAGGATTGGATAGATCACTTTATTTCTGACAATTTGGCGATGGACATTCGGTTTAAGCTTTGGATTGGCGTTTTTGGTTCGCTGCTAGCGCTGTGGTTAGCGGTGAACTTCTTGGTATAGGCGCCACTCGGACGCATAAAAAACATCCCCTAGGGCGCACAAATGTTGCGCCCTTCTTTGTGCGCTGATGGTGCTGAAAATGGCTACAGAGATGGGCTAGGCATTTCTAAAGAGTGCCGACCAGTCTATTGCCGCAGGGCGATCGCCCTTGCTAATCATTTCAAACGCCTTATTTTCAGCGGCAGCGATGTCCAGGCAGGCAACGCAAGCTGCAGCCACATCTATGCGGCTCGTCTGCCCGTTGAGCGTGTCGCCCGTTGCAATGGTCACGCCTAGCTTGCCTTCTGTACTGGCTTTAATAAGTGAGTTGAAATCGCGAGAGGTATAGGGGCCGTCGGTAAGCTGGCCAGGGCGAATAATCGTGTAGGGCAGGCCTGAACGCAATATGGCTGTTTCCCCTTTGCCTTTTGCATCCAAAACGCCATAGGCATTCAAAATGTTGTACGGGAACTGGTCTTTGCGGGCGACCCCGCAAGAGGAGACAAAGACAAACCGCTGCAGGCTTTTGGGTGCAGCCTGAACCAAATTGCTAACCCCAACAGCATCGACGGCTTCAGGGGTGTTGCGAGCGTTGGCATTGCGAAAGTCTTCGTCTAAATAAATTTTGGCCCAGTTGACGAGCTGTTCTGCAGGGTTGCTGCCGAGGTCGACCTGAAAGTCCCATCTGGCGGACGGCAGCGCGGTTGTCCCCGTCGCGCAGATCAGGTGAGTGATGCCTGCCGTGGCTGCCGGTAGTGTGTCCGGTTGGCGAATGTCACCAACGGCAACTTCTACATTGTTGGCGAACATTTCTCTGGCTTTGGCCGCACTGCGCGTTAGGATCCGCACCGGATACTGCTGACGGATTAAGTTTGCAACCGTGAGCTGGCCAACGCCTCCCGTTGCCCCAGCTACCAGCACCCGCGCGTTTTTAGGGCTCTGTGTGGTGTTGGTCGCTGGATTGGTCGCGGGAGAAGAAGCCGTCATAGGAGTTATCGCCTGTACGGGTCGTATGTATGGGTTGTCAATGAGTAAAGCCGTTGAGTGAAGCACTCAATAAAGCTGTAAGCAGAGACTAGTGGGTTCTCGCTTGCTCTGCTGTTAAATTATCGTCATAAAGCTTAAGATATGCGAAGCGCAAGCGTAAGCATAGCGAAGTCTGCTGCCGTCTATCGTCTATCCATAAGCTTAAATTGATCATGTACATGGGCCTCTAACCTGTTTGGCCAAAAGAGCGCCGTTCTTTTAGGGCTGATTGTTTAGATAGGAGAAAGTTTGCGTCTTTTTCCAGGGTTTGCAGCTCGGCTCTCTGAAAGAAATAAGGGTAAAAAGCGAAATCAGAGAGTGCCCTGTAAACCCAGCCGTTTCCACGTAAGAGCGAACCATGCTAAAGCAGCCATTGTTATCGCGGCTCCTGAAGCCCCAGACCAAACCACCAATAAGATCACAAGATACGGAAGCTTCTTCTGCGCAACCGACGTCTGTCGGTTCGTCACGATTTTCTGTTGGGACCTTAACCAAGGTGGCCGCGGCGGTGAGTTTGCTCGCGGTTGCCAGCGGATTTGCTGCCGTACGGCTCGCGCCGACTCGCCTGCAGGCTGCGCTAATGCCGCGTCGCGCTGCTGCGCCTGCTCCGGTCAGTTTGCCTGGTGACCCCACTGCAGAGTCAATAGTCGGCACAGGCGACCTGTTCTTAACGCATCAGATCTTTTATCGCAAGCTAGAGGCGCTCACGGGTGTTCCTGTTTCGCCGCTAAGCACGACGCCAGTTCCAGTAGCGGGTTCGCCTGCGGCTGATGCGTTGAAGCCTGCAGGTGTGTCTGCCGATAACGCTGGTGAACAGGCGATTGCAGGAAAGACAAACAATAACGGCCTCTCTGATGCGGCGGTGACAAAAGCTGAGCCTGCAGCGCCACAGCCAGAGCGCGTTGTGGCTGCCGCGCCGCCTGCGCCTGCCATCGCCCCCGTGGACTTTTCGGGAACGACAATCGACAGCGTCTTGGAGATGCGAGTAGCGGTTGCCAAAGATGTGAGTGCGATTGGGTTTGCAACGTCGGGCAGCGGGGTGATTGCTGACCTAGACGGTAATGCACTGAAGTCTCTAACTGCGGAAACGGCTGCTTTGGCGGAGATAGCAAATGGGATCGTTGTCGATGGCGAAGCGATGCCCAGTGCATTTTGGATTTATCCAGAAGATGGCGGGTATGTGGCCATTGGCGACAGCTGGTATCGCGGCAGAGTGCTAATTGCGCTGCGAGAGCGAGGCCTGATTGCTGTGAACTATGTCCTACTTGGAGACTACCTCTACAGCGTAGTCGGGACTGAAATGTCGCCAAGCTGGGCGCTGGAATCGCTAAAGGCGCAGGCAGTGGCGGCCCGTTCCTACGCGCTGACGCACAATATTCATCCAGCCAGCGAAGCCTACTTCGACTTAGACAATACGCAGCGCTTTCAGGCCTATAAAGGTATCGACCGCGAAGCCAATACGACTCAGCTGGCCGTAAAAGCCACCGCAGGTGAATTCATTAGCCATGAGGGCGGCATTGTAGAGTCGCTATATGCAGCGTCACAAGCGATCGTAGATGACGCCCACAAGGGAGCTGGCATGAGTCAGCTAGGCGCAAAAGATCTAGCGGAGCAGGGCTATTCCTATCAAGAAATCTTGGCGCACTACTATCCAGGGACTGCCCTAGGCCGGATTGAAACTGACCCTGAATAGAACATGAAATAGCCGGGGCCTTGAGTAGGATGTCGAGTGGCCTGACGTAAAGGCCTTGAAGGCGCTTGAATGGCCTGGCATCCCTGGGCAGATGTGGGTAGATATAGTTTCCGTGAAGCCTGCTGGGTATGTATCAATAAAAACAGTTGTCTTTGGGGGGCTCGATACACTTCGGGTAGTTTCAGCCCCCAGAAATCCCCTAGAGATAACTTGTTCTGTGACTATGCAAATTCGTACGTCAGCTGTTCTCTCAATCACACTGAGCGCGATCGCACCTTTCACTTGGTCTTTGTCTGCCAAAGCTGCTGATTTTGATTTTGGTGAAACGGCGCTGGAAACGGTCAACTATTTATCCAATAACCTGAAGGGTCGAAGTGTTGGTACTGCCAAAGAAGCGGAAACGGTCGATTATCTTGTACAGCAGCTGCAAGGCTTTGACTATGAGCCTACCTTGCAGCCTTTTGACTACGAATTTCGAGAGCAGCCACTCACCTCGTACAACATCGTGGCTCAGCGCCCTGGCACCTCGGGCAAACAAATCTTACTGGGCGCCCATTACGACAACGCGCCCAGCACCGACACAATAGATCGCAGCAACCTAGAAGGGACTAACGACAACGCCTCTGGCGTCGGTGTACTGCTGGAACTGGCGCAGCGGCTGGAAAAAGAAACCGCCCATACGGTCAAGTTTGTGTTCTTCGGCGCAGAAGAGGTGGGTTTGGTCGGATCAGACTACTATGCCAATAGCCTGAAGCCAAAAGAGATTGACGACACCCTACTAATGGTTAATCTCGACAGCCTGATTGTGGGCGACAAAATGTACTTCAATGCGGGACGCGGCGCGACTGAAAATCCCTCCTGGTTTAGGTATCGGGATATGGCGCTTGAAATCGCCGAAGAAAATGGCATTGCCGCAGAAACTAATCCCGGCTTCAACGAAAACTATCCCGAAGGTACGGGCTGCTGCAGCGATTTGGAATCTTTTGACTTCTTGATGCCTGTGCTAGCTGCAGAAGCCACTAATTGGGATATTGGTGAGCAAGATGGCTACACCCAGACGGCCGATCCTAGGGTCCCCGACGGGGCGACATGGCACGATCCGGCAACCGACAATCTTGAATTTATCAATGAAGTCTTTCCAGGCCTGATTGAAGAGCGCACACGCAACTACACCCTGGTCTTCGATCAGTTTCTCGATGAGGTCAATTCTCAATCTGTGCCCGAGCCGACGAGCCTATTGGCGATCGCAACAGGTCTATCTGGTTTTTGGCTGCGGCGGCGAAAAGCAAATGCCGAATAAGGTCGCTGTTTTACTGCCTGAGAGATGAGTTTGAGAAATGAGTCTGAGAAATGAGCGGAGTGACGGTTATCCACTCTAGAGCAGGCGGACTTTCCTTCCTTTCAGTTTTCAAGGCTGTTGATATGATTGGATCAGTAGGGCAAGTTCACTGAGGGTAAATTCACTGGGATGCTCTACTGCTTTTCGCATATGGAAAACTGCGATGGACTCGTTTAGCGATAAGACTCACGGCAGGCTAACCACAGATGATGTGTCAGATGTGGCCGTTGTCAGTAATACGGCTGTGAGCTATTTATTTTGGGCGGCTGGGCTGTTTGGCTTTTGCGGGCTGCACCGTTTTTACAATGGCAAGATTGGTACGGGCCTCTTGTGGATGATGACATTCGGGCTACTTGGTATCGGCCAGTTTGTGGATTTGGCCTATATTCCCAGAATGTCTGAAGCCCGGTCTCGTCAGCTGCGCGATCGCAAATATCGCCTTAGTAAACATGACACCCCTGGCCTGGTACAAACGCCAGCGTCTCAGGCAGAGCCCTTGACCATGCAGCTGCTGAAGCTCGCAAAGCGCAATCACGGGCGACTTACCGTGACAGACTGCGTGCTAGAGACAGGTGCGGCCTTCAACGTGATAGAAGAACAGCTAAAAGAGCTGGTAAAGTCTGGCTACGCGCATGTGGGTAACGATGTTGTATCTGGCGTTGTTATTTATGAAATTCCAGAATTAGCGGCTCGCGCACTCTAATCTGAGCGCTAATCTAGTTGCTGCTGCTCAGCCATCGCTCCTAGTACTCTTTGGGTAGTAGGTGCACGTTTGCTTAAGTCGGCGGTGCATGGCCAAGCCATTAGGACGGTGACAGATTGGCTGCTTGGGGGTGTCAACAAAGGGTTATCCATTCTCAGAAAGTTTCTCAGTAAACTCTCATTTCGTCATCATAGAGCCCGTGGGATGATTGTCTATAGTCTTGGGTGTAGTTTTGACGGGCACTAGCATCTGAATATGGCTATTGAAGGTAATTGTGCGAGCGACAGTCTACAGGTGTTTAAGATTCCTCATGAGTGCGAGCAGATTGCGCTTTGCGGCGGACCGTACAGTAATTTTGCAGCTGTAGAGCAGTTTTTGGCGGAGACGGCTGATGTTACCTACCGATTTTGCCTGGGTGATGTGGGCGGATTTGGGCCGCAGCCCGACCGTACGATTGAGCTACTCAAACAGGCCGGTGTGATTTGCCTACAGGGCAACTACGATGATGCGGTTGGAAATGGATTGGCAGACTGCGGCTGCGGCTACGCTGACCCGCGCGATCGCCACTTTGCCCAGCTGAGCTACGACTACACCTACACGCGCACTGCGCCCCACCATCGCGCCTGGATGCAGACCCTACCAACGCTGATTCAGTTACAGTGGCGCGATCGCAATATTTTGCTGTGCCATGGCAGCCCCGACAAAGTGAATGAATTTGTGTGGGAAAGCGAAACAGACGATGCCAAAATTTTGGACTATCTGCAGCGCTATGGCGTTGAGGGCATTTGTGCGACCCATTCTGGTCTGCCTTGGCTAAGGCAAGTTGCTCGACCATCGGCAACTCACCAAACTAGCAACTTAGGTTTCTGGTTTAACGTGGGCGTGCTAGGGCGACCTGCCAACACGGGCAATCCGGCTGTCACCTACGGGCTCCTGAGCTGGCCCGATCTGGTCAGCGCGCCCAAGCCCCATCTGCAGAGCATGACTTACGATGTTTCTGCAACGGTATCTGCGATGCGCCGGGAGGGGCTACCCGAAGCCTTTATTGAATCGTTAGAAACAGGGATCTGGACGACCTGCGCTGAGATTTTGCCGACGGCTGAACGTAGGGAAGATCAGCGATTAGCCGCGGTCCGAACGGTTGTTTAGTACCGTGTGATGTCTTGCTTGCTTGTGTTGAGTGGCTAGTAGCCGTTTGCTCCTCGGCAGGCAGCCTTCTAATATTGTTTTTTATTTGGAACAGAAATAACCGATGGAGTTGACACAGACCCTTACATGGGCGCTTTTGGCCGGATATGGCTTTCTGATATTTGGCCTAGTGAGAACTACCACGCCGGACAAAGTCTCTGCGGTGGAGTTTTTTGAGGGACAGTCTAAGCGCGGCCAGTCTCCTGGTTTGTGGCTGTTGGTGTCGAGTGCGGCGATCTCTTGGATTTTTGCTAAGTCTATCGACAATGCGGCGAGCTTGGGCAATGCCTTTGGCATAACAGGTGGTATTGGCTATGCGATTTATTACTTGAGCTTTGTGACGGCTGCGATCGCGCTTTATTACATTCGTACGGTAGGCGGCCACAGTTCGATTCCTGCCTTTTTGGTGAGTAAGTATGGCAAGGTGTGTGCGCGGCTGTTCTTGCTGGCGATCGCCATCCGCCTATTAAACGAGGTCTGGTCCAATACCAAGGTATTTTCGCTCTACTTTGGCGCAGAAGGCAGCGCTGGCTATTGGATTGCTGCAGCGCTGGTCACGGCCTTTACCGTCTACTACAGCCTGATTGGCGGACTGCGCTCTAGTTTGCTCACCGACAGCGCGCAAATGCTGCTGGCGGCGGTCTTACTGGTGGCCATCTTGGCGACGTTAGGGCCTGGCCTAGTCAATGGCGGACTACCGGCTGTAGATGCTGAAACGTCTCTGGCCGGGCTGACCTTTTGCGGGCTTGCCGCTGTGCAAATATTCAGCTATCCCTTCCATGACCCGGTGATGACTGACCGGGCCTTTATCACTTCACCCAAGGTAATGGTCAAGGGCTTTGTGCTAGCCGGGCTGATTAGCGGCAGCTTTATTTTGCTGTTTAGTTCGGTGGGGCTGTATGCCCGCGCAAATGGTGTAGAGGGTCATCCTTCTCTGGCGGTTCCAGCGCTGTTTGGTCTGCCGATGCTGCTGGTGTTTAATGCCATTATGCTGACGAGCGCTGGTTCTACATTAGATTCCACGTTTTCGAGTGTGGCTAAGCTAGGTGCCCGCGACTGGGGCAATCGTAAAGGGACGCCAACGGAAGGGCAGGCCTTTTTAGGTCGCTGGTGGATTGTTGCGATCGCCCTGCTTGGCAACATCCCCCTATTCAGCATTTATATGGGGGATAGGGTCGGCCCGGCCATCATTCAGGCGACGACCATCAGCGGCACCATGGTAATGGGGCTCGCGCCTATTTTCCTGCTTGCTTTCATTCGTAGGGCAGGTGCGCTGAGCTTTCACCTGGCTTTTTGGCCAGGTCTTACCTTTGGCGTTATTCGAGTGATTGAGAGCGCTACGGGAAATGCCATTTTCCCGGTCGGTCTCAGCATTGGCAGCGGCAAATACGCGTTGGACCTCGGTGTGAATCTATACGGCCTGTTGATTTGCATTGCGGGATATCTTTTGGGTGCTGCGCTCAGCCGTAAAAAAGTGCCCGACAGTGCCAGGGTAGATAGCGATGTGGCCCTGATTCGATAATTTCTGTTTTGGGATGTGTATCGGTTGAGGAGTCGCGTCGGTAGCCCTGATGCGACTCTTTTCTTGTGGGCATAGATTCGGATAGCAGGCCCTAACTGCCTATGGCTTAATCCAGTCTTTTGCCGCCTCAACTGCCTGGGTCATCCCTTCAAACCCGAGACGAACTAGCAGATACAAAATGGTGCTGGTAGTAACTGCGCTGATTGCACAAATTGTCAGCCCGCCTAGACTAATGGCACCGTCGTCGTCTAGTAGGCCAAAGCCTGTCACGAAGATGCCAATGGCCGGCAGGGTGTTGGTCAGTGGAATGGGAATCATCATGGAGATGGACATAAGTGCGATCGCAATGCCGATTACCATCTGTCCTGTCCTGGAGGTGCATACTGGCGTCAGTCGAGGCTTTGCGACGGTCTCAATTCTTTGCAGCCAGGGAATTCCTTTGCCGATTAGGGCTTGCACTTGGGCCCGCTCAAAGCCCTTTTTGCGAAACTTCTCTGGTAGCCAGGGCTGGTCTCGCCCGGCAATGAGCTGCGCTGCTAGCAAAAACATCACAATGCCAAAAGGTGTTGAGTAACCCGGTGCTGGGATAGGCAGCGCTGACGGTAATGACAGTAAAACGAACAAAAAGCCAAAGGTCCGCTCTCCGGCAATCTCTAAAATTTCATTGAGCGTGACAGGCTTTTGCAAGGTGGCATGGTTTTTTGTCGCGGGGCTGTGCTCTTCAGAATGAGGTGCTGCTTGCCTACCGGCGCTTTTTTCATCGCTGATGACATCCGTTTCAGAGAGAAAATATCGCTGAAGTTCCACTGAAAGCTTTGCCATAGGAGTATTTATTGCGCGGTTACTAACGGTGATCAAAGCATACTACCGTCTTCTTAGAGTTGCTTCAGGCAGTAATTTTGACTAGCGAAAAGTTGATGTTGCCTAAGTTAGGGCTTCTTATCTTGATGCCTATCGCTGGTGGATTTCAATAGCCAGACATGCCTACAGACCCCTTGTAGAGAGTATGAAAAGTCCAGTAAAGCTTTGATGACGGCCGTCTCTCAAGGTCTGTCAAGAGAAAACGTAATTACGATATGTTATAACGTCTTAAGTAACATATAATTTCAAATTAATTGTGCCTATGTCTGGCAAAAGCTATAAGGTTTCTTGGGCAAAGATTGGTAATTCGTCTGGTTATCGGCTAGCAAGCGATTTTTTCAAGGAAAACCCAAATTTTGTGGGAGCTGATGGGCTGGTTCAGGTGATTGGGCCAGATACGGTTCTATTTTCGCTCCAAAAGTCAGAGGGTGAAGAGCAAGCGGAGGATGCACTTATGCTGAAGCTGTATTTCGATTTTTTGATGAAACAAGCGCTGACTAGTCCTGACGAGCTAGAAGAATACACTGCCCAAATGGCTGAGGAGGACGACCTGTTAACAGCCGGTGTTGAGCTAGATGATCACTAATGGCTGGCGAATTTATTTTTTGAGAAGACTATTCGGCAAACAGCGTAGGGAATTACAGGCAGAGGTCCGCCGACTCAAAGAAAAATTGCCTACAGAAGACTATATTCGTCATCCAAAGGTAAAGCTGTATGCAGCAGTGATGCGTGCCATAAAAGAGTTTATTCCAGCTGATCCATTGGCTTCTCGCTTTGCTCTAAAAGGACCTTTGAAGCAGTATGGCCGGGTGAAAAAGTTGGGCATTCCTAACCGGTATCGTCTATTTTTTAAGGTGTTTCAGGTTCCCGAACAAAAGTCTATTTTCATCTTGTGGTTGGGTTATCCTCGGAAAGCAGGAGATAAGAGAGATTGTTACAGAGCCTTTGAGAAAATGGTACAGCGAGGAGACTTTCCGACGTCGCTGGATGAACTGTTAACCGAAAGCGAACAAGCCTAACAAGCTTGACTAGGTGAACTTTAAAGAACAGTGCCGGAAGAGAGAAAAGGTCTCTTTCGGCACTGTTCTTTATATGGGCTATGGATGGTGAAGTACTGATTAAACGATTGGTTTAGTACTTGTAGCTCTCACCTTTGAAGGGGCCTTCTGTAGCCACATGAATGTAGTCAGCCTGCTCTTGGGTCAGCTTAGTGATGACGCCGCCAAAGCCTTCTACCATGTAGCGAGCCACTTCTTCGTCTAGCTTCTTCGGCAGAAGCTGAACGCTGAGTGAACGGGCCTGCTCTTCAGCAGATTGGTCGGCAAACTTGCGCTCGTACAAGAAAATTTGCGCTAGGACCTGGTTGGCAAAAGAGCCATCCATGATGCGAGAAGGGTGACCTGTTGCGTTACCTAAGTTCACCAAGCGACCCTCTGCCAGCAAGATCAAAAAGTCTTGTGGGTCGTCTGAGCGATAAACCTGATGCACCTGAGGCTTCACTTCTTGCCAGTGCCATTCTTTGCGCATGAAGGCGGTGTCGATTTCGTTGTCGAAGTGGCCGATGTTGCAAACTACCGCGCCACGCTTGAGATGCTTCAATATGTTGGCATCGCAGACGTTGTAGTTTCCAGTAGCCGTGACAACTAGGTCTAGATTTGCCAGAAGCGCTTTATCCAGGCCAGCTTCAGTGCCGTCGTTTTGACCGTTGAGATAGGGGGAGACCACCTCGAAGCCGTCCATGCAGGCTTGCATGGCACAGATAGGGTCCACTTCTGCCACTTTAACGATCATGCCTTCTTGGCGCAGGGAAGCAACGGAGCCTTTGCCGACATCGCCGTAGCCGATGACGAGGGCTTTTTTACCGGCCATTAGGTGGTCGGTGCCGCGCTTGATGGCATCGTTGAGGCTGTGGCGGCAGCCGTACTTGTTGTCGTTTTTCGTCTTGGTAACCGCGTCGTTGACGTTGATGGCAGGAATTTTTAGCTCGCCTTTTTCCAGCATTTCGTACAGGCGGTGCACACCTGTGGTGGTCTCTTCAGTGACACCGTGGATGCTGGTGAGCATTTCGGGGTAGGTCTCGTGGATGTAGCCGGTGAGGTCGCCGCCATCATCGAGAATCATGTTTGCTTCCCACAGCTCACCGTTGCCGTTGCGGCAGGTCTGCTCAATGCACCACATGTATTCTTCTTCGGTTTCACCTTTCCAGGCGAAGACGGGAATGCCAGAGGCAGCGATCGCAGCTGCGGCATGGTCCTGCGTAGAAAAGATATTGCAGGAGGACCAGCGGACTTCGGCGCCTAGCTCGCACAGGGTCTCAATCAATACGGCTGTTTGAATGGTCATGTGGATGCAGCCGATAATCTTGGCGCCAGCGAGGGGCTTGTCGGCGCGGTACTTGGCGCGGATTGCCATCAGTGCGGGCATTTCGCTTTCTGCGATCGCAATCTCCTTGCGACCCCAGTCAGCAAGGCTAATGTCGGCAACTTTGTAATCGCGAGTGTTGGCAGCTGCGTCAGCCGCACGGGTGCTAGTTGCAATCATAGGTTGAATGTTTTGAGGGTTCGGTAAAGGTCTCTTTGCATTAGCTTACCTGCAAAAAACCAGCCCGGGGTCCTCAAAACCCTTGCTAGGCCATACATTTCACCTATGCATATGTATTGACGCTATTGATGTTGGTCATGATGGCCATAGGATAAAGGTAGGCTTTTACAGCCTTGCAGTGCTAGATCAAGTGCCAAATCGGTGCGATCGCACGTCCTTACAAAACTGCTGAGCCGCCTCGATGCCCTGCTCTCTCAGATTCACATAGGGCTGTGCAAACGGGGGTTGCCAATCTGATAGACCGAGGAGATCGGAGGTGACCAAGACCTGTCCATCGCAGTCAGGCCCCGCGCCGATGCCGATGGTAGGAATAGTGAGACGCTCACTAATTTTCCTAGCTAGCTCAGGGGGAATATGCTCTAGCACAATGGCAAATACACCTGCCTTTTCCAGTGCGAGCGATTCTTCTAGAATCCTGGCGGCGTCTTCCTCACTTTTTCCTTGCTTCCGAAAACTGCCGAACTGATATACGGACTGCGGGGTAAGCCCAACATGACCCATTACCGGAATGCCCGCTTGTACAACGGCAGCGATTGTTTCTGCCATCGCTGGGTGACCACCCTCCATTTTGACCGCTTGCGCACCGGTTTCTTTGAGAATGCGGCCAGAGGACATCAGCGCAGATTCTGTGCTGGCCTGATAGGTCATAAAGGGTAAATCAACGACGATTAGCTTGGTCTTGATGGCCCTGCGCACCATTTTGGTGTGGTAGACCATATCGTCTAGCGTCAGCGGTAGCGTTGTGTTGTGGCCCATCACGGGCATCGCCATGGAGTCACCCACTAAGACAATATCTGCGCCCGCCGCCTCGACCATCTGCGCCGAGAGATAGTCCCAGGCTGTGAGAACTGCGATCGCCTTAGCTTCTTGCTTCCATTGCACAAACTGATGCACATTGACAATCATGGTAATTCTCTCCCGTGTTGCGCTGTTTGATCTGTCTGACTCAAGTTTGTGACAACAGACCCAACAACAACTAGGATACCAATCTCTAAGATTTCAAGGCTCTGAGTTTTTTGCAGATGATTTTGACTACTGCGCACCGACAGCGCTCACGATAGAGCCGTGGGGCATGCCTCGCCCAGTCGTTCGGCTGACCCAAGCTAGCCCCTCTGTCGTTCCGACCCAAATTTTGTTGCCTGTATCGGGTGAAATCGACAAAATATGCTCCGACGGCAGGTTGGGAACTCGTCCGACAATTGCGCCGTTGTAAGGATTGAGTTTTACCAGGCCGCTGCGGCTCCCGACCCAAAGACTCTGCGTAGAATCGAACGCTAGTGCTGTGACGTTTCTGCCCCGGAGCTGTGTAACGGAACGTAAGAGCTGACCGGTGCGGCTGTCTACCACCAAGAGCCCTGTGGGGGTCCCGACCCATACACTGCCCTGAGGACCGATAGCCATCGCCTGCGCAGAACGGCCAGGTAAGTCGCTGACCTCATCGGTAATGTAGGCAGAGGCCGTGTTGATTCTGACCAGACCTTCTAACGTGCCAACCCACAAATTGCCGTCGGGTGCTAGCCCAAGTGTGTTTGCGCTTACCCCTGGTAGTGCTTGCAGCGTCGTCATCAGCAGGCCTTCGTCTGGACTGATGAGGGCGACGCCTCGGTCTGTGCCAACCCAGAGAAATCCTCGCTGATCGATCAGGGTAGACAGCACCCGATTTGAAGGGAGCCGAAAGTTCTGAGCGGTGATTTTGTTGATGCGGGGTTCGACGCGAATGAGGCCTTCGGGGGTACCCAGCCAGATGCGTCCGACCCGGTCTTGGCTCATGGCATCGATAAAGCGGTTAGGAATAGCCACTTCTGCCTGAATCCGTCCTGTTTCTGGATTGATCCGTGTCAGCCCTTGGTGGGAGCCGACCCACAGGCTACCGGTGTAGTCTTGCTGAAGCGCACCGACCTGATAGTCTTGGTCGATGGGATTGGGGCGACTGTCGCGGTCTACAGTGAGCGGCCGTGTGGGCGTGCCAATATTAGGCGGTAGGTTGGCCAGCGTGCTGCTTAGCGGAGCGAGGGGTAATTCTGCGATCTGCGACTCTGTAGCCTGTATCTGAGCACTAACTGAATCGCTGGTAGCTACCTTAAACGGATTGCCGCCCATCATGGCTAATGAACCCCACATCACGGCAGCGCTGAAAAGAAGCTGGCTTGCCTTTTTGGCCATTTGGTTGGCACGGTTCACGGAAGATGACCTCTGAAAACTGACAGATCGGGAAAGGCCGCAGAAGACGGGCAAAGGCACACCCCATACAACTAATAATGCTGATGGAATAGCTTGCCCAAAAGTACCCGCGATGGCTGACGAAATATCAGCAACTGGTAATAGCAGCAGCGTCAATTCTTAAATTTGCATAATGAGTAAGGGTATTTTGCAAAAACTTGGCTTATGTTTTTTGCAGAGTAAAAGAGCTAATTGCTGTTCGCTTCAGGCAAGGGCTCAAAATAAAGTTAATACACAGACATTTTGTAAACAAAATGTTACAAACTATACTGCAGGTGTAAAGGGCTTGAAATCCTTTGAGACCTTTCTATACCGGCGGTCATAATTTTTAATTATCGGACTATACAGAACTTCTAAAAGGAAACTTATTGGTTGCCTGATAGTATTCTGAAAAGCATAGGTTTATCTGACAGGCTTAATCTGAAAGCACCCAAACCTAATTAGCACGGTCGTTCTACAGTTGGTAGAAGGTCCTTGCCTAAGGGTTCTCTAACGAGAAACTCTCTTGGCAGGACTTCTCTTAACGCTGAGCGAAGACTGTTTTATTACGCTTCGAACTTCAAAGATCAGAAATCGTTCTGGCTTGTTGTTGACGCTTTTGCGTTAGCAGCAGACTTCTAGGGCGCGGGTGTGGGTCTCTTTTCTATGAGATGTATGGAGTTCGGTCAATATCTAGTTTGCTTAGAAGAAAAAAGACAGGAAATAGGGAAATATGTCCTACTCACAGACTCAGTCCAAGTCTGGTGCTGGTTATAGCGCTGGTGTACAGGATTACCGGCTGACTTACTACGCCCCAGACTATACGCCTAGAGATACAGATATCCTTGCTGCTTTCCGGATGACGCCTCAGCCTGGCGTGCCTCCTGAAGAGTGTGCAGCAGCGGTTGCAGCAGAATCCTCCACCGGTACTTGGACGACTGTGTGGACTGACTTGCTTACCGACATGGATCGCTATCGAGGTCGTTGCTACGACATCGAACCTGTTCCTGGCGAAGACAATCAGTACATTGCGTATGTTGCCTACCCTCTCGATTTGTTTGAAGAGGGCTCTGTAACTAACCTGCTGACCTCTATTGTCGGTAACGTGTTTGGTTTTAAGGCGCTGCGAGCGCTGCGTCTGGAAGACTTGCGGATTCCGGTGGCCTACCTCAAGACGTTTCAGGGGCCTCCTCACGGTATTCAGGTTGAGCGCGATCGCCTCAACAAATATGGCCGTCCGATGTTGGGCTGCACCATCAAGCCTAAGCTAGGCCTTTCTGCTAAGAACTACGGCCGAGCTGTGTATGAGTGTCTGCGCGGCGGCTTGGACTTCACTAAAGATGACGAGAATATTAACTCTCAGCCGTTCCAAAGATGGCGCGATCGCTTCTTGTTTGTAGCTGACGCGATTCACAAGGCACAGGCCGAGACCGGTGAAATCAAAGGTCACTACCTCAACGTGACTGCGCACACCTGTGAGGAAATGCTTAAGCGGGCCGAGTACGCCAAAGAACTCGAGATGCCCATCATCATGCATGACTTCTTGACAGCTGGCTTCACGGCGAACACGACTCTCTCTCACTGGTGCCGTGACAACGGCGTGCTGCTGCACATTCACCGGGCGATGCACGCAGTGCTCGACCGTCAGAAGAACCACGGTATCCACTTCCGCGTTTTGGCGAAGTGCTTGCGGATGTCTGGTGGTGACCACATTCACACCGGTACTGTCGTGGGTAAGCTTGAGGGCGATCGCGCGGGTACATTGGGCTTTGTTGACCTGCTGCGTGAGAATTACATCGAGCAAGACAAGTCTCGCGGGGTGTACTTCACCCAAGACTGGGCGTCTATGCCTGGCGTCATGGCTGTTGCCTCCGGTGGTATTCACGTATGGCACATGCCTGCGCTGGTTGAAATCTTCGGTGATGACTCTGTCTTGCAGTTTGGCGGTGGTACGCTGGGTCACCCATGGGGCAATGCGCCGGGTGCAACGGCTAACCGTGTTGCCTTGGAAGCCTGTGTTCAGGCGCGGAACGAAGGCCGCAACATGGCCCGTGAAGGTGGCGACATCATTCGCGAGGCTTGTAAGTGGTCTCCTGAACTGGCGGCAGCTTGTGAACTCTGGAAAGAGATCAAGTTCGAATTCGACACCGTCGACACTATCTAACCTGTTCTACGTTTTGTCTCGAATAGTTCACCTCGAGAAATTGGGACAGCTTTTGAGGCAAAGCGTTTGGTATCTGGCAGGACGGTTTTCTGTAGCGGCTTGTTAGAGAGTGATTAGCACAGTAGATTTCTGGGGCTTTTTAGCGAGCTCCTGACATATGAATCTCAAGCGAATTGCGAAAGAGACGGCACAGGTGCTCACGAGCTACCTCACCTACCAATCCGTTCGCACCGTGCTCAATCAGCTCAGAGAAACCAACCTTCCTCGGTTCTATTGGCTCAACGAGTTTTCGACCCGTGAGCGACTCCAGGATGGCGAAGCCTATATCAGCGCCCTGCTCAGCGAGCAGCCTGATTTGGCCCTCCGAATCATGACGGTGCGTCAGCACTTAGCTGAAGAAGTGACTGAATTTCTTCCTGAGATGGTGACCTCTAATATTCAGCAGGCCAACATTGAGCATCGCAAAAAGCAGCTGGAGAAAATGACACAGATGACTTCAGAAGAGCTGATGGCCAGCGCTCAAAGAACAGAGCAGGAGCCCGACAGCGACGATGAACAATCTGTTGAAGGTCCAGAACCACCTGATATAGATCCCTTAAATGGTTAGTTGTTGACAGATTTATTTTGTTAGGCCAATCGGTCTTTTCATTCGGTCTACTGCAATCGGCAGAGACTAACGCACACCTTATTTCCACTGAGAACAAACCTCATGAAAACTCTTCCAAAAGAGCGCCGGTATGAAACCCTTTCTTACCTACCTCCTCTAACTGACGCGCAAATCGAGAAGCAGATAAACTACTGTCTGCAGATGGGCTATATTCCGGGCGTTGAGTTCAACGAGAACTCCGACCCTGAAGTTTATTACTGGACGATGTGGAAGCTGCCTTTGTTTGGCGCAACCAGCACTCGCGCGGTGCTTGACGAAGTGCAGGCTTGCCGCTCTGAGTATGGCAATTGCTACATTCGCGTCGTTGGTTTTGACAATGTGAAACAGTGTCAGGCGGTGAGCTTTATTGTTCACAAGCCTGGTAGCAATAGTGGCGGCTATCGCTATTAAGTTACGGGTATCGTCTCCGTGACTTAGGTTGAATTGCTTTAAATGGGGCAGTGGCTTAGCCACTGCCCCATTTTCGTCTTTCGATACTTCAACGGTAGCGGTGTTAATACGAGCAATTTCAACAGTTTGAGATGTCGATAGTGACTGCATCTAGGGAGGCCGTAGGGTTTCGGCTGTGATGTAAACTGCAATAAGAGAGCACTGGGGATGGAAAGAAGATGTCGCAGACAGAGCGTTTGGTAATGCTGGCGGAAGACCAGCTTACGGAGTACAGTACGGATGCTCGAAAGATTGAGAAACTACGGCAGAAAATTGCTTTGTCGGTAGCGCCTGCTCAGCAGAAGCAGGTAAAAGCAGAGCTGGAAGCTGACCTACATCAGAACTTTTTTGATGACATTTTGCTGCAGCAGCGGCAGGCGGTGGCGTTGCCTTTTTGGGGAATTGCTGGGCTGGGTTTGTTGTTTGGAATTTCTTTTACGCAGCCGGTGGATTTTATCGCGACTGGGATTGGCGGGGCGATCGCAATTCTGGTGCAGAAAAGAGGGTGGCGGCTACAGGCAAAAGACCTAGTCGTTAAAGCTCTGATGCAAATAGAAGAGCGCACTCAAGAAGCCAAATCTGCTAGCAAATAAGAATAAATAGAACAGACCGCTTGTCTGTTGCAGTCTTTTCCTATGGCTTACTACATCTCTCCAAGCTTTTTAAACAAGCTGGCTGTTCACATTACGAAGAACTATCTCGATCTACCTCAGATAAAGGTTCCGTTAATTCTAGGAATTCACGGGCGAAAAGGAGAGGGTAAAACGTTTCAGTGTGAGCTGGTGTTTCAACAGATGGGGGTGGAGGTTGTTCATATTTCTGGGGGAGAGCTTGAGAGCCCTGATGCGGGTGACCCTGCCAGGCTGATCCGATTGCGCTACCGAGAAGCGGCCGATCTTGTCAGGGTTCGAGGGCGGATGGCTGTGCTGATGATTAATGATCTCGATGCTGGGGCGGGTCGATTTGACCGGATGACGCAGTACACCGTGAATACGCAGCTGGTGAACAACACGCTGATGAACATTGCGGATAATCCGACGAATGTGCAGCTGCCGGGTAGCTACGATGAAAAACCACTGCCTAGAATTCCAATTGTTGCGACCGGGAATGATTTTGCCACGCTGTACGCGCCGCTTATTCGCGATGGTCGGATGCAAAAGTTCTATTGGGAGCCTAGCTTTGAAGATCGGCTGGGCGTGGTAGGCGGGATGTTTGCTGATGATGGACTCAGTGATGAAGATATTCAGTCGCTGGTGACCCGGTTTAGGGACCAGGCGATTGATTTTTTTGGGGCAGTGCGATCGCAAATTTATGACGAACAAATTACCCAATTTATCCACACGGTTGGTATCTCAAAGGTGGCTGCTAGCATTGTCAATGCGATTAATCCGCCGACCTTTGCGAAGCCGAGCTTTCAGCTACCCCATCTGATTGAAGTTGGGGAGAGGCTTGAAAGGGAACAAGCGCGGGTGCGTACGATGGGGCTTGTGAGTGAGTACAATCAGGCCGTGACACCGGCTGGCAGATCAACACGGACCCCTCGCCGCTACGAAGAATCCCTGCTCTTAACGCCGCCAGTGCCCAATGGTCTGACACCTTATGCTAAGGGTGATTCGAGTAGTGGATCAGATACGGTGTCCTCTTCTCCTTGGAAGCGGGCCAGGCAAGCGCGGGTTGAAAAGGCTGCTATGTCTTCGTCCTCTGGCATAGCGTCTAATAGGAAACCAGACCTATTGAGTCCTGATGCGCTAGAGCAGGTCAATGCGATTTTGACGACGGGCTGTCGGCTGGGTGTTGAGCATGTGGACCAACGTCGCTTTCGCACAAACTCATGGCAGACCTATGCTACGCTCAGTCCGAATGAACTCTCTGGAGCGGTTAGTAAGGTGCGAACCTGCATAGCCCAGTACCCTGATCACTATGTTCGCCTGGTTTCTATCCATCCGCAGTCAAAGCAACGTATGGCAGAGAAGATTATCTCTAGACCTAGATAACGCTATTGGCTGGCTACTGTGCGATTCTGTAGGTGCCGCTTTAGTCTAATTAAGCTGAGCGTTTGGCCAAGATGCAACGGCAGTAGAGAGACACCTTCTAACCGAGACTGCACCCAGCCTTCGCCCCACTGCCATTCGTGAAATCCATCAACACTGCCGCTCAATAAGAAGCGAATACCAGATTCTTGCAAAGTCTCAACTTCATGATGCATTTTGAACAGCCCGAGAGCGCTGTCAAATTGTTGACCTGCCGAGAGCTGGGCATCACCGGTACTGACCAGACTAACCTGCTGTGGCCATAACCACTGCTTTAGCTGTTCGGGTTGAATTAAGCTGGCTTGAATCTTGCCTTGGGTTGCAGCGACTTCGATGCGAAGCTCGCTGCACTGGTAACTGCCAAACATAATCGCTTTTAGGTGGTCGCAACCTTCTCTGGCTGAAGCACAGCCTCGGCTGGTAGCTCTAGGCAGTAACCTGCGCCGTATACCGTTTTAATATATTGGGGATGTCTAGGGTCGGGCTCCAGCTTTGTACGTAGGTGCCGAATGTGCACCCGGATCGTCTCAATGTCGTCGTTGGGATCGTATCCCCAAACTTCCTTCAGTATTTCGCTAGGAGAGACTGTTTGCCCATGCCGCTGTAGCAAACAGTGCAAAAGCTCGAACTCCAGGTGAGTGAGCTTAACAGTCCTATCAAGCCATATTGCCTCAAACCTTTCTGGAACCAGGGTCAAAGGACCATAGCTGAGAATCTCACTGTGCTTGGCTGCCTGCGGAATGCGGTCGGTTCTTCTGAGCAGAGCGCGCACCCTCGCCAGCATTTCTTCAAGCTCGAAGGGCTTCGTTAAGTAGTCGTCAGCGCCTGCATTAAAACCGTCTACTTTATTTTGAGTCTCGCCTAAAGCAGTCAGCATCAAAACCGGTATGTCGGCTGTCCTATCATCTCTTCTGAGCCGCTGGCAAACTGTAAAGCCGTCCACCTTAGGCAGCATCAGGTCCAACATAATAAGGTCTGGAACCATCTGTACAGCGAGCGCCTGCCCTTTGATTCCGTCATTGGCCTGACTAATGTCATAACCAGCCATCTCAAGGTTGATAGACACAAGTTCTACAATAGCTGGATCATCATCAATGACAAGTATACGAGGCATATTATGAAGGGGTATTGATATAGTTTTAAGACTACCACCTCTGTCATAAGCAGTGGTTACATATAATCACTACTCTTAACAAAACCCATGGGTCTGATGGTCCAGGCTTGGGATACTATTCCTCTGATGAAATAATATTCTTGAATTTATATTATGCTATGTAGCGCAGCGTGACAAAAGTCTTAAGGTAGCCTTAAGATTTGTGCTTTCGCTAGCGTGTGATGCTGGCTTGCTCAGCTCACTCATTGTTTGGCGTCCACGCAGACCGTCGCTCTAGCGAACGTATCCGACGAAGATCTTACCTAGGCAATAGATAAGGCTATTAGGGTAACGCTGCCAGTCTTGAGTCTGGGGATGCTATCCGAAGTACAGCTATCCATAAATGCATGAGATGTGGGCCCTTGCAGACGCGCTTGACTAGTCAGTATGGGTTGGAGCAAAACTCCCCAGGTAGGATTCGAACCTACGACCAATCGATTAACAGTCGACCGCTCTACCACTGAGCTACTGAGGATCAGGAACCTTATAGTACATAAGGCAATGTCTATTTGGCAAGAAGCTTTTTGCCTTGTCTGGGTGAATCCTTAAACCGGTTTGCATTATACCCAACGGTGTCCGCTTGCGGGGGCGCAGCGGTGGGCTGTGAACGGCCGATAGGTTATTTTGTATAGCCCATTCTCATACTTGTGAGCTTTGCCTGAACGTCTGGCGTCAGGTTCGCAAATACACGCCCGGCCCGCTTTTTTCTGGGTTTCTGTCGATGCTGAACCCGTTTGCCAACGCTGATGATTTCTCGCTCTAGCTGCAGGGCAGATATCCCTTCTGCGCCGTAGCCGATAACGGTTTGCCGGTGGACGCTGTCTGAGGTTGCAACAATGAGTCGCTGGGTGAATTTGCGTGCGTCGTTACGAAATTTGGCGCAAGCTCGCTCGATGTAGCTATCGGCAGTCTGTCCGAAGCCTGTGTAGTGAACGGATAAGTGCTGGGTAATGGCCTCTTGAGACGCGGGGGTTCGCTGCTCGTAAGCATCGAATACAGCCCAAGTTTCGTAGCCTTGGTAGGCACTATAGCTGGCTAGAGCACCAATGAGCTGTTCCCTAGCTGCATCGAATCCCTGAGTTTCTTTGATATTAATCAGATCAGCCCACGCACCGATAATGTTGTATCCATCGACTAAAAGGATCGCTTGTAAAGGAGTGCCCGCCATGAGAAGCTCTGCTCGATAAGAAAACAGTAGAGAAATTGATCCGCCCTTTTCTCAGTATCTTTTCTCAATATTAGGCGATTTTTCTTAAGATTGTTTACATTGTTAGCCCTAATCCGTTTTTTAGCGCTGGGGTAGGTTCAAGGCGTCGATAAATAGTTTGTTTTGAGCTTCTGCTTGAGTCGAGTCGGGTCGCCGCGATCGCTCACTTTGCCATTTTCCAGTAGAAAAGCGCGATCGCAATAATCTAGCTCGGCCAGTCGGTGGGTTACCCAGAGCGCGGTGAGTCCTCTGCTTTTGACGAGGGTTTGAACCTGACGGACGAGGTCGAGCTGACTGTCTGGATCGAGCAGGGCAGTGGGCTCATCGAGTAGGAGAATCTGGCAGTGTTGGGCGATCGCACCGGCAATCGCAACCCGCTGTTTTTGTCCGCCACTAAGCGCGTAGATGGGTCGTCTTTGCAGATGCAATAAGTTGACGGCTAGTAGCGCTTCTTCCACTCGCTGTCGAATCTGGTCGATGCTGAGCTTTTCTTTGACTAGGCCAAAGGCGACATCTGCGCCAACGGTGGGCATAACCAGCTGATGGTCGGGATTTTGGAAGACAAAACCAACGGGGCCTTCAGTTTTTATGCTGCCGGTTTGGCGCGGGAGCAGGTTCGCCAGAAGGCGCAGGAGGGTGGATTTTCCGCTACCGTTGTTGCCCAGCAGCATGCAAAATTCACCTGGGGCAATACTGAGGGAACAGTCTTGGAGAACCGCCGCGCCTGAAGGCCAGTAGAAGCTGACGCCACTAACGCTGATGGCAGGCTGTGTGGGTGTTGCCAGAACACCGGATTCATCTAGCTGCTCGGGCGGAGACTCGTCTGTCATGGGGAAGGTTGGATTGGCCGACTCATTTGTCTGACCTACTGCGGTCGATACGGTAGGCCAAATAGATGTCTATTGCTCAGCTATTTTGCTAATTGGACTAAATTGATTGATGAGACACCTACTCACCAGCCAGTGCAAAGAAGCCGGGGGCGCGGCCAGAGGCACCTGCACTGCCTGACTTTTCGTAAACCTGAACAGCGGCTAGCTCACTGACTGCGATCGCAACTTTTTTCCCGGTGACCTTATCGCAGGTGAGCTCTAGAATTACTGGGTTGCCAGATTTGATGGCATTTAGGACCTCTTTATAGGTAGCTTCTGCCGAGTCTTCTTCTTTTTTCTGAACGGTCAGCGGGAGAGCGGTGTGCTTGAGCGCGAGTTCAACGATGTACATGTTGTGTCCGGTAGTGTCTGAAAGTTCTTTGTTTTGGTAAGCATGGCCAAGCCTATCAGATTCTTACAGGCTTAGACCTCGGGCATCTAAGTCTAGGTGAGATAGGCCTAAAGCGCTGCCCTTTAGTATAGCTAGGGAATATCGTTGGAAAGAAAAGCGAATTCTAATTTATTGGGTCTGAGTTGGGATGGTTTGGAGGTGTCCCGTAAGCTCTGATTTGATTACTGAATAGATTGTATTAATTAAGTTCTGTAAGCTTCTCATGCCAAGGCTTATGGCTACTGCGAAAGGATTAAAATCCGCTGGTGACAGGATTTTTGAGGAAAGTTTGCTTATAATTAATGAGAACTAGGGTAAAGATTGGTTAACATCCTTCATTATCTAGGTAAGCAAGTGTTAAGCGCCTACTTACCGAAGATAGGTTCTGTCGTCTTTGCCTGCCCTTATTTTTAGATTATCCAAATCTGGAGAATTCCTTTTTATGACCATCGCAATGGGACAAGCGCCCGCCAGACGGGGACGGTTTGACGTCGTCGACGACTGGCTGAAGCGCGACCGCTTTGTATTTGTCGGTTGGTCCGGTTTGCTTCTATTCCCCTGCGCCTTCATGGCGATAGGCGGATGGATGACCGGCACGACCTTTGTCACCTCGTGGTACACCCACGGGTTGGCCAGCTCCTACCTAGAAGGCTGCAACTTTTTGACAGTAGCAGTCTCCACCCCCGCAGACAGCATGGGCCACTCGCTGCTGCTGTTGTGGGGCCCGGAAGCCCAAGGAGACTTCGTCCGCTGGTGCCAGATTGGCGGCCTGTGGTCGTTTGTGGCCTTGCACGGCGCCTTT
>JBCBJS010000063.1:0-25538 GCA_038523095.1 Cyanobacteria bacterium J06626_6
ATGAGTCTCTCGGTTTTGTGTGGTAACTAAACCTTAACTCATACCCCATCCGTAACCCCTATTGGTGCAACAACGCCCTCAAACACTATGAGATCTTACGAGTCTAGAAACTTTCTTTGACACTTGAAATCATTAGGCAAGTAACCACATCGTTATCTCTTCCTATCGTTATGCGGGGAGATAAATGTGGATTCCATATGCATGCACTGCTTGAGGCTCTCTTTCGCTACACAGTAGCAAAACTACAACTTCACGTTATTTGGGCCAGTTGCTCCTAAATAACGTGGAGTTATAACGTTCTCTCTTCGGTATTTGGCATGAAGCTTGCCGCAAAATGAACTGGTCAAGTAGGAGATTGTCGGGCTCCATGGAAAAGCCACCACCTCCCATGGCAATAATCTGTCGTTTGATTGGAGCCATAGATGCTGTTCAGAGAAATTTGAAGCTTTGTTGCGGCCTGCTTCAAGCCTAGCTGAGGATTGCCTTATTGGATGGCATTCATAAATGGCTGCCAGGCTTTGACGGTGTTGAGGATGGTGCGGTAGCCAAGACTGTTGGGATGGATGCCGTCGGTGCAGAGGTGATCGCAAATCCAGCTCTCACCCTGCTGCATCCACTGTTCAAATAGATCTAAATACTCGATTTGATAGGTTTCGCATAGCTGCCGGGTGATGTCTCTGTATCGGCGCTGCTCACTATGGCTATAGTGCAAGATATTGGCAAAAGGCATGGCGGTTTCGTTTACAGGGACCATGCCGACAAAGTAAACCGGGCAGAGTTTGCTGGCTTGCTGCAGAAGCTGAGCAACTGATTGCTCGAAGGTCTGTGGGTCTGTGACTGCGCGACCGCCGGGGCGTCCGGCGCGAGCAGAGTCATTGGTGCCAAAAGAGAGCACAAGAATATCGGGCGTGCGATGGCGCAGTTCGCCGCGATCGCAAAATTCTCTAGCCAGCCGATTGGATACCTGCTTTACACCGTCGCCGCGCACACCCAAGTTGTACAAAATTGGCCCCGGCTGGTCTGGATTCATCCACTGTAGCCGCAACCTTTCAACCCAGCCGCCGCCTTCACTGTCTCCGTAGCCGTAGATTAGGCTGTCGCCAATGGCAACAACCTTCTTGGCATAGGCCGCGACCTGTGGCCGTTGCTGCTTGAGCGTAGAATTCTCAGGCAAAGCAGACTGAGACGTGGGAGAAAGCGCTGCGGTCATGGGCTCTCTAAGGAGATTGACTGAACGGGGACTGTAGCGACAGCTGATCTGACGATGACTCACGAAAGCTTGAGCCAGGGTTCACAGAAGGCTGTATCAGGCATAGCATGAACCCGAGGGGCTTCGCAAATCTTTACAATGCGCCTCGGGTTCGTGTCTCTGCTAGCTGTGAGTTAGTTGCCGGTGCCCAGTTACCAGTGCTCAGTGGATGGTGTCCAAGGTTAGCAGCCTACGCCAGATGCTGCATCACCTTATCGGCTAGTTCGTCTGTCCAGTGGTTCACGAGCTGAGCATTGACTGCTTCTACCATGACGCGGATGACGGGTTCTGTTCCGGAGGCGCGAACGAGGACTCTTCCCTGGTCGCCCATATCCGCTTCGGCCTGTGCGATCGCAGCCTGTAGCGGATGACACGTCTGCCAGTTGCGACGGACCGCCGGGTCCTCTACTCTAACGTTCTTTAATCGCTGCGGGTAAGTTTCAAAGCTCTGCGCGACCAAATCTGGCAGGGAGCACTCCGCCTGCTTAAGCAAGTCAGCTAGGTGTAGCGCAGTGAGAATGCCATCGCCAGTCAGGCTGTAGTGGTGACACAGAATGTGTCCAGACTGCTCTCCGCCGAGCATGGCGCCCTGATTTACCATCTCAGCGTGCACATGCTGATCGCCCACTTTAGTGCGAACGAGGGTGCCGCCGCGCTTTTGCCAGGCACGCTCAAATCCAAGGTTTGCCATCACAGTGGAAATAATGGTGTTGTTGGGCAGCTTGCCCGCTTGCTGGAGTGTTTGTCCCCAGAAGTAGAGAATATAGTCGCCGTCGATAACGCGCCCTTTGGCATCGACGGCCATCACCCGGTCAGCATCGCCATCGAAGGCGAAGCCAATGTCGGCCTGCAGCTCAGCGACGGCTGACTTGAGTGCGCCGAGGTGGGTGGAGCCGCAGTTTACATTGATGCGATCGCCATCCGGCAGCCCGTGCATGATCACAACATCTGCGCCCGTCGCTTCAAAAACCTGCTTGGCAACGCGGGTCGCTGCACCCCAGGCTAAGTCGAGCACGATGCGCATTCCGCTCAGGTCAGGATGGGGCTGAAACGGCTCATGTAGGAAGTCAACGTAACGTTCTACCAGATCGGGACGCTGGTAGGTTTTCCCCCATGGTGTCTTACCTGCCAGCGTTCTGTTTGTCGAGGCTTTGGCGCTTTCATTGGAAAGTTGCTGAGTGCGCAGGGCCGCCTCAATTTCCTTTTGGATTTTGCTAGAGAGCTTCGTTCCCTGGGCGTTGAAAAATTTGATGCCGTTGTCGCCAGGCGGGTTGTGACTGGCTGAAATCATGATGCCGCCCGCATTGCCCGCTGCCAGATGGGCGACTGCTGCAGTGGGGCACAACCCCACATTCCAAACTTCTAGACCCGCTGTGGTAAGGCCTGCGGTGAGCCCAGCAGAAAGCATGTCGCTAGAGGTTCGAGAATCTTGCCCAATAATGATAGGGCCACTCTCGCCATGGCTACGCAGTACTTGACCTGCCCAAAAGCCGACTTGGGTCGCTAGGGGCGCTGTCAGTAAAGTCCCAGCTTCTCCTCTGATACCATCCGTGCCAAAAAGAGGTGTATTGGGCAGCGGATCTAGCGTGCATCTTTCTGCGGGAATAGGGCTAAAGCCGATTGGCTGAGGCGTTTGCTGTTGCGGAACTTTGCGATCTTTCTGAATTGGAGAACTCACCATATTTTCACTCCCTACACTACGTAACTAACGTGTAATCAACGTCCGTGGGTAACTGCTGCTGACACCACTCGGCTCCTAAGTGTGGAGGATATCACCTTCACCTTAAGATTTTTGTCGGATGTGCCAATTCTCGCTGATAATCTGATTGGGTCTTTTGCATGCCACCTAGCAGCTAAATTGAGTGCAATATGCTGCTGGATGGATTCGCTGGGCCAACATTGCTGAGTAGACTGCAAGCGAATTGGCACTCAGCCGGAGAAGTGTGAAAAGTCTATTCTCTAAAAGCGATACAAGGGGGCCTTACGGTCTTTTTCGACTGGTTTTAGGTTGCTAAAGTTGCCTGTGTGGGGGCATATGGAGGCATGCAGTGCTCCTGGAAATGCCTGGGGTAGTGCCTAGGACATTGGCGATACCCGTCACATCAAAAAAAGTTGAATAGAGCGTACTGTAACTATGCCCATTTCATCCGCAGAAAATCCCCCTGAAGCAGGCCAATCTGAAGCAGGCCAATCTGAAGCAGGCCAATCTGCAAGTGTCACTCCCCTGCAAAGAGGGTTGGGTGAATTCAACCGGGGAGAATTTTACGCCTGTCACGATACGCTGGAAGCCATTTGGATGGATGCAGACAGCGCAGAGAAGCCTTTTTACCAGGGAATTTTGCAGGTTGCAGTCGCGTTTTACCACTTGGGCAATCTCAACTGGCGAGGCGGGGCGATCCTGATGGGAGAAGGGATTAATCGCCTGCGCCGATTTGAGCCGAGCTATCAGGGTGTGGACGTGGAAGATTTGGTTGATCAGGCGGTGGTATGGTTGGAGCGAGTTCAAGCCTGCGGTGAAGGCGGTTTGGCTGAGCTGATGGCGAATTCTGAACAGCGCCTGCCTCAAATCAAGATGCATGCAGATTGATGTGCATACAGGTTGGATAAAAAAGTTAAAGGCTTTGTAGGCAACTTTTAGAGCGATACTTAAGTTTTAAGGCGGTGGTTAGTTAAATTTTTTGTCAGGTTGGTTTTGTCAGGTTGGTTTTGTCAGGTTGGTTTTGTCAGGTGGGCTGACTGTTAATCGCTTCCCACTGAGCCAAATTCCAATCTAAATCCCACTATCTAAATCCCACTTTACAAAGCGGCTGAATAGATTAAACCGCTCTCTGCAGAAATCCTTACGATGGCATATGGGGCTTTGGTGTTTTGTCGATATGCCGAGTAGAGATGCCGAAGTGTGCCGACTGGCGATCGTCCGCTTTTTTCCTATTTGTTCCTGAAACTATTTTGCTCAGCTGCTGACTCTATGACTCCCTCAAACAGAGATGTGCCTCGCTCACTGCTCCGCGCCCGTTCGTTGCGACGAGGGTTGCCACGAGGATGGCGACGTACAGTGGTTCGATTTACCGGCACATTTGCACTGGCGCTAGCGCTGCCTCTGCTGACGTCGGTGCTTTTGCCAGCCTCCGTTTCAAATGTTGCTGCCCAGTCCAGCGGTGGCGCTATCCAACTCAAAGCCGCCCGAGTGGAGGCCAACTCCAATACGGGTGTCGTCACAGCTATTGGCAATGTGCGAATCGACTATCCCAGTCGTCAAATCTTTGCGACCTCTGCGCAAGCACAGTACTACAGCCGTGAGCAGCGGATTGTGCTCAGCGGCAATGTAGATGTTATCCAAGAGGGCAACACGCTCCAGGCAGAAACGGTGACCTACTTAATTGAGGAAGGCCGGTTTGTGGCGACGCCGGGGGAGGGGGCGCAGGTCGAAGCCGTTTACCTACTGCCAGAGGAGCCATCGACAGCGCCTAGCGCCGAGTCTGCACCACCACCGGCACCGCTGACGATTCCTACGCCACCAGATGAATTGCCCGCTGAGTTAGGACCTATTGATAGCGATCGCTAAAATATTTCTTATGATCAGGCAATGAGCACTGTAAAGGTAACGAGCACTGTGAATAGACAGTGTGAACCCACCGTTAGATAAATGCACTGTTAGATAGCGCTTAAATAACAGCGTAAATGCACAGCCAGCCCAGGATAATTGCCCCACGTGCCTGAATTTGTCATGATGTCTCCCTTGGTAAACTCCGAGCCGCCACCTCTATCTTTTAGCCCTTCTGACGGTGCTCAGCCAATGAAGCTCGTGCTTGAAAATGTGCAGAAAACATACGGCAAGCGAACGGTTGTTAAGGGGGTCAACCTAGCTGTTTCTCAAGGTGAAATTGTCGGTTTACTCGGGCCGAATGGTGCGGGCAAGACGACGACTTTTTATATGGCAACTGGCTTAGTGCAGCCGGATGTGGGTAAAGTTTCGCTCAATGCGCAGGATATTACCCATCTGCCCATGTACAAGCGGGCTCGCCTGGGGATTGGCTACCTAGCTCAAGAGGCGAGCATTTTTCGCAATCTCAGCGTCCGTGACAATTTGCGCCTAGTGATGGAGCAGACCGGTGTGCCCTTTCACGAACGCGATGAGCGCTTGCATCGCCTGCTCAAAGAATTTCGCTTGGAGAAGGTGGCCGACTCGCTAGGCATTCAGGTCAGTGGTGGTGAGCGCCGCCGGACGGAGCTGGCTAGGGCGCTAGCGGCAGGGCAGGCAGGGCCGAAATTTTTATTTCTGGATGAGCCTTTTGCCGGGGTGGACCCGATTGCGGTGTCAGAAATTCAGACGATTGTGGCTGATTTGCGCGATCGCAAAATGGGCGTCCTTATCACCGATCACAATGTTCGCGAGACGCTGCAGATTATCGACCGGGCCTACATCATGAGCGAGGGTCAGATTTTAGCCTCCGGCAATGCTGGTGATCTCTCCGACAATCCTCTTGTCCGTCAATACTACCTGGGTGAAGATTTCCAGCTATGACTTCTCCGACCTTTCCCCAACGCCTCTCTGGCTGGCTGCCTCGGCTGTCTATTATGGACCGCTATATTGCCCGTGAGCTGACGCTGCCGTTTTTATTTGGGGTGGGGGCGTTTTCTTCTATTGCGGTTTCTATTGGGGCGCTGTTCGAGCTGATCCGCAAGGTGGCAGAAGCGGGCCTGCCCGCTTCTTTGGCCTTTGAAATTTTTCTGCTGAGCCTGCCGACTTTTACCGTGCTGGCCTTCCCCATGTCTACACTGCTAGCG
The DNA here is from genome assembly GCA_038523095.1 of Cyanobacteria bacterium J06626_6. Lineage (GTDB taxonomy): Bacteria > Cyanobacteriota > Cyanobacteriia > Phormidesmidales > Phormidesmidaceae > Phormidesmis. The sequence continues at coordinate 6,038 of JBCBJS010000063.1, forward strand.
ACGATGATGACCTTTAGCCGCTTTTCGAGCGACAGTGAGCTAATCGCCATGCGTGGCTGCGGGGTGAGTGTGAAGCGGATTGTGGTGCCTGCGATTATTCTCAGCCTGTTGATTACGGGATTGAGCTTTGTGGTGAATGAAGTGGTTGCCCCGGCGAGTACAGAGCGCGCGGCCGTGCTGCTGGCTAGAGCGCTCGATAAGGAGAAGCCACCCTTTAAAGAAGGCAATATTATTTTTCAGCAGCAGCAGCCTTCCATTGACGGCACGGGTGATGTGCTGCTGCGATTTTTCTATGCTCGCAACTTTGACGGTACGACCATGCGAGATATCACCGTCGTCGACTTTTCACAAGATGACACTGAGGACGGCCTGAAGCAAATCGTGAGCGCCGATGCAGCTACTTGGGACTTTTCCCGCAACCTGTGGGAATTTACCAATGGCACTATTTACGCGGTGTCGCCCAACGGTTCTTTTCGGCAGATTATTCGTTTTGATAAGCAGGATTTGCAGCTGCCGCGCACGCCGCTAGATCTGGCAAAGCGGCCCAAAAAAGAAGAAGAAATGAATATCGCTGAGACCCGCGAATACATGAATATTCTGCGACAGACTGGCGATGAGAGAGCGGTCCGCAAGCTGGCTGTGGCGATTCAGCGAAAATATGCCATTCCTTTTGCCTGTGTGGTGTTTGGCCTGGTGGGTTCGGCGGTAGGCGTGCGACCCCAACGCACCGGAAAGGCGACGAGCTTTGGTATTAGCGTGGTGATTATTTTTGGCTACTACCTGCTGAGCTTTATCACGTCGGCGATGGGCGAAGCCGGGGTAGTTAGCCCCTTTGTAGCAGGCTGGCTCCCTCTCTTGCTAGGGCTAGGCGCAGGTATCGCGTTGCTTTTGAGAGTGTCTCGTTAGCAGTGCGCTAGCAGAGTGTTAGGTGTTAGCAGAGTATTAGCAGTGGACCGAGGTGGTTTGCTCTATTCGAGACGCGGCTGGATTCTCCAGGGGCGATATCCGGCCTGGATGCACTGGGTGAGGCCGGTATCAACGCTGATATCGGTGGCTTCTACGATATCGACGACGCAAGTGCCGTAGCGCTCAGGTAGCAGGCTGCGACCGCAGTTCTCAAGCACTTTGGTAGAGGGGCTATCGAGAAAGGCTTCGTGAATATTGATGGTGCAATCAGCGACTTCATCTGGGCGACGCGATCGCTGACAAATCAGCAGCGCACTGTTGGCAGTCAGACCTGTAAATTCGTTAACATCGACTACGCAGGCTCCCAAATCACCTGGGTATCGAGCAGAGGCACAGGCTGCGATCGCCGCTTCTTCTGACACCCCGGAATCCACCATATCTGTTGTGCATTCGAAGTAGTCCACGTTAGCGGAGGCGGGTGCAGTCAGCAGGGTTGCAGTTAGCGAGGCCGCACCAAACATCGCCGCGGGGACTGCCTTGGCAAGCACCTTTGGGTTAGCCACGTTTGAGGCGATCCCAGATACCTGAGTCTGCTTGTGGGATCGGGGGAGAATGCAAGATGAAAGAAGCGTCAATAATGGTTTCATTGGGGGTCTCGATTGCTGATGTCCGCTCTAATCTAATCTACAGTGAAAGAGTGAAGATGAACGCATGGTTACGCCGTTAAGAGAGGATTTGATATGCATCTGAGCGAAATTACGCATCCTAACCAGTTGCATGGTCTGCCCGTCAGTCAATTAGAGAAAATTGCTCAGCAGATTCGAGATAAACATTTGCAAACTATTGCCGCTAGTGGAGGCCATCTGGGGCCAGGACTAGGGGTGGTTGAACTAACACTAGGGCTCTATCAAACCCTCGACCTAGACCGGGATAAGGTGGTCTGGGATGTGGGCCATCAAGCCTACCCCCACAAACTTATCACCGGCCGCTACAAGGATTTCCACACACTGCGTCAGCAAAATGGCATTGCTGGATATCTGAAGCGCTCTGAGAGCCGGTTCGACCATTTTGGAGCAGGGCACGCTTCTACCAGCATTTCTGCGGCTTTAGGCATGGCGATCGCCCGCGATATGAAAGGCGACAACTATAAGGTTGCAGCCATTATCGGCGATGGTGCTCTCACTGGCGGCATGGCCCTAGAAGCTATTAACCATGCGGGCCATTTGCCCAAGACCAACCTGGTAGTGGTGCTAAACGACAATGAAATGTCTATCTCGCCCAACGTAGGCGCGATTCCTCGCTACCTAAACAAAATGCGAGTGAGCCCGCCTATGCAGTTCCTGACCGATACCCTCGAAGAACAAATTAGGCAGCTGCCCTTCAGCGAAGCGGTCACCCCAGAGCTGAGCCGGGTCAAAGAAGGCATGAAGCGCCTAGCGGTTCCCAAGGTCGGCGCTGTGTTCGAAGAACTGGGCTTCACCTACATGGGACCGGTGGATGGCCACAACCTATCTGAGCTGATTGGTGCCTTCAAAGAAGCTCACCATCACGGCGGACCAGTGCTAGTGCACGTGGCGACGGTAAAAGGCAAAGGCTATGAAATCGCTGAGAAAGATCAGGTGGGCTACCACGCCCAGTCTCCTTTTGACCTGGAAACCGGCCAAAAAATTCCTGCCAACAAGCCCAAGCCCCCTGGCTACTCCAAGGTCTTTGCAGAAACGCTGATTACCCTGGCGGAAAAAGACCCCACTATCGTCGGCATTACGGCGGCGATGGCGACGGGTACCCGGCTAGATCTGCTGCAGGCAAAGCTGCCCAAGCAATATATTGATGTGGGCATTGCTGAGCAGCACGCCGTGACTTTGGCGGCGGGCCTCGCCTGTGAGGGTATGAAGCCTGTGCCCGTGATTTATTCCACGTTTTTGCAGCGGGGCTTTGACCAGATTGTGCACGATATTTGCATTCAGAAGCTGCCGGTCTTCTTGGCGTTGGATCGGGCTGGGATTGTCGGTGTCGATGGCCCCACCCATCAGGGCATGTACGATATTGCCTATCTGCGCTGCATTCCCAACATCGTGCTGATGGCCCCTAAAGATGAGGCTGAACTACAGCAGATGGTAGTGACGGGCGTGCAGCATGACGGCCCGATTGCGGTGCGCTATCCGCGAGGCAGCGGCTACGGGGTGCCCCTGATGGAATCTGGCTGGGAGACACTGCCGATTGGCAAGGCAGAGGTGCTTCGCCATGGCGATGATGTGCTGCTCGTAGGCTACGGCTCGATGGTGTACCCGGCGATGCAGACCGCTGAAATCCTAGGCGAGCACGGTGTAGAAGCTACCGTGATTAATGCCCGCTTTGCGAAGCCGTTGGATACCGATCTCATGCTGCCGTTGGCTGAGCGGATCGGTCGGGTGGTAACGCTGGAAGATGGCTGCATTATGGGTGGCTTCGGCTCAGCGCTGGCAGAAGCGCTATGTGATGCAGGCCTGACGCCTGGCCTGCTGCGTTTGGGTGTGCCCGACAAGCTGGTAGACCATGCGTCACCAGACCAGTCAAGGGCTGACCTAGGGCTAATGCCTGCGCAGATGGCTGAGCGCATCTTGCAGCGGTTTTCGCTGGAGGAATCGCAGCGCGAACTGGCTGAGCAGAGGTAGGGATAGTTTGGCTAGGTCTAGGGGTCAAGCGATCTCACAGATGCAGTTTTGCCGACAAACACACCGTTGGGATATCGCTGGCTGAGGCGTTTCCACTGCTGGGTGGTGCGGACGATGGCTCTGCCGAGGGTCTTACCCAAAGAATCGCTGTTGCTATTGCCTTGGGCCAGATCGACCAAGACACAGCTGGTACCTGTGAGCAGCCCCCCGGCACCCAACGTAAAGAGGACCAGCGCTGTCGAAATCAATGCATCGAACGCAAATAGAGCCCGCAGCGCCAGCGCAAAGAGACTGAAGCTAAAGACCAGTAAAGCCATATGCAGCATCAGCATGCCGATATGGCTCCAGTGGTATTGGCGACTGAGCTGCTGACGGCGATCGCGGATCGTTTTTAGATCGGCTCTGCGAAGAATTGTCTGCACAGCGATGTCAGCGGCGGTAACGGTTTGTTCTGAGCTGGGGGCGGCGGCTGTGACAGCGGGGTCGCCATGGGTGATTTTGCGGTAGCGCGATCGCACTTGATGAAGCTGATGCAGCAGTGTGTTTTGCCTCAGCCAGGCACCGCCTAGCAATCCTGCAGAGAGCAGCGCCATCAGCACAGAATTTAAAATAAGTAGAATAAGTTGATTAGTCTGTTCAATACTCATAGGACAGATAAGCTCAGCACAAAAGATGGTTCAAATGTACTAAATTGTTCCCCCAAGTTCAAGCGATCTTTTCTCCGCTCTCAGATGTCTGCCTGTTGGTGGTAGCTGGTTTAATTTTGCATTTCGCTACCATAGTGATTTGATAGGGGAGTGATTTGACGCGCTGGCTCTCCATGGCTTTTGATTCCAAGAAATCGCGAATTTTCCTGTTTTTTGCCATTGGTTTGGGATTGAGTGTGCTGCTGGCGCTGCTGAAGGCGATCGCTGCCTGGCTGGCAAATACCTACCTGTATTCTGTCCCCTGGATAGGTGGCTTCCTAAAGAGCATTGAGCTGACAGAACTCTTTAACTTGGTGGTGTTTGCGATTTTAGGGAGTGGCATCGGGGCAGCGACACTTTTGCTGCCTAAGCGCTGGGACCACCGTGCGAAGCTGGCGTTTTTAGCATTGGTTAGTCCTTTTGTCTTCAGCGGGAGCTACCTTATGCGGCAGCATCTATGGATTCAGGACGTGGCCGCCCGCGCAGGTATCTCGTACCCCGAGGCTCGGGATATGACCAATGCCTACCTTGAGCGCGAAGTGGGCAGCGGCGGTTTTTTTGGTTTCTATCCATTTAGCACTCAGCTGGCTGAGCTGCCCGTGCGGCGGGAGAGCTTGGAATCGCTGCAGGCGGCAAATCCCAATGATCTGCTGACTGAAGAACTCGCGGGCTACGACGACCCAAGAGCTGACTTTGCAGCGTTTATTTTTCAGCGCGTTGGCTGGCTGATCCGGCTGATGTACATGGCTGTGGCCATACTTGTCGGGCTGATTTATTACTTTAAGGGGCACGTGTGGGCAGAAACTAGCCGCCGTGTGAACCGTAGCGCTAGTGATAAGCCCCCGCGCAAACCTCCGCGCAAGCCGCCTAGGCCACCGTCTGGTCCCTCGTCCAGCACTTCGTCTGGCCCGTCTTCTGGCCCGTCTTCTGGCCCTCCCTCTGGCACTTCGTCTGGCCCGTCTTCTGGTCCCTCGTCTGGTTCTTCTGCTGGATCTTCTTCGAGGTCTTCTGCTGGTGCGAAAAAAACCAAGCGCAAGTCACCGTAGCGCGTCTGCAGCATCCCCCTCATCCCGCCCGACCCTATCTGCAATGATTTTGGCGGGTGGTCACAGTACCCGCATGGGTCAAGACAAAGCCCTGCTGCGTTTGCCCAGTGGCCAAACCCTACTATCTCAGACGGTAGAGGTGGTGCGATCGCTGACACCAGACATCAAAATTGTGACGCCATGGCCGGAAAAATATCAATCCTCCGCCTTTCAATCCTCCGCCTCTCAATCCTCCGCCTCTCAATCATCGGTGTCGGCAGGAGTTCCACCCGCTGACGTGGAATGGGTGAAAGAGCCCCTACCCAAGCACCCGCTGCCTACCAGAGAGCGGCAAAAATCTTCTGCAGGACCGCTGAGTGGCTTTGGCTTTGGCTGGGCGCAGGTCTCTTCCGACTGGTGCTTGCTGCTAGCTTGCGATTTGCCATACCTAGAAGCGGCTGCCCTACAAGACTGGTGGGACTGGATTATTGCCAATCAGCAAAACGGCTGGCCAGGGCTAGAACACCCTATGGCGTCGTTATCACCTATGGAAGGGCCATATGATGGTCAGCGGTGGGAGCCGCTCTGCGGTTACTACCATCGCAGCTGTATCCAAAGTCTTCAGTGCCATATTGGTCTAGGCCAGTGCTCCTTTCAGGATTGGCTATCAGCGGTGACTGTTGTCTCTTACGAAGCGGCACCCAAGCGATTGTTTTTTAACTGCAACTGGCCTAGCGAATGGCCTTTCGGACAATGAGAGAGCTGGCTGTAGCTGCCTTAGCACAATGTTTCAGAATATGACTTTTCTTGTCTTTGGGTCGAGTTTGTGTCTTTTGATCGACGCCTGCCAATGTGGCTGCTAAGTGCCTAAAGCCTTTATTCGTAATGCTTTTATTAAATATTAAGCTGTGTAATGATTTTCTCAGGTTCCTCCGGCCAATGGCCCTGACTCCCCTATTATTGAGGAATATTATTTGCAGCTGTTTACAAAAAGTCTGGAGATTCAAGCGTGGCTCTTCCGTTGTTGAACTACAAACCCGCCAGCCAAAATTCTCGGGTTGCTGGGTACACCGTCCAAGGTGATGACCAGCCCAGAATCTATAGCGCTGAGGCTCTACTTGAGTACAGCGAGATGACCGAGCTGATCGACGCTGCCTATCGTCAAATCTTCTTCTATGCGTTCGCTGCTGACCGGGAGCCGTTTTTGGAGTCCCAGCTGCGCAACAGCCAAATTACGGTGCGTGACTTTATCCGTGGTCTGTTGCTTTCTGAAACCTACCTCAACAGTTTCTACAGTAAAAACAGCAACTATCGCTTTGTAGAGCAGTGCATCCAGCGTGCGTTGGGCCGTGACCCTTACAATGAGCGAGAGAAAATTGCCTGGTCTATTCGTATCGCCACGAAGGGAGTCGTCGGGTTTATTGATGAACTCCTCGACAGCGATGAGTACATGGAGAACTTTGGCTACGACATTGTTCCTTACCAGCGTCGTCGTGTGCTTCCTGGTCGTGAAGTTGGTCAGCGCCCTGTCAACATTAAGTCTCCGCGCTATGACGAGTACTACCGCGGCATTCTTGGCTTTCCTAAGATTAGCTGGCAGCAAGAAGTTCGTCGCTTCAAGCCTCAGGAGAAAAAAGCAACAGCTGGCAATCCCTCTCTGTATCTCGACATGGCGCGTAGCGTCAGCCCACGCCCGGCTTCTGCCCCGCAGGTCAACACCGCAACCATCAACATTGGTGCGACGGTTCCTTTCCGGAAGCTGAATGTACCGGTTTCGCCTGAGCCTGGCTCTGAGAGCTAGCTGAAGGCTCAACGGTAGCGCCCAACAGTTTATTCTCTTTCCTCAAAAGGTTATCGGTCGGAGTGGTTTTCCTACTCCGACTTTTTTTGTGTGTTTTACGCCATATTGGCTTTGTTTTTAGCGGGTTTGGCTGTGACAAACGAAGGGCTGCCCTTTCCAGTTTCTGTTGGACCTGTGCCAAGGCTATGATTTTGGTCTGTCATTGCCTGCAATAAGCTATGCCTCTCTGTCCGCCCTATTTCTCTGGGTTTGATGCGCTGAGTGCTGATGAAAAATCTCTCTTAATGGACGATGCGCTGCCCCAGTGGCTGTGTGCCAAAAAAACGGATGCAGGCGGTGCTGCGCATAAATGTTCAGAGGGATCTTCTGCTGCGGTTATCTGTATACATGGATTTACGGCGATGCCCTACGAGGTGATGCCGGTAGCTAGAGCCTGTGTGCAGGCGGGTGTCAGCGCGATCGCACCGTTGCTATCTGGTCATGGCTACCGGGAGCTGTCTATGCAAAAAGAGAAATTTGGCCAAATTACCGCGGATGGGTTGCTAGCAGCGGTGCGTGAAGAGATTCATCGGGCGCGGCAGCGGTATGGGTCAGTGGGTCTGTATGGTCACTCCATGGGGGGTGCGATCGCGCTGATTTTAGCGGCTGAGGGACTGGTGGATGCCTGCGCAGTCTCTGCGCCTGCGCTGCGGTTGCCTTGGCAGGCCGAAGTGCTGGCACCTGTTATCTGTCGGTTTGCCTTTACCCGGGCTGCACCTACAAAAGAGCTGTTCTACCTACCGAGCTATCAGTTCTACCATTCCCATGCGGTTCGTGCGCTGTGGCAGCTATCTCACATGGGCCGACATCGGCTATCTGAGATTGACTGCCCGGTGCTGGGCGTACATACCCATGGAGACAAAACAGTACCGCCGGTCGTTTTAGATTTGATGGAGCGCCGGATTACATCTGAGCTCTCAACCGTTTGGTTTGATCCGTCTAGCCACGCTATGACCCTGGATAGCTGCGCTGATGAGGTAAATGCTAGAGTCGCTACGTTTTTTAAGCAGTGCTTTTGTTAGTCGCCCTGTTTGCTCCGTCGTCGATTGAACTTGCAGCGCGACTGCGGAATTGCTGTTGGCGGTGGTTTTGACAGCGATACCTCTGATGCTGGGGCGGCCTCTAATGCTGGCGCGATCGCAGGCGAACCAGCAGCTTTTGCCAATGTGCAGGCAGTGGTGCCTCAGCTGAGATTACCGCTTGGGTCGCTGGGTGGGTGAGCGTTAGGCGAAAGGCATGGAGCGCCTGTCCTGGCAACTTGACGCCCGCCGATCGGCTAGATCCGTAGTCTGGATCGCCCACAATGGGCAGGCCAAGATGGGCACTATGTACCCTGATTTGGTGGGTTCGACCGGTTTCTAGCTGAAAGTGCATCAGCGTGTAGTTGCCCAGTCGCTCAGCCGTTTTCCAATGGGTGACAGCATGTCTACCTCCTTGCTCTACCGGGACTATAGCCATTTTTTTGCGGTGCTTAGGATGGCGGCCAATGGGTTGATTGACAGTCCCTTGAATGGTTTTAGGTGCGCCATTGACCAGCCCTAGATACTCGCGTCTGGCTGTTTTGGCTTGAATTTGTTGCTGTAAGTGGTGCAGTGCACTTTCTGTTTTGGCAACGACGATAGCGCCGGTGGTGTTTTTGTCTAGGCGATGGACGATGCCTGGTCGCTGAACGCCGCCTACGCCTGTGAGCTGTTCGCCGCAGTGGCTGAGCAGCGCGTGGACTAAGGTGCCCGTTTCATGCCCTGGCGCAGGATGGACAACCATGCCTGCGGGCTTGTTGATAATTAGGAGCTGGTCATCTTCGTAGAGGATGTCGAGGGGAATAGGCTCGGGTTTGAGTTCGTAGGGGGTGGCAACGGGAACAACGAGATGGATGCGATCGCCAGGACTGACGAGCTCTTTTTTGCGATCGCACACTACACCATTGATCTGCACGGTGCCCTGCTCTATCAGCTGCTGGGCCCGGTTGCGAGAAAGCATAACAACGTTCTCGGCTAGCCACTTATCCAGTCGGACGGGGGCTGCTGCTTCTACGGTCTTATGAATAGATTTTCCAATGGACGCCTCAGAGATAGGGAATGCCTCCGTCGCAGCGCTTGTTAAAGATATCACTCAAGCTGAGGTGTCTGTGGGTGGAGCGGATAGTGGATTGGGCTGGGTTGCCTGCCAGTGTTCGTTGTAGATAGGTGAGGCTGGAGATAGGCGCGTTTGTAGGTTGACCACTTTGCCGATAATTGCGATCGCCGGTGCCTCGAAGCCCGTTATTTTTACCTGCTCCACAATGGTCCCTAAGCTACCTGTGAGTTCCATTTGCTCTGGCCGGGTTCCCCAGCGAACAAGGGCCACTGGGGTTTCGGGGGGCAGCCCTGCTGCCGTGAGAGTGGTTGTAATGTGAGGGAGATTGTGCACGCCCATATACACCACAATTGTTTCTGAGGATTGAGCGATCGCTTGCCAGTTCACTTGAGGACGATATTTTCCAGCGGACTCATGTCCCGTTACAAACGTGACCGAAGAGCTGTACCCCCGGTGGGTGACTGGTATACCCGCATAGGCCGGTGCTGCGATACCCGCTGTAATGCCGGGAACTACCTCCACCGGCACCCCAGCTGCCATGAGATCTTCCATTTCCTCGCCGCCCCGACCAAATACAAACGGGTCTCCCCCTTTCAATCGCACGACTACCGCGTGTTCTTGAGCCTTTTGTAGCAGGAGTCGTGTGATCTCCGCCTGAGACATTGAATGCCTGCCTCGCCGCTTCCCAGCATGAATCTGCTCGGCGTTGGGATTTATCCAGCTCAATATGGGCTTGCTAACTAAGGCATCAAACACCACGACATCTGCGCATTCAATGAGTGCTTTTCCCTTCACCGTCATCAGGCCCGGATCGCCTGGCCCAGCCCCAATCAAGTAGACCTTCCCCAGTGGCGTAGCCTGAGAGGAAACATTTTCGGCGAGAAAAGACATAGTGCGCAGCCAGCGAAATTCCACCCTTCAACCTTTTGGGTGAATAAGGGGTAAGAAGACTTATTTCGAAAGTACCTACACATATAAGCAAAATCACATAGGATGAGTTGCTATCTGTGATACGGCTAAATCGGTCTCCGTGAGTTCTTCTATCCTATAGCGGAAAGAGTACAGCGGAAGAAGTTCACAGCCGATAGAGGCCTGTGCCTACAGCGAATAGAGGCCTACCTGGCATGGATGAGTTCGTAAGCCAGATGGGCAACTTCGTGCGTCGCGCCCAAAGTCGGCAGAAGGCGGAACTGAATTTTTGGAAAGCGTTCTGCCAGCTCTTCTGTCCGATGGGTAATAGCATCTGTGATGCCGCCCGCGAAAAGGAAATACGGCAAGATAGCTAGCTTTTGGCAGCCTTGCTGCATGAGCTCAATAACCTGCGTCTCAATATCGGGCGGTGTAGCCCAGTAGGCAACCGCTGTGTTTAGCTCTCTGGCTAGGGCGTTAATAATGCGATTTCCCTTTGGCCGACGGCTCCCGTGGGCGACTAGCAGAGACCCTTCGGCTGGTACAGAAGCTAGCCGCTTTGCCAGTACGTCAGTAATTTCAGGGTGGCTGCCCAGGTGAGGGCACAGCGTGAGGCGGATGGTGTTTCCCAGTAGCTGCTGCCCGGCAGCTACTTCCTGCGGAATATCCTCCATGACATGTACGCCCGACATCAAAAATACGGGTAGTAGCTTTAGTTCGCGAATACCCTGCTCAGCTAACGGATTTGCAAACTCTGCGATCTGCTCGCTTAGCGGTAGTTTCGCAAGCTCTAGACAGGCCGTTCCGACAATCACTTCAGGTTGGCGATGGGAAGTTTGCGCCTTCCGAGGCTTTTCTATGACGGATGTGCGGGTGTTGGCTGCTTGAGAAGCTGTCTGCGTGTAGACTCTGTGCGAATCAATACTTGCAATCTCCAAATTTTCTGGCGCGGCTATCGCTGCCTCTGTCGTCTGAAACAGTGCACATGTGTCTGCTAAACGGCTGCGTACTAGCTCTGCTAGCCGTTCCATCGCCTCTTGAGGCCTGGGGTCTCGGCTACCGTGCGAGATCAGCAAATATGCAGTTGAAGCGACAACGGGTTTCAAAAGAGACCTCTGTACAAATACTGAACAACCTACTCTCATTGATATCCAATTTGGGAGCGCGCGAGCTATCTATCATAAATTATTCAAGAATTAATTTACATAGCGATGTATCAAAGACTGCACTTGTTCGGTGTGCTGTTTTGAATCGCTGACATTGTTTTTCTGCCGGTTTGCCTCTCTAATCAAGCGAGCGAGTGCACAAACTAAGGAGTGCAGGTGCAGTTTAATTAATAAGCAGTGATATAATGAGAGCCTATTACGGCGAGCGTCGCCAAGTGGTTAAGGCAGTGGATTGTGATTCCACCATTCGCGGGTTCGACCCCCGTCGTTCGCCCTCTTCAAACGATTCTATTTTGGGCTGGCCCAGTGGCTGGCCTGATACTTATGAGGTAGGTGCTTGTTCTCGTAATTAAGTGCTCGTTCTCATAATAGGGACTGCTAACAATGCCTTCTCCGTTTCCTGGTATGAACCCTCATCTCAAAGGGTACCTGTGGCCTGATGTACATAGTGCCTTAGCGAGCAAGACTAGGCAGTTTCTTATGTTGCGTCCGAGATATGCAGCTCGTCTAGACGTCTCGTCAGTAAGCCACTATTTTGGTCCCGGAATATTGGATTGTTGCTCCTGATTGGGCCGTCGTTTTAGTGGGTCTTCTCACCGATAGAGAATATTAGTTCCAATCCTTTACTGGATATCAGCCAGTTGTATCTTCCGTGTTTCTAGAGCTAAAGCTCACCGCTAAGCAGTTTCTGAACACGCAGCATCCTTTTAATATTCACAACTGGTTCGCTGTCCAGCGCTCAGATCACGGGCATCATGTCCAATAGTGCATCCATCGCCTATCGAATTTGTTCAATTTTCTGAGAATGAGCAACTATCTCTTGTGCTTGAAGTTTTGCTGTATCTGCTGTCGCTGCAGAAAACAACAGAGCAGTGCCCATCACAATCATGATGGCATTTTCCAAAAAGCTCACCACGCCTAACGGTGCTTTAGAATTGCCGCCCACACAGGCACAGTTCAACGACAGCTTATCGATATAAACCGCCTTGAAGACAGAAATTGCCCCACTGGTTCCGAGCACCAGCGAGCCAAAACCTGTGACAACCGGCGCAGTGCCAGAGAGAAAGCCTAATCCCAACAACAGCTCTAAAAAGGGAAACGCTTTGCCATAGGGCTTTACTCGCTGGGTAATCAGGTCGTACTTTCCAAAGCCTTCTGTAAACGACTCTAAATCCATTAGCTTAAGTGAGGCGAGCATAGAAAGCGACGTGCCCATAAAACCGGAAATGCCTAACGCTGCCGACCAAGCAACCAATCCTGCAGTGGCAGAAAGCGCAATCACAGGCGTGTAAGAATACGCCGCGCCTTCCGCTTCCACTTCAAACCAAGCGGCTAGGTCTGTATATCCGCCAATGCGTTTGTTCTCAATGAAAATTTGTGGCGTGGTGGTAACTTGATGCGTCGCCTTAAAAGCCTCCGTTTCCGCTTTGGAAGCGAGCTTATGATCCTCAAAGTCGATGTCTTTTGCTTTTAGGAGCGCTACAGCCATGAGTCCCCATGGGCACTCATGTTCATGGGTAGACATTCGGTAGAGTCGCACGGATTGTTTCACCGTTTGGCGCTCAAGTGCAGAGGTATTTGTAGTCGCAGAGGTCTGAGTTGTCGAGGCCATGACTATACCTGCCTTTACACGAAACAGGTTTCATGTCCCGATCCCAAAGTCTCTAGTAGGCTAGAGAGTAAACCAAGTCCATATTCTCGCCCCTGGAGAACGAGCAGAAGCATTGGTCGAAGGCAATCGACCGCCCGGTCAGTATTGTCGCGTAGGCCAAACTTAATTGCGATATTGAGCTCCCACGTTAGAACTTATGCGCATGCAGAACCTCCATTACGTCGCAGAGATAGGCAATACCTGAATAATCGTCGAAAAATTGTGCCGCCACCTCGTCTGAAATCTTCACAGCCATCTCTCGACTTGGGGTAAGTATCTCGAATTTTACGTTTGAGTAGGTGTCAGAAACGGTGGGCCGTCCCGATGAACGTACATTTCGGCTCCCTTTCCCACCCGCATCTACTACCGTGTAGCCGGTGGCTCCGGCCTCATCAATAATCTTTGCGATCTGTTTTAGCAGTAGCTTTTCTGTGACGATAACGAGCTTGCTGGCTTGCTGAGTCATGTGATTTACCTCGTGTCTGTAGAGAGTCGTTTAAGAAATCAGTCGCTTTGGCAGAGTTCTATTGCGGCGACCAAAGATAAAAGTCTATGGTTGCTGCCCTATCTATATTTTTTAGTTTATGATAAAGCTCAGCGAATTTGCGCTTTCTATTGAGAGAAATGGGCTCAGATTAGCGGAAGTATTTTATAAACAACACTTATCTTTTTAGCGACTATAACGGTCAGGTTGTTTTTTGATTTCTGTTACTTTTCGGATTGCTTTGCTAATGCGAATAGAGACAAGACTAACTAAGCAAGAAAAGAAAAACTTATAGCTCGAATTTGACATTGCGTTTGAAACTCGAGCTGCGGAATGTGGAAATCCATGTTTTTCAAGATAGACTTAAATATATGAAGGTTTTGCAATCGATAGACTTTGATTTATGAAGAGACTGGATTAAGACCGCTGTTAATTTCCAGTCTTATTCGGAGTGTGGTCATCTCTGAACACGCTGTTTACAGACTCTCTCGCGAAGCCTGTATCGCAGGATTTAAGGGCTTTCTCCCTGCTTCTTGCAAGCACGCTTACCACAGTAATGACTCCTCTTGTTAGAGGAGATGGAAGGAGGTATTTATGGATTTCTTATCCGATTTCTTTGCGAACTTCTTGGCCAAGTTGCAGTCCCCAACGCTTGGCTTTTTGATCGGCGGTAGCGTTGTTGCCGCTCTTGGTAGCCGACTGTCAATTCCAGATGCGGTTTACAAGTTTATTGTCTTTATGTTGCTGATAAAAGTTGGTCTGAGCGGTGGCATTGCAATCCGCAACGCCAATTTAGCGGAGATGTTGCTGCCTGCTGCATTTGCTATGGCAGTTGGGATTCTGATCGTGCTGATTGGTCGCTACACGCTGGCTAGGATGCCGAGCGTGAGAACCGTGGATGCCATTGCAACTGCAGGCTTGTTTGGTGCGGTGAGTGGCTCTACTCTGGCTGCTGCTCTGACGCTGATGGAGGCAGAAGGCATTCAGTATGAGCCTTGGGCAGCTGCCCTCTACCCCTTTATGGATATTCCAGCGTTGGTAACTGCGATTGTCTTAGCCAGTATTTATCTCAGCAAACAGCGCAGCACCGCCGGTGAATCTCTCAGCAAACAAATGTCTACTAGTAAGCAGGTCTCTTTTAGCAGACAGCGCGTTGCTGCAGGCGGGTCTTCCGAAAGGCAGAATATTCCTGCAGGTGAACAGTCTAAAGAACAACACGGTGCCGTAAATGAACATCACAGTAGGCCGCGTGTCAGTGCGGATAAGCGTGTTCGAATATGGCCCATCGTGAAGGAAAGCCTTCAGGGGTCTGCCCTATCGGCGCTGTTACTTGGCCTCGCTTTGGGCCTGCTCACCCGACCGGAAAGTGTTTATGAGAGCTTTTTCGACCCTCTCTTCCGTGGTCTGCTTTCGATACTGATGTTGGTGATGGGTATGGAGGCCATGGCAAGGCTTGGTGAATTGCGCAAGGTGGCTCAGTGGTACGCCGTGTATGCCTTTGTCGCACCGCTGCTGCATGGTTTTATTGCTTTCGGGTTTGGTATGATTGCTCACGCCATCACAGGCTTTAGTCCTGGCGGCGTTGTGATCTTGGCTGTTATTGCGGCTTCTAGCTCAGATATTTCAGGTCCACCGACTTTGCGAGCCGGTATTCCATCGGCTAACCCCTCTGCCTACATTGGTTCGTCTACAGCTGTTGGTACGCCAGTTGCGATCGCGTTAGGAATACCTCTCTACATTGCGCTTGCCCAAGTGCTGATGGGCAGTTAACCGCGAGCTAGTAGCAGTCTGCTGGTGCTTATTAAGCCCTAGCGCCTATTCGAAAAACCGACTAACGCTTGTTTCTGTTGTTGTTTGTGAGAGTAATCTCTTTTGAAAGGGCGCTCACCGTTATCTCTTTAGAGACACCATTTCATAAGTCTTACAAACAGCAACTCTTGCAAGCAACAACAGTATTTCTGTTGTTTGTTTCGCTAGTCAGGCTCGGTTCAATATTGCACCCTAACGTTGGGGCGTTGTGAGATGAGACGCTATGAGATAAGACGCTATGAGATGAGATATTGTGAGACTGATTTAGCTATTGCTGAGGCGGCAGCGTTGGCTGCGCGGCAGACTGCCCCCACCAAGCCAGCGCATAGGGCTGGGCTTCTCGACTGGTGGCGTTGTTTTGAACGACTCTGAGTTTATAGCGGCCTGTTTCAGGAATAGGAATAAAGACGTGCTCAAGGCTATCTTCTGTGCTGACAGAAGACCAGACGCTCTGGCTAATATCGTCGGCGTCGGCTGGCATGAGATAGAGATCTAAATTGCTGAGCGGGTTGCCGGTAAAGCGCTCGCCGATATCGAAGTATTCATCACTGGAGTCAAGCTCAATGATACGCTCCCAGGAGAGCGTCGCGCTGATGTAGCTGTCCCCTTTGAGTTCTGTTTCAAAGACATAGTCTTCGCTGCTGCCGGTGTTGCTAAGGGTGCTGTAGCTCCAGCCGACGGTTGGAACCTCGCCCGGCGCCCACTGACCGCCTTCGAGCTGTTCGTAGGCGCGGAAGGCGTTGAGATGGCCAGTGCCAAGTTCTGCATGGAGAGGAACGCGCTGGTCGCTGTAGGCGTCTGATTCAGTCCAATTGTCGCCGCCCTCGTCAAGGAGAGTGCGAGCCATGCCAAGAATGGAGCCGTCGCCAGGATCTTCGAGCTTGTCAGCAGCATTGAGAATGACTGACTTCATGACAAGAGGTTCGCGTGAGTCAAGGCTCCAGTTGCTAGCGCCTTCGCGGAACTGGCGATCGCCAAATTCTTGTAATAGGGCAACGGTTGCAACGACGTGGGGCGCTGCAAAGCTGGTACCACTACTGGTAATGCGCGTGCCATTGGGATCGAACATTTCAATTTCGCTGCCGGGGGCGACCAGGTTGATTGAGCGTCGCGCACCAACATTGGATTCTACGCTGGGTCCGTTGGTGGCGCTAGCCGGGGGCTCGCTGGTAAGGTTGGCATTGTCTACTCGGACAAAGCGTCCGTTGACCCGGCGAGAGTAGGCGACGTTAATGCCGTTGAAATTATCGGTGGGGATGGGGATGCCGCCGCGTCCCTGGTTGCCTGCGATGACGTACAGCAGTTTGTGCACGCGAGAGGACCAGTCTATGCACTGGGTGAGGAGGGCGTTGCCATCGAGGGTGGCATTGGGGCGTTCGTCGCGGCTGAGCGGCTCGCCAAAGCTGAAGTTTGTCGCGCGTACATCGCCGCTATTTTGTAAGGCGATGTGCTGAGAGGCGAGGCATTCTTCTTGCTGTCCGGTAAATTCTGTCAGGCTACCGATGGCGGCCGAGTAAAGAAAGGCGTCAGGCGCAACGCCCCTGAGCTGCTTGTCGTTGCTAATCATCACGCTGGCAACATTGGAGGCATGGCCATCGACGGATTCATCGGCGATCGCAGGCCCATCAATCTCAAAGATGCGACCCACCCGAAAGGGTGAATTCTCCACTGCCAGCTTATCGATACCAAACTGACTGGGTCTGCCAATTTCTACCTGACCGATGGCGATTTTCTTGCCGGTGATGTTGTAGGGTGCCTCGTGGAGACGGCGGGCATCAATGCCGTCGCTATCGACGGATGAAGACAGTGCAAAGGCGGGAACACCCAGTGCGATCGCAAGTCCAGTCCAAGGCAGAACTGCGCCCAGCTTTAGCCCCAAGCTACGGCTTATTTTTAACTTACTTAACCGTTCGGCTCGACATTTCATTGAGCTGCCAGAATAATTTCTATAGTTCGCCATAGCCTAGTCAGTAACTTATACAACTGCCAATAAAGCAACTTTAGCTTATCCATCCAGGAGAAGGTATAGCAAGATCTACTGTTGTAATCGGTTGTTTCAGCACGTCTTGACTACTAAATACGGTATTCGAACTGCGCGTGCAGGGCATAAAAATAGGTCATCAAAAATAGAGTGGCTTGTCAGTAGGATCCCAATGGGTCTTAGAGAGATTAGGCAGCCAACTTAGATTGGATAGAGTTGGAGGAATGACGGGCGAAATATTTTGTTACAATGAATACACCCATTATAGATCTCTATCTATAGAAAACATCCACATTAGAGAGGCTGCTCCCCAATGGCAAAGACTCAATCTGATAAATCCGTTGTTATTTCACCGTCGATTTTGTCGGCTGACTTTAGCCGCCTCGGTGAAGAAATCCGTGCAGTTGATGAAGCTGGTGCTGACTGGATTCACGTCGATGTAATGGATGGTCGCTTTGTGCCCAATATTACGATTGGTCCGATGATTGTGGATGCGGTTCGCCCCCACACAGACAAGCCCCTAGATGTGCATCTGATGATCGTGGAGCCTGAGAAATATGTAGAAGATTTTGCCAAGGCGGGTGCTGACATTATCTCAGTGCACTGCGAGCACAACGCCTCTCCCCATCTGCACCGAACGCTAGGTCAGATTAAGGAGCTAGGCAAGCAGGCAGGTGTTGTGCTTAATCCCGGTACAAGCCTAGATATGATTGACTATTGCCTGGACCTCTGCGATCTGATTTTGATCATGAGCGTGAATCCGGGTTTCGGTGGTCAGAGCTTCATTCCTGGCGTGGTTCCCAAGATTCAAAAGCTCCGAGCCATGTGTGATGAGCGCGGCCTTGACCCCTGGATCGAAGTTGATGGCGGCCTGAAGTCTCACAACACCTGGCAGGTCTTGGATGCAGGTGCCAATGCAATTGTGGCGGGTTCTGCAGTATTTAAGGCCGATGACTATGCCGAGGCGATTAATAGCATTCGCAACAGCAAGCGCCCTGAGCTAGCAGCTGTGTAGGCAGAGTTGAGCAGGGCATCGCTAAACAAGGCATCGTTAAACAAGACATCGTTTAGCAAAATATTGCTGAGCCAGCCATTGATCGCAGGCGAGCTGAACAGACAAGCTGAACAGATAACCTAAATAGATAAAAGGCGTGAAATGGGACAGATGCTGCTCCTGCTTCACGTCCTTTTTTCTGTAAAAATAGGCTTTTTGAGGCGATCCGGAAGGTTTTCTGTGGGTCAGTTGATAGAAGTGTCTACGTGGCTAGGCCTTGCGTTTGGGGAACGCTGGTAGGTGTAAGTTCGTTGTAGCTGTTTTCAGAGCGACTTTTTCTATACGCGCCTATGTCGTCTGTCGAAGAGAGAGTATCCAAAATATTTGCGACACGTCGAATTACCAGAAAAGATCAGGCTTTTCTAATGTCGGTATTTGCTGGCGGCAAAATTAGCCCCGCTGACGAAGCGCTGATTAATAAGATATATGAGGCGCTGAATGCAGGTCAGCTGCGAGTTGTTGAATAGACGTTTTTGGGAAGTTGTTGGGACGTCTTTAAGATTCATTTAGCTCGCTAGTTCTCGGGTCAGGGCAGGCGCAAACGCGTAAATCCCCTCTGCATCTCACATGAGATGCAGAGGGGATTTACGCGTTATGTTGATGGCCTACACAGCAGAAAACTGTCTCAGTAGGACACCGTATTTGCCTATGAAGCCCATGACGAGGATTGAACTCGTGACCTCACCCTTACCAAGGGTGTGCTCTACCACTGAGCCACATGGGCACTGCTAGCAAGGTGGTGGGCCAGGCTGGATTCGAACCAGCGTAAGCATAGCTAGCGGATTTACAGTCCGCCCCCATTAACCACTCGGGCACTGACCCTTGCTCATCTTCAGCTTATAAAATGTAGCATACGATGCGTCCGCGTGAGTAGAAAAATCAACCTCTAGGGACTGATGCTAGCGGTCTTTTGTCCGCTCTAATTTGGAGTGGTTAAGGTCGAGAATTTATATGGGTTGAGAATTTATATGGATAGCGCTCCTGCTTCTGCCTTCGATATTGAATCCGCCTTTGTCCGGTTGCGGGAGGTGATGGCGGCCTACCTGCGTGCCGCCATGTTTCAGCTGGCTGAAGAAGGCTACAACTCGCCGTTTGAGCAGCTCATTTCCTGCATGATTTCGATTCGCACCTATGACGAGGTGAGCCTACCGGTCTCGCGTCAGCTGTTTGCGCGGGCAAATACGGCGCAGACGATGAGCCAGCTGGCAGTCGCTGAGATAGCGCGGCTGATTTCGAGGAGCACGTATGCGGAACGAAAGG
>JBCBJS010000064.1:0-24633 GCA_038523095.1 Cyanobacteria bacterium J06626_6
CTGGTGCATGACCCTGAAAGCCCGTGTCTTGCAATAACTTGCTACCCGCGGGAAATCGGTAGTGCTCCTCATCGGCAAGCTTTTTGTCGTGGCGTTTGCCCTCGCAGGTGCCGCTCAGGTACATCACTTTACCACCACGCTCCGTAATCAGATTGTTCTTTACCGTGTGAGCCTTTTTCTTCCCGCTATAGTGGCTTTTCTGTTTTCCTTTATCTTTGGGACGGTTAATCGGACGCTCTGTCCCGTCGATAATGAACTCTAGACTGGGACAGGCTGATAGCACCGCTTCTAGGTTGGCAGCTCGGCGCGCTGGCAGTTGCATCTCGTACCCTAACGCTTGATTAAGGAGTTTACTTAACCGATGAATCCATTCATTTGCCTGGGACTGACTCATCCCGAAGAAGAAGCCTTGCGCCTCTTGCGTCGGATACTGGCGATAGTAGAACAGGATGAAGAGTAATTTGTCTTCTAACCGCTTCAGGTGCGCCGTCCGCCCTGCGCCATGGGCTCGTTTGCGTGTCGCTCGCTCGGCTTGCTCTCTCACGAATCCATCCCATGCAGCACCGAAGCTCGCCAGTAGTGCCTCGAACTCGCTAGCCGTGAAACCGGTTAGACTACGAAGCGTACGGGGCTTATTTTGTAGGGCGATGTACTGCATTTTCATCGTGAAACGCTTGACTGCTTTATTTCACTCCTATTCTATCGAACTTCTCTAATTTCCGATTAAGTCTAAAGAGAGAACGGGCAGCTGACACCTTCTCGAATAAACAGTACCTTCGTTCTGTTAACCAGCTCAGTCTCGCACATAGACTAGTTGCTTGCTCTGATCTGATTGCTTCAACGAAGTTTCCACTTGCCCACCAAATGGGCTGAGCCAAAGCCTTTGCTTTTGGTTATAGTCACCGCATTGTAAAAGCACTTTGTCCCAAGTGTCAGTCCTATTTGAGTTAACCATAAGCCCAAATGTAATTCATCTAATGATTACTTTATGCATGTCTTAATCATGACTTATGATGCATTTTTTATGCAAATATTTTTCTTATTATCTATTTATTCATTCAGAGATTGCTTTAAGTCTTGAACACAAGTGATAAGCGCTTTCAAGTAGATGTTGTTTCAATCACCGTTGTGAACGACTGCTTTGAACGCTTTAGGCCTATCGGTGCAGATGCCCAGTGTATCTGGCCTTCTAATCTGGCTTTGGATAATTTGATGCTTGCTAGAAAAACAGTTGAGTAATTTTTAAGTTGGAACACTTTCTATGAAAAAAGCAGGATTAGCTATTCTTACATCAGGCGTTGCGATCGCATTGCTGATAGTTGGGTGCAATACTTCAAAGACTCAGCCAGACTACGAAGGTGCTGCGCAAGATGTTGCAGAGGCTGAGCCACCTTCTGAGGGTCCACCTCCTGATGAACCGCCTTCTGATGCTCCGCCTTCTGGTGAACGGCCACGAGGTGAGCGACCAGAAGAAGATTTAGGAGAGCCGATTGCCTCAACTGAGGTCGATACATCCGGTGTCCTTTGTGATGTGAATACCAGTACGGTGAATGACCAATTGGGGCTAGAAAGTGAGGTGCAATGGTCCTGTGAGGATGGGGTGCGGCGACTGGTTGCTAACGGTGTGCCGAATCATTCCACGGGTGAACAATTTGTGGGGGAGCGTAACCCTATTACGACCCAAGAGGTCAATGTTGTGATGCCGCTGAATCCTGTTGCGCGTACGGGTGCTGGTCAGCGGGTGATACGATCTGCCTATGCACTGAACGGAGTGCTGTTTAATCCTGGAACGGGTGGGCGGTGCGCCTCCGGTGTCACCGATGTCTCTGAGTGTAGTTTGAGACCTGGTAGCACGGGTGAATGGACGATGGAAGCATTGGGTCAGCCGATTTTTGACTTTGGCGAAGATGCTAATCATGCCCACGTGCAGCGAGGCGGGGTCTATCACTATCACGGGATGCCGGAAGGGATGCTGTCAAAAGAGAATCTGGCAGGAGAGGAGATGCAGCTAATTGGATGGGCGATGGATGGATTTCCGCTGTATGCGCGACTTGGCTACAGCGATCCTGACGCTAGCACGAGTGACCTGCGGGCGATGGAACCGAGCTATCAATTGAAAGCTACGCCAGATCCGGATCGTCCGAGTGTTGCTCTGATGCCGATGGGCACGTTCTCTCAAGACTATGAGTATATCGAGGGCTCTGGTGATTTGGATGAGTGCAATGGCCGGTTTGCAGTGACGCCAGAATTTCCGCAGGGTGTTTATCATTACTACACGACCGATGTTTATCCTTTTGTGCAGCGCTGCGTGAAGGGAACACCCGATCTGTCGGCTCGCTCAGGCCGTGGTGATGGTCCCGAGGGCGAGGGCGATCCTAGACCTGGGGGTGGTCCTAGACCTGAGGGTGGTCCTGGCGGCGCTCCACCCGATTGAGTTGATGACGAAATGAGTTTTTGCTGCTGTTTGTAGTCCGACTCAGGTTTAGCTTTGCTTGGAAAGGCAGTCGCCGACTTGCTGAAGCGGGCTCGACAGTGGCTTCAAATTCGATGAGAGCGCTTGAACAAACGACAAATCATGACTTCTTTCACGGGATTATCGTGACTTTGGGTGATTTTCTCAATGAATATTGTTTCTACTGTCGAATCAATCGAAGTTGTTTTTTTACAGTGGTCTCTGTTGAAGGTTGTAGTCATAATTTGACAGAAAGCTGCACAGATGAACACTGACTTTGTTGTATTTTTTGACTTTGTTGTATTTAAGGAGCCGTAATATGAAACGTACACTCAATCCAACCACAAAACTTCCGCTGGTTACATTGCTAGTCAGTGCTTTCAGCGCTCTCTTCATTGCGGGCACCGCCTCTAGCGTACAAGCGTATGAAGCAGACAGAGACATGCAGCCCCACCGTCATACTATTCGTCGAGAGGCTGCGCGTCCACCTGTGCCCCGAGAAGAAGTTCGTCCCCCTATGCCCCGAGAAGAAGTTCGTCCCCCTATGCCCCGAGAAGAAGTTCGTCGTGAAGACATTCGTCGTGAAGAGTCAATCAAACCACATAGACCAACTGCTAGACGTATTAGAGAATAAGAACCGAAGAGTTGCGCCCATCTTAAGGGATATTGCCGAGCAGGTTCAATTGAGACATAGCAACAACGGGTTGAATAGCTCCCAGTTCTGAGTTTATGGCCTTCTGTGCTTTGCGATATCTACGTCGAGTTGCAAGGGGATAACCTGTAATGGGCTTGGGATAAGAAAGTCAAAAGCTCCCCTGGAAAACACCAGAGGAGCCTACGCGTCAAAGCTTGAGAGAGCTTTGCTGAGCAGCTAGCCTTACTTCGCAGCCAGCTTTTTCACTTTCTGCATAATGCTCTCAGGATCCAATCCCTGATGGTAGAACTGCTCCCACAGTCCGCCGCCGCCTTCTTCATGGGTGCCCGCATGGGCAAACTTAGGCGTGTAGCCTCGCTCCAGCAGCCAAGTCCCATAGCGAGCGCCAAGGCCGGTCTTCTCGTTAAAGGATTCAACGACCATCACCAGCGGCGACTTGCCCACCTTCTCCATCATCTGCTCATCGACAACGTTGAGCGTAGACTTATTGATTAGGCCAATACTCAATCCTTCCTGCTTTAAGCGCTCAACCGCATCGAGTGCACGATACAAGCCATCGCCAAAGCTCACGATATAGCCATCGCTACCCTCGCGAACGACATCATCCTTACCAGGAATAAACTCATAGTCGCTGTCGTAGAGTGCCTTTCCATCCGAGTCTTGCAGCATAGGCACTTTGGCACGAGTCGAGAAGATGAATCGTAAACCGGGGTCATGGAAAATCTTATTCACACAGGCCTTCATCTGGTGCGCATCGGCAGGGAAGTATAGGCGAGTTTCGTAGCCATCATCCAAGCCATTGTCGGCAAACATGTTGTTGATGCCGAAGTGGCAGGTGTTATCTGCCATGTCGTCGATACCCGAATGGGAGAAGTGGCAGAGTAAGTTCGCTTTGTTCAAGCGAGCCATGGTGATTTCAGAAATGCACATTTCTAAAAACGCACTGAAGGTCGCAAAGATGCCCTGCTTGCCTTTTTCCATACCAAAGCCCGCAGCCGCAGAGAGGTTGCCCCGCTCCATAATGCCGCCGCTGACAAAGATTTCAGGATACGCCTTGTGAATGTGGTTTAGACCGCAAGAGCCCTCTAGATCACAGTCCACAACCAGCACTTTCTCTTTGCGCTCTGCATTGCTCATTTTGCCCAGCACTTCTACCGCTGCCTGGCCAAATACATTCCGGTTCGAGCCGACTTCATCGCTAGAGCCCAAAAAATCGTAGCTATGCTTTGGCTTCTCAATGTTTTTGAGGTAGTCGGCCGCGGCCTGGCGACCGTGCTTCTCTAGATACTGAATGGCAAGATCAGTGGGAATCACGTCGTGGCCATGGCAGCTGCCTTCTAGGCCCTCGATACCCACGGTCATCGGCCGCCTGCAGATGACCGCAATAGGGCCATCAGTGGCGATCGCCTCACAGATATTTGCATACAGCGCATCGAGATCTTCGCCATCGTTCACGAGCGTCTTAATCCCGTGGCCTTCCAGCGTCTTCTGCACGCTGTAGCCACCCAGATACTCAGAGGGATGACCTGCGATCGTCACATCATTGTCATCAATAATTAGTTTCACATTGATGCCCTGCGCCGCTGCCAAGCGGGCCGCTTCCGCATCGTCCCCTTCCTGCTGTGCTCCGTCAGATCCCAGGAGGAAAGTCGTCTTGCCAGGGTTAGCCAGTGCCACACCATTTACAAAGGGCCACATATGACCTAGTCGGCCCGAGCTAAACTTGACTCCCGGCGTCAACCCCAGCTCAGGGTGACCCGGTAGCTTAGAATCAGCCGCTCGGTACTGCATCAGTTGCTCAGCCGGTAGGTCGCCATTTAGTGTGCTCATCAGATACTGCGTACCGACCCGGTGGCCAGCTTCATCAAAGAAGGTAGGCACGAATTTGTCAGGATTACCTCGAAAGAGCGCATCCAAAATCATCACTTCAGGCACCGTGTCGTAGGGTCCCCCGGTATGGCCTCCCACACCTCGGGCGCCTCCTGTCGCTGTGAAAAATACAATGGCCTCGCGGCAAAGCTGAATGTTGGCCTTAAGCGCCTCACGTTGCTCGTCTGTTAGCTGGGCGTTTGAAGGATCCAGCGTGATGCGTTGGTAAGCACTGAGGTCGATGGGGAAAGTGGATCGGGGCTTAGCTTGGGTTGCTGTCATGAGCTACGTCCTAATACGTCTACATTTCTCAAGCCTACGAAGCAATTGAGGGGCACAGCTCACTCTCTTCGGTTGGCTTTGAAAAAATTAATGTAACTATTCTCCCTGATCATGCCGCTAGGGTTAAGGGGCTAGGCGGAAATTTGTGTCTTAAGCTACAGAGGAATAGTTAGTTCTGAAGTCAAGACATCTCTGTAAAGATTAGTTTCTTGCAACGCCTTCTATATGAATTTGACATGAAGTATCAAATTGCATTGTTGGATTTGTAGTCGTTGAATTTACTATTTTGTAGGGAAAATATGGAAAAACATAGGTAAAAGTACATAGGGCAGGCGTTAAACAGAGTCTTAGTGAGCTGCCCGTCTTGATTAAATCTACATTTCCAAAACCCATTTTGTAGCCAAGCATCTTCCAAAAAAGCACCCCATGAAAGTCGGTCTATACCCAAATAGTCTTAGAAGCGCTGGTTATGAACGGAGTCCATATACGAAATGCTTGTTTGGTGAGCACCCTCTCGGTTGCTCCGCTAGTCGGTTGGAGCGCGCCCGCTTTAGCCATCGCTATTAATTTTGACGATCAAGGACTATTTGGGCCTCGCTTCTTCAATAGCGCGGGCGATGCTCAGACCTTAAATATAGAGACTTCAGCGGGCAATGTTCGTTTCAGTGGCGGTGTAGTTTTAACCAACGCGACCAATGCGCCTGCTAATCAGACCTCGACCTACGGGACGGCAAATAACCTTGAGGCCGACTTCATCCGCAACAACCCCACCCGAAAGAATCCACTCGTCATAGAATTTGAAAGCCCCGTAGAAAACTTTTTTCTAGATGTATTCAACGGTATTCCGCTTCCGCTCGATTACACCGTTGCCGATGATATCGGCAATTTTGCCACCTTCTCTTTACTGTCTAATCTGCAGAGTGGCTTTCAAAAGATTGGCTTTCAGGCGGCGGGAAAAAGAATTACCATCACTCCCGATACGTCTGCAGAAGCCCTATTACCTCGCTTTCCCGAAGGTGCCTACGACTTCTTCATTGACAATATCAACTTCAATACGGCGCTCCCAGATGACTTGCTAGACCCGGTTGAAGAAGTCGTTGTGCCAGCGGCTGACCCTGAACCGGCGCCGGATTTGAGCCCTTCGCCACAGCCACAGCAACCAGACCCTATGCCAGCTCCTGTGCCAGTGTCGAATCCATCACCAGAACCCGCGCCAGAGCCACCACCTATCCCTAGCTCACCTCCTCCCGTGAAAGTTCCCGAGCCTGTCAGCATACTGTCTGTGCTGACGATAGGCGGTTTGCGCTTGCTGCGTAGAGCTGATAGAGCCAGTCAGTCAGCCGAGCGTGAATCAACTGTCAACGCTGAAGCTTTGCCAAAGCGTTAGTGCGGACGCTGAAAGGTGGCCCTGAGCTTTTCGATGTGCGATCGCCACTCGCAGCCTTCTAAGTGGTCGTTTACAATCCCCATAGACTGCATAAATGCATAGGCCGTTGTCGGCCCTACGAAAGACCATCCGCGTTTTTTAAGGTCCTTGCTCATAGCTATGGATTCAGATGTCTTTGCGAGGATGCTGAGCGTTGCATAGTCGTAGCGCGCGGGTCTACTCTCAGGCGCAGGCTCATATTGCCAAAAGTACGCCGCTAGCGAGCCAAATTCCTCCACTAGCTCGCAGGCGCGTGCTGCATTGTTAATGACAGACTCAATCTTTTTACGATGCCGGACAATTCCCTTGTCTTGTAGCAGCCTGTCTACATCTGCTGAGGTGTACTGCGCGACTTGGGTGAAGTCAAATCCTGCAAACGCCAGGCGAAAGTTTTCTCTTTTACGTAGTATCGTCAGCCAGCTCAACCCGGACTGAAACCCTTCTAGCGAGAGTTTTTCAAATAGCTTTTTGTCGTTTCCTACCGGAACGCCCCATTCATTATCGTGGTAGGCGATATAGTCTGCTTTGTCTCCAGGCCACCAGCACCGGCAGCGCCCATCTTCACCTTTGATTAATCCGTTCATCTGTACGCTGATTGCCTCAACTGTCTCTTTCATCGATACTTCCTTTAAAAATACTATAGCGATGCAGTCCCTTCTCAGACCATGATTGATAATTGGCACACTAAAAAATAACGGCACTATGCCCTTTGAGAGAGATATTTGCTAGTCCACCCTTGCAAAGTGTCCATACCGAAAACGCAGTGACTTGTCGCCAAAGATACAACTAAACCATGCGAAACGAAACAGAGCTTCTTGCTCAAACAACAGTTTCATTCGCTGCCTTCTCAACCTTTCCTTTTTGCGTGTTGCTAAAAAGCCAACAGTTAAGCCCACCACAAAAGCGTAAAGGCCACAGAAGTTCCAAATCACTCCTACAACATTTTCGTTGTTACTCTTGGTTTCCTTTTGGAGGACACATCATGAAAATCTCACGTATTTGGGCTCCGCTTGGTCTTGCAGCCGCTGCTCTCCTCGCGATTCCATCCGGTGCCTTCGCCCAGCAATCGCCCAGCTACAACTACGTTGGTATCGGTGGTGGCGATGATGGCTTCGCTGTAAATGGTAAGTTGTCCCTGGCTGAAAATCTCTCTATTCGTCCTGAAGTGGCTACAGACTTCGACTTCAACGATGGTGAAGATCTCACCTATTTGGTGCCTATCACTTACGACTTCAATACGATTGGCACCGGTAGGGCAGCATTTAACCCCTTTGTTGGCGCGGGTGTCTCTGGTGACATTGGCGACGATAGCGATATCGATTTCTCTCTTGTTGCCGGTACTGACTATCGCTTCGCTGACAAATACGTT
This sequence comes from Cyanobacteria bacterium J06626_6, assembly GCA_038523095.1. Classification (GTDB taxonomy): domain Bacteria; phylum Cyanobacteriota; class Cyanobacteriia; order Phormidesmidales; family Phormidesmidaceae; genus Phormidesmis. Next base: position 8,054 of record JBCBJS010000064.1, read on the forward strand.
GCCAACGGCTCTGTTAGCTACTCACCGTTCGCTGATGATGATGAAGTAGACTTCACTGTCGGTATTGGCTACCTGTTCTAGGAGCAATAGTTCTCTCCTTTGACTTCTTTTTAATCTCTCCTTTGACCTCTTTTGAATCTCCTAAGCAGTCATAAGTTGGCCTCTCCTCAGTGAGTGCGTCTACGCTCCATACATTATGCGTCCTCAGTCTTCACTGGCTGAGGGCGTTTCCTTTTGTTATCTGTTCTCTTTTGCTAGCTGCAGTGTGAGATAGATTTAATTTTTTCTCATACCAGGCGACATCCCAATATCTGTCAAATTTTCGCCCCACCTCGCGAAAGATCCCTACCTGCTCAAACCCAAATTTTTGATGTAGGGCAATTGAGCCTTGGTTGGGCACGGTGATGCCTGCGTAGGCCCTGTGCACATCCTCAGCGCTCAGTGCGGCAAATAGCCCGGTGTATAGCAAGCTGCCAACCCCTTTCCCATGAAAGGTCGGATCGATATAAATACTCGTTTCTACCGACGTTTGGTAAGCAGCCTTGACGTTGAACGGGCTGCTGCTGGCATATCCGATAACCTGCTGGCCATATTCAGCGACGAATAGCCTATATCTGCCTGTCTGAGCGTAGTGAGTTAACCAGCGATCGCGCCGCTGCTCAATGCTGTAAGGTTCTAGGTCAAATGTGGTAGGCGTTGTCAGAATGAACTGGTTATACAGCTGTGTAAGGTCTTGGATATCTTGAGCGCAAAAATTTCGAATCTTAGTATCCACCATTGCCTCATTGAATAACTGCTAAGTGACCTGTCTATGCTAGTGGGTGGTGGCTTAGGTTACTCAGAGTCAGTTGAGCTAGGGATAGTTGGAGCCAGAGACAGTACCTTGCTAAGGCGCTTCTTCCTGGGTAAGCCCGTCGATATTTTTATCTCTCACAGCGTGCCAATTACTAACGACCAGACAGTCACGACCAGATTGCTTGGCCTCGTACAACGCCTTATCCGCGTAGTCTATGAGTTCACTAGGCGTGCTGCTAAAGTGCTGCGAGGCGCTAGCCAAGCCAAAGCTCAAGGTAACGCAGCTGTTCACCCGAGAGCCTTCGTGGCGAAGGGTCAATTCTCTGATCTGTTTCTGAACTCTTTTTGCCGCTGAGGCTGCCATCTCTTCAGTGGTGTCGATGAGGACTATGACAAATTCCTCACCGCCGTAGCGTGCGACTAAGTCTTCACTGCGGATGGTTGATTTGATTGCCTGAGCTACTTTCTTCAGGCAATCATCGCCTGCTGGATGGCCGTATAGATCGTTGTAAGCCTTAAAGTAATCTACATCGCACAGTATCAGCGATAGCTGTTTTCTCTGTCTTAGTGCGTTGTCTAGGTACTGGTCAAAGTATCTGCGATTGGCGACTTGTGTGAGCTCATCGAAGGCTGCTAGGTTTTGCAGCTGAGCATTGCGGTAACCAATGCCTATCCCGGTAGTTAGCAGAACGGAGCCAATGGGTGTGGCAATTGGGAGCCACCACCCTGCTAGAAAACAGCCATAGCCAGCTGCGCCAATACCCAGCCAGATCCCCACTAAGCGAAAAAGCAGCTGCCAGGACCGTAATTCTGATTTTAGAGATTTGCTGTACAGGATTGATCGGTTTATGCCTAGGCTAGCTCCCGCCCAGCATATGGTCCAAAGCCATTCAGCCCAGTCTGGCACTGTCCTCAAGAAAGGCTTGCCCTTCAGTGCTGCTCGAATGAGCTGACCGGTCAGATGAGCATGCAAAAATACGCCAGCCACCTGCTGATTTCTATCGAATGGGGTGTAGAACAGGTCATTTAGGCTGATGGCTGTAGAGCCTACTAATACGATGCGATCGCGCACCTGTGCATCTGTGAGCTCTCCATTCAAGACCGCCGTCATTGAGACGGATTCAAACTGACGATAGTCTGCCTGGTAGTTCATCAATACCTGATAGCCACGGTAGTCGGCGTTGACGTATCCACCGTCGTTTTTTTCGAAACGTCGAATTTTTGTTTTTCCTACCTGTAGGACCAGTCCCTTGCCGTCTAGCACTTCGGGATAAATATTTCTCTCAGCCAGGTACTCCAGCGCCAGCGCTGTTGCTAAGCCAGGTTTGACTGTGTCTTCGTGCGATCGCAGTGATAGTAAGCCTCGGCGTACGCGGCCATCCCCGTCTATTAGTACATCTGCAGCCGCTGTTTGGTCTAGAGACTCTAGCCTGCTGTGGGGTGCGACGGGCTGACCTGCCACTTTTTCAACGCCAAAAACATTGGGAAACGTTTCAAATGTCTCGATTAGCTGATCAGAGCCAGGTTCTATTTGTAAATTTCGATAGAGATCTAAGCCAACGGCAGCAGGCTGGTGAGCTGTTATCTTTTCTAACAGCTCAGAAAGCAACCCGTCAGAAATTGGCCAGTGGCCCGCATTTGAGATGTCGCTTTCGTCAATTGTGACTACTAGGACGTGGTCATTGATCAAGTCTTTTTTGGCGCCCAACCTAAAAAACTGATCCAAAAAGCAAAGCTCTAACGCTTCGAAAGCACCAGTCAGTGTGGCAACAGCCAAGAGGCCAATCACACTAGCGCTAACAGCAGCTATCTGATGCCCAATATGAACGCGGCATTTGAGCTTTGAGAACATTCTGGCGGTATGGTTCCACGCGATGTATATAGAGTGCCCAACTCTGAGAAATCAGGTCTAGTGATACCTGTCTTGTAGAAATTCCCTTGTAGAAATTCTCCTGGCTCACGATACCCGTTGGCGCGCTCTCTTCCCGTTGGCGCAGCCTATGCATTGTCTTCAAAGACATCATCCAAGCCGACAGATCGCAAAAGGGATTCCCACCTTTGCGCAATCTGTGGATTACCGGGGTTAGTTTCCCGCATCAGAGCCATGGTGGAGATAAGGTCGTACCAAAGGCCAGCCTGTCCGTATAGCTTTTCTTTTTCTGTTAGTGGCGTTGTTTCGTTCTCTGCGGGCGTCAGAACTGGGTCAACTCTCTTGATGTCACCTCTAATGACGGGTGTACTAGGTCCGATTTCTTCGTCTCCGCAGATCAAAATAATGGACCAGGTATATTGTTTGTTGAGCGTTAGCTCTGAGAGCGTCTCTGGTAGGGGCACCGTGGTAATACCACCTTCAGTGGGAAGTGCAATGGTTTTCCCACTTTCATACTCATAGAATTCACTGCCATCTTCAGCTTCGATAGCCAGCAATACCTCACTGACGGTTTCACTAAAATAGACTGGTATGAGCGGTCTGGCTTCTGTGGTGAGCCCGGAGATACTTTCAGGCAAAATCTGTAGCGCATCGCACCCAGTGCGAGAAGCGGCTCCCCTGGTGTGTCTGGGACTGCCTTCACCAGCAGGTGGTACAAATCCGATGCGGACAGCTGATGTTTGGGTATTAAAAATGCGCCGGGTCGATTGGTTAGATTTCCAGGGGAGCGGTTCAGCGACTGCGCTGAGAATAACTGTGAGTGACGAGAGCGATACCGCCGCAAGCGATGCAATACAGAAAATAGTTTTCTTGTTCATAGTGTCCGAAGACCTGTCCTTAAGATAGCCAGTTCCCAATTAAAACAAATGCAGACCAGTAGTAGGGATGGGAATATTTCGGGGTTTTTAAAATTTTCACTTGAGCGCGGCGCAGTGCCTCGGCCTTACTGAGCTGAGCGTTTGTGAGCTCTTGATAGAATTCGGCAATGAGGGCAGCTGTTGAGCTGTCATTGACTGACCAAAGCGTTGCTAGGGTGCTGCGTGCGCCTGAGCGGATGGCCATTCCAGCTAGACCCAAAGCTGCTCTGTCGTCGCCTTCTGCGGTTTGACAGGCGCTCAATACCATTAGCTCAATCGGTTCCGATTGTTCCCGCCTTGTCCGAAGCAAATTGTCTAGGTCGCTGATGGTAATCTTTTCATCCCAGGCTAATAAGAAGGTTTCGGCCATGTTGGAGCTAAACTGTCCGTGGGTTGCCAGGTGCAAGACTGGAAAAGAAATGCGGTCGACTTCAGAGGCTAGTTTCTCTTTTGTGAAAGCCTGATCGAAGATAACTTCTGCATTGACACTGGTGGCCACCTGTTCAAGCTCTGTTCTGACACCGGGCAGTGCAGAAAATCCGTTACGGGCTTGTGTCAGGCCAAGCATCAGAGCCTGCAATGGTTTGGGATTTTGAAAATGGGGACCGAGCAGCTTCATGCCGGGTGTAAGTGCGATCGCATAGTTCTCTAGTAGGTAGTGTTCTCCGTCGTAGAGTGCGCTCATCGGAATTTTACGGAACTGACCATCGAGAACAAACACTAAGGTGCTGATATTGTGGTTTGAAAGCGTTTCTTCTATCGGTGTAATTAACCAGCTGTAAACTTCCTGTGAGAGGTTTAGCCGTCTGCTGTCTGGAAATGCCGGATTGAAGTACCGATAGAGATTCTGAATGGTTTGGTCGGTTGTTTGTTGTGTTTGCCAGGTGCGATAGTGCTGCAGGGGTGACTCTGGCAGCGATGCTATGACTTCTACCCTATCTGCCAAGACGATGGGGTACAAGACGGCGGCTTCAGGGTCTAATCTGTCTATAAATTCTGATTTGGAATCAATACAGGCCGATCTAAAGTAGTTCTCCATTTCTGCTAGCTGAAGTTCTTCGACCGTTGCCCTCGCTTGTGCCAGTGCGCTCTGACTCGCCTCCTCTGGCAGCAGCAGTAAGCTGACTAGCTCACGGTAGACAGGCTCAACACTCTCTCGAAATGAATACTGTACATCTGCGTTGGTTGCGAGCAAGTCGCGCCGGATGCTGCCCAGTGAATCTACGGCGGCTGTATAGCTAGCGATTGCTTTTTCACCTTTTCCCTGCTGTTGGTAAGCCTTTCCTAGCTGACGATGCCAGCGGTAGGTCATATCTTGTGCACTGTTACTTTGAGAAAGTGCAATAGCCTGCTGAGAGAGCTGTTCAACCTCTCCCCACTGCTGTGTGTAGCTATACAGTTTGCTGAGTTCTCCTGTTGCCAAGGCCTGTGCTCGTGTGTCTTTTAGCGCTTGAGCCTGCTGCGCGCCGTCTGTTAACAATCTGGCCACGGTAGGCATCGGTAGCCACTGAATAGGCTGACTGGTCTGCGTTTCTTCTGCCGATGCACGTTCTGATAACGCACTCTCTGACGGCGTACTGGCTGACAATAAGCTATCCACAAGGTTAACGCGGCTGTAGATAGCTTGCCGACTGGCAGGTAATGCTGTTATCTGTGCTACCAAGCCATCCAAAAGCACTTTCGCCTGCATCCAGTCCTGAGCCTTCAGCAAAAGAGTAAAGCGATTGAGCTGCGCTTGTGTGCTCAGCACTGAGGACGGTAGACGCACCTCGACTGCCTGATAGTACTGCTGCGCCGCTTCGTAGTCTTGCATGAGCCGGGCGGTGTTTCCCAGCGCAAATAAAGTATCTGCGATGTCTGCATCACGACCGATTTGTCGATATATCGATAGACTCTCGTTTAAGTACTGTTTAGATTGCTCCAGGCTGCCAGCAGTTTGAAAAACGGTTCCGAGGCTTTTAAGTGCGATCGCCTTGATCTCTGACTGCGGCTGGTCTTGTAGCTTTTCGGCTATTTTCTCGAGCAGTAGCTTGGCCCGACGATACAGTCCCATGGTCTGTAACGCCTGACTTTGGTTAATCTGAGCACCTATATTTCCTAGCTCGTCGTCGGCTTCCCTGTAGACTTGTGCGGCTTCCTGCCAAGTTTCCCAGGCTGCTTCTGGCTGGCCTTTTTTTAGATGGAGTCGTCCTTGGGTGTTGAGTACCTGTGCTTTTACCTCTGCGTTTGTGAGTGTTGTGCCCTGGCCTGTTGTCAGGTTGGCGAGTAGCGCCAAGCTGCTATTGATAGCGTCTGTAGCGGTTGCCCAATCTCCCAAATCTTGAGCTGCAATAGAAGCGTAGCTCCAGCTGAGTGCGCGGGCAAGGGGCGGCAATTGGCTATCTGCAGCTGCTTGCTGCCAGGTGTGCAGTGCTGCTGATAGCTGACCGGTATCGTACTGACGCTGCCCTTGAGTCAGCTGAGAAGATTCGAACTGAGCTTTTGCTACTGGGCTGGGCGTTGTTAGCGATGGTTGGACGGCTGCGTGAAAGGGGGTTTGCCGGGTCACCCTGCTTGAAATGGCTGGCTGTGCGATCGCGCTAACCAGTGTCATCATCAGTAGGCTAACGAGTACGACCTTTCTCAAACTGCGCTTAGAAGCATTTGAGACAATACTCCATATCTGTTGTCTGAGAAGCTGATAAAACTTTCTATCCCACCGGTGGCGATTCATAGGTGCTTAGTCCGACTGCTAGGTATTGACCCACAGTTATTAATGCCCGAATGCCAGGTTGAAAGCGATCTCGAAAGCGATGATAGTTGATGTGTGAGGCGTACCTACGACTCCTCATAAAGCCTGCCAGTAGCCTGTCTAGCTTAAAAAAATGAATTGGGCATACTGGGTGCTGCAGCTGAATTGCATCACGATATCTACTGCCTAAACCTATGTACAGTTATTCTCAGAGTGCGTCCCCTTGGTTCTCGTTATCCACAGCTGGGATGTTGGGTGTGGGCTTGACCCTAGTGTCTGGGTGGATACCTGCAGATGCCCTAGCACAGAGTATTGCGACTGATGGGACTACCCCCACGACAACGCTGACGGGCTTGAACAATTGTGCAACAGGCAGCTGTGTGATTACCGGAGGGACGCGCAGTAATGACGGTTCTGGTCTATTTCATAGTTTTCGCACATTTAACGTAGAAACAGGAGAGAATGTAATCTTTCAACCTGAGGCGGGCGTTGATATTATCTTTTCCCGCGTGAGTGAATTGAGCCCGCTAAACCAATCCAATATTGATGGTGAGCTAGCTGTTGTTGGTGCCGCGGATCTCTTCTTTCTAAATCCCAATGGCATCATTTTTGGTGCAGATGCCAGCTTGAGTCTTGAAGGGTCTTTTGTTGCGACGACTGCAGATAGCTTTCTCTTTCAAGAGGGCACTGAATTTGGCGTTGCGACTGCTACAGCGCCCTCAATGCTGAACATTAGCGTTCCACTAGGATTACAGTTCGGTGCTTCGCCTGGCCCGATTCAAGTTGAAGGAACAGGAAACACTACGCTTTCTTACAATTTGGGTAATGCCACAATCGACCGATTAGAGCCGACTCAAGGGCTCATAGCTGGTAGCGAAGAAACCATTGCTCTCTTAGGTGGTGATGTTGTCTTGGACGGTGGCAGTGTCTCTGCAGACATGGGTCATGTCGAGGTTGGTGGCTTGGGTGAGAACAGTGTTGTTCTGCTTGCCCCGAATGTGTCTGAGGATATGACAGAGGTGCCAGGGTGGAATTTTGATTATGCATTGGCCTCTGAGCTTAAAAATATTACGCTGTCGCAGCGGGCTGCGATAGATGTGAGTGGAAATGATGCGGGCTCTGTCCATTTGCAGGGTCGTGAGCTGACGCTAAGTGAAGGGTCTGCCATTTTGGGGAAGGTGCTCACCGGTGGCGATGGACAAATCGTCATTGATGCTTCTGATAGCTTAACTTTGGAAGGTGTTGAGGTCTCTGCTCAAGATCCTATGCTGACCGGGATTCTGCTTGAGATAGGTCCCGGTGCTGCAGGCAATGGCAGCAGTCAGCTGATGATCGATGCTACTGCCATGACTATCACTGGAGGGGCTCAAATTGGATTGGGAATGGCGGGTTCAGGAGCGTCAGGGAGCGTGGATATTTTGGCTGATACGATCAGTGTAGATGGCGGCACTGAGACAGGCCCTAGCAGCATTTATGCGGCTGTGTTGCCGGTGATCTTTCCACCGCCTGGCGCGACGGGTCAAGGGGGCAGTCTCACGATTACAACTGGGCAGCTCAATGTAAACAACGGCGCACAGATTACTGCTAGCACGTTCGATACAGGGAATGCGGGCAACTTGACCATTTATGCTAACGATATTCGGGTCGTAGGTCGCAATCAGTCTGACATTAGGGCAGTTAGCAGTATCCGATCATCGTCTGAGCTGCCGCCTATTCCTGGCCTGTCTGCCAATGGTAGCGGGGCTGGCGGCACGCTGACGATAAACACGGGAACTTTGCTAGTGGCAGACTCCGGGCAGGTAGCGGTTGCGACGATTAGTAACAACCCAGCGGGCAACTTGACTGTGAATGCGAAGCATTCTGTTGAGCTGCGGGGTAGCGATGAGAATGGACGCAGTGGGCTATTTGCCAGTGCGCTTAGCGCAGGTGGCTTACCGCCTAGCACCGGTGAAGGTGGCACTATAGATGTCAATATTGAGGCGGGTCCGCTAATTGTTGCCGAAGGTGCCACGATTAATGCGAGTAATTTTGCGAGTGAAGTGATCGCTAGAACTGCTTCTGGTAATGGCGCTGCAGGTGATATTGAGATTTCAGCGACGGGAATTGCACTGCAGTCAGGGGGCTTGATTACCGCTAGTACCGTAGCAGGCGATCGCGGCAATATTACCCTGGTTGCAGATGATGTTGTTCTGCGTGATGAGAGCATGATTGCGACGAATGCTACGGGTACGGCTACTGGCGGCAATATCGACATCACAACTGAGGCCTTAGTTGCGCTCGAGAATAGTGACATCACAGCCAACGCTGCTGATAACTTTGGTGGCAGAGTTGTTGTTGATGCTCAGACGGTTTTAGGCACGGCTTATCGAGAACAGCTGACGCCTGAAAGTGATATTACGGCGACTTCAGAGCTAGGGCCTGACTTTAGCGGCAGCGTGGAACTCAATACGCCTGATGTTGACCCAACTAGTGGGCTTGTGGCCTTGCCAGAGCATGTAGATGATGCTGCGCAAGTGGTAGCAGCCTGTGACAAGCTGAGCAGTAATACCTTTGTCGCAACGGGGAGAGGCGGATTGCCGGTGGATGCCAGTCGAATGATTTCGGGGCGCTCGCTTTGGAATGATTTTCGGATTCCTCAGCAGGTAAGAGATGGGTTTGCTGAAAAGAACGAGCTGGGCGATCGCACTCAACCAGGCGAGGTTCGTGTAGACAATCATCCTAGTGAATGGGAAGCCGAAGCGGCGAGACCTTCACCTGTTGTAGAAGCTCAAGCCTGGACTGTGAGTAGTGAGGGTGAGGTGGTTTTGGGGACCCGTGTTGCAGCGGCGTCAGCGGCGACTACATCGTCTGACTGCCTGGCTAACGGCTAGCGGGCTGCTGGGTGGTTTGCGAAGCGCGATCGCTGTAGTAACTGAGGTGTAGCCAGTAGTAGGGTAAGCGCGTAAAGTAAGAAATACTACTTACTACCCTTTTGCTCATAGCCCTGTGATTCAGTCTGACCCTAACCAGATCGACTATTTGGAACGCATCCTGAACGCCCGTGTATACGATGTGGCTCAGGAGACACCCCTAGAGAAAGCTGCTAGGCTGTCTGCCCGCTTGGGAAATCAGGTTTTACTCAAGCGAGAAGATGTGCAGTCTGTTTTCTCTTTTAAGTTGCGCGGAGCGTATAACAAAATGGCTCAGCTGCCGCCTGAATTGTTGCAGCGCGGCGTGATTGCAGCGTCGGCTGGAAACCATGCTCAGGGGGTCGCTCTAGGGGCTAAGAAATTGGGCACGGTGGCGACGATTGTGATGCCTGTGACGACGCCGCAAGTCAAAGTAGAGGCGGTGAAGGCCAGGGGTGGCCAGGTTATTTTGCACGGTGATACCTATGATGATGCCTACCAGCATGCGCGCGAGCTAGAAACGGAAAAGGGCCTTACGTTTGTGCATCCCTTCGATGACCCGGATGTGATCGCGGGGCAGGGTACGATTGGCATGGAAATTTTGCGGCAGCATCAGAAGCCGATTCATGCCATTTTCGTTGCTATTGGAGGAGGCGGTTTGATCTCTGGGGTGGCTGCATACATTAAGCGGCTACGACCGCATATCAAGATTATTGGCGTAGAGCCGGTGGACGCAGATGCGATGAGTCAGTCTTTGGCGAAGGGCGATCGCGTTAGCTTGGAGCAGGTTGGCCTCTTTGCCGATGGGGTGGCGGTTCGTCAGGTAGGCAAAGAGACGTTTCGGCTGTGTCAGACGCTGGTGGACGAAATATTGCTGGTGAGTACGGATGATACCTGCGCAGCGATTAAGGATGTATTTGAGGATACGCGCTCGATTTTGGAGCCTGCGGGGGCGCTGGCGATCGCTGGTGTTAAAGCCTATGTGGAACGGGAGGGGATTGAGGGAGAAACTTTGATTGCGATCGCCTGCGGCGCCAACATGAATTTTGATCGGCTGCGCTTTGTTGCAGAGCGGGCTGAACTAGGTGAGCGTCGAGAGGCCGTATTTGCCGTAACGATTCCAGAACGGCCAGGCAGTCTAGGAAAGTTTTGCGATACGCTGGGCAATCACAGTATTAGCGAATTTAACTATCGGATTGCAGATGCCAACAAGGCCCACATTTTTGTAGGGATAAAGATTAAGAACAGAGCAGATGCTCAAGCGATCGCTCAAAACTTCCAGCGTAGCGGCTTTGAAATTTTAGACTTGACTGACGATGAGCTAGCCAAGATGCATCTTCGCCATATGGTGGGCGGCAAGTCTCCCCTCTCTCACAACGAACTGCTGTATCGGTTCGAATTTCCTGAGCGACCCGGCGCGCTGACCAACTTTGTCTCTGCCATGAGCCCGGCTTGGAATATTAGCCTTTTTCACTACCGAAACCATGGCGCTGACTATGGAAGAATCGTCGTAGGCATGCAGGTTCCCCCAGAAGAGATGAAGCAGTGGCAGTCATTTTTAAAAACGCTGGGCTACCGGCACTGGGATGAAAGTAACAATCCAGCTTACCGCCTGTTTCTATAGGGTGTGTGGATTTTGCGTAGAGCTAGCTTATAAAAGTTCTACATGGGTTGCATAGGCCTTGCCTTCGATATGCTTCACAGTAGCCATGACCTGGGCACCACGCTCTAACCGTTCAAATATTTCTGCATTGATATATTTCTGATGGAAAAGAACATCCTTTGAGCCATCTTCCGGTGCAATATATCCGTGGAAGTTGCCTTGCTTTAAGGTGAATAACAGTTTAACAACACCTTTTTTCATTAGCTGTTCTGGTTCTAACGACGGTGCTTCAGTCTGAGTACTTTCGGTCTGTTCACTTTCAGTTGTTAGACCTTCTGATATTGGGTTTTCGTCCTGTTCATCTTTTGCCAATACATCTTGCGAGACCGTGCCGTTTACAGATTCATTTTCAAAGCCTGTATTGTTGGAAGTTTCGTAGCTTTCTGCATTGGCTAGCGGCTTTGCTAAAAGCCAGGGATTTTCAACATTTTGCGAAAGACTGTCAGAGACAGGCTCTGTCAATCCTGTCTCTGTAGAAGCTAAATCCTGATCTGGAACAGTTGTTGTTTGAAGGGGTGATCCTGTTTCTTCTCTTAGTTCTTTAAAGACCTCTATCTGGTCCTCATCTGTGTTGCTCTCTATTGACATGACCTGAGGCTCAGTTATGTCCTGAGGCTCAGTCATCGTTTCTATTTCTTCTTCGACGCTAAAGGTATTGATGCTAGAGCTTGTATCGCTTAAGCTTTCTGTGCCAGGCCTATCTGCTGCTGCTAATGCTGTTTCGTCAGTGCCTTCATCAGCTCCTAACGGGGCCTCTATTGCCTGAGTAAAATCCTCTAACGATTTCAGGGGCTGGGTGATGCTTTCATCCTCCGGCCCTGACGTCACTGGGCCATCGGCATCAGTGTCTAACTCAGTCTCAGCTTCATTAGTCTCAGCTTCATTAGTCTCAGCTTCAATAATGTCGAAGCTGAAGAGGGTAACTGCTTCAGGCGTAGAGACCTGCTCTTCCGAGGCCACTGCAGGGTCTGTGCCAAGAGTTTGCGCTGTGTCTGTATCTACTGGTACGGGCGGGCGAGCTGTCTCAGCGTTGGGACTATCTGCTGAGGCCTGTTCGTGCTGCTCAGCAGTTTGTTCAGGCTGGGTTGAATCGTCTGGCTCGATGGCAGGCAGCAAATCGTGAATGCCAGGCAGCTGCTCGTCTTGCTGTATCGGGGACGTAGATATTGACGAATCGTTGGTGGTTTCTGTGTCAGGTGCCGACTGTAAAGGCGATGAAATGAGCTCTGAGACCTCGGTCGGAAAGCTAGGTGTCGGAGGCGGTTCAGTACTGGAGAGTGCTGCTGGTGCCGCATCAAGTCTCTGGTGCGTGTCTACTTGGGGGGCGCTAGGTGCTGTTGGCGCGGGTGAGAGGGGCGTGCTGGGTTGTAGGATGGAAGCGGCTTCTTCTGGCGTTAGAGGCTGTCTCAGGGCGACGGTATCGTCAGATTGAGCCGTTTGGCGCTGTGAGCTGATATCAGCGGAGAGGCGATCTGCAATGGATGATTGCCTGCTGTCTTGCTGTGCTTTTCGGCCTCTAAATGCACTGATTGCTTTCTGAAATTGGTTTAGTAGCCAAGTCATCAACCGTTTTAGCACTGTGGCTCCCTCCCTCAACATCTATTCCCAGCGATGCTGGCGCGTGGGTATTCATATTACCAGGCACTGAAATATGAAGCAGGGTTATCTGAGCAAATCTTCCGAAGGAAGTGCTGTCAGCAGAGAACTTTCACCGTTCGTGGGTCGCTTCTGCGGTGGTAGGTTTATGTTTCTTAATTTTTGAGTGATCGCTATCTCAATCCACAGACGTCAGAGGGCGTATGCTGACAATTACGCTGCTGACCCTAGGGTCCGAACTTGCGTCTCAAAATACTGATAGTTCTCTAATAAAGGTAGCGGTAATACTTGCGCTTGAGGCTCTTGCAATGTCACAGAGCTCCCTCCTTTGTACGATATAAGTGCTGAAAAATGGTTCGTCTTATATCCAAAAGCATACTTGACTCATTCCTGTGTACCTGTAGTACTAGAAAACATCCTCAGTCCATTTTGTTGGCTCTAAACCCAACCAGCATCCAACTGAGTGTATCGCCGATTTCGTTAGAAGTTACTCATGCATCCCATAACTGAATGTGATATCGATAGCCTTGTTCTGTCAGAAACAGTTGACGATGCTGAGCGAATTCTTCTTCGCACGTACGCATAGAAACCAGGGTGTAAAACTGTGCGCTACGGCCATCTTGCTTAGGCCGCAGGATACGACCTAGCCGCTGGGCTTCCTCCTGACGCGAGCCATATTTCCCCGAGACCTGAAGCAGCACGTCGGCATCGGGTAAATCGAGAGCAAAATTTCCTACGCGAGAGAGGATAAGTCCTGAGACTTTGCTGCTGCGAAAATCAGCGTAGAGCTGGTCGCGCTTTTTCTGGCTGGTTTTATCCGGTGATGAGGGGTAAATCTACCTGTTGGGCGATCGCATTTAACTGATCCAAATACTCTCCAATAATTAACACCCGGTGACCGTTCTCTTTTTTAAGCAAAGCTTGAATCACGTCGAGCTTAAATGGGTTCTCCGCTGCGATCCGAAACTGGTAGCGGCGCGGGGTCGTGGCGTACTCCATTTGCCGCTCCTCAGTTTGTGATACTCGAATTTCAGTGCACTCGGCAGCGGCAATAAAGCCTTGACCTTCCAATTCTCGCCAGGGCACATCATATCGCTTTGGCCCAATGAGTGTGAAGACATCGCCTTCGCGGCCATCTTCACGAATGAGTGTGGCGGTAAGCCCGAGGCGGCGACGAGCCTGAAGCTGCGCAGTGATGCGAAAGACGGGGGCGGGCAGCAGATGAACTTCGTCGTAAATGATCAACCCCCAAGCTTGCTGGTCAAACAGTCCTAGATGGAGAAAGTCATCATCTTGGCTGGCGCGATAGGTCAGAATTTGGTAGGTGGCGAGGGTCACTGGGCTGGTAGATTTTTTCTGGCCGCTGTATTCTGCCAGTTGTTCTTCTTTTAGCGTTGTTTTGTCCAACAGTTCTTGCTGCCATTGGCGAACGGAGGTCAGACTACTAGTGAGAATGAGTGTTTTCTGCTGGATGTCTGTCATTGCTGCCATGCCAACCATGGTTTTACCGGCTCCGCAAGGGAGTACGATGACGCCACTGCCACCTTTGGCTTTTCCAGCTTGATAAAACAGCTCAGCAGCCGTTTTTGGGTAAGACCGAAGGTGGAAAGGGTCTCCAGCAACTGTTTCTGTTCGTAGAGAAAATATGAGGTCGTCTCCGGTAAAAAAACCTGCTAGATCTTCTGCTGGATAGCCTGCGGCTAGTAAGGCTTGTTTGAGCAAACCGCGATCGCCCAGCTCAATGGCAAATGCTGTTGGAGACAGGCGATCACCCAATAGCGGTCCCACCTGTTCATGACGCTTCAACAGTTCTGCAAGGGGTTTATCTTCTACTTGTAATACCAACGCTGAGAGCATGGATGAGTCGTCTTTGGATCCAGGTTTAAGCGTTGTGAGGCCATAGCGATCGCCCAAGGCCGCGATCTCTTGTGCCACTGACTCCGGCATGGGGTATTTGGCATTCGCTTGCAAAGCCGTCACCATGTCGGCAACTGGCATGCCAGCCGCCCGCGCATTCCAAACACTCAGCGGACTAAGGCGATAGGTGTGGATATGCTCTGGGCTTTTGATCAGTTCGGCAAAGGGCGCAATATCTGCTTGTGCATCCTCCGCCTTTGGGGTGTGGACATCGAGCAAGATGGTGCGATCGCTTTGAATAATCAGCGCATTATCAGGCGAATAGCTCATGTGTTGTTTCCCTGTGGGAGACTATAGCCCAGCTTGCGCAGCCCATTGCGAAAGCGCGTTTCTTGCTCGAGCAATACGACTAGGTGTTTTTCGCCCGCAAGCTGACAATACTTTTTCGTGCGAGAATCGTGGGCTATTAAGGTGGCTAGGGTTGCATCTGCGCACTCAATTAATCGAGCAATGCCCTGGTCTTTCAGACTCTCAGAACGACTCAGACAATCTTCAAAAAACTGTTCTACCGTTTTGGGAAACGCTTCAGCACTGGCCTGGTTCAAAAAGCCTTGAAACTCTTTGAGCGAGTGGCCTGCCTCCGCAGCTTTGAGCGCCGTTTCTCGATTGAGTTTCCAAACCGCATCCGATGTGTGCTCTGTAAAGGTATCCATCATCAGAACTTCGGAAGGCTTTAGCGGCGCGCCTGTCATCACAATATCCAGATTGGGCAATACACGCAGGGTGCTTTTTACCGTTATGGGTGCAGCGGTGTAGCTATCGGTTAGGCCCAAGCAAAATGCCCCGAGTGAATTAATGCGAAAGGCCAGCAGCCCATCGTAACGGCTTAGAAAGCTGTAGTCATCTGCGCCCCAAAGCTGATGAAATTCACTTTGAGGCACGTCATAGGGCGGCGCATAAGCCACATCAATCAGGCCCAGCGTCGCTGCATATTCAAACAAAAAGCATCTGAGGTAACCATCCTGTAAAATAGTCCAACTACTGGTGTCGTAGAGATAGCCATACCCCGGCTCGCTAATATATAGCTTTTCGGGAGAGCGGCTGACTTCAAAGCTTTGACCGCTGGCAATCAGATAGGTCTTGAGATCGGCGTACTTCACCCATCTTTCTGTCGGGCACTGACTGAGGATATCTACAATATGCTTGCGCCGTCCGCTCACGGCTGTCAGCCCGCGTTTTCCCTTTCCGGTTTGGCCTTTAATGGTTTCAATTCGGCGCAGCTCGTCGAGTACTGTGGTTTTGAGCCACTTTTTCCAAACGGCTTTGAGGGTTTTAGCGGGGTCTGCGCTCATGGCTTTTTGCCCCGCTTTGGTGAGCTGAAGCTTTTTTCCGTCGAGCTTGGCGAGCCCGCCACTTTGCAAGAGCATCACCCAAGCAAATGGCTTGATATCTCCAATGGGATCGGTCTCTTTAGGTGGTTCGGTGTCGCTGTAGAAGTCACCGCCTTGTAGTAGTGGGGCGATCGCCTTAAGTGCGGCTTTCCCTGGCATCAGCGTTTTATTACTAACGCTTACTTTGCCTAAATGCACTAGCCGCAACACAGCGAGCAAGTCCTGCTGGGCGGCTTGTTCTGTGGGGCAGCACGCGACGGGAACAGCTTCTATGGTGTTGATGCGTTTGCGTGCTTCGTAGTCGTAAGAGCGGTATTCAACCTGAATGCTTTCTGGGGGCTGGTCGGTGCTTTCTAGGGTGATGGATTTCGGTTCTGGGACAAAGGCTTGCAGCTTCGCTGAGAGATCGTCGGGCAATATATGGCCGACGCTGTCGTAGTTTCTGAATGAGTAGAAAAATAAATCGAGCGTGGAGGCTGGCTGATTATATCGATAGCGGTTCGTGCGGCTTTCCCATTCGGGCAGGTCACCATATTTGGCCTGGAATTGCTCGGGTAAGTAGTAGCCTTCGTTGACATACACGGCTTCAGCGATCGCAGCTTGCTGAAGTTCGTTGAGGTCTTTCCAGATTTTTTTGAGTTTTGGGGCGGAGAGTAGATGCTGTGCGATCGCCTGAATTAGCTCTGCCTTACGTTTGGGATGCTCCTTAATGGGCAGCAGTTTAAGCAGCTTTTTGAGATCGTCTACGGTGTGAAAGGTGAGGCCTTCTTCGAGGGTGTTGAGGTAGGTGGGGCGAGTGGTTGCCATGGTTGGGGCCAATCGAGGGGGCAGTACTTAACCCAAACTTATAGCACTTTGCTTACCTCGCAGCA
>JBCBJS010000065.1:0-23609 GCA_038523095.1 Cyanobacteria bacterium J06626_6
GAACAAACGGCTCAAAGCGGGCTGGGACAACGACTTTCTGATTCAAGTACTACTTGCTTGAGTATGCGTTTGCCCTGGGCGTATTTGGAAGCGTCGCACCATGGCATTCTCACTCACCCAGAAAATAACAGTACCAGAGCCTACAGCGCGACCATAACTTTAGATATCAGCGTAGGCGGAATTCGGTTAAGCGCTGCCTGCTGGCTGGCGAGACCAAGGTGTTCTTTTTGCGATCGCAGGTTTGCAATAATCGCATTTAGGCGGGCCTTGTATACAGGCGAGTCGTCTTCGAGATCCTCAATGGCTCGCACGTAGCTGTAAAGGGATTTTTGCAAGCTAGTTGCGATATCGTGCTGAGACGATAGGCTGCCAATCATCTGAGCGTGCACATCTCCCAGGCAGTGATAGATAGCCGCACTGTCCATCTGACTCAAGACATTTTGTCCTGCGGCGGTTCGCAGCGCTGCCTCAAAAGCCGTGATCGCATTCTTCTGATAGCGCACCTTGGGCCCAGATTCGATATTTCTATCTTTCGAGAGATCCCAGTAGGCCAGGGCCAGATTGTTGTAAGTAGTTGCACAGGCGGCTGGGGCAGTTTCAGGCGTGCGATAGTTCAGCGCATCGCGGTAGGCAGCGATCGCATTTTTCAATGACTCTGCTGAAGGCTGGTGTTTGGCCAAGCTCCAGTAGGTAATGCCCAAGTTGTTTTGAACAGCCGCGTAGTCTAGCGGCATCCTGTCTGGGGCATAGCCCATCAGGGCCTGATTGTAAGCAGAGATCGCGTGGCGTAAATTTTGAACGACCTGCTCATAGTGGGAGAGCTTCCAATACACCGATCCCAGGCTGTTATTGAGCGTGGCATACTCGACCGGGTCCGTCGCAAAAGCACACTTTTGCAAGGCCTTGCAGTAAACGCTGACAGCCTTGTGAAAATAAACCGTCGGTTCACCATACGTGGCCAAAATGCTATACACCGCGCCCATATTGCTAAAGAGCTGAAGCATCATCTCAGGCTCCTGCTGGGAATCCACCTTAGTCAACGCATCTTGGTACAGCTCGATGCTGTGATGCATACAGTCCAGCTCCTGCTGCGGGTCGCTGAGCTGCTGGGCCTTGAGCCAGTAGAGGGTGCCAAGGTCATTCAGTCCACTTCCCCAGTCTGGATGGGGCCCGCTCAGACAGCGTAAGCCACCTTCGTAGGCTGCGATCGCTGGTTCAATCAGGTCCAGGCCTCGTTCGCCAGCCTCTATGCGCTTGCGATAGCCATAGCCCACCGCAAAATAGTCATCTGCTGCTTTCTGACGTGCTTTGAGCTGCTCAGCCTTTTCAGACCGTTCAGCCTTTTCAGACCGTTCAGCCACTTCGGGGCTTTCGGCCACTTCGGGGCTTTCAGTCGCCAATGCCTGATTTTCTAAAACTGATGGATGTGGGCTTTCCGTCTCTAGAACTTCCGTATTATTTACCGCCGTAGACTGGTCGTTCGACGACTGATCGCTCGACGACTGATCGCTCGACTGAGACTCAGCAGGCCGAACAACCGCCATCAGTCGGATTCTTTTGACGGGCTCATTGGAAATCTCCTTGGAGACGTCAGTCGGCTGCGGCTGAGATGTGTGCGTCACATCCTGAGAAGCTGCAGCAACCAAATTCTCCGAACCAGGCGTTCCAGTCGTCACAACATGGCCATTCGTCGAGATCGCTGTTTCGATTTCTGAAGGGGACGAGTTGCTACGCGCAGAAGACGTGCCGCCGGAAGAGGAAGACATATCGTCATCCTGAGATCGCGCCTCTCGGAAAGATTGCGGCTGAGCGTGGGGTAAATCTTGCCCTTCGACACTATTAGTCGGAATTCCCTCGTCAAAAGATGTCTCTACCGGTTCTGACTCAGCACTTGCTACATCAGACATTTCTGCTGCGGTGAGGCTCTCCTCAAACGCCAAAGTCACAGCAGACAGCAAACCTGCAGCCCCATCTTCATCTGCGGATTCGTCAAGCTCCGGCGTCAGGACAGAGAAGGATTCGTCCTCGCGGGGCAAGTCGGCAACCTCGGCTAGGGTATACAAACGGGGGGCCTTTTCCTCTGGGCTAGTCGCTTCTGACTCAATTAGCTCTGACTCAATCAGCTCTGGCTCAATCAGCTCTGGCTCAATCAGCTCTGACTCAATCGGTTCTAACTCTGTCAGTGCTAGCTCAATCAATTCTGACTCAGTCGCTTCTGGCTCAATCGCTTCTGGCTCCGTTGGCGCTGGCTTGAGAGGTTTCTCATCAGCAGGTGCGACCTCAATCGGTTCAAACTTAATAGATTCAATCTCGACAGGGATCGCTTCAACAGGCTCTGACGCTAGCTCTGGCTCTGATGCGGTAGAAACGGGTAAGGCATCTGCATTAGAGACAGTTGCAGACTCGCTCAGCAACTGACGGACCGGCACAATTGGCCTGTCGCCTTCACTCGCTTCCCCATAGAGACCCACAACGGCTGGCAGGGGTGAGTCGATGTAGTCTGCAACAAAATCTTCTTGGGCGACTTGGGGTTGAGGTGACTGCTCCCAAGACGACTCCATGGATGGGTCCACATCGTCTAGGACTGCTGGGTCGTCGAAGATATCGGCATCTAAGTCTTCATCCCACACCGTTGACGTTGGAGTGGGGTCGCTGACAAATTCAAAAACGCCGCTGCGCCATTTCCAAAACGTCGGCGAAGAAGACTGAATCGTTCGCAGCCATGGCCAAGATAGCCAGATAAGCAGGCTGGTATTTAGCCGAGGCAAAAGGGCCTCAATCTTTTCGAGCGATCGCAAAAACTGACTCTGACTCAGAGCTGGCTGATGCGTCATCCGCTCAACGCCTAGCATCTGGAGCTGGGGCATCTGCCCGCCAGTGGGGCCACCAGCAAGACCGCCAGCCAAGGTAGACTGACGCACCCAGTGAGCAACCTGCCGAGGCAGATGTCCATCTTCAGGGTCGAACTGCAGTCGCTCTAGTGCGATCGCATCATGACCTTGTGAACCCGAGTCAAAGCTAATAGCAGTCCACTTTGAGCGGGCAAGGTCTGTCTCTAGCTGTGTAGCCAACTGCTCCTGAAGCGTAACGCTGTCACACACAGCAATCAAAAGCTGCCGTCTTAAACTAAGGCTGAGAGAAGCCTTAAGTGCTTGATATGCCTGCTGGTTGACCCCGAGAATCTGACGCGATTTTGGCTGAATTGCAATCATGTGCTTGAGATGGTAAATGTTTTTCCCTTTTGCTTATTTATCTTTTCGCAAGCGCAGCTCCATGGTCAGGAATAATTTGAGCGTCCCGCTGAAACTGCTATGCTTAAGGCTTACGCTTTTGCCCGCCCCACCTGTCCAATCTTCAACGCCTCAATGCCGACCTCCGTTGCCGTCTCATCTATCCGTGAACATCAGCATCCCTTGGTCCGCCAGCTGGCTCAAGAGATCGAGACGGCCTGGCAAGCATTAGAACTTTCGCCATACCATCTGCCAGAAGATCTTGGCTACGTCGAAGGGAAGCTGGAGGGTGAAAAGCTAATTATTGAAAACCGCTGCTACCAGACGCCACAGTTTAGGAAGATGCATTTGGAGCTAGCCCGCATTGGTAAAAATTTAGATATTTTGCACTGCGTGATGTTTCCACGGCTTGACTATAACCTGCCTATCTTTGGCTGTGACATTGTGAGCGGTCGAGGTCAGGTGAGTGCCGCTATTGTCGATCTTTCAGCCGCCACCACAGCAGGCCAGCTAACGCCAGACTACAGAGGCGCCCTCCAGGCATTTGAAACCTCGACATACCTTCAGCCACGCGAGCTACCTGCGTGGGGACAGCAAATTTTCTCTGACCTCTGTTGTTTTATCAAGCCGACGACAACAGCTGAGGAACAACAGTTTCTCAATCAGGCAAAAGCCTATCTGCAGGTTCACGTGCAAAAGGCTCTAGCGACAGCCCCTGACTCTGACCAGCGACCCAATCTCCTAGCCAGACAGCGCTACTATTGCAGCCAACAGCAACAAAATGACAAAACCCGGCGAGTCCTCGAAAAAGCGTTTGACACCCAGTGGGCCGAGCGCTACATGACAACCGTTCTATTCGATATTCCGGGGACTTAGCACGGCATCGCTAAGCCTCATCGGCCGAGGCTATCTCACCCATCCTGCTACTATCTCCAGATAGGCCAATCGTAGTCGTCTTCCTTCCTGTGTATGGTTTCCCTTTCTCCACCACCAGAACAGCCATCCACGCCATCTATGCTGGCTGCATCACATCGACCTCCCGTTCACGGACAGCTCATTGTGCTGTCTGGGCCGAGCGGCGTTGGCAAAGGTAGCTTACTCAAACGATTGCTCAGGCAACACCCGGAGCTCCAGCTCTCAATTTCAGCGACGACACGCCAACCTAGAGCCGGAGAGGTACAGGGTCAGCACTACTACTTCGTCAGCCGAGAAAAGTTTCAGGCCATGGCAAACAACCACGAGCTGCTGGAGTGGGCAGAATTTGCCGGGAACTGCTACGGCACACCCAAGGAACCCATTGAGCAGGCAATTGCCCAAGGCCGTAGGATGATTCTAGAAATTGAGCTAGTCGGTGCCCGGCAGGTGCGCACCAGCTTTCCTGAAGCCATGCAAATTTTTGTGGCTCCGCCCAATATTCAGTCGCTTGAAGATCGCATTCGTACTCGCGGACAAGAGTCAGAAAGTGCGATCGCCAGGCGATTAGAACGGGCCAAGGTAGAACTAGCTGCAGCCAGCGAATTTGACGTACGGATTGTCAACGATAGCTTCGAGCAAGCGCTGGCCGACCTCGAATCCGCCATCTTTGGCTAAGTACTCTATTATTAGTTACCCGTATTAGTTATCCATCGATTCCTCCATCGATTAACTCACCCATTGATTCACTGTGGTGCGAAACGCGGCTCTACAGCCTGTGAGCATCCGCAGTAACATCGGATGCCCCTAAAGAAACGCCGCCAAGCAGTCAACAGAACGACCTACCGAAACGTTCGTCCACTATTGACCCGGTGCCTAGCAACAGGCGTGCTCGTGAGCATGATGGCCTGTTCACCGCAATCGACCACAACGGTTAGTCGTGACATTCCCAGTCCAGATAGCGCTCTAGGGTCTACGGAGACAGAACAACCTCCGCCTGAACCCCAAAACTCCGAAGCTATTTTCGAAGACACCTCGATAGAGCAAAAAACGCCAGCAGAACGCGCTGGAGAAGCCGAAAGCGATCTTTCCTGCGAAGACTCAACGACTCAGCTAGAGATGAACCAGTGCGCTCAGCAGGCCTATGAAATTGCCGATACGGAGCTAAATCAGGTCTATCAGGCCATGAAGTCACAGCTACCGGCTACCGGGCAGCAAGCCCTGACCGAAGCAGAACTAGCCTGGATAAATTTTCGCGATCTCGACTGCGGCTTCGACAGGGATCAGTATGCTGGCGGGTCCATTGCACCGATGCTCTACAGCAGGTGCCAGGCAGAACAGACGGCTCTGCGCGCACAGGAACTGGTTCAGACCGAGCTGCCGGAGCAAAGCTACCGAGTAGCTGACGACGCGCTCAATCAAACATACGAATCCTTACTATCCGTCCTGAGAGAAGAGCGGCAGCGTGCCTTTGTCGATGTGCAGCTGGCTTGGATTGCCTATCGCGATCGCCACTGCGCTTTTGAAGTTCTCCACAGTACAACCGTAATTGAAGAATCCCAGTGCCTCGCCCGCATGAGTACTGTGCGCACCGAGCAGCTCAAAGCAGACATCGAACAGAACAGTCTCTGAAGCAAATCCCAAGCACCTCTATCTGAAAAAACGCTATGAAAGGCCTCAATGGCGAGCCGTTGTTGTTTGGCTTTATAGTTTATGAGAGCCCGTGATCCTATCTGCATCTCGATATGACGTCCTCTGCCCCAACGCCCGAACAGCTTCGCTTGCAGGAAGATAAAAACAAACAGATCAACTGGAAAAAGTGGGGGCCCTACCTGAGTGAACGGCAGTGGGGAACCGTGCGAGAAGACTACAGCCCCGAAGGAAACGCCTGGGACTATTTTCCCCACGATCAGGCTAGGTCAAGGGCCTACCGATGGGGCGAAGATGGCATTTTGGGCATCTGCGACGACCAGCAGCAGCTTTGCTTTGCGCTGTCGATGTGGAATACCCAAGATCCTATCCTCAAGGAGAGATTCTTTGGTCTGACGGGCAACGAAGGCAACCACGGAGAAGACGTTAAAGAGTATTACTTTTACCTGGACAGTACGCCGACCCATTCCTACATGAAGGCGCTGTACAAGTATCCTCAGCTCGAATTTCCCTATCAGCAGCTAGTGGAAGAAAATCGGGCGCGCGATCGCACTGAGCCTGAATATGAACTGATGGATACGGGCATTTTTGAAGGCGATCGCTACTTCGATGTGCAGGTCGAATACGCCAAAGCCAGCGCCAACGATGTGCTCATCCAAATCTCCATTACCAACCGCAGCCCAGAGACTGCCCCCTTGCACCTGCTGCCTACGCTCTGGTTCCGCAACACCTGGTCCTGGGATGATGGCGCTATCAGGCCAAGCATCAAAGTAGCGGCCAGCGATCTGGAGCTCTCCACCCTCAAAACCCACCACCCAGACCTAGGCAACTACTGGCTGTACTGCCAAACGCCTGCCCCCGTCACCTTCCAGCCCTCCGGCTCAACTAGCTCAGCCGATGTCGCCGACTCGACTGGCTCCTCTAAAAGCCAATGGGTACCGCTAGACAGTCAGGAAACCCCTTTTGGCAAACCAAATTTTTCAGCGCCCAACGGTCTCCTCTTCACCGACAATGAAACGAACAAGGAAAGGCTGTTTGAAGTCGAAAGTGCCTCCCGCTTCGTTAAAGACGCTTTCCATCGGTACATCATCGACGGAGAGACAGCCGCTATCAATCCAGCACAGAGCGGCACCAAATCGGCCATCCACCACTCACTCACCCTGGCCCCCGGTGAAACCCAGACCCTTCGGCTTCGCCTATCAAACAATGACACCTTGGATGACCCGCTTGGTAAGGACTTTCAGGACATTTTTCAACAGAGACTAGAAGAAGCTGACAAGTTCTATCACCAGCTCTCTCCCTTCGTACACACAGACGATCAGCGCAACGTGCAGAGACAGGCTTTCGCTGGCATGATGTGGGGCAAGCAGTACTACCTCTACGACGTTCATACTTGGCTAAAGGGCGACCCCAACACCATTGACCCGCCACCAGAGCGGAAAAAAGGCCGTAACAAACACTGGCACCACCTAGATAGCCAGGATATTCTCTCCATGCCCGACACCTGGGAATATCCTTGGTTTGCGGCTTGGGACACCGCCTTCCACTGCATTCCACTGTCTATGGTTGACCCGGAGTTCGCCAAGCAGCAGCTCGATGTAATGACCCGTGAATGGTACATGCATCCAAACGGGCAGCTACCTGCCTACGAATGGGCGTTTGGCGATGTCAACCCGCCCGTGCATGCCTGGGCGACCTGGCGCATTTATAAGATAGAAAGAAAGATGACCGGCAAGGGCGATCGCCTATTCCTTGAGCGCCTCTTTCAAAAGCTGCTACTCAACTTTACCTGGTGGGTCAATCGGAAAGACACAGAAGGCAACAACGTTTTTGAAGGTGGCTTCCTCGGCCTCGATAATATCGGTGTCTTTGACCGCAGCAAACCCCTGCCCACCGGCGGCAGGCTAGAGCAGGCAGACGGCACCAGCTGGATGGCCATGTACTGCCTAGACATGCTCTCCATCTCCCTGGAGCTAGCTCTCGAAAACCCAGTCTACGAAGACATGGCCACCAAGTTCTTCGAGCACTTCATTTATATCTCCGAAGCAATGAACGAAACCGGAGAGCACGCCACCCAGCTCTGGGATGAAGAAGATGGCTTCTTCTACGATGTACTTCACTTGCCGGATATGACACGCATCCCCATCAAGATCCGCTCCTTGGTGGGGCTGATGCCGCTCTATGCCACCACCACCCTAGAACCCGGCCTAATGGACCGCCTGCCCGGCTTTAAGGAACGCCTGGAATGGTTCGAAGCCAACCGAGCCAGCCTCTACCAAAACGTCACCACCCTAGAAATTAAGAGCACCAACGGCACTCCTCAAAAGCGGCGCTTACTCTCTGTCGTTCGCCCAGACAAGCTGCGTCGCATCCTTGCCAAGATGCTCAAGCCCCACGAATTCCTCGGGCCCACCGGCATTCGTGCCCTTTCCCGCTTCCATGCCGACAACCCCTACACCTTCGATGCCAACGGCACCACCTACCGCGTAGACTACGAACCGGCAGAATCCAGCATCGGCCTATTTGGCGGCAACTCCAACTGGCGAGGCCCGGTTTGGTTCCCGACCAACTATTTGATCATCGAGTCACTGCAGCGCTACCACCGTTTCTTCGGCGACAGCTTCAAGATTCAGTGCCCCTATGGCGTCGGAGAAGAAATGAACCTCTGGGATGTCGCCACGAAAATAGAAGAGCGCATGATTGGCACGTTCCTGCGAGATGGGAGCGGTCGCCGCCCTGTATATGGCGATAATGAGACCTTCCAGAGCGATCCACACTGGAAGGACTACATCCTCTTCTACGAATATTTCAACGGAGACACGGGCGCAGGCATCGGCGCTAGCCACCAAACCGGTTGGACTGGGCTAGTCGCTAAGCTCATCCATCAGTGCTGCGAGTACAGGCCTGACGACGACTCCTTTCTATAGGGGCCAGAGGCTCTGTGTTCAGGCCAGCGTTAAATAAACACCTGCGCAAAGTCTTCTCCGAGGGAGAGATGCCCCGCCGAGGTAAAGTGAACACTATCACTAGAGACTGGGTAGCTGTCGGTATTCACTAGGAAGTTGCGTGAGTCGGCATTTGCAACCGCCGTTTGAGCGCTGCGTACCACTTCATCGGCAAAGAAGCCATTAGGCAACTCATCGTGCAGCCGCCCAATGACGAAATCTACGCCCTGACCGTAGCGCTGACGAATGTCACCGATAAACTCGGTCAAATTACTCTGATAGTCAGCGGCCTGGCTCGCATTAAAAGCGTCCTGCTCTCCCTGCATCCACAGCATGCCTTCTACCGAATAGCCAATGCCCTGACTCGTTAGCGAGCTAAGGGCATTGCCCACCCAGGCATTGAAGTCGTCATATACGTTGTTTTGACCATTGACTGCCCAATCCTCTGCCAGACTAGTCGAGCCGAGCGCGTACTTCACCAGATAAATCTCTTCTGTATCGGCAGTGCCATTGTCTCTAGCAGCTTCTAGCGTGAAGCCAAAGTTCAGCTCCGCACCAAATCCATCACCATTACCAAAGTTTTTGTCGAAACCAGAGCGCAGGTCAACAAAGGAATTTATCCCGTCCTGCCAAATTTGAACGTCGGGAAGAGGATTAGCCCGCGCGCCGCTGAGATCGTTGGCATCACTACCCACGCCCGCCATGTTTGACTGTCCGCCAAACAAGTACACAGAGACTTTGTTGGTCACGCTAATCTGCACAAACTGGCTAGCCACCAACCCTGTCGAATCAGTTGCCAACACATTGATTTGGTAAGTGTTGTCCTGATTGGCATCGTCAGGGTTTTCAAAATCAGGCGGCGTTAGGAAAAAGATTTCGCCCGTGTCTTCATCGATATTAAATCGATCTCTATCAGGCCCGGCATTGATGCGATAGGTGATGCCGTCACCTTCTACATCGCCATCTGGATCGGTTGATTCTACATCTACAGCCAGAGTTGTTCCTTCCAAAACCGAGACATTGCCACTACTGGTAATCGTTGGCGCCTGCCCTGACTCTAAGACATCTCGAACAGTAACAACAATAAACTGACTGTCAGCTTGACCGGTCGAATCCTGAGCCAACACATTGATCAGGTAGGTGTTGTTTGCATTGGCATCTCCAGGATTCTCAAAGTCGGGCGCGCTCTTGAACGAAATCACACCCGTATTCGAGTCAATATCGAACAGAGAAACATCCTCACCGGCATTGAGAGAGTAAATAACGTTGTTTCCACCAGTGGTGTTGACATCAGTCACAAAGGTCTCCCCTTCATCCACATTGACGGTCGCATTGTCGCCACCCCCATCGCTAGTGATCATCAGCGCAGGTCCGCCGCCATCTGACACATCGTCCACGGTTACCTGTAGCAGCTGACTATCTGTGGCATTGTTGGAATTTTTCACCTGTACGTTGACTTCGTAGACGTTGTCACCGCCCTCGTCCTGCGGCATCTCAAAGTCGGGCGCATTCTTAAAACGGACAACCCCTGTATTTTTGTTTATGCGAAACAGGCTGGCATCTTCTCCGCCGACCAAAGAATAGGTCAGACCGTTGCGCTCTACGTCTCCATTGCTGCTGGTGGCATTCATATCGACCACCACTTTTTCACCCTCATCCACATTCAAAGACGCCGTATCGCCGCCCCCGCTGCTGGTAATCACAGGCGGCTCACCCGTCCCGCCAGGGTTTTCGTTTACATCGGTCACATTCACTGTCAACAGTTGCTCATCTGTCTCACCCGCATCGTCGCTGACCTTGACCCTCACGCTGTAGGCGTTGTCACTGTTGGCATCGATAGGCGCTTCAAAATCTGGCTCAGTTCTAAACCGTAAAACCCCTGTGTTGACATTGATACGAAACAGGGCACTGTCTTCGCCGCCAGCAATTGAGTAAGCGACGCCGTTTCTCTCCTCAAATGAGTTAGTAGAACTACTACTCTCCACATCTGTAACGACGATTTCGCCTTCTTCAACAAATACTGTTGCCGTATCGCCGCCACCATCGCTAGTAATGGCCCGCAGGATTCCTGCGTATCCCAGCTGGCCAGCCGCCGTAATTGCCAGCTCGCTTTCCACATCTCCGATAGAAGCTTCTAAGTCCCAGTCACCGCCCAGTAAGGCACTACCGGTGATATCTACAGAGGCCTGAATGTCGCTCCCTGTCGCGGCTGAGAGCTGTTCGATAAAGCTATTGCCCACTGCATCTTTGGCAACTTCACACCCATAGAGGAGGAGGTCACCCGTAGTAGATTCTCCCCAGAGAGCCAGCGCTTCGCTGTAGCCGGTTAGGGTGTCGCTACTCAAAGCGGTACTTCCAAGCTGCAGCGTGCCAGCGCTCCCGTGGGAAAAAATATGAACGCTGTCAATCTCTTCTTGAGCGTACTGAGCCAGCACATCTGAGATGTAGCTAACGCCATCTGTTTCGGCGTCGATAATGTATACTTTTGACGCTGTTAATGCGTTGACTAACTCGTCAACATCGTCCAAGCTAGCATCGACAAAAGCAATTTTCTGCGGCGCGATCGCAGCACCTGAGGGCCCAGCGAGTGAACTTGGCTCAGTACTCAGCAACGCCGCCTGAGCATCCATCGATTCAGCAGCTGTTAAAAGCTCATCAATATTAGTCAGCATAATTTCCCCTGTCACTTAGATTCATCCGGCCTAGGCAGCAGATACACCTAGACACTTCAACCCGAACAGCACCGATAGCAAACTCACATCAGCACTATCACAGCGCGATCAAAACGAGCGATCGCACCACCCAACAAACCTGAAAAATTACCAGCTAAGACAATGTGATATTCGCCACCTTTCACCACTTAATCAAGAGCAATATGGCGTAATATCTTTCAACAATGAATAAGACGGGAAGCGAGTAGTGGGGTTCCACGCTGACGAGTTGAACGCTATAGAATAATGCAGGTGTCTTCAGAAACAGCCGCTATGACCGCCCCCTCTACAGCCTCAAAGGGACAGACTGCTGCCGGTGACAAGGCCAGTACCAATACCGGTCCTAACAGCAGGTCTAACAGCAGTGCAGAAAAGGCCGACTACGGCATTCCAGAGCGGCTAGCCAAGCACACCGTTCGCTACGCCGACTACCGAGAAGTGGACCGCCGCATCATGACGCCGATGATGCGGCACTACGCCGAGGTCAAAGACGAGCACCCCTACGCGCTCCTGATGTACCGAGTGGGTGACTTCTTTGAAACGTTCTTTCAAGATGCGATTACCATTGCCCGCGAGCTAGAGCTGGTGCTCACGAGCAAAGATGCGGGCAAGGCTATTGGCCGCGTGCCGCTATCGGGAATTCCCCACCATGCCCTGGAGCGCTATTGCGTTCAGCTGGTTGCCAAGGGCTACGCAGTGGCCATTTGCGACCAGGTAGAAGATCCGGCGGTCGCGCAAGGCTTGGTGAAGCGAGAAGTGACCCGCATCATCACCCCAGGCACCATCCTTGAAGAAGGCATGTTGAGTGCCCGGCGCAATAACTTTTTGGCCGCGGTCGTGATTGCAGGCGATTACTGGGGGCTGGCCCATGCGGATGTCTCAACGGGAGAATTTTTAACCACTCAGTCCACTAACTTGGAGCATTTGGCCCAGGAGCTGATGCGACTGCAGCCCGCTGAAATCCTAGTGCCAACCAACGCGCCAGATCTCGGTGCCCTGCTCCGGCCAGGGGAAAAGTCTGACCAGCTGCCCAGCTGCCTACCCACTCAGTTTTGCTATACCTTCCGCTCGCAAACCCCTTTCACGCAGACAGAAGCGAAGCAAAGGCTACTAGAGAGTCTGAAGCTGCGATCGCTCGAAGGCATCGGCTGCCAGCAGCTACCGCTAGCGACCCGCGCAGCAGGCGGCCTGCTCGAATACCTCGAAGACACCCAAAAAACCAGTCTGGCCCCGCTGCAAACGCTCTCCACCTACGCCCTGACAGAGTTTCTGGTGATTGACCACCAGACCCGGCGCAATCTCGAAATCACTCAAACCTGCCGCGATGGCATTTACCAGGGGTCGCTCCTCTGGGCCCTCGACAAGACCGTTACGGCCATGGGCGGCCGGGCACTTCGGCGCTGGCTACTGCAGCCGCTTCTGAGCGTACCCGGCATTGAGTCACGACAGGAAACCATTGAGGAACTCGTGTCCCAGGGCAACCTCCGCCAGCAGCTCCAGCAGCTGCTCAAGCAAATATACGACCTAGAGCGCCTAGCCGGACGGGCGGGCTCTGGCACTGCCAATGGCCGCGATCTCGTTGCCATGGCAGATTCTTTTGCCAAGCTACCTGACCTAGCTGCCCTCATGAATCACGCTACATCGCCCTACCTAAAGGTGCTGCAGGATGTGCCGCCCGAGCTAGAAGAACTGGGCCGCCTGCTGCGATCGCACCTCGTCGAAACGCCGCCGCTCTACCTCACCGAAGGCAACCTGATTCGCGATGGCGTCAATTCCCAGCTCGATGACCTGCGATCGCAAGTTAGCCGCGACCAGCAGTGGATTGCCAACCTAGAAGCCACTGAGCGCGATCGCACCGGCATCTCCAATCTCAAAGTCGGCTACACCAAGGCCTTTGGCTACTACATCAGCATCTCGCGGAGCAAAGCCAGCCAGGCCCCCGCCGACTACACCCGCAAGCAAACCCTCACCAACGAAGAGCGCTACATCACCGGCGAGCTCAAAGAATGCGAGGCTCGCCTATTCAACCTCAACGAGGAAATTCACCAGCTAGAGTACGACCTCTTCATCAGCCTGCGGGACAAAGTCGCCGAGCAAGTTACCCTAATCCGAGAAGTCGCCGCCAAAGTTGCCGCCGCCGATGTCCTAGCAGGCCTCGCCGAAGTCGCCGTCTACCAAGACTACTGCCGCCCAGAAATTGTCACCGGTCGGCCCATCTTTATCGAAAATGGCCGTCACCCGGTCGTCGAGCAGTCACTGCCAGCGGGCTTTTTTGTCCCCAACGATACGAGCCTGGGAAATGTCAATTCGCAAAAGCCTGCCCTCACCCCAGATCTCGTTATTCTCACAGGGCCCAACGCTAGCGGCAAAAGCTGCTATCTGAGGCAGGTTGGCCTGATTCAGCTGATGGCCCAAGTTGGCAGCTTCGTGCCAGCCAAGTCTGCCATGCTGGGTGTGTGCGATCGCATCTTCACCCGCGTCGGTGCCGTCGATGACCTTGCCACTGGGCAATCTACCTTCATGGTGGAAATGAATGAGACTGCCAACATTCTCAACCACGCTACCCCCAAGTCTCTCGTTCTCCTCGATGAAATTGGCCGAGGCACCGCCACCTTTGACGGTCTTTCTATCGCCTGGGCCGTCGCAGAGCATTTGGCTACCGACATCGGTGCTCGGACAATATTTGCCACCCATTACCACGAACTCAACGAACTAGCTTCCATTCTCTCGAACGTTGAGAACTATCAGGTCACTGTGAAAGAAATGCCTGACAAAATCATCTTCCTGCACCAGGTGAGGCCCGGTGGTGCCGACAAATCCTACGGCATCGAAGCCGGGCGCTTAGCGGGGTTGCCCCATTCTGTCATCAGCCGGGCCAGACAAGTCATGGGCCAGATAGAACAACACAGTAAAATCGCCGTTGGCTTAAGAAAAGATATGGTCGTAGGCACTGGCAATAGGCCTAAAAATGTCCCAACACCCACTGTTCAAGAGACAAGAGAGAATTCACCTAAACCTAAAAAACAGCGTCGCAAGAATTCAACAGTCAAAAAGAAAACAACAACAACTTCTTCCACTGTGAAAGATAACGTTCCTAGCGCCGCTGCACCAACTACAGATTCAATAGCTGAGTCGACAGCTGAGATACTAGCTGAGACGCCAGAAGAGCAGCTCGATATCTTTAGCTAGGGCGACTCAGGCTAAGTCCAAAGCCTAAGTCTCATGTCCACGCTGTTGTCAGAGGGTATCTGGGTCTATATTAAGGTCTCGCAATTTCTGACGCAGCTTCTTTACTTTTTGTCTTTCCTGCTCTGCCTTTTGTCTTTCCTGCTCTGCCTTTTGCTCTGCAAGCTCGGCGCGCCGACGCTCCCGAACAATGGCGATATCTTTAGTAGGGTACTGGCATCCCTGTTCGTCATACCAGTACAGCCAATCCCTAGGCGGCAAGATGCCCTCTTTGCCCCTGGCGACGCCTATGCCCAACCCCACCTCCGGCATCCAAACCGGCTGACCCACCTGAAGAACGTACTCACCCTCTATCAGCCGGTACACTTCAAAGGTTCGATGGCCCTCCCGCTTTTGATATTTTGGGTTGTAAATGGTGTAGTACGGCACGCCTAGCTCTGCGTAGAGCTTCATTTTTTCGGCGTACTCTTTACCCGGCTTTTGAGAGACGATTTCTAACACCCAGATGGGCACAACCTGCTCCTGCCAGAGCACATAGCTGAGCCTCAGATCTTTTCCCTCTCTGTAGTGGGGCACGCCCAGGCAGAGGAATCCGTCAGGACCTACCGCTGGTCGCTTGGGCTCGTAGTAAACACCCATATTTGCACCGAAAAACCAGTCTTGGCGATCGCACCATGCCAGCTCCAAAATGCCTCGCAGCAAAATGGGAATCAGCAGCTGAAGTTCATTATCCACAGGTTGGTCGTCGGTATCTGGCAAATCGTGCTCAGTCGGCAGATGCTCAGGCGCACTGTTGGCCCAAGAAAACTGAGACCGCAAAGAATTAGAAGGCTTAAACTGGACCATGGCAAAAGCGTAGCGCTAGCATGACACGAGGCACACAGGTGATAATAAGCTATCAACACTTGCCCTTCTACACAGTGTAGTTCATTGCTCTCCTATGGAAATTTACAGGCTACCTGCTCGCTCCGACAACTACATATTCGTACTGTATAGTCCGAGCGATCGCACCGCTGCTGTCGTCGATCCTGCCGACGCCCCACCGGTCTTAGCGAAGCTCAACGAATTAGGCGCTGAACTCGTTGCTATTTTCAACACCCATCATCACAATGACCACGTCGGTGGTAACCGTGAACTGCTCGCCCGTTTCCCTGGGGCGCAGGTCTACGGCGGGGCAGAAGATCGGGGGCGTATTCCAGGGCAGCATCACTATTTGGAAGAGGGTGATCGCGTCACATTTGCAGGGCGTACCGGGCAAGTATTCTTCGTGCCCGGCCATACCCGAGGCCATATTGCTTACTACTTCGCACCGCAGACCAATGACAAACCAGGAGAACTTTTCTGTGGAGACACGTTGTTTGTAGGTGGCTGTGGCAGACTCTTTGAGGGGACACCAGCACAGATGCAGCCTTCCCTAGCCAAGCTACGCAACCTGCCAGATAATACGCGAATATGGTGCGCCCATGAATATACGCTCAGCAATCTGAAGTTTGCGGTGACGGTGGATGGAGAGAATGCGGTGTTGCGCGATCGCCTTGCAAGTGTTGTGCGAGATCGCCAACAAAACAAACCCACCATTCCCTCTTTGCTCGGCACCGAAAAAAGCACCAACCCCTTTCTCCGCTGGGACAGCCCCGCCCTCCAGGCCACCGCTAATAGCCGCGACCCTATCGACGTTTTCGGCCACATCCGCAAGCTCAAAGACCAATTCTAACCATTGCTGATTTAGTCGTTATGCACTGTGAACCTTTTCCTCGCTCTAGTTGAAGTACTAATTCTTGATGCAGGGTTACATAGTGTCAAAAACGAAGGTTTTTGCGACAGTTCTGATACTGATTGGGAAGGCGGTAAGCTCTCCCAAGACCAACAGGTTGAGGTCATTAGAGATAAGCTAGCTGAAATTCGACAGAAAATGAGTCTCCTTCAGGAGATGGAGAACTATCTTTCTATAAAACTGGATGAACTGACGACAACGTTTTGAACGCATCTCAAGGTTCATCCATATCGTTCATGCAACAGTGAATTAGAGATTCGCGACTCTTTAGAAGAATTTTCAGCCGGTAGCACGTCAAACAAAATATTGAGCAGGTTGTGGAGCGTTGGGTTAGTAGAGCGCGATCGCCATGCTGCTCCAAATTCAAGAGAAATTGGGCAATTTTCTATAGGCCGACAGATTGCATTTTCACCCACCTGGAACTGAGCATGTTCTGAGACAAAGGTAATTCCTATGCCTGCGGCCACAAAGCAGAGGCGTGTTTGCAGTGAAAGTGATTCTTTGACAATGTGAGGCTGAAACCCAGCCATCTGACAAACTTGTAAAAACCCATCATAGAGGGCAGGGCCTTCCTGGCGTGGATGAATCATTAGCGGTTCACCCGCTAGAGCCTCAAGCGGAATCATCTCGTAGTGTTTTAATGGATGCTGTGGAGGTAGCACTGCGACAAAGCTCTCTTCTGAGATTGAGCGCATCTGTAGTCCTCGCTGGTCGATGGGAGGGTGTAAAAAGGCTATGTCGATTTTGTCTTGGTTGAGTGCTGTTACTTGCGCTTCTGTCGCTAGCTCCAGCATGTCGATACTCACTTTAGGATGGCGCTGTAGAAACTCGCGCAACAGTGAGGGGAGTATCGTTTGTGTTGCTGTCTCTGTAAAGCCAATGGACAAATGACCAACATCGCCACATCCTGTACGCCTCGTGAGCTGAATAGCGGTTTCTCTTTGGGATAGCAGTTGGCGGGCCTGCTGCAAGAAGGTTTGTCCGGCGTGGGTTAATTCTACGGTTCGCTTCGTGCGAAGGAGTAGCTGCACGCCCAGCATCTTTTCCAAACTTGCAACTTGCTTACTCAGCGCTGGCTGAGTGATTTTTAAGCGATCTGCGGCTCTTCCGAAGTGAAGGGCTTCTGCAACTGCAACAAAATATTCAATCTGCCGGAAGTCCACTAGGCTACGCCTCTATTTATAACTTTTAGTTATTAGTCTATGTCGAAAAATGACTTGGACAAATCTTTTTGCCCGCCATAGGCTTGTTGTAGACCGCCGTTAGTCGTTTTTTGAACTGTAGATTAGGATGAATGCTTTAAAGTCGAAGTGGCTGAGACGCGGCCTGCTCGCAGTCGCAGGTTTGTTCGTTGCACTGCTAGTTTACGGGCTGCTCCAGCTTATTGAACCTGTCAGAATCGCTCCAGTCACTGGCAACGCCGCAGCAACTACCTTTACTGGTCAAGCGCTGCTGGTAGCTTCAGATGCCGATATGGTTGCTACTGCCTATGCCGACGCTAAGCTTGATCGTGTTGCTGGTATTGAGGATACGCTAACAGTGGTGGAACTGCCACTGAATGCTGAACAGCCTCAGATTGCCGCTATTCCAGTTTCTAATTCGGTAATGTCGTGGCCGCAGATTATTGCGGTTTCTCCAGACGGTCAACGAGCCTATGTCGTGGAAGTGCGATCGCGTCCCGACAATGGTGTTAATGAATTAGACGATATCGATCAAATGCCGGAAGGTAGACAGCTAAGCGTTGTTGATATTTCAGAGCGATCGCAACCCAAAGTCATCGAGAGAGTTAATGTTGGCCGCAACCCAGAGCATATCAGCATTAGCCCAGACGGTCAGTTCTTGGCAGTTAACTTAAACGAACCGGGTAAAGAGCTGCTGATTGTGGAGCTACAAGCAGACGGTCGGTTGGGTCAGCGGGTCTATTTCCCAATGCAGCTAGACGGCTCGCGCGAGGACAACCAGACCGCTATTTGGCATCCTTCGGGTCGGTACTTGGCCATTATTCAAGATCAAAACCGTCGAGTTGGGTTCTATCGAGTTCAGACGGCAGAGGGTACGATCGCCGTCGAACCCTTATACGAGCCGTTAGAAATCGGTAACCATCTCAGCCATCCTCGATTCACTAGCGACGGCCACTTCCTGCTAGTTCCCGATTTAAAGTGGAGTCTTTATGACAATTCAACGCTGAATTTCCTGTTGAATGCACCCGGTGAATTAATTGCGATTCAATTCGAACCTGATACTGAAAATGGCACCGTTGTCGCATCCAGAGTTGAGGTCGGCCTCAGCCCAGAAGGATTTGCGATTAGTCCAGATGAATCGCTGATCGCCACTGTTAATTTGCGCCGTACTTACTTGCCCGATTTTTTACCTGCGTGGCGAGGTAAGCCTTACAGTTCATTGTCCTTGGTGCAGTTTGACCCGCTTACAGGCCAGCTAGATACGCTTGAAGAATATGGTTTTGAAGGACTATTACCGGAGCAAGCAGCCTTTGATGCTAGCGGAAATTCACTGGCTGTTGTAATTTTCAATGATCGCGAACCAAGTCCTGAAACGGGAGCAATTGAATTCTGGAATGTTGCGTCGGGCAATAGCCCAAGGCTAGAACGAACCGGCTACAAAATAAACGTTGTACGGGGAGCGCATGATGTTGTACTTATTCCTTAGCAGCTGTTACGCATGAAAATTCACCATCTCAACTGTGCAACTCAATGCATCTTGGGCGGTTGTCTCGTTAGTGGACGGGGGGGCTTGCTTCGTACAGTGGCGATAGTTGCTCATTGCTTGCTTGTTGAAACTGAGTCGGGGCTTGTTTTGGTAGATACGGGACTAGGCTGCGACGATATTGCATCAGCCAAGACGCGTTTATCGTTGGGATTTCGCCTTTTGAGTAACCCTCAATTGAAACAACACGAAACAGCCTTATTTCAAGTCGAACAACTAGGCTATCGTCGTTTGGATGTGCGCCACATCATCCTCACGCACCTAGATTTAGATCATGCAGGCGGCATCTCAGACTTCCCTCAAGCTCAAGTGCATTTACTCCAGAGTGAATTT
The DNA here is from genome assembly GCA_038523095.1 of Cyanobacteria bacterium J06626_6. Classification (GTDB taxonomy): domain Bacteria; phylum Cyanobacteriota; class Cyanobacteriia; order Phormidesmidales; family Phormidesmidaceae; genus Phormidesmis. Next base: position 19,466 of record JBCBJS010000065.1, read on the forward strand.
CAATCTGCAAAGGCAACCGGAGGATGGATGCACCGGTTTCGCTATCGCCCTACCCAGTGGCAACAACATTCTCACTGGGTTACCTATCAGCCTATTGGAGAGAAATGGTTTGGATTTGAAGCGGCGCGATCCTTACAAGGATTGCCACCAGAAATTCTTCTCATTCCACTACGAGGGCACACTTTTGGCCACGCAGGTATTGCAATACAGACTTCACGAGGATGGTTATTACACGCTGGAGATGCTTACTTTCACAGAGATGAACTAAATCATCATGCTCCAACTTGTCCGATAGGCTTACGACTATTTCAAAGGGTATTAGCGACTGACTATCGGGATTGTCTACGAAATCAACAGCGTCTTCGTCACCTGATTCATACTCAAAATTCGTCAATCCAAGTTTTTTCATCTCATGATTCGAGTGAGTTTAAGCAGTTAGGGCGTATCTGAAAGCCTCAGTATCTAGACCTTTTGAAGCTCTACTAAAAGAACGTCTCAATCTATGTCTCATTTCCTGAATTATCAGAAAGCCTTAAAGTTTTGAGACTATGAGCTAACGCACCCTTTGAAGAAGCTGTGCCTACGCTCCTTTAAGTAGAAGACGCAAAGCTCCGCGAACGTAAGCCTCCCAAGATTCAGAAGTGGGCTGAAAAATACGTGCGTAGAGCATAATGCCGCTCATGGTGTCGAACACCAATCCAGGATCTAGATCGGCCTTCACTTCGTTTCTAGCCTTGGCTCTTTCTATCACAGCTGAAAAAGCTTGTCTGCGAGGCTGTAGATAGTTCTGCCAATAAAGCTGCGCGAACTGAGAATTTGTCGAAGCACTGCTGATAATCATGGCAATGGCCTGTCTTCCGAGAGGGCTAAGCGTAGTCTGCGTGGCATTCTCAATAATCGCATCCAGGTCACCCCATAGGCTCCCTGTATCAGCAATAACAACCTCTTCGCGAATGCTTTCAATAGCGGCAGCAACCAGTTCTTCTTTACCTGCATAACGTCGGTAAATCGTTGTCTTGCCAACACCTGCATGAGACGCGATCGCCTCAATGCTCATCGCTTCAAATCCGACTTCCGCCAATAGCGACAGCGTAGCTTTCAAAATGGCTTGATGGGACTCAGCACTGCGAGGACGGCCTCGCCTGGATGTACTTTCACTCATAGTTGCTATTATAAATTACGGTACAGTATCGTATCGTTAATAAGAAGTGAGTAAGAACGTATGGCGAAACTTTTGACGAAAGCAACGAAGTCTGTACCGCCAGGTCGATTTGGCTTACCTATAATTGGCGAATCACTCAGCTACCTGAGAGATCCAGAAACGTTTATTCTCAAGCGTCAGCAGCAGTATGGCAAAGCGTTTAAGACTCATCTTTTCGGCGCTCCAAACGTCGTGCTCATCGGTGCAGATGTCGTACAGTTTCTGTTCGCCAACGATGGGAAGAGACTGGAGATGACTAATACGCCAAACTTTGAAACACTCCTGGGTGAAAAGTCTATTGGTGTACAAACAGGCTCAGCGCACCAAGTCCTCCGTCGGCAGCTGTCTCAAGCTTTTCAACCTAGAACTTTAGAACGCTATGCAATCACGATGGAATCGGTCACTGAGCAGTATCTGCGGTCGTGGGCAACCAAGGGCAGTCTGACTTTGTATGACGAGCTAAAGAAATACACACTCGATATTGCCTGTCGCTTGTTTGTAGGCGTGAGTACGCAGGCTGATGAGTCGTTGGCAGGGGTTTACGAAGCTTGGAGTAAGGGGCTACTGAGCATACCTGTGAGGTTCCCAGGTAGCCCTTTAGACAAGGCGATTCGAGCTAGAGAGTCGCTCCTTACCCGATTCGATCAGCTTATTGAGCAACGTCAGCGCCAGCGGGTAGAACAGAAAGATGTTTTGAGTATCCTACTCAATGCAAAAGATGAGTCTGGCCATACGCTTAGCAGAGAAGCCGTTAAAGATAACATCTTAGCCATGCTGATAGCGGGGCATGAAACGCTTACCTCGGCACTGACTTCGCTCTGTCAGCTATTAGCGCAGCATCCTGAGGTGCTTAGCAATGTGCGAGCAGAACAAAAAAAACTTGGTTTCCCCACCCAGATGATACCCGCAGTCTTGAATCAGATGACCTATCTAGAACAGGTCATAAAAGAGGTTCTACGCCTAGTGCCACCTGTTGTTCGGAGTGGTTCTCGCAGGGTCTTAGAAGACTGTGAATTGGGTGATTACTTGATTCCAAAAGGCTGGGATGTGTACTATCAAATTCCTGAGACTCATATGGACTCACAAATTTATGAGAGTCCGGAGCAATTTGACCCAGAGCGGTTTTCAGCAAAACGGACTGAAGATAGGCGAAAGCGCTTCGGCCATATTCCATTCGGGGGCGGTATTCGCGAATGTCTGGGTAAGGAGTTTGCTAGATTAGAAATGAAGCTCTTTGCTGCATTGCTAGTTCGTGACTACCGCTGGGAGCTAGTCCCCAACCAGAATCTGGAACGTGTTGTTCTTCCTTTCTCTCGGCCGCAAGACGGACTGAAAGTGCAATTTAGCGTTATTCAATCTGAGGCTGGATAGTTGCCGGGGGCGCAACTAGGCTAAGTTTGTACAAGCGTCAGAATGTTGCCATCTAGGTCTTTGAACGATGCGATAGTACCTCCCCAGGGCTGCTTCTCGGGTGGGTCAAGGAACTCTACTTCCGAGCGAGTTAGTTTGTCGTAACTTTTAGAGATATCTTCAACCTTAAAAGACAACCCTGTGAACCGACCCACTAATAGCTCTCCAGTCGTGTCGTCTGACACTTCTGAATTTTCAACAACAATGGAAACATTCGCAGAGCGAAACACCAGAAAACCATCTTGTGAGCCATCTACTTCCAGACTTAATTCGAGCGCATCTTGGTAGAAGGGCTTGGCGCGTGTGACATCTGAAACGAAGATTCTGATAGTGTCTAGCTGCATACTCATAAGTGACTCGCATCCGCTTACAGCGACTAACACTATATCGCGACTTCTCGCTGTCTAGCATAGACACTTTGTCGCGGCTCTACAGGGCATGCCGCTATGAACGACTAGGCATCTTCTCCGTTAAGTTATGGAGCTACCTGCCGATAATAAGTAAAGCGCGAGCACCCTACCTGTTCGCAGATCTCATTGATAGTCAGCTCACCTGCTTCAGCTAGTGTGATCGCCACTTTCACCTGGCCCTCGTCAAGTGCGTATTCGCATGACTTCGGGCTCTTCCGAACTTTTGGTGATCCGAGGCGAATAGCAGGAAACTATTGAAGCCATTACCTTTCGCGCTTTGCTCATGGAACTGCTTCACTGCCTGCTGCCTAGCCTTCATCTGCTTCACCTCGATAGCTACGATCTGGCTCCCAGAGAACATCATTTGACCCTGAATCTGACGTCCACACAAGCCAAGGCGCGATGCCCCATCTGCGGTCAACCGAGCCATCGGGTCCATAGCCGCTACAGTCGCACGTTAGCCGATCTGCCTTGTGTGTCATTTAGCCTGACGTTGATCGTTCGCGTCTGTAAGTTCTTTTGCGCTAATCCAGCCTGTCCTCGTCGCATCTTCACTGAAAGATTTCCTGAGGTCGCTGCTTCTTGGGCGAGAAAAACACAACGACTTGTCGAACATCTGCAAGCGATCGCCCTCACCTCAGGCGGACAAGCGGGTGCCCGATTGTGTGTTCATCTGGGCCTACGCTGCTGTGGCAGCACGCTTCTCAATCTGCTGTCACACTTACCGCTGCCACCGATCAAAACACCTCGTATTTTAGGTGTAGACGATTTTGCTCTGCGCCGAGGACAACACGACGGCACGATCTTAGTTGACATAGAAGCACATCGCCCGATTGCGCTGCTGCCCGATCGTACGGCTGAGACCTTAGAAACCTGGCTGAAAGCTCATCCGGGTGTGGAAATCCTATCGCGTGACCGTTCAAAGACTTACCGAAGCGGCATGACAGCAGGTGCACCTGAAGCCATTCAGGTAGCAGATCGTTTTCATCTATTGCAAAATCTAGAAGAAACCCTCGAAAAAGCCTTTCAAGGAAAATCGGAAGCCATTAAATCTGTTGAGATAGCTCAGCTTCAGGCGGCTGGTATCAGTTTATCTGAAATACCCAAGCCGAAAACCTCTCGT
>JBCBJS010000066.1:0-23477 GCA_038523095.1 Cyanobacteria bacterium J06626_6
CTGAGTTTGGAGTTCGTTTTGGAGTGTTTCGATTTGCCCGGTGAGGTCGGTTTTGGTTTTCTGGCTCTCTGCTTCTGCGGTTTGCAGCTGGCTTTTGGCCTGGTTCGACTCAGTTTGGGCCTGTGCTAGATCTTTCTCTAGGCCCGTGCACTGTTGGGTGGTTTTTTTTAGCTGTTGTTCAATAGCGGTCACCGTGCTTTGAGCCAGCTTGAGCGCTTCGACAAATTTTTCGTTTTCTTGGGTGAGCTGGGTGACCTGTGTCTGCAGCTTCGTTTTTTCTGCTTCGATAGTTTGGCTATTGACTTTCTGCTGTCGTCGGGTGCTCTGTACGCCGATTCCTAGGGCCAGCGCAGCCATCGCGCCCCCGATAATTTCGTAAGTGACAGTATCCATAGGTCTACTCTCTAAGCAGTTGCCACCTATCATATAGCAAGGGCCCAAATCCATTGGCGTATCTGTCAGGGCGAACAGTCCTGCGTCAAATTTTGTAGCGTTTTTCGGCCGATGGTGGCATGTGTGAGCCTATGCAGAGAGACAGCGCTTTAGCCGCTTGATGTTCGAGCAGCTTAGCCTGGTAGCCGTTGTTCAAGTCCTTGCTGAATTGCCGGACAGCGCTGGAGTGCTTTATCCAGCGCTTCTCGCTTAATGGGTTTGCGCAGGTAGTCGTCCATACCCGCCACGAAGCATCGCTTGCGGTCTGCGGCCATGCCATTGGCGGTCATCGCAATAATCCAGACATCTTTGTGCTGAGGCATTTGCCGAATTTGGCGCGTGGCTTCCACACCGTCTATCTCAGGCATTCGCATATCCATGAGGATCACTTCATAGCGCTGCTGCTTGAGGGCACTTAGCACCTCTAGGCCCGAATTCACCACATCTGCCTGATACCCCAAAAGCTCCAGCAGTCGCACGGCAACCCGCTGATTGGTTCTGTTGTCCTCAGCGATTAGGATTTTCAGCGCTTCCCGGCGTCTAGCTGCTGTCGTCTGGTCGGCCGTAGGGCTCTCTGCTGAGCTACTTTTTACAGCGCTGCTTGCTGACGGCAGCGCGGCCCTTTTCTGCTGGGCTAGAGCCGCGGTTTTGGGCGCAACCGGTAGTCCTGACGTTGGCACTAGTCTGATCGGTCGAATAGACCGCAGTGCCTGGTGGAGTGAAGACTGCTTGACCGGTTTCCAAAGCATCGTTGCGTTGCTTACTGCCAGGGGAGGATCGCTTTTTAGCGCACTGAGCAAAATGACCGGCAGCTGTTCATTACAAATCGCCTGACGCAAGGTGTTGATAGCTGCCGAGACAGTCCCTGACCTCAGCGCCACCACTTCGTCTAAAATCATGCCGTCGAAGGTGGGCGTGTTGTGAATGAAGACAATCGCCTCCGACAGAGATGCGGTTTGTACAAAGCGAATACCTAGCGCCTGCAGTTCTCGGCTCATCTGTTCGCGCCGGGTTTGGTTACGGTCGATTATCAGCAGATGGGTGCCCTTTAGCCCTGCCAAATGTTCGGGCAAAAGCCGGGTCATCTCAGCTTTCTGGGCCTGACAGGTAAAGTAAAACGTGCTGCCGCGTCCCGGCGTGCTTTTTACCCACAGGTCGCCGCCCATGCGCTCACTTAATCGCTTACTGATGGAAAGCCCCAGACCAGTGCCACCGTATTTTCGAGTGGTCGAAGCGCTCACCTGGCTAAAGGGCTTAAACAGCTGGGCCATTCGCTCTGCTGGAATGCCAATGCCGGTGTCGCTCACCGCGAATCGGACTTCATAAAGGTCTGTTGCTTCGGCCTGAAGCGATCGCGGCGACAGCTGCAATGCTCGCGGCGCACTGCCCAATAGCCCACCCCGTAGAAACCCGTCTTGAAAGAAGCCACGCCGCAACCGGTTTTTAATTCCCTTCCATGAGGGCAGTCGCCAAAAGAGTGAAGATCGCCCTGCGCTTGCCTGGCTCGCCGATTGCCGGGTGAAAGAAGCCGGTAATAGACCCCGCTTCGGCTGGTAGGGCCTGGCGGCTACGCGAACTGAAACCTCGCCGACTTCTGTAAATTTGACAGCGTTACTGAGCAAGTTACTGAGTATTTGTTGGAGCCGCACCGGGTCGCTAAAAATCATCGCAGGTGCCGTTGGCGCGATCGCATACACCAGCTCAATACTTTTCTCAGCGGCGCGGGGAGCCAACAGCTCAATACTGCGCTCCACGGTCTCCACGATGCTGACAGGATAGTCTTCCAGCATCAGCTGGCCCGACTCAATCTTTGAAAAATCCAAGACATCGTTAATCAGCGCCATTAAGGTCTGACTGCTGCTATCAAGCGTTTCCACATACTCTCGCTGCCGTTCATTGAGCGGCGTTTCCTGGAGCATCTCAGACAGGTTCACGATGGCGTTGAGGGGCGTGCGAATCTCGTGGCTCATCGTACTCAAGAACGCAGAGCGCACCTGCAGCAGCGCATTCGACTGCAGTCGACCCCATACAATCACACTGGTCATGGTCAAAGACATCACGACCAAGGGTGAAATTACAGGCAGTAAGTAGCCCGCCTGCAGCGCCGTTACGCAGACAGCGACCCAACCTACCGATAGGCCAAGCCCCGTAGCCAGCTGCACGAGTGCTCCCCGCCGGTAAAGCAGCCAGCTCATCAACGGTCCGCCCATCAGCAGCCCCAGCATCGCGCCTGAGTGTGGAATGGCGCGCAGCCAGTTTTGGTTGAGTAAATTGTCTACCACTGCTGCGTGCATGTATCCCCCCGGCACTGGCCAGCGATAGTCGAAGGGGGTACGCATGGGCGCAAATCCAGAGGTCGCCCCGTAGCCAACAAATACAATTTTGTCTTTGAGGGCTTTGGGCTTCACCTTTCCTTGCAGCACGTCGACTAGGCTCAGCGTGCTTAGGCTGTCGATTGAGCCGGGCCAATTCAGCCTGAGCTTGCTCAGATCTGAGGGAATGGTCACCAGCTCATCTTCCAGGCTGTAGGCTTGGGCGGCGGCCACTCCCAGGGCCGGTAGCTCGTTGTAAGTCACTTCAACTAAGCGGGTAAAGCCGTCGCGGTCGGCCTGAAGTCGCATATGGCCGACCGCGATCGCCGTCTCAGAAAGCACCGGAATTGGCTCAATGGCTTCACCCTCATTACTCCAGGCCTGACCAATCACAACCCGGCCATGGGTGATCATCGCCCGTGCTAGCTGGGTGGTCGCGGCCCGGCTAGCGGCGCCAAGCTTGCCAGCGGTGGCCGCATCCGCAGAGAGAATATCGACTGAAATCGGATCGGACAGCATCAGGTTGAACACAACGACGCTGACATCCTGCTCCCTGAGGCGGTTGAGCAATTCAGCGTAGTAGCTGCGAGAGATGGGAAACTGACCCAGCTGATTGAGGGTTTTATCGTCAACGCTGATCATCACTAGGCGGGGGTCCCAGCTGTTGGCTCCGCGCCACCGCATGATTTGATTGTTGACCATCTGCTCTATTGGTTCCCAGGCCTGCAGCTGCATCAGCATAATCACGAGCAAGCTCGCCATCAGGCCCGGCACCATCCGATTGAATCCCTTAAATCGTCTGCGCACAGAAGACATCATGGCAATACTAATTCGTATTTTTGCTGGGTTCCCAAGGGTGTCACTACCAGTGCATCAAGACTGCGATCGCGCAGCAGGGGCAGCGTAACGTCAAATTGGCCGTCTCTGCCCAGATTCTCTTCCTTACTATTTATCTTTAATAGGTTAACGGGATCTGTGTAGCCCGCCACCTGAACAATCGATCTGCCTGCCGCATCGGTCCGTCCTGGCAAGATCCGCAATACCTGAATGTACAGCGACGGATCGTCCCGTAGCGGTTCAGGCGGCGTGGGTGGTTCGCCCGGTCGAATGGTGCTTTGTTGTTGGGCATTGACTACAACGGTCTGCCCCTGCGCGCTCGATGCCACGCTGCCTTCCAAGGTAGCAACCCCAGTCCGGCCGTCAGGACCGACCGCCACACCAAAGTCAGTGCCACGTACGCCGCTCACGCCAGCCGGGGTGTATATTTCAATGCGACTGGCCGGATTGGTAAGCGATCGCAGCCGTAGCCGCGCCTGCCCCTGAGTGACATACATCTCGGTTATGTAGCCGCCATTCCCAGTAACGCTCAGCGTTTGAACCTGTATGCGACTGTTTTCGGCCATAGTGATAAAGCCAGCTGCCTGATCGATATCCAGCCTGGCCGTCGAACTAGGGCCTGTAATGAGCACATCACCTGCCATATCCAGGCGATCGCCTTCCACTGCCCGCCGCCGCCGGCTCTCTCTGGGCACGATTTCAACGTAGCCAGTCAGGTTGGAAACACTCAGCCAGCGGTTACCCCGAAGTCTGAGAGATTGCTGCGCTTGAGCAACGCCGAAACTGAGTAGAAATCCCAGCAATACGGCTATCACGAGAGAGCTTCGAAGCTTAACCATGTGACGCATCAGGAAAAATAAGCCTATTTAATATCCCATGGCGCTTAACGGTTATAAACCACACGAGGACGATATCCTGAGCGACGTAAAATACGTCGAATCGTTTCCGCCTCGCTGCGCCGGTCAAAACTACCAATCTGCAGATACTCACCTGCCCGCGATCGCGTTAAAAACGCGTCCAGTACACAGGCTTGAATTTCCCTAACGCTCGCCTCATCCGCGCGGGGTAGCACCAGGTGATAGCGCCGGTTCTGCTGATGGCCGATGACAATGACATCGTCTGAAGTTGAGGTATTGAATTGCTGAGGTTCAGAAAACAGCTCACAAGCGGCAAATCCAGGGCTGACTGATAGCAGCCAAAGCGCCCCGCTCGCCACAGGCAGCGTCAAAAAATGCCAACTCATAACTCCAACTCACAAACACATGCAGCCAAACCCGTGCAGCGATTACCCCAATGTAATGAGGGCATCTGCAGGTCTAGTTGCTTTATACAACAAGGGATATAGCGTCAAGCCATGTCCTCAGAAACTAGACAGAAGCTATATCAGCGCTTAATAAACCGCTCACCATTTACCCGAAAACTCGGGGGCACCCGTCAAACAGCGGTAAGTCATCTCTAGCCTGCCAATGCGTTTGAAAATCAAGCCTTCAGTCTGCAAGCGCATTTAGCCTGCAAATGCAATTAGCCTGCAAATGCATTTAGTCTGCAGACCCGCATGGGTCAAGATGGCACAAAGACCATAAATAAATCTAAAAATGAACCTATAAATGAGCCTGTGTGAGCAGCGATCGCAATACCCGCGCCAATGCACCTAGTCCTGTCTGCCTCGGCCTGTGTCAAATAGTGCAGCAAATAAAACGCTTGATGGCTAAGACCGGCGCTGGGGGCAGATCTGACCGCAAGAGAAGAGGCAAAGTCGTGTTGAAAACTACTGAGCGGAGGCACGCTCAATTAAGTAATATCTCTGAATAATATCAGACGAATTAAGAACAACAGCATCACTGGGCCGCTCCACACCACAAAAATGGGCCCAATTAGTATCGAATGCGCGGGTCGACATAGGCATTGAGAATGTCGATAGCGATGCTGACTAGGGCCACAATCCCCGCAAAAAAGACCATTAGCCCCTGCACGACCGGATAGTCTCGCTGGCTAATTGCTTCGTACAGCCGGTTGGCCAGCCCTGGCCAAGAGAACGTCACTTCCGTCAGGACAGCCCCGCCCAGCAAAGACGCAAAGGTCAACCCCAAAATAGTGATCACTGGAATCATGGCATTTTTCAGGGCGTGGGCCGTGACAATTCGAAATTCTGAAATTCCCCTTGCTCTAGCCGCCTCTACATAGTCAGCTTTCAGAGTTTGGCGAAGGTTCACCCGCACAATCCTTTCAAATACGCCGCTAATCAGAATGCCTAGGGTCAGGCTGGGTAGCGCCAGATAGTACAGCGTCGTTCCAAACTGGGCCGGGTTGCCATTCAGCAAGCTGTCAAGCAAGTACAGGCCCGTCGGACCCGCAGGGGCGACTTCCCGCAGCGGAAACCGGGTGCCAATGGGAAACCAACCCAGCTGCACCGCAAAAATCAGCTGCAAGATCATGCCAAACCAGTACATTGGCACCGCGTAGGTAACGATGCCAAAGACCCGTCCCCCCGCGTCAAACACCGTATTGGGCCGAGCGGCCGCAATGGAGCCCACCGTCAGCCCCACGAGTGCCGCAATCATCATGCCGCAGAGCGTCAGCTCCACCGTTGCCGGAAAGTGGTCGCCAATAATTTGCCAGACCGTTTGCCCTTGGCTAGCCAAAGAGCTGCCCAAGTCAAAAGTCAGCAGCTGACCTAGATAGTCGATGTACTGCTTAAAGAGCGACTGGTCGAGGCCTAGCTTGGCGCGCATCACCGCTTTTGCCGCTTCGGGTGCCCGAGGCCCTAGCAACGCATCTACTGGATCTCCAGGCGTGGCCCGCATCAGCAAAAAGACAACGGTCGTAATGGTCCAGATCATCAGCGGTGCCAGCAGCAGCCGGGAGATGACGTAGAGCCTGAGTGAGCTAGTCCGGGACATGTTTGGTTACGCCTTATGTTGTGATACCGCCGGGGCTAAGCCGCCAATTATTAAGCTGCCGACTACTAGGCCTCCGAGCCAGCAGTTTTCTCGATTTGCCAGAGTAAAAACTGCTGATTGGGCTCAATTGCGACATTGTCTACATCGGCAGTAGTAAAGACATAGTCTTTTGTCTGCCAAAGGGGAATGTAGGGCACATCATCTACCATGAGCTGCTGCAGCTCATCGAAGATGGCATCGCGCTTAGCCGCGTCCTGTTCAGCATTTTGATCGACGACTAGGGTATTGGCCTTGTCACTGTAGTAAAAAGAGCCATTTGCCTGAGTCGAGCCAGTTGCACAGAGGGTCTCGGCAGAGCCTTCCTCGCAGGTTAAAAAGGGCTGGACAAAGTTCTCTGGATCGAAGTAATCGGCATACCAGTTGGAAAGCACGCTGGTGTAGGCCCCGTTTTCGACGTTTTCCCAGAGTGTGGCTGATTCGGCAGTGCTGACTGTGACATTTACCAGGCCAGGTAGAGACTGCTCAATGGCTTGCTTAATGGTGTTGGCTGCTACGGCGCGGGGCGTTGAGGCAGATGGATACCAGATTTCAAACTCTAGGGGGTTGGCTTCGGTGATGCCAGCGGCAGTGAGATATTGCTTGGCGTCATCGTAGTTGCCGTCGCCGTAGGCTGCTTCGAAGACGGGCTGATAGACGGCAAAGCTCTTGGGAATGAGGCTGTAGAGCGGTTCTGCTTGGCCTTTGAAAGCGCGATCGCTAATTAGCTGCCGGTCCATCATCGCCGCCACCGCCTTACGCACGTTTAAGTCGTCAAAAGGCTCAATCTTCTGGTTTAGCGAGAGGTAGTTAATCACCGTTGTCCCGGCTTCGATCACCTGCCAGTCATTCCCTGCAGCATCGGACTCTAGCTGAGAAATTTGCTCTGGGTCTAGGGTCTGGTAGGCCACGTCTAGGCCGCCTGAAGTAAAGGTGTTGTAGAGGTTCACCGCGCTGGTGAAAATCTGAATGTCGATACCGTTATTGGCAGGCTTTTCGCCCCAGTAGTCTTCATTCACATCTAGCTTGATGACGTCGCTGGTAAATGAGCTGAGCTTATAGGGCCCAGAACCAACGAAGACATTCGGATTAAAGCTGCCTGCGCCCACTTCGTACACTTCTGGGGATATCGGCGTTACGCCAGAAAAGGTCAGCAGTGAGGGCAAGGCCGCAAACGGCTCTTTCAGCGTGATAGTCAGTTCAGTGGGGCTGGCCGCAGAGGCAGATTCAATCTTGCCAGAGAGAAGAGATGCCGGGCGTCCGCCATTTTCAAGAAAGCGCTGAATAGAGAAAGCCATTACCTCTGCAGTGAAGGGGGTGCCATCGTGTAACGTGACATCGTCCCGCAGCGGGATGCTGTAGGTAAGACCGTCTTCGCTGACGGTGGGCATGTCGGTGGCTAGCTGGGGCACTAGGTCGGTGGTGCCTGGCGCGTAGGTATAGAGGCGATCGCCCATGTTGTAGAGCAAAATGCCCGGAAAAATTTCGTAAGCATCAGCCGGGTCTAGGGTGCGGGCACTGAGGGTGGTGCCAATAGAAACGCGATCGCTCCCCCCTATTCCCGCTGCTAAGTTATCCCCTGCCGCCTCAGGACTACCGCCCCCACGACAGGCCACCGCCAGCACCAGGCAAAGACTAAACAGGCCAAGATACTGGCCTACCCTTAAAACCCGTCGTCTAGAAATTGACCAACGGCGCAACTGCCGCAAACGAAGAAGCAAAGAAACAACCATGGAATGCCTAAATAGCTACGGTAATCTACAGCACGCCATTATAGCTAGCGTGAGACGTATTCTACGCTAGCGAGCCCCTTAGCTTCGTACATAATCGATAGTCTTACCTTCCATAAATCTAGAGAAACCCTGTAGAGGTAAGGGGATAATAACGGTGAAGCGTGATGGCGGCTAGATTAGCACTAAAAGCCAGTGGCATCTCATTTTCTACGGTACTAAGTAAGAGACTTATCCATACTCTGTACAGACCTCGCGAGCTAGAAAGAATGGCTAGGGATATTTTTCATGATGCTGTGATACGAGCATTGGAAAAGCAAAAGTAGACCATCACAGCCGATCCGTTACGTATTGAGTTTGGCGATATTAAATTTCAGTAGAGATTGTGACATGGAAAAGCTAAGTGACTACAAACATGCCGTTCAACATTTACTTTTGCAATATTCTCAGGCGGACTCGTCAGAAGAGGGTGTGAAAACTCAGTTGATGTTTGACGATGAGCGAGGACATTACCAATGGATGGACATTGGCTGGAAAGGGTCTACAAGAATTCATCGATGTATCGTGCATTTTGATATTCAGGATGGAAAAGTTTGGCTGCAGCAAAACTTGACTGAACAAAATCCAGCTGAGGACTTAGTGAGTATGGGGGTGCCACGTGAAGATATTGTTCTGGGATTACAGCCACCTTACAAACGACCCTACACCGATTATGGTGTTGCCTAAGCCGAAGCATCATCCCAGCATTTCCGCTCCGCTCACGTCCGATAGGCCAAACACGCGCTCTTGAAGCTGAGTCGTTATCAAATGCGACAGCAGACCCACCGGCCCCGCAAACAAACACAGCAGCAGTGAGTGCCGCGTCCAAATTCCCTTCTCCTGCCCCTGCCAATAAATCCAGCGACCCACAAACAAATCCATCACAATGTAGTGAATCCAGCCTGTCGCCATCACTCGCTCATCGGCAAACAGCCCAGCCAGCGCGCTTAGCGTCGGGTTGGCAAAAGATGCCATTGAATCTGGGTCTAGGCTATTTGCAAAGCAGTAGAGGTAGGCCAGCGCCAGCGGCACAAACATCAGCGCCGAGCCCATGACCCGCCGCGTTACTGACCAGCCCGGCAATATCACCATCAGCGTCCAAAAAGGCAGCGCAAACAGGTTCGCCCCATTGTAAAGATACTCAATCACCATAGGTTTCCAAGATTCGCTTAAGTTTCTAAGGGTATCTATTCTCCCGATGGTAATAGATACCCGTACGAGCCATTGTCTACGCTTTAGGCTACGCCGACGTTGCCAGAGCCTTCTATGTAGGGGCAGTCGTACTTAGCTGGTAGATGTAGGCATCTAGAGTCGTTCCGTCTTCTAGCCGCACTGTCGTTGGCACACGCTCATAGCCATCCCCTTCAAACTCATCGAGGCGAGCCCAGTGCTCAGCCAACCTCTCCGAGCTAAAGAGCAGGCCTCTAATTGTGCTGCCCTGCTCATCTAGGACGATGCCCGGATAGCCAATCGCTGCGCCCCAGCCTTCTTGCACCAACGTGCCAACAACAGAGGCGGGCTTCCAATTTCCCGGTATATCTGCTAACACGTGCTCATTAGGTCGGCCTGGGGCGAGGGTTCCATATACAAAAAGTCGGTTAGTCACGGATTCTGCCTGGTTTCGTATCACCACAGTGCGCTCAAGGATGTTGAAGTTTGTAAGGGGGAACATAGGGTTTAGCGGTATCTGCATTAAATCCAAACCTGACTGAATAAACGTACGATGTGTAAGTGTATTAAGCTATGAAAGAAATACACTTGTACCGATTCCACCCATACACGCACAGTCACGAAACGCCATGCTCATTTTGCCGGGGTCTCCCGTTCGTATTACCAACGCCGACGATACCTACTACGGTTTTGAAGGCCAGGTACAGCGCATCACTGACGGTAAGGTTGCAGTTCTCTTTGAGGGCGGTAACTGGGACAAACTCATCACCTTTAAAACCAGCGATTTGGAAGTTGTGAAACCCAAGCGAGGCAAGAAGTAAGCGATGCGCCTGCCGCTACCGCAGTTCGAGATTCAAAGGCGTCAGCCCGGGCATATTGCTGAGGTCATCGAAACCGCTACAACTGAGTTCCTGGCTCAGTGCCTAGAACCCGAAGATCTGAGCTTTCCGGCCATGCCTCCCTTTGGCAGTTGGGTAAAGGCCTACGATGAAGAAGCCGCCAACCAAATCTATGGTGTGGTCTACCATGCCACTACTAGCCCGCTAGATTCTGTGCACCGCGCCCGCGCCCTCGGTATGACGCTAGATGAGCTGCGCGAACAGCAGCCGCAGATCTTCGCCATGCTCAAGACCGAATTTCGCGTTGCCATCGTTGGGTTTGTTCCTGTGGCACAGGGCCGCAACGGGAGATCGAAGCAGGCGCTCAATAGTAATAGTCGCGTCTATCAGCACTTGCCGCCGCGTCCGCCCCAGGTTCACCAGGCCGTCCATCGCTGCGAGGCGCAAGAAGTCATCCACTTCACCGAGGAACTCGATTGGCTGCGCACCCTGCTGCAAGTCAGCGGTGTCCCTACCGAAAGCCTCGCTGCTGCTGCCATTCGCGAAGTCTATACCCTGAGAGACCTCGACCGCGATTGGCTGGTCCGCGCCGGTAGGACCGTCAGCGTACTGCTCAAAGATGACTACGACCGTCTGCGCATGATTCTTTCTCAAATACATCCCTAGAACCATGCAGACTTACGATGCCATTGTCATTGGCAACGGCTTGGCAGGCGCAGCCCTCAGCTATGAACTCGCCAAAGCCGGTGAGTCTATTCTCCTGCTAGATGATGGCAATCCCCACAGTGGTACCCGCTACAGCTACGGTGGCATTGGCTATTGGGCAGGTACATCCGACCTGACCGAAACGCTTTTTAGCGCGGGGCTTGCCCGTCACCGCGAGCTGCCTGAAGAGCTGGGCGCTGACACTGAGCTACGCGAGCTAGATCTACTGCTCACGGTCGAAAAAGGTGCAGACATAGATGCGCTCAAAGTGGGCTACGAAAGCTTTCGGACGCCGCCAAGATTTATGCCTGCACAAGCCGCCTGCGATTTAGAACCTCAGCTAAATCCTGACGCCATTGAGGGCGCGTTTACTATTCGCCATGCCCACGTCAATCCGATGGCGGTGGTGACTGCCTACAATCAGGCCTTTAGACGGCTGGGCGGACACCATAGTCTGGCGGCGGCCACAAAGCTGGTTCGGATAGGCGATCGCATCACCGGCGTCACCACCGCAGCCCAAGCCTACCCTGCAAAAAAGGTCATCGTCGCAGCGGGCGTATATAGCCTCCAGCTACTTCAGTCAGCGGGCATACAGGTCCCGCTCTACTTCACCCATGCCGAAATCATTGAAACGGTTCCCCTAGATTTTGACGTGCGCACTTTCGTGATGCCTGCGACCAATGCGCGCATCGTCGTAGAAACCAAAGCCACCGATCCTACGGAGTGGCAGCAGCCTGACCATCAGGTCATGCCCCCTGTTTTAGAAGCTGGCATCATTCAGTTTCAAGATAAAACTGCCCGAATCGGTCAGATCAGCCGCTTCCACACCGCCTACACGCCGCCCGTTGCCTCTGCTATCAGTGAAGCTAAAATGCGACAGGCCATAGAGTGCTTTATTCCAGCGCTGAAGCATGCACCGGGTACCTGGCGGCACTGCCTGGTTACTTTCACCCAAGACGGTCTACCGCTTCTCGGCCCGGTTCCCGGCTGTAGTGGTCTAAATGTGTTTAGTGGCTTTACCGGTCCTTTCGCGCTAGTGCCGCCGGTTGCCCAACGCTATGCTCAGTACCTCACAGGTTCTCCGGATCATCTGATAGAGCAGATGACGATTACCCGCTTCAAAGCGTCTTCGACTTAAAAATACAGGCAGTCTGTGCATATGGGTCAGCTAGAACAACTGGATGAAGACATCTGGAAAGAAAAATTTGCGGCAGGCTATCGCCAATTTTTTGCTTAGTGCAGATTGCTACGCGAAAGCACCCTACAACCTGTAAGGATTGGGCAATAGGGAGAGGCAGGGGAGTTCCATTAAGCGCGATCGCACCACCTTATCCCACGTCTGCCAGCCGACCACGCCATCTACAGGGAGACCCATCTGCGCCTGGTATGTTCTCACGGCCACTTCTGTGCGAGGCCCAAACTCTCCATCTGGCGACACGCTTATCCCGGCTCTCAAGACAGCCTGCTGAACGGCCAGCACACCCGTATTTCGGCTACCCAAATCCAGCCTAGGAAGTCCCCGCGCACCCTCAGTCAAAAAGGTCATCAGCGCATTATCAACTCGTCCATTGACCGGAAACCCGCCCACACACTGCAAATACTTCACTGCCGTCAGCGTCTCCCGCCCGAAGACGCCATCAACAAAGACAGAGATCATGGCAGTCATCTCCAAGGCTTGGAGACGTAAATTTAGCAGACGCTGGAGCTGCCTGACAGCAGACCCTTTAGAACCAGTGATGAGCACAACATAAGCGGGGGAAACAGCAATGGACATCACAAGACTCCTGCAAGACACGGCTTATCAGCGAACAACGAAAACCGACAAAAATGAGGCCCGACAAAATGACTCTGTCAGCGACACTTCACAGTCTCAAACGCCTCTCTCCACAGTCATTAGAGTCGTTACAACTTGCATCGTGTTTGCACAGTGTTTGCATATTGTGCTTGTCCTCAAAGATCTATCAGTGCCGAATCGAAGAATTACGCAACCCAGCCAAAATATTTTGGTCGGTATGGAGTTTTGACCGGCACAGATGAGTACAGGGAGGAGCCGTTAAACGCCCCGACTAAATTCGAAATTAACCGCCTTCTCATGCCATCCTCAGCCTCAGGCATAACACTGGAGCTATCCACATCACCACTATCCTGCGAGGACAGCTCATGGGTCACCGAAGTTCACAGACAGTAGCTAAGCAGAAAACAATCGGAAAACAGATAGGCCAGCTGATTGGCGCAACCGGGCTCATCCTGGTAGCCAGTTTTTTTACATCTGCGCCACAGCTAGTACCGACCCGCGCTGTCGCCCAAGCAGGGGTAACCCAACGCCCCCAGGTTAAGCAGCAGTCTATGACTCTCGATAACCTAGAAGCTATTCTCCAAGATTCTTCCAATACGGTGGAAGGCAGCAACGGTCAGTGGCAAGTCAGCATAGAAGGCCGCACGCTTCTCGTACTTGCCGATGCTACCAACAACCGCATGCGGATTTTTACACCCATTACCTCCACCGGTGAGCTGAGCGCCCCACAGATTCAGGCCGTTCTCCTCGCCAATTTTCACACCGCGTTAGATGCTCGCTATGCGCTTTCTCAAGACACACTTGTGTCTACATTTGTTCATCCTCTAGATTCGTTAGAAGAAAACTTTTTGCGCTCAGCCCTCTTACAGGTAGCCACCCTAGCCAACAACTTTGGCAGTACCTACTCGAGTGGTGCGCTAGATTTTGGGCCTGCAGGACAGTCAAATCGACCTTCTTCAAATCGAATTCCGAGGGGCGATCGCCTTGAGATCTAGCCGTTGTTACCTCGAAGAATTCAATAAGCAGGCCAAATTTAATTTCCTCTGGGCTGTGGTGCATGCCCAGTAAGAGAGAGTTTGAAACCGAGCTGTAGCGTTTTCGGTATAGGTAATGCTGAATACAGCTTTAGCTTTGGTGAGTCAGTAATCTGTTGGTAAGCTAAGCTGACTATCGGCACCAACTATTCGCTAGGAACTCCGTAGATTGCGTTCTCCAGCCAAAAGTTCATTTCAGCGCATCTTAACCGGTGCGCTATTTTTCTCTATTACCATCCTAGTCGCTGTCGTTGGCTACATCCTAGCTGGCTGGTCCCTGCTCGATGCCATTTACATGGTAGTCATCACCATCTTTGGCGTAGGCTACGGAGAAGTCAAACCGCTAGAGACCACCGTCCTTCGCGTTTTTACCATCCTAGTCATCGTGGCTGGTGCGCTGTCGGTTGCCTACATGGTGGCAGGATTTGTACAGCTGGTGACAGAAGGTGAAATTCGCCGTGCGCTCAACCTTAGACAAATGACCCAAGAGATAAAAACGCTAGCAAACCATGTCATTGTTTGCGGCTATGGCCGGATGGGTCAAATGCTCACCCAGCAACTACAGACCGATGGGCAGCGATTTATCGTGCTAGATCGCGATCCGGAACGGATTAATAGCGCCTTTGAAAAAGGGTATTTGGTCTATTTGGGTAACGCCACAGATGAAACGCAACTGCAAGCTGTAGGCATTGAACGCGCTAGGGCACTGGCGACAGTTCTCCCCGACGATGCCGCCAATGTTTTTATTAGCCTCACCGCCCGAGAACTCAACCCACGCCTTAGAATTGTTGCCCGAGGCACCCTTCCCTCATCCGAAAAAAAGCTCCGCTTAGCAGGTGCCGATGAGGTCATTTTACCGGCTAGTATCGGCGCACTGCGGATGGCCCACCTCATTTCCAATCCTAGCGCCTTCAGCTTTTTGGCTCAGGACGACAGCCGTACTAACCTGAACGAACTGCTCGCCGAAATCGATATTCAGATGAATGAAATCACCGTTTTACCCGATTCACCCCTGATAGGTCGCACCATCGGCGATGTAGAACTCCGAGGCAAAGGCACGTTCATTATCGTGGCGCTGAAGCGGTCTACAGCTGACATCACTATCCACCCCAATCCGCAAGAAAATCTCAACCAAGGAGATACCCTTATCATCATGGGACACCAAAACGACATGCCTACCTTTGCCCAGCGGCAGGCGGTGAGAAGCCACCTACGCTATCGTGGCGCTAGGGTCCGCTAGTGTTCGTTTCTATGGTTGAGCAAACTTGTTATAAGTACAGTGTACAAAAACCTCCAAATTTTAAAGCTTTCGTCACATGCCAAGGGCCCTTTGAAAGCTTGAGAGCGTACGTACTCTTTTAAACATTGCTCTAGGTAGTGCAAATCTGATGGCTGCTAGGAAGGACCCTTTTATTTTATAAAATAATTGGATGACCTACTTAGCAGACACACGTTGCTAGCTAAATAATCCGGGTTAAAAAGTCTTTAGCAGTTTGTGAAATATTTCCTCTATTGCTTTGTGTTGAGTAGTAACATCTTCTACAACTGTGCTGAGCTTATCAGCATCAATGAGAAAGCCATATATTTTAGTTGCAACATGACGAAAAGACATTAGATTATTGATAATCGTGACAGTCTCTTTATAGTTTGCGACATCTCTTTCGTTTAGTAAATTATCAAATTTCCTCAGTGTGTCTCGATGAGAGAATTTTCCAGTAGGCAATTCGACACTGAGATATTTCAAGAAGCGAATGATTAAATGTTCAATGGCGTTGTAGTACCCCAAGCATTCATACGTCAGCGCAGAGACTTTTATCTTTGGATCCACCTCTAGTTTAGAGAAAGTCTCTATGTTGACATAGATCTTGTTCAAGTTTTCCAAACCAAAGGCAATTTCTTGTTTGAGAATGTCTACACTCACTAATACTTTCCCCTCAGCTAAAATCCTTTCTCGGAAGTAACCATGACTATTCTCAAAATCAACGACGCTGAGTGAACGATGCGATGCCATCAGGCACTCGGCTAAGGCGCGAAAAAAGTTTTTGCTAGGTAATCCTTCTACACAGAGGTCAATGTCTGAATCTGGCCGATAGGTTCCTCTAGCCATAGACCCATAAAGAATGACCTGATTGGCACCATGGCGCGCTAAAACAGTGCCTGCCATCGTTAGATCTTGCAGGACATCAATCGGAAATAAAGCTTGATCGATCAATAGCTTTTCCACGACAGCTGCGTTACTGTACAACCACTCTAACGCGTTTTATAGGCATTAGAGCCATATATTAATCCCCACAAGGCTCATCAATAATCCCCACATTCAATCTCCACATGTAGGGACTGTGGCTCCCCATATCGATTTGTACTTTTGAGTTTTTAACGCAAGTAGCCGTTAGAGGGCCTAAGCAATCGCAATAGAAGTGTGCAGAGTATGAATGTACAGAGCATAAAAGTACAGAAACAGATCCTGGCAATGTCCATGGAAGCTAGGCTGTCCGCACTTCCGCACTATGGATATTTTTTCTCTTCAACATTATCTTTAGAGATATTCATGAATTTGTGGAGCCAGGATTTATTGAAGAGATTATGACTGGCACATTTAATGGTAACCCCATCACAGAACAGATGCTGCTATTGGGCGGGGTAATGATTGAAGTGCCGATTGCGATGGTTGTACTTTCTTGGTTGATGCCCTATGGTGCCAATCGCTGGGCCAACATGATTATTGCAATGCTTTACGGCGTTCTGATTGCTTTCTTTGGCACCACCGATATAGACGATACCTTTCATCTGGTTATGGAGAGCGCTGCACTGTCCTTCATTATCTGGTCATCATGGCGGTGGCAGAAGCAATACAAAACAACACTACATAGGAGCTGCATCATGCCTCAAGCATCTCAATTCTGGGATAAGATTGCCGAGAAATATGCTAGGCAACCCATCGCCGATGAAGCCGCTTACCAGAAAAAATTGGCGGTCACCCGAGACTACTTTCGACCTGATATGGAAGTCCTGGAAATCGGCTGCGGCACGGGGTCAACGGCTATCCTTCATGCCCCTTATGTAAAGCACATCCACGCCATTGATTTCTCTGCCAATATGCTTGCCATCGCCCAGAGCAAGGCAGAAGCAGAGCACATCCATAATGTCACATTTGAACAGGCCGCCATCGAAGACCTCAATATTCCCGACCAGAGTCTGGATGCGGTGTTGGGACTCAGTATTTTGCACCTGTTGAGAGATAAAGATGCTGCGATCGCACAGGCATATCAAATGCTTAAACCAGGTGGACTTTTCGTCACCAGCACCGTTTGCATAGGAGATACCATGAGCTGGTTCAAGCTCATCGCGACTATTGGACGAGTCCTTGGCTTTCTGCCGTTTGTTCAAGTTTTAACCGCGCAGGAGCTGGCTGATAGCTTAACCCAGGCCGGGTTTGAGCTGGATTATCAATGGCAACCAAGCAAGGATAAAGCATTATTCATCGTAGCTAAAAAGTCTGCGTAGTAGAAACTACATGAGTGCTAAGAGGACAATTTAGGGCCTAATACCTACCCAAAAGACGTCGACAATCCTCTCAGTATAGTTTTTAGGCTCTGGTAATGTTGCAGACAGCTGGCTAAGAAAAACGTAGCTGATAAAGCTACCTATAAATTGCAGTGCAACCGCCCGAGGCTCTGTTGCCTTCATTCGCCCTAACTGTATTTCTGTTTCGAAAAAAAGAGTCAGCGCCCTTAAATTTTGAATGGGGGGTGTATCTTCAGAGCTAAACATTTCTCTTGGCGAGATTATCCCTTTAGACATCAGCATAATCAGCTTTGGCATATTTTCCTGAAAATATTCAATGGCTTGTAAACCCACTAGTTTGAGATTTTCCTTAAGCTCTCCTGTTCCCACTAAAGACTCCAGTGAAGATCGCCACTGGGGTACGCCAGTCAATCCCATGGCCTTGAGGAACAGGTTTTCCTTGGTAGAAAACCGCTTAAAAATTGATGCCTCAGAAATACCAGCCCGCTTCGCAATATCTACGGTTGATGCGCCGAATCCTTGCTCAAGGAAAACTTCTAGCGCCGCGTCTAGAATTTGCTGGTCGGTAATTTTGCGTGTCCTAGCCATATGTTCGTGAGCAGGCGTTCTTGACCTTAGTGTCAGATGCCTAATATCCCCAAGTTTCTTTCGTCCTACTTTATAGGATGATTTCCTTCAAAAGTAGAGCTGGCCAGCAATTTACCAATCGCTGACCAGTCTACAGACCTATTAACCGGCATAGAGGGGTTGACGCCACAGAAATTTGCGCTATCAATAAGTAAGTAACTACTTACTTATTAAACGCTGTGTGCCATTTCTGGCCGACGAATAGTTTGATCGGCTCACGCGAAAGGGGAAAGCGCTTCCCCCTTTCGCAAGGAATCTCAAAGGCCCTCACGCTAAAACTTTGGACGCTTGTACAGGAAAAATCAATCGTGGAGTACGTATGAATCAGCAACTGGCTTTATCGACGGGTGTCTTTACGGCGATCGCATTGATGATTATAGGCACTGGCGGTTTTCAAAAAGCGAACTCAATCACCAACACTATAAACGACGTTCAGAAGGAGACATCCAGTATGCTCAAAAGCAGAAGTTCCGTCCTATCAGACATAGAAGATTTATCACTTAGCCCCACTCAAAATGACGAAATAGAAGCTATCAAAGCTGAGATGATGGTCCAAATGGCTGAGATTTTGACCCCAGCGCAAATGGAAACCTTTCAGTCGGCGCAATCTAGTGGTGAAGATACTCGCAGTGTGATGAGGAGTCTGGGACTAGACAACAACCAACGCTCAGAAGTCATAGGTTTGATGCGAATTACTCAAAATAAAGTTATGTCGGTTTTGACCCCCGAGCAGCGCGCACAAATCGAAGATGAGCTCCCTCGAGATAGAAACTAGCAGGCAGTCAACAAGCTGCTCGGCGGCTATACGAAACGTGTCTTTAACAGACCGCTAAGAACAGTAGCACCGACGATTAAAACGGATATCGTTGATCGTCGGTGCCTGATATACAAATGCGCTGCCCTGCTGTCCATGAGGGTTCTTTGGAGAGTTCTGCGGGGTCAATCAGCATGAGGTCTAGCTTGTATTCACTCTCAAAACCCAATGGCTGAATCATCATTCTTCAAAAACCGATGCCGAAAGCAGACCACAGTGCTATTCAAGGCGAGCTAACCGAATAACTGATTGATTGACGAAGCTTTTGCCAATTTTATTGGCTGAGTATCAGAGGAAAGTACTCATTCACGCTCTCCCAACACTTGCGCCGCAGTCAATGGTTTCTCTATCTCTAAAGCGCTTAGCAGCACGGATTCGATGGCAGCATTACCCTCAAAGACTCTCGCCTCATACAGTCCTTCCACCAAACTAAACACTGTCACTTTTTGCGCGATCGGGTCTACAATCCAATACTCCTCAATCCCCCGTGCCTCGTACTGCGATTTTTTATACCGGTAATCGCGATCGCTGTTCTTTTTCCCCGGCGATACCACCTCCACTACCAACCTCGGCGGCGACATCTCCAACATCACTGTTGCTCGCGTTGCCCCTTCCAGCGCAGCCACTAACTCATCTGAAAGCACCATCAAGTCTGGCACTCTGACTGTCGCCCGAGATCCGCTGACGGCTAGCTCTGTCTTCATCCGTAGACATTCAGCAGGGATACCAATCTGCGCAAAATAGACAAATAAAAACGATGCAATGCGCTGGTTTAGCTCACTCTCGGGTGCCATTGCAATGAGTTCTCCATTTTCTAGCTCATAGAGCGTATCTGTCCCATCATCAAAAGATAGGAAGTCCTCTAGGCTCATCTGAGTCTTTGTCGCGACCATGGTGTTAATCCCTCACTCGTAGTGACTCCACATGCGGATGATTTTTATAACCTTTTCCTGTTCATTGATTTGGTAGACAAGTCGGTGTTGAATGTTAATTCTGCGAGAATAATAGCCTGCTAAATCACCTATCAATTTTTCATAAGGTGGTTCATAAGGATTGTTAGCCAAAACTGAAAAGAGCTTTTTCACTTTTGATTTAAGCCCAGCACTGGCAATTCGCCTTGCATCTTTTTGGGCTTGCTTTGCCAATACAATTTGCCAAGTCACCAGTCTAATTCTTCAAGCGGTGTACAGTCTTCAATAGGCTCAGCGCCACCCTGCTTAATAGAGTCCACCATGCCTGGAATGCTGGTCAAATAAAGCGTTTCTTGAATAGCGTCCCAGTCTTCTTTGGACACTAAAACCGCTCCGTTGCGCTTGCCTGAAATGACGACTGGCTTGTGGTGCTCTGCGACCTCGTCAATGAGCCGATACAAGCTATCCCTTGCTTCTCTGACCGATAAAAAATCCATATACTTAGGTACCACTTCTGGTACCAAACTAACACAGGAAAGGTGATCGCAGGCGATGTGCTTTCTATTCCTCAGAAAACACGATAGAAAACCCTTCTTGAACAAAATGCTTATCATGCGTTAGGGCTTCGGCAATCCCTAGCTGACTCATCGTATTCATGGAAATGCAATCGGGGATGCTGTAACCCTTATCGAGTCTTTGCTCATAGAGATGCAATCCATCTAGAAAAGACTGATGATTTTGCTGAATGACATCGACTTCCGAGCTTTCTAAAATATCTCTCACAAAGGTTGCAGCTCTCGAGCGTAGTGTGTGACCTGACTTTGAATAAAAGGTCAAAAGTTCTGTGAGTACTTCGTCAGTCGTGATAATTCTGCAAGGCTGAAGCGTCTTAACCGTTTTTCTTACTCTCTGATGCCAATCGTCAGCAGGGTTGATGAAGGCTATTCAGTAAAAGGTGTCAGCGAAATAGACTTTCATGAATGAATCTTAGGCGTTCCATAAATGTAATGGTCATGTTCTACCGCGCCGTCTTTTGGCAGCTGTGCTAGCGTTTCATCTGGTAAATCGATTGCGAAGTCATCCGCTAGTTGTAAAAGCGTTTTTCCAGTGGGAGCAGGTGTATCATCTGTGTTTTGTGTCTCCTGCCCCGCAGTCTCTGAAGTCAGCTTCATTTTTTGTGCCAAATGAGCAATTAGCGCTAGTTGCTCTGCCACTGGTAGCGCCTCTGCTTGCCGAATGAGGGTGGCCAATTGCTCAGTCATAATTACTTCATTGCGTTTTAGCTCTTCTGCTCATTCTATCGGTTCAGTTAGCAAGTTTGGAATGTGCTAGGGGAAGCGAGAGTTAATGACCTTCCTGAGTAGCGTAGGTTGTCGGACCCACCCCGACTTCCGCTGCGCGAAATACATTACGATATTGGCTTGGCTCTGTTAGTGCGTTTTCCAGAGGGGATTTACTTCGGGCGGGGTGATGAGGGTGGCTGACTTGGGCTAGGTGATTAAGGTGGCTGAGGGGTGGTTGGCGGAGTACCTGAGGAACGATTCTGCACGATCCAATGGGCTATTTTTTGGCAAACGGTGTTGGGGTGGGTTCTGACTTCGTTATCGCTGAAGCGTAGGAAGCGAATGCCGAGGCCCTCTAAGCGGGCTTGCCTTTCTGCATCGTAGGCTTTGGCAGCTTTGCTGTCGTGGATAGGGCCATCGACTTCAATAGCAAGGGCCAAGGCTTTGCAGTAAAAGTCAACGATGAACTGGTCGATGGGCTTTTGTCTATCAAAGTCATATCCCATCATTTGAGACTGCTTTAAGCGTTGCCACAGGATGATCTCGCCCTGCGTCATACGATTGCGTAGCTGGCTGGCGCGCGCTTTCAGCTTTGGATTGTAATGAACAATATGCTCTTCCATAAGATGATGGTTTCCCACAATCTGCCAGAATTTATCGGTTTGAAATGTTGCAACTATTGACTCGGTGGACAAATAGGGTGCAGTCGATAGGTTGGACACGTCGGACCCACCCCGACCTCCGCTATGCTCCGGCCACCCCTCCAGAGGGGATCTGCTTCAGGCGGTGATGATAAAAGGGATCTGCTTCGATCCCAAATAGCCTCATAGCCGAGGGAAAATCCCCTCTGGAGGGGTGGCGCGCAGCGACGGGGTGGGTCCGATGTATACGCAATACGAGAGATTATCTATTTACCGCTCTCTCACGATCGCACCAACACACCCAACCCTTCCAACAGCTGCGGCTCTTCTTCCAAAGCCACCTTCGCGATCGCCAAATAATCACTCAACCAATCCTGCATCGCATCCAACGCCGCATCTCTCTTTTGCGTTGCTGCCTGCGCCTCTCCTTTCTCTTTCTCCTGCACCAAGTTCGCCGCTTCAACAGCTTTTACCTCTTCGAGTCCCGCTTTCAACTTTTTATCGGTAATGCTAAATTCTTTCAGCGCTTTGAGAATGGCCGGGCTAGACAGGGCGTTTTGATAAAACTGATTCGCCTGGGAGAGCCAGCCGGAGAGGCTTTGTTTGCGTTTGCCGGAGAGGGCGAGCTGGGCAATGGCCCCTCCGTCTTTTTTGAGCGCGACTCGCGCTACTTTCACTAGCCGCATGTAGCTCTTTTTTGCGGTTTCCCACTGCGCCTGCACGGTTTCACTGGCGGAAATCTGCTCGCCGGATTCGCTGCTGGTTTCTAGCTGGGCGGCGGCGAGGGCGTTGTAGAGGGTTTTGCCTTGGTTTAGGCGTTCGGTGGTGTAGCCGAAGTCTTTGACGGCGGCGAGGATTTGTGGATTGTTTAGGCTGTTGTCGATGGCGAGCTGGGCTTCTGAGAGGTAGGTGCCGAAGCAGACGTCATTTTGCAGTCATGCATTCTGCCTCTATTGGGACGATGACGTCCGGATTCTATTCGCTGGCCGGTTCGCTCTGAAAACTCGGCTAGCTTGGCTGCTTCTGTTTGCTTCAAACCGCTTTCTCTCGCATTCATGTACACACGGATTTGATACCGTTGAATGGTTTGTTTCGACACTTGAGGTTGTCCCTTTTCGCACTTGGGCTTCCTCAGTGTCTTTTCTTTGCCTTGATTTTGATGGGGTGACGCTTGGCGGATGACTTGCCTATGTAGTTGTCATTGCCTGTCTACTCAATTGTCACCTAACAGCCATAGCAGCACTTTAGTTCACAAAGCCTGAAGTGCATCCCTTCTGGAGCGGTGAGACCCTGCGTCGTCGCACGGCGCTAAGGAATGCTCACCAAGACAAGGGTGGCCCGTAGGGTCGGGATGGGTAAGCAGTGACTGTGCCGCCTATGCAATTCCCTTACTGCCCCAGTGCGCTGGCCAAGCGATGAATAATATCGCCAATCCAGCTTGTGCGAGCTTGGCTGGCATAGGCTGAATTGCCCCAACCCCGCTGCTGACAAACCGCCCTGCTTCGCGCGGCAACTTCGTAAAATTCTTGATCACTACTGATAGTTTCAGGCTCAGTCAGCAGCGGATGATACTGCAAGCGCTTGCAAGCGATATCTATCCAAGCCGATGGCGAGGCATCCCAGAGCCTGAGGGTGCCG
This sequence comes from Cyanobacteria bacterium J06626_6, assembly GCA_038523095.1. Taxonomy (GTDB): domain Bacteria; phylum Cyanobacteriota; class Cyanobacteriia; order Phormidesmidales; family Phormidesmidaceae; genus Phormidesmis. The sequence goes on from JBCBJS010000066.1 coordinate 23,269, forward strand.
TCTCTACTGCCACTGACGATGCGCTGGTTATCGGAGCTAAAGGCCACCGAATAGACCTCAGACCCATTGCCTTCGAGGGGTTCGCCGATGGGAGAGCCGGACTGTGCATCCCAGAGCCTGAGGGTGCCGTCGCTACTGCCACTGACGATGCGCTGGTTATCGGAGCTAAAGGCCACCGAATAGACCTCAGACCCATTGCCTTCGAGGGG
>JBCBJS010000067.1:0-23358 GCA_038523095.1 Cyanobacteria bacterium J06626_6
GTGAAGGCGCAGAAATAATGGTGAAGGCGCAGAAATAATGGTGAAGGCGCAGAAATAATGGTGAAGGCGCAGAAATAATGGTGAAGGCGCAGAAATAGTGTCTGCGCTTTTGTCTTTTATGCGCAGCGGACAGCAGAGTAGATGCAAAGCGTTTCAAGCATTGCAAACGCAGTTCAAGTGTACTACTTTACACTCTCACCATAATCTACTGAGTGGTTAAGTAAATCTACCGGCTGAAAACCGGTGGTGCGCCAATTAACAGTTCGCGTCAGCAGCTTTTATAAAAAAACCTCCGTAATTTTTCCGTTTTCTTAACCTATTCTTTCTTTAGGGTTAATGCCGCTCTCCCATTATGTTCCCAAAAGCTGGAAGCTCATTGGGGTTATTTTGTTTTGTCTTTGACAACTTCTTTTCAGGCTGATACGTCGTCTAACCCGTATATCGCTCATCTTGAGCAGCTCTATCAGGAGCGATCGCTCGTTACCTACAGCGCGGGACTCACCATCCCCCTACAGTCGCAGCACCTCTACATCATTTGCCGAGGCATTGTTCAGCTACACACCATCCATGCCGATGGCAACGAGACTATTGTGGGACTGTGCGGGCCTACGATGGCTTTCGGCTCCTCGCTAACGCACCTGCACCCCTACTGGGCAACGGCGCTTACAGATACTGACCTTCTGCCCTTGTCCCTAAGTGAAATCGAAGCCTCCCCGGCCCTAGCCGCGGGCCTTTTTCCTCAGCTCGTGCGGCGTCTGCAGCAGTCGGAAGCCTGGCTTGCATTTTCTGGTAAGCGGCTAGTGACTGACCGTCTGCGCAGCTTGATTATGCAGCTGGCTCAGGACTTCGGTCAGGTCGGTCCAAACGGCGTAAGGATTAAGATTCGGTTAACACACCACCAGCTAGCAACGATTATTGGCACCACTCGGGTAACCGTTACACGCCTGCTGCGCGACTTCAAAGACGAAGGCTGGCTCAGCGTTCACCGTCGTCAGCTGATTGTCTGCCCGCAGGCGATGGGAATGCCCATGTACGGCGAATCTTTGGTTCACCCTGCGTAGACAGTGGGGAAGCCTGCAGGGCAACTTGACAAGGGAACAAATTTTCTTTTCTCGATATCAACTTAAGCAACAGGCCTCTGACGGAATGTGAGACGTAGCGCGTTCATTCTTTCAGAGGCTTGCTTGTGGTATCTAAGGATGGACTATGTCGCAGGCTATAGGGACTTCTGCCGCTACAAAAGCCTCGCAATCGACAGCTGTTTCAAGCATTTTAGAAGCGGGTTTGACCGAGACAGCTCTGCACCAGCTGGCTCTCCATCAGCTGGTTGAACGGCAGGCGAAGCTGACGCCTAACGCGATCGCAATCAGCCACCAGGGCCAAACCCTAACCTACAAAGCCCTCAACCAGCGGGCCAACCAGCTAGCTCACCACTTAGTCGAACTGGGGGTGCGGGCAGAACAGCTGGTTGCGATTAGCGTGGTGCGATCACCCGCCATGATTGTTGCCTTCCTTGGGGTTCTTAAAGCCGGTGCCGCCTACGTTCCTATCGATCCAGACTATCCAGAAGTCCGCAGGCAGTACATTCTCTCCGATGCGGACGTAGCAATTGTGCTGACCCAGGCAGCCCTAGCCCATGAATTCGCCCATAGCGGGGCGCAGCTCATCTGCTTAAATGCCGATGCTCACTCGCTTGCGCAGCAGCCAACGCACAATCTGAATCTGGCGATCGCACCCAAGCAGCTGGCCTACGTCATTTACACCTCAGGGTCAACGGGCAACCCAAAAGGCGTCATGGCCCATCACCGAGGCTTGGTCAACTACAGCCTATCGCTCATCGAAGCGCTGAACCTGACCGCGACCGATCGCATGCTTCAGTTCTCCACGATGAGCTTTGACTTCATCGTTTCAGAAATTTATCCCACCCTGGCTTCAGGCGGTTCTTTAGCCCTGCGCTCCGATGAAATGGTGCGCTCGACCCAGGCATTTATTGACTTCATTGCTAGAGAAAAGGTAACCGTCATTCAGTTCACCACCGCATTCTGGCATGAGCTGGTCAATGGGATTGACCGCCTTGGCATCGCCCTCCCCCCTAGCCTCAGGCTGCTGCTCTTTGGCGGAGAAAAGGCCTCCCTCAGGCTATGTCGTCAGTGGGTTAAAAAAATCGGCGACTACCCAAGACTCTTTAACGCGTACGGGCCAACAGAAGCCACCGTGATTACGACTCTGTTCGATGCGGTTGCAGAAGGCTACGACGGCGCTGATGATCTGCCCATCGGGCGGGCGATTCGCAACGCCAAGACCTATGTGCTTGATGAGAACTTGCAGCCAGTCGCACCTGGCGAAGCCGGAGAGCTGTGCATTGGTGGCCCGGGTGTGACCCATGGCTACATGAACCTGCCTGAGAAAACGGCCCAAGCCTTCTGCGACGATCCCTTTTTACCAGGTGGACGGCTGTACCGAACGGGCGACCTGGTAAAAAGGGATGAAACTGGGCTGATTCAGTTTGTCGGTCGGGCAGATTTTCAGGTGAAGATCCGCGGCTACCGTATCGAGCTGGGCGAGATTGAGAGCTGCCTGGACCAGTATCCCACTGTAGAATCTCGAATCGTGATCGCCAGAGAAGACACGCCTGGTGACAAGCGGCTAGTAGCCTACGTGGTGATGAAGCCTGGCAAAACGCTGGACCGGCAAAATTTGCAGGCGTTTATGCGAGAGCAGCTGCCAGCTTTTATGATGCCTGCAGCGGTTGTTGTGATGGAGGCGCTGCCGAAAAATGCAAATGGAAAAATTGACCGGCAGGCATTACCGCTACCGCAGCGGCAGGATGCCAAGTCACTGGTTTTGCCCCGTACGCCGCTGGAATCTCAGCTCGCGGAGATTTGGCAGTCGGTATTGTCAGTGCCTGCGGTGAGCATTACCGACAATTTTTTTGAACTAGGCGGTAATTCTCTCTTGGTGATGCGACTGTTTAGCGAGCTAGAAGCAAAGACGAGCTGCAAGCTACCGCTGACCGAGATTTTTGAAGCGCCCAGGCTTGAGCAGCTCGCAACCCGGTTGGAGGCAATCATGGCAAAATCAGCCAGCCCGTTAGAGACTGCAGGCAATATCCTTTCTCCACTGCGGATAGGTGAGGTGGCACCGCCGCTCTTCCTAGTGCACGACGCCGATGGTGATACGGGGCTGTATTTGCACTTGGCCAGACGCCTGCCAAGCGATCGCACTGTCATCGCCATCGCCCCCAAACTGCTAGAAAGCAGCGAGAACCCGGCAGCTCTGGCCTACAGCAAAATGGAATTAATCGCCGCAGCCTATGTAGAACAGATCAGACAATCGCAGCCAGAAGGGCCCTACTGCGTTGGCGGACTGTGCGCCGGAGGACTAGTCGCCTTCGAAGTGGCATTGCAACTGGAGAAACTAGGCGAAAAAGTCTTCTTAACGATGATGGACGCGCCCGCACCAAAGGCGCAAAAGCGCTCGGGTCGACTTAGTACGGAGCGCATGGAGCGCTTCAACCAATCGTTAGGTCAACAGAAAACGCCGTTGGAAATTGCCACGAAGATTTGGCAGAAAGGCACCGGCTTACTGCACTACGAAGTGACTTCTAAAGCGAAAAAGGCTATGACGGCTGCCAAAGCCCAAACGGTGGTGTGGTGGCAAAATCGCGGCTGGCCGCTGCCAAAGGTGCTCCAAACCCTGTCCATTCGAGACAGCTTGGTATTTGCCTACGAGCAGTATCAGCCCAAGTCTCTCTTTGTGGGCCATTTGCTGCTGGTGCGAGCGACTGTGGGCGATGGCTCAACGGCTGACCTGCCCTACGTAGAAGAATATGCCGACCCGCTGCTAGGCTGGGCCCCGTTTTGCAAGCAGCCTATCGAAACGTTCGACGCCCCCGGCGGACATTCGAGCATGCTAAACGATGAAAATGTGGTGTCGCTAGCAGCAGCGGTGGACCGGGCGATCGCTGACTTTGTCTCTTATGGCACTGCCCCTCAAACAGCGACTAAAAAGGGATCACAGCGTGCGATCGCGCCCTAGAAATCTCATCTCTACATCTCACTTAAAAATTCTGCTCAGACAGCTCAACAACAAACAGACTACAACACTCTCTTTTCAAAGTTTCCAGGTTTTACTTCCATGATTGCCACGCCTACAACGCCCCAGCCAGTTGACTACACCCAGCCACTCATCAGCTGGAACGCAGAAGACTACGCTGCCTTTGGTCGCAAAAACCAGCTCTTTCACCACGACTACCATACCCTGCCTCTCTTTGAGAAAGAGACCCTTGTCGATGTTCTCGATAACTATCCGCGTGAGTGGCTACAGGCCTTTACCATGGGACCTGACCCCACTATCCGCTCAGACTGGCAGAGCGTAGACATTCACCCAGAGAGCAGTGGGCAAGACATTTGGAACGCCGTAGAAAAAGGTCGCCTGTGGCTGAACCTGATTTTTCTACAAAAGTTTAGCCAGGACTACGCCGACCTCGTAAAAGGAATGTACGCTCACCTCGGAGAGCACTGCCCGCATCTCTGTGGGCCCAAAGCCAGCTTTACTACCCTGCTAATCTCCTCCCCTGGTGCCCAGGTGTACTACCACATGGACCAGTCACCCAACATGCTCTGGCACATGAGCGGACAGAAGAAGCTGTGGGTGTATCCGGCGATGGATCTGCGTCTGGTTCCACAAGACTTTTTAGAAGAGATTTACTCCGGGGAAGTTTCAGAATTCTTACCTTATAAAAGAGAGTTCGACGACTATGCCGAACAGTTCTTACTCACGCCTGGCACCGTAGTTTCTTGGCCGCACAACTCTCCCCACCGAATTGAGAATCTGTCGATGAACGTGTCGCTGACAACCAGCTATGATGCTCCCCTAGGCAGACGGCGAGAGCTGGTGCAAAAGGCCAACCGCTACCTCTTACGAAATCTCGGCATTCAAAATCGATCCATAGAAGAAGTCGGCATTCGACCCACCCTCAAGCGCTTCAGCTACCGCGTCATCCACAAAATAAAACCCTTCAAGCCGACAAAGCATCCTCACGACGACTACATTACTGACCTGCAGATCGATCCTGCCGCACCCGTGGGCGTACGACGATTAGAGCAAGCTGTCACTGCATCTTTTTCAAAGCACCGATAAGAGTACTATCGATGTCTCGCGGTGTTACGCAGCTGACAAGCGGCTATTTTTAAACGATTCCTTCTTTTGGGAGATTTGTACCCTAAAGCACAATTAAGATCTCTTTCTCTTGTCGTGAGAGTCTACTGCAACCGATAGAAGAAAGTAGAACAACAGATTCGTTAACGTTAAGAATATAAGACGAATACGGATTTGAATTAATGACTACTCTTCTAAAAAGCGTATCTAAATATCGAAAGACCTTTGCAGGGGTGCTGCTTGCAGCTTCTATGGGCGTAATCGCTGCCTGCTCTGAGACGCCGGTAGAAACGACAACGCAGCAAGAAGCTGTTGAAAACACAACTACTGAAGAGATTGCAGACGGCGCAGAAGGTGCCATCGGCGAAACGGTCACTATCCGCGCAGAAGTTGAAGAAACGATCGGTGAGTCTTCGTTCTTACTGGAAGATGACATGCTATTTGGCGGCGAGGATATTTTGGTTATCAACGCGTCTAGCGAGCCATTTGTACTGTTAGATGGTGATGATACTGAAGTTCAAGTGACCGGCGAAGTGCAGCAGCTCGTCATCGCTGAATTTGAAACTGAGTATGGTCTAGACCTAGACCCTGAGCTATATGCAGAATATGAAGAGCGGCCAGTCGTCATCGCTCAATCTATCGCGCTCTCTCCTGACCCGGGTGATGTGACGACCGATCCTGAGAAGTATTACAACAAGCGCATTGCGATTCAAGGAGAAGTAGAGGAGAAGCTATCTTTAACAGCCTTCACCCTCGATGAGGAACAACTATTTGGCGGAGAAGATCTTCTGGTAATCTCTGACATGATGACCCCTCAGACACAAGATGGCGAAGAGGTGACCGTCACTGGCGTTCTGCGTCCCTACATCGCAGCCGAATTTGAAAGAGACTACGACCTCGAGTGGGACCTCGATGTGCAAGAGCAAATTGAGGCGGAGTACACGGAGAAGCCGGTCTTTATTGCAGATGAAGTCTATCCTTCTGCAATGTAGTCAATATCGTCACTCGCTAGCCTAAACGAATAACGCCATGCCGACCCTGCTCGTTTTCCATATGAGCAGGGTCGGCATTTGTAATCAGCCACTGAAGAATTCGCTATGGCTGCTTTTTCCTGCTAGGGCGTCTGACAATTTGAGCATTGGGTAAGGTGAGGGCGAGCACAACCAAGATTGCTGTCACCAGGTTAAGATCTTGCGCTTGGAAACCTAAGAAACCAGCATTGAGCGCGATCGCAATGGCCACCCGGTAAATCACCGACCCGGCAACCACCGCCAGCGTCGCCAAAAATACAGAACCAGACGGCAGCAACGCCTCACCCAAGATGACAGTGGCCAACCCGACGACCACCGTCCCCACGCCTAGGGTCACATCAGCAAACCCATACAGCTGGGCAAACAGAGCGCCAGAGAGTGCCGCCAGTCCATTACTGATTGCCATGCCGAGTAAAATCAACTGGTCAGTTTCAATCCCTTGCGCTTGGGCCATGTCGGCATTCATACCCGTTGCCCGCATAGCCAGTCCTAGCTGAGACGTGAGGAAAGCATCTACTATCACCTTCGCTATGCCAACGCCAACCAACAACGCCAGCGGCATCACAATCAGCTTGGGCAATGCGCCTAGCCAAGTCTCAAACGGTGCTAGCACAGTTGGCTGATTGAGCAGGGAGAGATTGGGCTTACCCATAATTCGCAAGTTAATAGAGTACAGCGCAATCATGGTCAGAATGCTGGCCAGCAAGTTCAAAATGCCCAATCGCACGCTCAAAAAAGCCGTGCAGAACCCGGCAGCCCCACCCGCTAATATGGCAATACCCGTCGCCACAAACGGATTAACCCCTGCCACAATCAACGTCCCTGCGACCGCTGCGCCTAGCGGAAAGCTACCATCTACGGTCAGGTCGGGAAAGTCGAGCACGCGAAAAGAGAGATACACCCCCAAGCTCAAGAAGCCATAGAGCAGCCCTGTCTCAATAGCGCCAAAGAACGCGATCGCAGTCATACCCGCAGTCCCAAAACGAAGCCAAAAAAGAAGTAGAGTCACTCCAAATCTCTAAGATCTTGAAGTGACTCTAAGTCAGTTTATAACGGGAGACCACATATGCAGTGGTCTACGACCAGTACATGCACAGCCTGCCAATGCAGCAAAAATAGCAAAGCGCAGTGGGCTACAGACACCTAGTCTTAGGCACCCAAAACGACTCCACCATTGGGATGTAGCACTTGGCCCGTCATGTAAGATGCGTCATCAGACGCTAGAAATACAAAGCAGGTCGCGACCTCAACCGGTTGGCCGGGGCGCTTCATCGGCACCTGCTTGCCGAAACCTTCTACCTGTTCTGCGGGGAATGCATCTGGAATAAAGGGTGTCCAAATCGGGCCTGGTGCGACACCATTTACCCGAATACCTTTCTCCATAAGGCGCTGGGAGAGCGATCGCAAAAATGCCAAATTCGCCCCCTTTGTTGTCGAATAGCTGAGCAGCGGACCATTGCCCTTGTAAGCGTTAATCGATGTCGTAATAATGATGCTGCTACCTTCTTTCAAATGCGGTAGCGCCGCCTTAGTGAAGTAAAACATGGGAAAAACGTTTGTGCTAAAAATGCTGCCAAGTCTGGCAGTATCGATGTTTTCCCAATCTTCTTCTAGGTATTGCTCAGCGGCATTGCTGACTAAAATGTCGAGCTTACCAAGTTCGCTAACCGTCTTTTGAACCACTTCCTGGCAGAAAGGTTCACTGCTAATATCACCGGGAAGAAGAAGACACTTTTGGCCCTGAGCTTCTACGAGTGACTTTGTTTTTTCAGCATCTTTTTGCTCATCCAGGTACGAGATGGCAACATCAGCACCTTCTTTTGCGTATAGCACCGCAACAGAACGGCCAATGCCGCTATCGCCGCCGGTAATCAGCGCAACTTTGCCTTTTAGCTTCTCACTTCCTTGGTAGCTGTCGCGATCAAATATCGGCGATGGCGACATTTCGGCTTCGTGGGCTGGCTGCCGGTCTTGAGACTGCGCTGGAATTTGGTCTGCAGAAATCACCATAAGAAATTCTCTCCTATGTACGTTTACTTTGTATAAGGAAACGATTTTTCCTCTGGCTTTTTACCTATCTGAGAGCAGACTTTCGCCCGTTCGATAGCCCAAGCACCTACACCGGAAGGGTCATCTGAGAGGCCGTTTTGACTGCTGGCTGCGAATGAGCAGTGGCTAACCTTCATCAACCTCGCGGGAGTCTGTCGCATCGATAATCGTGTTCGCCAGCTGAAAGGCCCAGCCGCAAACAGCAACAAAAAAGAGCAAGGTCAGTGGTGCTAAGCCAGCAAAAGGGAAAGCAATCAACAACAATATCGAAAGCAAAATTGCCAGCCGTACCCAATCGTTATTCATGATTAATGGAACTCCGTTAGTTGGACTCTGTAAAACTCATTCAAAATTTAAATATATCGCAAACAGAAATTGCAAACGTCCCAATGCAGGAAGACATTGGTCCAAAAAAGAGACAGTAAAACAGCCATCGAATGAATCACACGCTTTGCAGATACGCATCGTAATGAGCAGAAGTCTATCTTCAGTCAGACAGATAGCATCGAGTAATGGCTTAGGCTTGGGGGTATGAGTTGATGGTGTTTCGACAGTTCGCTTCTGGTCTTCTTGTAGATTTTAAGCCTCTGACACTGATAAAGAGCAGTCCGTAAGCGCATGACAGCATCCGACCAAAGGCTCCAATTTGGATGAATTGACTGCCAGCGAATTGGCAGCTATACGCTTATGAACACGCTCTTTCACGTAGGCCGACTGATTACTTTGGCTAGGCTACGGCGCATTATTTTTATTCTGTCGGTCAGTTTGCTGGCCTTGGTGCTAGCTAATGCAACTACCTACCTCATCCCAGCATAGGCCTAGTCTCTAGCTGAGGAGCCAATCAGGTATTTGACTCGATATCTGGGTAAGCCCCAGCATAGACGCCAAGTCCACAATAGACGCCAAGTCCACAATAGACGCCAAGGCCTATTCGAAAGTTTGATCTGCATCAGCCGTCACTGATTCCGGCAGGGTTACGCCCATGGCCTCGGCGGCAGCTGTATTCACCGATAGGCTGAGATCTTTTACAAATTCGACGGCTATGTCTCCAGGCTTACTTCCTTTGAGCACTTTTACGACCATATCGCCAGTTTGCTTGCCGACGTCATAGTAATCGAAGCTAATAGCTGCGATCGCACCCCGCTCCACAGAATCCGTATCCCCAGCAAACACCGGCACCTGATTGTCCTGCCCCACCTGAATCACCGACTCCAAGGCAGAAACCACCGTATTGTCTGTTGGAATATATATTGCATCGACCGAACCCACCAGGCTGCGGGCTGCGTTTGCAACTTCGCTAGAGGCCGATACCGTGACTTCTTCAATCGCCAAGTTCTGAGCAGGCGCATTCTCATTAACTAGCCCGACTAGGCTCACCGAGTTATCTTCCCCTGCGTTATAAATAACGCCCAGAGTTGCCGCCTCTGGCAGAATGCTTTTGATCAGCTCTAGCTGCTGCGCAATCGGCGAGAGATCGCTAACGCCAGTCACATTGCCGCCGGGTTTGTCGGCATTTTCGACCAGCTTCGCACCGACCGGATCGGTCACCGCTGAGAAAATGATCGGCGTATTCTCAGCTGCTGAAACCGCAGACTGTGCGCTTGGAGTTGCGATCGCCACAATCACGCTCGGCTGCGCGCCCGCATATTTATTGGCAATCTGAGTGGCCGTCGCCGGGTTCCCCTGGGCGCTCTGCCATTCCCAGCGCAGCGTACTGCCCGCTTCGTAGCCCGCTTCAGCCAGCTGATCTTTGATGCCGTCCCGCACAGAATCCAACGCGGGATGTTCCACAATCTGCGTCACTGCAACAAACGGAACTTCATCTGAGCCGCCCGCCGTCTGCGTACCGTTGCCGCAGCTGACAGCACCCACCGCGCCGATAAAGCCAGCCAGCATCAGAGATAAAAACCGAGCACGGCCAAACACGCCCGTATGAGAAGACGGCCCAAGAGAAGACGGCCCAAGAGAAGACGGCCCAAGAGAAGACGGCCTGAGAAAAAAAGTATTGCGATTGGACCGGTTACGAGGGGACATGGCTGCGAAGAATGCTGTAGCTTTTGGCACTTTGCTTTTGCCTCAATTTGCTTTTGCCTCAATTAAAAGCAAAGCCCTTATGGAATAAAAGCAAAGTGCATAGCGGGCTGTACAAAGCTTTGTGCGGCTCACTACAAGCCATATTTTAGCGGGGTTACGTCGCTGAGAGATAGCAGTTTTTATTGTTGGGAAACCTAACGAAGCACAGGTGTGATGAGTTCAAAAAAGCTACAGCAGTTAGCGCTTTTCTATTTTGGTACTCAGATGTTCTTCAGATCCGCTATTTGTCCCTGGTTTTATAGCTTAGTGGTGTGCTTTCCTATCGTGGCGGTTGGCACTGTCACACCGATGCTGTCAGAAGCTAATTCCACAGCGATGATTCTGGTTGCAGCTGTTTTGCTGCCGATCATCATTTTGCCGACCTGGCTACTCTTCTCTACCTACTACCGGGTCGACTCCGTAATTCTTAGCATTCACGCGGGGCCTTTTTCTTGGTCTGTGCCCGTGGAGCATATTCACGAGGTCACGCCCTGCCGCTCCCTCTCTATCGCGCCAGCGCTCTCCATGCACCGGCTAAAGATAGACTACGGCCGGCAGCACAGCATCTATGTCTCGCCAAAATACCGGACCGCATTCTTAGAAGCACTGGGCTACGGCGTCGCAGACATCAATCGCCTGTACATCAGTCACCGCCATACTGAGCCTTCAGCGCGGCGACTCGATCATCATCAATCTTCTGAATCAGTACCGGTGGCACCTCAAAAAACCTTCCGGCTTTGAGCAAGGTGAGATCGGTCGCTGCGCTCATCGTGCTGCGCCGCTCTGCTTCCGTGAGTTGCAAAGCATCGAACAGCTGCTCCACCGTCGTTGGGATGAAGGGCGCTGATGCCACCGCATACAGCCGAATCAGGTTCACACAGGTGCGAATGACCACAGCGGCCTGCGCCTTATCCTGCTTAAACAGGGTCCAGGGCGCACGCACATCAATGTACTGGTTGCCTGCAGACCAGAGGGCGTTTAGCGTTTCGGTGGCTTTGCGAAATTCCATGTTGCGTAGGTGCGATCGCAACACTTCCACCAGTTCCTGACACCGCTTCTGCAGCGCCACTTCGGCCTCGCCAGGCTCACCGCCCGCAGGCAGCTCATTGCCAAATCGCGACGCCGTAAACTTCAAAATCCGGTTGATAAAGTTCCCAAAGTTGTCAGCTAGCTCCTTGTTTACTTTGGTTTGAAACTGCTCCCAGGTAAATGCTGAGTCTGCCGATTCTGGCGCGGAGGCCATCAGCATGTAGCGCCAGTAGTCCGCAGGCGCAATCTCTAACGCCTGATCGAGAAAGACCCCCCGCTTAGAGCTGGTCGAAAACTTCCCGCCGTAATAATTTAGCCAGTTGAAGCCCTTGATGTAGTCAGCCATTTTCCACGGCTCGCGGGTGCCCAAGATGGTCGCTGGCCACATGATGGTGTGAAAGGGCAAATTATCCTTCGCCATGAACTGGGTGTAGTTCACATCTTTTGCGTCGTACCACCAGCTTTTCCAGTCGGTGCCGGTCTCCTTTCCCCAGGCCTTAGTGGCCGACACGTAGCCAATTGGCGCATCGAACCAAACATAAAACACCTTGTCTTCGAAGCCGTCTTTGGGCACGGGCACGCCCCACTTCAGGTCGCGGGTAATGCCTCGACTCTGCAGCCCTTCATCTAGCCATTTGTAGGCAATCGACTTGGTCAGATTTGGCCAAGTCGTCTGCTTGTCGACCCAGCTGCGGACATCGTCGCTGAGGTTATCAAGTCGCAAGAACAAGTGGCGACTGGTGCGTATCTCCACATCCGTACTGCCCGAAACGGCAGAGCGCGGATTGATCAAATCAGTCGGGCTCAGCATCTTAGTACAGTTCTCGCACTGGTCGCCCCTGGCTTTTTCGTAGCCGCAGTTTGGGCAGGTGCCTTCCACATAGCGATCCGGCAGAAAGCGCTGGTCAGCGATGGAATACACCTGCTGGGTTTCGCGCTCTTCGATAAAGCCCTGCTCAGCCAAGCTGCGATAAAAGTCCTGCGTCAGCTCTTTGTTTTCTGGCGAAGAGGTGCGGCCAAAATAGTCAAAAGACAGGCCAAACTGTCGGTAAACATCGGACTGACGTTCGTACTGCCGTTTGCAAAATTCAGCCACGTCTAGCCCTTCTTCTAGGGCTGCAATCTCAGCAGGCGTCCCATGCTCATCCGTACCGCAAATATACAGAACCTCTTCGCCCTCCTGACGCAAAAATCGCGCATACACATCCGCCGGTAGCATCGATCCCACCAGGTTTCCGAGGTGTTTTATCCCATTGATATATGGCAGGGCACTGGTGATGAGATATCGCATAGGGAACTGATAAAAACGATGGGCAAGTGGCCGCAGCACAAGGCCTCTCACAGCCTAGCGGTTCAGGGGGTGTGCTGACCAGCCAAGTCAACACCACTATTATCACCTCAGCGCATGACCACAGTTCAAGGCTAAGAGGCCTTTTTCAGCGGACTCGAAAAAGGCACCGTCTTAGCCTCAGAAGACGGAAGCGCGGTCAACACAGGCGGCGTACGAACCATCCCAGCATCTCTGGCAGAGGACTCAGCCTCACTGGTCTTAAGCTCACTGGCCTCTGACCCACTGGCCTCTGCCTCATTGAAGACCAGCGGCGAGCTTTCTGGGCTCAAAATATCCGCGTAGCCTGAGGTATGCGTGCCTAGCAACCTATCCCAAAAGGTAAAATACAGCCCGTAGTGAACGGTGTACCTGCGGTGATGAAACCAATGATGCGTCGGGCCAACTATCCAGCTACCCAGCCAGTCGCCAAAAGCAGAGGCCGAAAATAATCGCAGGCTGATGTGGTGAAACAGCGCCCCCATCGTCATCACCAGCACCACTGCGCACAATACGGAAATATGCATAGGAATCAGGCAAACCGCACCCATCAGATACAGCGCCTGCACGAGCGCCTCGGCCGGATCGAAGGCAAAGGCCGTCCACGGCGTGGGATTGTTGGAGTGGTGATGCCCGCGGTGAAGCCACCGGTAGCACTTGGGATGGTGGGCTAACCGATGCGTGAAATAGAAGTAAGTATCCTGCAGGAAAATCACCATCAACAGGCTAAAGCCCAAGTAGGCAAAGCCGTACTTTTCAGGCGTCATATACAGCCGGGTGTAGCCCAACACGTAGAGCGACGTCATGACCGAGGCGCAGACAGCAAAAATACCAGAAGACCATATGGAGAGCATCACATCGTGACGAACGGCTTTCCATGTCGCTTTCCAGGCTGTTTTCCAGCTTTCATCAGACTGCGTAGGGGGCACTTGCGGCTCAAGAGAGCCTGACTTCTGCTGTAGCCATAAGACAGAAGGTGCAGCCGATGCAACCACAGACGACTGACGGCCAAACAAAAGCCAATACAAACTGCCAGCGGCGGCAATGTATCCCAACACAGTGATGATGAAAAACATCAGACTATGCCAGCACAGATCTTTCAACAGCAGGGAAAAACTCAAGGTCTGTTCGGTATAGAAGAGTAACTTTTATTTCATAGCAGTTTACCGGTTCGCCCTAGGCTGCACGATTGTCCCCAGACCATAGACTAAAAACGTTACAAACCCCGGCATTTTTGCCGCCATGCAGGACTCAGAAACGCTCACCTGCTCTCATAGTGTTCATATAGAACGAAACGCCGACAGCGCTTACGGCTAAAGCGATTCATCTCACGTGAGCGCTAGGGGACAAAGCTTGGATCTAAAACTTTGTGTTAAATATGATTAAGATTTTCCTTCTACATGAAAAAGTGTTGCGATTTGTGCGTGTCGTTGTTAGCGTGTGCATGTCGAATTCAAGTCGAACTTTCGAGGGGCACAGTTTCGACTGAGCGTAATGCCCTGCTCTGTTCGTATTATTTCAATGCATCTGGAGGTCTGCTAACTATGCAAACGTTTTCTGCAAGCCGACTCACGACATCTCTCTTCGCAGGTATCCGCTTCGGCATTCACGCCGTACAGCACATGCTGATGAGGGCTGCTGTTGCTATCTCTCTGAAGCTCTGTCTATTTACTGCGCGGGTCTTGCTCAATTCTTATGCTCGCCAGGGAGCGAGCCAGTCGTTCTAATTCGTCGCGCCAGTTCGTCGTTCTATTTCAAGGGCCTACTCGTCGGCAATCTGCACGGGGAGCCGTGCGGATTGCCGGAAAAAGGTTGATACTTTAGGGGTTCAAGCTTTAAATATTGGACCCATGATTACGCAAGACACTTCCGCCTCTACTTCAGCAGAGCCCGTTCTGTATGGGGAAAGAGCGATCGCAGAAGGCAAACTCATCACCTTCCCCAATCCTCGTCCGGGACGGCAGTACACCATCGACATCATGCTGCCCGAATTCACCTGTAAGTGCCCATTTTCAGGCTATCCAGACTTTGCCACTATCCATATTCACTACATCCCAGATGAAAGGGTGGTGGAGCTGAAGGCGATCAAGCTCTATATCAATAGCTATCGCGATCGCAATATCTCCCACGAAGAATCCATCAACCAAATCATGGATGACTTTGTAGCCGCCTGTGACCCCCTTTCAGTGACGGTCAAGGGCGACTTTTTGCCCAGGGGAAACGTCCACACGGTTATTGAAGTTAGCCACCAGAAGGCTCACTGAAGCCTCGGTGACGCTTAGCCTCTAGCACCTCTGCCTGAAATACATGTCATGCTGTACACATCGGTCAGACAGTAGGCAATTGAGCATTAGGCGGCTTTGGAACTGCCTTTAGCTGTCCATTTTCCCACAGCTCCATCTCTAGCAAATTGACCGGGACTAAGAGCCTATGTGGATCTTGCATCCGCGCTGCGAAATCACGAATCGCCTGCTGTTCGAGCTGTTCAAGGGATAGATTCTGAGCGCTCATCTTTTGTTCTGCCTCCTGCGCAGTAGATATTCAAAGTAATCCAGCGGAAACTCATCATCAGTGTGGGGATCGATTATCTATGCCGCGACAAGACATAAGCATATAAAGCTACCAGGCTTTTCATATTGCTCTGATACTTGGTGCCTATCTTCTGATACTTGGTGCCTATCTAAAGTCTAGCGAGTTACTGACTAACAAGTGCCCATGCTCAAACGCCTAATCCTGATTTTTACAGCAGCGTTAGAACACCACTCGATGAACTCTGTCCAAAGTCCTCAATAGTCCTCCCAATTGCCCTCAGCAATGCTTCAATCTCAGCCGTTGAACAGTTTCCCCGCCGAATCCAAATCACCTTTGGCGGAAAGCCCCGCAATAAACTGAGGTCGTTATAGTCAGAGTCGCGCGTCACTACCACATAGTTGTGCTGCTGAGCATGGTTCCAAATTTCGAGATCATCAGCCTCACCCATGTCCAGCAAAAGACATGCTGAGAGCCAGGATAGCGATCCGCTAAACGAGTTACTAATCGCGGGGAGAGGTTGTGGTCAAACAGTAGCTTCATGACGCAACTTTCAGAATCTTCTGCTCTCTGTCAGCCGCGTAGCTAAGGCAAGCGAGGATATCTTCCTGGGTGAGATAAGGAAAGTCAGCGAGCACCTCCTCCGACATACCCGCAGCCAAGTAGGACAGCACATCGTAGAGGTTATGCGCATTCCTCTGATGCAGGCCTTACCGCTGCGCTTACCTGGTTCGATAGTGATGATGTCCTGGTAGTTCACAAAGCTCACCGACAAAAGTATTGCTTCTATTGTCAGGCAAACAAACCCAACTGGCGCGCACTGAGCTTCGTGACTTCTTGCGTGAGTTATCATCACATGCGTCACTATATGAACGCTATCGTCATCGCAGGTTTCGCTTAGGTGGGCGATACAGCCTGTCCAAGTGGTTCCGCAGCGCCGGCGGTAGCGCACTTCAGTATCGTAGGGTGACTCGATACAAGGTGTCTCTTTGACCGTTAGTTCTTTGTTGCTTTTCCAACGCAGGACAATGCCATCCTCCGTCTCAACTTCCTTGTCGTGGTAGGCCCATAGGCTCTGAACCGTTTGAACGGTGCTGAGCGCAAAGCCTGCTTCGGTGATCGCCGATTCGGATAAGCATTTGAGTAGGTAGGCACCATCTGCGCCAACCTGCTCTGCGTAGGCGATGCGCTCTGACTTCTTCGACGGCAGACGATAATCTTCAATACGTCCTCCGTAGCGGGCATACCAGTCTTCGGGGGCAATCTACTGCAACCACTCGGGGGCAAGTACTGCTATGTCATTGAGCGCAGCACGGACGCTTTCGCCGACCACTTCTAGGCGGTTCAAATCACACACTGCACCAAGGATACGGGTTGAGTCTGTGCGCTGTTTGCCACCGCCTTTGACCAGCCCTAGCTGCGCACAGCGCTCCAGTAGTTTATCGAGCAGCAGGTGTTCGAGGTTGCCTGATAGCAACCGCCCTCTAAACTCGCTCAAGACGCTATGGTCGAAGCCGATATCGGTCAACTCTAGCCGCAGCAAATACTTCCAGTCGATGCGTGAGCGCACTGCTTCGGCAGCTTGGCGATCTGACAGCTTCTCTCTAAACTGCATGATGGTCACCAGCGCCAGTCGCCACGGTGGGATGCCTGGTTGACCCGTTTTAGAGAACTGCTCAGCGAAGTCGCTATCTTGAAAGATAGGGCCAAGTTCATCGTGCAAAGTCAGGTACGGGTTGCCTTTCTTGAAGGTGGCTTTGGCAACACGCTCGGTATTGGCAGGAACCGCATAGATGGGCTGAGACTTGAGGGACACAGTTGCTCTCACTTCTAAGTAGTCGTAGTCGCCTCAGTGTAGCGGCTCTCAACTCTTTGTCTCAGTTCGCCAACAGTATCAGTTTAATCTTTTTGAGACATGCCAAGGAAACTAATAGAGATAATTTGATTGCGCTAGCCGCCAGATCAACCGATAGGGTAAAGACAATATTGCAATGGACTAAATCTGTTGCCTTTCCGCCCAGTCTTTAAGTTCTTCTAAGACGCCTAAGGCAGTTTTGCCAAAATCAGTGATCTCGTAGGTGACTGCAATCGGGCGATCGCTCACAACCTCGCGGGCGACTAACCCGGCCTCCTCCATCTCGCGCAGTCGCTGCGTCACCATCTTTTTGCTAGCCCCTCCCAATTGACGCGCCAAATCGTTAAACCGTACTGGGCCATCTTTAAGATGCCAAAGAATGGATCCTTTCCATTTACCGCCCAAAACTCGCATACCCCGCTCAATCGGACAAGGTTCCAAACAAGGCGCTAAAGCTTGTTTGCGACCCTCAGCATCGGTCGCGATTTCTAAAGAATTACTCATTGGATAGGGTGGTTACTAAAAGTAAACTGGTTGACTCTGGTAACTTGCCTGATTATCTTAGGTCACGTCACCAGCAACTGTCACTAAATTCTGTTTCTGCCAGGCCGTTTGCTGCTGTGTCCCAGCCCTTTAGCCATTGCATATCCAGGAACCCCCTTATGTCTGTCCCCGATATTCATCTCTACACGGCCTCTACCATGAACGGCTGGAAGCCCGTTATTTTCCTTGAAGAAGCTGAGGTTGAGTACGAACTCACCTACATCGACTTTGGCAAAAAAGAGCAGAAGTCTGATTGGTATATGAAGCTCAATCCCAACGGACGCATTCCAACCATTGTTGATCGCGGTAATGATGATTTTGTTGTGTTTGAATCAGGCGCGATTCTCTGGTACCTGGCTGAGAAATATCAGAGGTTTCTTCCTAATGGCGAGAAGGCGCGATCGCAAGCACTGCAATGGCTAATGTTTCAAATGAGTGGGATTGGCCCCATGATGGGACAGGCCATGTACTTTCAGCGAATTGCGGCCCCTAAAGGGAAAGAAGATCCGTATGCGATTGATCGCTATGTGAAAGAGTCGCGGCGTTTGCTGGAGGTTCTTGATAAACAACTCACGGGCAAACCCTACCTGCTAGGCGAAGATTTCACCATCGTCGATATTGCGACCTATCCCTGGGCGCGCTCTTACCCTTGGGCTAAGGTGTCGGTAGAGGGGCTAGATAACCTGCGAGCTTGGTTCGACCGCATCGATGCCAGGCCCGCTACCCAAAAAGCCCTCACCATTCCTAAACCCTTCCCGGCGTTCTTCGGCAAAGGTGATGAAGCCTCCTCGGAAGCCGAAAATGCCTCTCGTTTTTAAATCTGAAGCTGTTGTTTCCCCTGTTCCCTGTCCTAAAAAGAGAACTCTGCTATGAAGAACATTTTCATCATCAACGCCCACGAAGCATATCCCTTTTCAGAGGGAAGGCTCAACGCCACATTGGTTGATAAAGCCAAGACGAATCTGATCCAGAAAGGCTACAACGTCAAAATTACTACCATGCAAGATGATTATGATGTCAGCCATGAAGTTGAAAAGCATCAGTGGGCCGATGCCATTATTTTGCAAAGCCCTGTGAATTGGATGGAAGTCCCTTGGAGCTTTAAGCGCTATATGGATTACGTCTACTCGGCTGGTATGGACGGGCGACTCTGCGATGGCGATGGTAGAACCCGACAAGATCCTAATCAACAGTACGGAACTGGCGGAACGTTAACCGACACACAATACATGCTCTCTTTTACCTTGAATGCTCCCAAAGCGGCATTTGACGATCCAAATCAATGGTTTTATGAAGGCAAAGGATTAGACGATCTGTTTTGGCCAATGCATTTGAACTTTAAGTTCTTTGGTATGCAACCATTGGAAACCTTTGCGTGCTTTGATGTGATGAAGAATCCTGACATTGAGAACGACTTCATTCGCTTTGAAGCTCATCTCAATCAGCACTTTAAGGCGCTGTAGTCTCTTTCCCGGAGCCTCCTCATGCTATCCAAGTTCATGTATCACGCAGAAGGTCGCCACGCTACCTGGCTAGAACTCTTCTATGACTTGGTGTTTGTTGCCAGTTTTGGTGTCATTACTCACCACTTGGCGCATGTTCACGAAGGGCATATTGCCGGTGAATAAGTGATGCTATTTTTTATCGAGTTCATCCCAATGTGGTGGATTTGGGCTAGCCATACTCTATATCTCTTAGGGGAACCATACCTCCTGTTAGTTAGCCGACAGCATCCGAGGGATTTTCTAAGCGAGCAAACGTACTAAAAAGTTCGCCGACAGTATCTGACTGTTTGCAAGACAGTACTAGAGCGCTGTTTTTAGCGTAAGAGTCATCAGTATCCGTGGATTCAGCCGTTAAGTGAGGCTCACTGAGCGTATTTACATCGTAAGTACGTTTGACTATACTGATCTCTATGGATGTGTACTTCCCGCTCAACGGCATCACCTTCGTCTGGAACGACCAGAAGGCAGCAGCTAACCCAGTTAAGCACGACGGCATCACATTTCCTCAAGCCGCCGAAGCTTTCTTTGACCCCCTTTTAGTTGTCGTCGATGCCAGTCGCAACAATGAGGCTAGAGATGCTGTTATCGCGCTAGACAAGCGATGGAACCTCTTATTCGTTGTGTTCGTAGAACGCGAAGATGATTACATCCGTATTGTGTCTGCTCGCAAAGCGACTCGAAAGGAGCGCGAATACTATGAAGCCTGAAGCCCTCAAAAAACGACTCAAACGAGATCGCCCGATGACGACTATCACTATTCGTATGCCCGAGGATGTGATTGAAGACTTAAAGCGGATAGCGCCTATCTTAGGGTTTTCCGGCTATCAACCGCTCGCCCGGACTTACATCGGCCAAGGCCTGCGCAGCGATCTAGAACGCCTAGAGAACGATACTGTTTCCTCCCTAATTGAGAGTTTGAAGCGTCATGGCGTCGGCGATGACATCCTTCAGGAAGCGCTCAACGAAGTCGTAAATGGATAAGTATTATTCTGCTTTCCCGGTTGCAGTCCAACGACTTGCCGGTGAGCACTAAGCCATGCCTGGCGGCACGTACACGCTCTGATCCAGATTCAGCGTTGGAGGTTTCCTTAGTGCATCGCCCACACCCGGTAGTATCCGGCCCATGTAGCGCTTAGCGTTCCGGGCCGAGGTATGCCCGAGCCACTGCTAAATCTGGTGCTCCGTCTTGCCCGCCTTCGCTAGATAAGTGGCGCATGAATGCCGTAACCCGTGGGATGTCCGGTCCTGCCGCACGAAGCCATCGCACCGCCTGATAATTCGCATCAGCAAGTCAGATAGCCCAGGCGCACTGTAGGTTTCTCCCCAGCGTTCTTCTCCATCTTTGGTGAACCATCGTTGTTTTTTAACCTTTATGTAGCCTCGCCTCTTCTCTATTTTGAACACTTCACGCGTGGCAAAAACACCTTTTCGTTCATACATTTTCTTGAGATCCAACAGAACTCGATAGTCGTCTTCAATCGTCGGGTGAAGGGTTTCAGCTGCTCCGCCCTTTAACCGAGTGATCGAAATAGTATTGTCGTCAAAGCTAATATCTTCCCACTGCAACAAAGCAGCTTCGCTACTCCGCAGGCCGTGATTAAAAGAGACTTCATTCAATAGCGCTTTGATCTCACCCATCGTAAAAAACTTGGTAGGCGTGTCCTTTTTCGTCTTCCGCCGCGTTTTTCTGGGTGGAATGTGAGATCGCGCACCCACCCAACTCGCCTGAATGTGACACTGGAATGCATGTGCATCCTAATACGAAGTATCGAGACTGGTTGAAGAGCACGTTTGCTGTTTCCATCCCGGAACGGGCAACTGAGATTGTCAAGCATCCCTCTGGAATGGATGACACGGACTCGCCTGATAGATTTTGCCGTTGGGTACAACAAAACACCGAGTAATAAACAGATGAACCATCACCGGGCTAGTGACAGTCAGGTTTAGCTCTCCTGCGCGGCTCCTCCTATTATCTGAGATGACGACTCAGAATGCCTCTAACGCACGGTGTGACTGGCCAGAGTTGTTCCAGATCTCCAGTATCAAGGCAGCTCCAATACCAGATAGTGTGAGCGTGTAGCTCTGCACGCTCATTTAGATGGTCCACCACTCTACTCCATCTGACATCTTGAGAAAGGTCGAGTTGTGCGTTGCAGAAAGACTGGAGCAACATCTCCATTAGCACAAACAGCTCATCTTCCGTGGTTTCTGTGGTTTCGTAGGCTTCTAAGAATTCATCGATACGCTCTGGGTCAGCGACTTCCCACTCCCAGTCTTGCATCTGCGGTGTATTCGGAAGTCCAAAGCGCGTTGCCAGTGATGTGATTGCCGCTTGGGTAGGAAATCTCCAAAGATGCTCTGGAACGCTCATATGATGTTTAGTAATTGATGCGATAGGAAGCCTCTGTTTGAATATAACCGATCACAAATTGAGGTAATCACAGCCGCAGGTGAGCGCAATAGCTTGCCCTGACTCACAAGGCACCCTTTTGAGACAGTTAGCTGGAGCAGCAGACACCATCGGTTTTCTGGGCTTTTCCCTGTGTCACAACTGGTTTCATAATCAATGTGTCAGTGAAAGTCAGTCTTCATGAGTTCTGATACAAAGAATTGAGTGTGAGCCCTAATGCAGTAATCTGATAGCAGCTGCACCAGAAAAGGTACAATAGTGGCTGACAACCAAAAACGCATCCCGGCCCTGTTCTACCAGTCCGAGTCCGGTAATCAACCTGTTCGGGATTAGCTGCTGAAGCTTGATGTAGCTGATAGAAAGACCATAGGCGTAGACATCAAAACCGTCGAGTTTGGGTGGCCTGTTGGCATGCCGACCTGTCGCCCGATGGGCAAAGGACTCTATGAGGTGCGCTCGTCTCTGTCTGGCAATCGGATTGCCCGTGTCCTCTTCTGCATTTATGACGGTCAGATGATTCTGCTACATGGATTCATCAAGAAGTCTAAAAAGACCCCGAAGCAAGATTTAGACCTAGCGCTCGATAGAAAGAAAAAAGTTGAGGCCAGCCAATGACTTCCAATCCGCACATCGGTTCTTCTCTCGATGAGTTACTAGAAGAAGACGGCATTCTTGCTGAAGTCAGTGCGATCGCCATCAAACGAGTGTTGGCATGGCAGGTCGCAGAAGCCATGAATAGCCAGGGCTTGAACAAGTCTCAGATGGCAGAGCAGATGAGGACAAGTCGTACCTCGCTTGATAGGCTACTCAATCCAGAGAACACATCTGTCACTCTGAAGACGTTGGAGCGAGCTGCTACTGTCTTGGGCAAGCGTCTTCAGATACAGCTAGTCGACATAGAAGTGAATGACACAGCAGCGGTCAAGTAACGGTTTTTCTTAGTAGTACGCTCTGAAAGCTTTGCTATGTAAGCACACGGCCCAATGGGAGCAGAACTACACCTATCTCCGGACAAGCCTCCTAGCTAGACGCACTCGTATAGAATCTCAGCGCAAACCGCCAGAACCAGCGAGAGAGCTGGAAAAGAGCCGCTGCCAATAGCGCCGAACCCAGCAGCCAGAGAGGCTCCCCGCGCCCAATCATGGCCTTCGCCGGAACCGTCGTCAGAAAAGCGACAGGAATAATAAAGGTAAAGAACACACGGTACGCGGCAGGATAGCCCTCTATCGGAAAGCGGCCCGCTTCAATGAGCGATCGCAAGACCTCAGTCACGTTATAAATTTTGACGAACCAAATGCTGGTCGCACCGAGGATAAACCAGATGCTGTACAGGCTCACAACGCCCAACAGCAGCGGTGGCAACATCGCAATGTAGTCTCTTGCAGACAGCCCACTCTGCCCCCCCGCATAGAAAATAATAATCAGCCCAAAGCATACATCAGGCAGTCCCCAAGGCGAGAGCGTATGGGTAGAGAGCCAAACCTGTGAACTCAGCGGCTTGAGCAGCACAAAATCCAACGTGCCTTCCTGCACGTACTGCACAATCTTGTTGAGATTTGGCACCAAAAACGTCGCTGAAATGCCCTGCAGCACCGTAAAGATGCCCAGCACAATCAGCGCCTCACTCCAAGACCAGCCCGGAAAAACATAGTCAGTCCGATAGAACAAAAACAACCCAAACAGGCTGCCAACCAAACCGCCCAGACTGCTAACAACCGCAATCACAAAGTTGATGCGGTATTCTAGCTCCGCAGCAAAAGCGACCTGCCAAAATAGCATCAGCACACGACCATATCGCTCAATTGTCTTTGTCACCATAAGCGTTCGACTGTTTTGCTGACTTTTCT
>JBCBJS010000068.1:0-22189 GCA_038523095.1 Cyanobacteria bacterium J06626_6
ATTGCGTTCTCGAACAAGCGCTGGCTGCACTTTTTCATGTTGTTCGTGCCTGTGACGGGCTTGTGGATGAGTTCGGTTGGCATCGTAGGTTTGGCTTTGAACCTGCGGGCTTACGACTTTGTGTCTCAGGAAATCCGCGCGGCGGAAGACCCTGAGTTTGAAACTTTCTACACCAAGAACATTTTGTTGAATGAAGGTATTCGTGCGTGGCTCAGTCCTCAGGACCAGCCCCACGAGAAATTTGTATTCCCTGAAGAGGTGCTACCTCGCGGTAACGCGCTGTAAGCTTCTTACTTTGAGAATTTGACAGTAAAAAGCCGTGCCAGAGTTTATCTCTGGCACGGCTTTTTTGCAGAGCTCTGTTGTGCTTTTGCAGGCACTTGCTCCTTTGATTTTATTAAAGGCTTTTACCATTTAAAGGCTTCTACCATGGATGAGCTGAGAATTTATGCCTCAAGGTAAGAAGCCTATGTATGATCAAGCATTCTGGGATGAGCGCTACGAGACTGAGAAACACCTCTATGGGAAGAGCGCAAATACATTTTTAGCAGAAAACGTAGATTTGCTGGTGGGGCCGGTTCTTTCTCTATCTGAGGGCGAAGGGCGAAATGCCGTTTTCATGGCGTCGCGGGGCTTAAATGTTCTCGGTGTTGACTGCTCGAGAGTCGGCCTAGAGAAAGCGCAGTCTTTAGCAAAGTCTAAAGGCGTTGCGATTAAAACAGAAGTGGCTGACCTCGCCCACTATCAGCCTACAGAGAATCAATATGGCTCTGTTGTCTCTATCTTTGCGCACTTACCTAGCCGTATTCGTCTTCGGTTATATCCACTTGTTGAAGCAGCGCTAAAGCCAAATGGTATTGTCCTACTTGAGGCCTACTCAGAAAGCCAGTTAGGAAAGGAGACTGGTGGCCCAAAGGATATTGACATGCTCATGTCTGCTGCAAAATTGCGTCAAGAATTTCCAACCCTACATCCTATTCTGGTTCAAGAAATTGAGCGCGAAGTCGTCGAGGGTGAAGGTCACACGGGTATGGCATCTGTCGTTCGTTTCATTGCTAGAAAAGAGAGCTAGTGATACCTGGCAAAGGTGTCAGGTCTCAATTTTTTATTCTTAAGCTATGGACTTGCGCCAGCATTGAGAGTGAGACTATGTAACGCTCCAGAAAAAATTCCGCGTTCGTACTTACTTAGTTCTATAGCCATTTCAGGCAACCTTGATATGAGTTGGGTTGTTTGGCTTGTGGAGCTGGGGCAAAAATGGGCGTTATTTTCGTTGATCAATCTGCCACGGGTAGTCAAGACGGTAGCTCTTGGCAGGCGGCGTTTACCAGCTTGCAGGCAGCGATCGCACTAGCCACAGATGGCGACGAAATATGGGTGGCGCAGGGTACCTACACACCCGGACAATCTCGCAGCGATACCTTTACGATCGCAGACGATATTGAAATTTATGGCGGATTTGAGGGTTCAGAAACGCAGAAGAGTCAGCGGGACTGGGAAAGTAACCTGACTATACTTAGCGGTGAGATTGGTGCGGCAAGCGATATTACTGACAATATCCATCACGTTGTCACTGCGCAGGCGGAAGGTGGCGCGTTGCTAGACGGTGTGATCGTTGAGGCGGGGAATACGTCGGGCGATACGAATAATGATGATGGTGGCGGCATTTATAACCGAGAAAAGCTGACGCTAGAAAGTGTCATTGTGCGAAATAATTCGGCCAATGATGATGGCGGCGGTATTCGCAATGATGGTGAGCTGACTGTCATTAACAGTGCAGTCGATACTAACAAGGCAAATAGCAATGGCAGTATCTCTAGCGGTGGTGGAGGATTAATCAATACTGTCGGCGCGACAACAACGGTTGTTAACAGC
The DNA here is from genome assembly GCA_038523095.1 of Cyanobacteria bacterium J06626_6. Lineage (GTDB taxonomy): Bacteria > Cyanobacteriota > Cyanobacteriia > Phormidesmidales > Phormidesmidaceae > Phormidesmis. The sequence continues at coordinate 1,876 of JBCBJS010000068.1, forward strand.
ACATTTAGTCACAATGAGGGGCTTAATGGTGGGGCGATTCGCAATGATGGCAGCCTGACGCTAACGAATACGACGCTGAGTGGCAATATTGCCTACGAGAGCGGCGGCGGGCTAGTAAATACAACGACAAACCCGTTCAGCGCTGAGGCGGTTACAGGAAGTGCAACCCTTGCGAACAGCACAATTACAAACAATACTGCTCAAAATACTGGGCTGAGTGGCATAAAGGGTGGTGGTATTGCCAACTTCGGGAGCTTAAATATTGCGAATACTATCGTTGCAGGCAACGCCGGAAATGATGACATTAACGATGTTTTCTTTGGTAGTACTCTCAGTGGCGGTCACAACCTTATTGGCAACAGCGATCAGACGCTATTGTCTTTTGAGGCGGCTAAGGGGGATTTATTTGGAAGTGGTGAGGCCGCGTTGGACCCGAAGCTAGGCAGCTTGCAAGATAATGGCGGGTTCACGAAAACGCACGCGCTTACCGAAGGCAGTCTTGCTATTGATAATGGCAGCAATGGTCAGCTGGCATCTGACGTTGCGGATTTAGATGACGATAGCAATACCAGTGAGGCTGTTCCATTTGATCAGAGAGGAAGCGATTTTGACCGCGTTGTAGACGCTACGGTGGATATTGGTGCCGTTGAGTTCTTAGCGTCTTCTGGCGGTGACGGTGGCGATGGCGGCGATGGCGGTGATGGCGGTGATAGTGGCGATGGCGGGGAGACGCCGGAGAATACCCCGCCTACGGCGATTGTTCTAGAGAATACGGTACAGTCTCTGACTGAGAATACAGCGATAGATAGTCCGCTGCGGGTTGCTGATATTGTTGTTAGCGATGATGGATTGGGGAACTATACCTTCTCTATTGTGGGTCGTTATGATGACTTGTTTGGGGCGATCGCACCAGAAATTTTCGAAACGATTGCGACTGAGCACTTCGATACCCTCGAAGATGGGGCGCTTGAGTCGATTGAGGGAGAGTTTTTAGCTGCAATCTCGACCGAATTTTTTGAGGCAATGAGCATCGAGTTCTTCGAAATAGTTACCGAAGACTTTTTAGATGCGGTTGATGCTGAATCTGTAGATGCAATTGATAAAGACTTTCTTGAAGCCTTGGCTGAAGCGTTTGCTGACGAGGTAAATGCTGACTTCTTTGAGACTGTTGTGACGGAGTTTTTGGCGTCAATTGATGAAGGTGACTTTAAAGATATCAACGATGATCTGACTGGGCAGTTTGATAGTGACTTTTTTGAGACATTAGCTAATGAATTCTTGGAAGAAGTGGATGCTGATTTCTTTGAAACGCTGGCGAGTGAATTTTTGGCGGTGGTAGATGTAAATGCTTTAGATGAGATTGATGCGGACTCGCTGGAGGAAACAGCCCGTGAGTTATTGGGTGTGAACGATCCAGATGTGTTTGAAATTGTGGGCGATGGATTGTTTTTGAAGGTGGGAACAGACCTTGACTTTGAAAGGAAAGAGCAGTACAACATTGTTGTTCAAGTGGATGATCCGGCGGTAGGTAAAACGCCAGATGCAGCTGTCGATTTTAGTTTGTCTGTTGTTGATGTTGATGACAGCCCTCTGAAAGTCGAGAATCAGCTGCTGAAGGTGGTAAGTGATGAAGATGAAAGTCACGTCTCGGTTTCGGTAGAGCAAGCGACGCAGAATGAAGTGTATGAAATTGTTGTGGCTGCAACCGATGAAGATGGGCGGATTAATGGCATAGCGCCCGGAGAAGCGGGCTACTTGGAGGCGCTGATTGCAGACAGCTGGATTGTGCTTTCGACGTTGGAATCAGGGACGTTTGATGAGCTAGATGGGGTGCGATCGCTCTCCCTTGCTGGTGATGGTCATTTCCAATTTGCAGTCATTCAGGACGGTACATTAGATAGCCTGCTGGAGAACGGTGTTGGCACTGTGAATATTGGAACGCCGCTTGCGGGTGATGAGGAAGGCGGTATCAGCGGTGTACTGAAGGCTGAATCGGTATCTCACGGTGAAGTGAAGCTGGGCTTCGACCTTTCTGGAGACGGAGACTTTGACGATATCGTGCTGGCGGCGATTTTTGGTGAGGGTGGCTCTGCGCTGGGCGCTGGGCTGCAGGGTGGTCAGGAATCTGAGCTGGTGGATTTGAGAGATGTGGCGGGTCCGGTTTCTGCAGAGTTCACGGTGTACCGTGAAGCTGATTTTGACAATGTGATTGGCTTTTTTGCGATTGAGAATGAGGCGGGGCAGGTGCTGGGCCTAGATGAAACGTTGATTAGTCCTGGGGAGGCAGGGTATGTGAAGGCTGCGATCGCTCGCCGACTCACAACTGAAATAACCGGTAAAAATGGCAATGTCACGACCTACAGCACGCTGATAGAGGGCGGTCAGCTGCTGTCCACCTTTATTGTGAGTGATGGTTCGATAGAAGCTTTGCTCGATGACAATGCGGGGAATGACCCAGCTGTATATTTCACTCACCTGGGTGCAAACAGCGACGGGACCGATCATGTGCGGCTCCTAGGTGACAATACTTTTGGCTTTGAAGATACGGCAGGCGGCGGTGACCAAGACTTCGACGATATTGTGATAAAAGCAGTCTTTGGTTAAGTTGGTACACTCCTTTCAAGGGTTAAAGGTAGAATTTCGTCAGTTCAGTGCTGGTCTGATCGCGGTTCCAGTATTTTCAGCTGCTTTCAGCAAAGAAAGTTCTTAGTCGTTTTTCAGCCTATTTTCAGTCATCGCCGATTCAATAGCTCATAACAGCCTTCCAGCATCGGCAGCTATGTAGCCACGGAGAACCGGACCTATGACGCCTGAACTAACGCTCAACCCATCTTCAGCGCAGTGTGACAAGCTACGACAGCAGATACAGCTGAGCTTGCAGAAAGCGCGATCGCAAAAAAGAAAGCTCACCCACACCGATCAGCGATTTAGCATTGCCAGCTTGCTATTGGGTGCTGTGGCGACTTTTATTGCTGGGGAAAGTGCGATCGCTGGCGAACCCATGTTGGGCAACTGGCGCTTCACTACCACCATCGCCTCCCTTTGTACCCTTGGTGCCACTGTTGCTACAGGTGTCCACAAGCAAGTGGTGCCCACCGACTTGATTATAGAAACTAGCGAGTGCACCGCTCAGCTCAAAGTGCTTGCAATTGAGACCATTCCGGCTGTCTACGATGTGAAGACAGTGACTGACAGCTATCAAAGACTGATTGCAGAATTTTCCAGAGTAGATGTCTAGGCTCTGTGCTCGCAGACAGCTGGAACAGCTATTTGCCTTCTCCTCGCCGGTAGCACTCCACCTGGATTTGCCTTGAGCTTACAAGAACATATTCTTTCAGCGTCGGGATTTGAATATATTCTTGAAACTTGTCTCCTCGGTCAACGTTTTCAGTACTATCGGAAATCACTTCTACGATGAGCTTTGGAAACTGATAGAAAGTCTCATTCTCTCTGTCACGTTTGTCGCAGCCAACGGTTAAGTCAGGATATCGGTAGAACCTACCGTCTTGAACCATCACTTTGATCTCTGAGCCTGTCATATCGCAGCCTTCTGTTTCGACCTTATCATCTAGTACCTTACGAAGGTTGAAGGCTATCTTGTCGTGGTCTTTAGTGCCGCCTGCCATGGCAAATACTTCACCATTGCTGTATTCATAACGGATCTCCTGATGAGATTCCCATTCTAAGTACTCTGCAGATGTCACTAATTTGGATCTCGATTAGATGCAGCTAACTGCTCGAACTGCTCATCGGTAACTGTCAAGCAGACGCTTTCCGGTAAGTTCAGGGAGAGTAACACTGGCTTAACGGGCGTCCGTACCATGGCTAGTTACCTTTTTTCGGCGGGTGCTGCGCGAGGACTTCTTTTAGATACTTGCCAGTATAAGAGCCTTCCGTGGCGGCGATCTCTTCTGGGGTGCCCTGGGCGATGATTTGGCCGCCGCGATCGCCCCCCTCCGGTCCTAGGTCAATTACCCAGTCACAACAGCGAATCACGTCTAGATTGTGCTCAATCATAATCACAGAATTACCCTTGTCGACTAAGCGCTGAACGACGTCAAGCAGCTTGTGCACATCATAAAAAGAGAGTCCTGTGGTTGGCTCATCGATGAGATACAGCGTTTTTCCGGTGGAGCGACGGGCTAGCTCACTGGCTAGCTTCATTCTTTGGGCTTCACCGCCTGAGAGTGTGGGGGCCTTTTGTCCCAGCTTTACGTAGCCGAGGCCGACATCTACCATCGTTTGTAGGCGAGAAGCTGCTTTGGGAATATTCTCAAAAAACTCCCTGGCTTCTTCTGCTGTTGTATCCAACACATCGGAAATGTTCTTTCCTTTATATTTCACCTGAAGGGTTTCTCTGTTGTAGCGTGCCCCTTTGCAGACTTCGCATTCCACATACACATCAGGTAAGAAGTTCATTTCAATGACATTTACACCCTGTCCGCCGCAGGCTTCGCAGCGTCCGCCCTTGACGTTAAAGGAGAACTGGCCTCGCTTGTAGCCCCGGGCTTTGGCTTCGATGGTCTCTGTATATAGGTCGCGGACGACGTCAAAAATGCCGGTGTAGGTGGCAGGGTTGGACCTTGGGGTCCGGCCGATGGGTGATTGGTCAATCACGATAGCCTTATCTAGGGCTTTTAGACCCTTGATGGGGTCCATTGCTTTGGGTTGGGGAATCTTACTGCCAAAGTAGTGGCGAATGGCAGGATACAGCAGCTCATTGATTAGGGTGGATTTACCGGAGCCGGAGACACCTGTAATGCAGACGAATTTGCCTAGGGGAATGTCTACATCGATGTTTTGAAGATTGTTCAGGTGAGCGTTGCGAATCTGGATTTTTCGGTTGTTGCCTTTCCTGCGCTCAGCAGGAGTGTCAATGGTTTCTCGGCCTGATAAATACGCGCCAGTGAGAGAGTCTTCGCAGGTGAGAATGTCTTCTAGCTGGCCATGGGCAACAATCTGTCCGCCGTGAACACCTGCGCGCGGACCAATATCGACAAGGTAGTCTGCGGCTCTCATGGTGTCTTCGTCGTGCTCGACTACGATGAGGGTGTTGCCCAGGCTTTTTAGTCGTTGCAGGGTGTTGAGCAGTCTGTCGTTGTCTCGCTGGTGCAAGCCAATGCTGGGTTCATCGAGGACATAGAGCACGCCGCTGAGTCCTGCGCCGATTTGGGTGGCCAATCGAATGCGCTGGGCTTCTCCGCCAGATAGGGTTCTGGCGGTACGGTCGAGGGTGAGGTAGTCTAGGCCGACGTCTAGAAGAAAGGTGAGCCGGGCTTTGATCTCTTTTAGAACGAGTTCACCGATGGTCATTTGCCGGGCCGTGAGCTGGGGCGCGCTGCCATCTTCCCCAACTAGGGCATAGATGCGATCGCGGCACTCTCGAATGGAGACGCTGGTGAGTTCTGTGATGTTGTAAGGTCCAATTCTGACCGCAATAGATTCTGGCTTGAGCCGCGCGCCGTTACATACTTCGCAGGGCTGATCGATGAGGTATTTTTCTAGCTTTTGTTTGTAGGTTTCTGAGGAGGCTTCTTGATACTGCCGCTGCAGCATGGGCAGTACGCCTTCGTAGCGGCGATGATAGCCTTTATTCGCACCGTAGCGAGAATCTGTTTCGATGTAGATTTTTTCTTTTGAGCCGTGCAAGATGATTTGTTTTTGTTCTTCATCTAGGCTGGCCCAAGTGGACTGTAGCTCGAAGCCGAAGGCCTGGCCAACGCTGTAGAGAAGAGAGAAATAGTAGGTGTTGTCTTTTTCGGACCAGGGGGCGATCGCTGCATACACCGGTACGTTTGGATCGGGCACAACCAGCTCTGCTGAGAACCGTTGCAGGCTGCCAAGCCCGTGACAGTGCGGACATGCCCCGTAGGGGGAGTTGAAGGAGAACAACCTAGGCGATAGCTCATCCATGACTGCGCCGTGCTCTGGGCAGGCGAAATTTTCAGAAAAAACAATCTCATCTGGCAGTGTCTCTTTCGATTCGCCGGGCAGAATGTCGATGATGGCAATGCCCTCGGAGCGCTTTAGTGCCGTGGTGAGAGAATCGACTAATCGCTCTTGCAAGTCGTCTTTTTTGACGAGGCGATCTACAACAACTTCGATGTCGTGTTTTTTGTTTTTGTCTAGCTCAATGTTGTCGCTGAGTTCGCGCAGTTCACCGTTGACGCGAACCCGTACGAAGCCTTCTGCCGCGAGCCCTGACAGCAGCTTTTGATGGGTGCCCTTTTTGCCTCTGACGACGGGCGCAAGCAGCTGAAAGCGGGTCCTATCTGGTAGCTCCATTACCTGATCTACCATTTGGTCAATGCTCTGGGGTGATATGGAGCGATCGCACTGCGGACAGTGGGGCTGTCCTGCCCGGCCATAGAGAAGCCGCAGGTAGTCGTAGATTTCTGTGACGGTGCCCACCGTGGAGCGCGGGTTGTGGGAAGTGGACTTTTGGTCAATAGAAATGGCTGGGCTGAGACCTTCAATAGCATCGACATCTGGCTTGTCGACCTGCCCTAAAAACTGCCGTGCGTAGGCACTTAGAGACTCGACGTAGCGTCTCTGCCCTTCGGCAAAAATGGTGTCAAATGCGAGCGAAGATTTTCCTGAACCAGAGACGCCTGTGAAGACAATCATCTTGTCCCTGGGAAGATCAAGGCTGACATCTTTAAGGTTGTGCTGACGGGCACCCCGAATCCGTATCAAGTTTTTGGTGTCGGATAGGTCAATCTCACCATGACCGTTTAGCTCTACAGGGGTTTCGGTGAGTGTTTGAGGTGGGGTTTTTGCCGCTGACTTTTTCCTGGTTTTGGCTGCGCTTTGCTGCCTCGTTCCGCGCTTTTTTGTGGCTTTGGTTTTGCTTGTTTTAGCGCCAGTCGCTTTAGTTTTCGCTGCTGTTTTTGATGCTGACTTTGCTGAGGTTGATTTTGACGAGGTCGATTTCTTTTTGGGTGTGGGCATGGGGGAGTGAGTGAGGAGTCAGCCAAGGGGTCCGCCTGCGCAAAAACCCGCAAAAATATTTCTTCATAATAGACCACCAGGACAAGCCTGTGCTGTATCACTTACGATCCAAGCCCGCTGACTGAATCTATTCTGGACCCTAGTCCGGCATCTGGCCGGTGGATGGCCAACTGACCGTAGCAGGCGTCGTTTCGACCAGAAGCTGCCCCTGGGAGATGACATATCTCACGGTGGTTCGCTTTAAGATTGCTTCATATCGACTCTTTGCTGACAGGACCACCAAATTTGCTGGGCGCCCTTCTGCGATGCCGTAATCGTCCTGTAAATTCAAGGTTTTCGCACCTCCGGTAGTCACCATGTCAAAGCAGGCATCTATCTCTGATAGGCCGGTCATCTGGCAGATGTGCACAGCCATATCGGCGACCGCTAGCAAATTACCGGTTCCTAGGCTGTACCAAGGGTCCTGAATGCAGTCGTGACCAAGGCTGACATTTAAGCCGTTTTGCCAGAGTTCTTTCACTCGAGTGACTCCCCGTCGCTTGGGATAGCTATCTGTCCGCCCTTGCAGTGTGATGTTGATCAGCGGGTTGGCAATAAAGTTGAGGTTTGCTCGCTTCAAAAGACCCATTAGCTTTAGCGCGTAGGCATCGTTGTATGAGGCAAATGCGGTTGTGTGGCTGGCGGTGACTTCTTCGCTCATGCCGCTGCGCAGACAGCAGGCCGCCATGACCTCTAGAAAGCGCGAATGCGGATCGTCAATTTCGTCGCAGTGGATATCGATCAGGCGGTCATAATGCTGGGCAAGTGCAAATATTTTGTGGACTGAGCGGACGCCATCTTCTCGGGTGAGTTCGTAGTGAGGAATGCCGCCGACAGCGTCTGCGCCTAGCTTGATGGCTTCTTCCATAAGGGCCTCGTTAGAGGGCTGACCATCGGGCGAGTGTCCATACAGACCATCTTGGGGAAACGCAACAACCTGCAGTGTGATCCACTCCTTTACGGCGTCTCTAACGGTTAGCAGACCTTTTAATGCGGTGAGGTTAGCTTCGCTCACGTCGGCATGGCTGCGTACGAACAATACGCCTTGGCTGGCCTGCTGCTTGAGCGCTTGGATGGCTCGCTGCTGCACGTCTTCCTGCGTAAGGTTGGCTTTGCGCTCTCGCCAGATATCGATACCTTCAAACAGGGTGCCGCTTTGGTTCCAGCGGGGTTCTCCTGCGGTGAGCGCAGAGTCTAGATGGATGTGTGATTCTACGAAGGGGGCGGTAACCAGCTGGCCGCCGATGTCTAATTCTGTGACGGCGGTCATAGGCAAGTGAGGTGCGATCGCTACAATTTTTTTAGCTGCGATCGCAATATCTACCGGCTCCGGCCACTGCGCATCTGTTAACTGGCAGCGTCTTAGCAAAAGGGTTGCATCCATCGGTCGTTTTCTCCCCGTAGCGACAGGCCATTTTGAAGGCTTTAATAGGTTCTTAAACTTAGTTAATTTTGCCTATCCATGGGTTCAGTTTGCGCTATATAAAGCAAACCCCAACTTAGAACCTTGAAAGGATAAAATCTGATACGAGGGATGCATTTTATGACGCCAATTTTGGTGTTCAAACCTAAAGCTCATGGAAATACAGCAGCGTATCAATCAACAACGCGTCCAACACATCATTGATAGCTACATTCTGATGGGTAGTGAAGCCGAAGCCTTCGAGGCCTATCTCGGCGACCTGTTGAGGCAGTATCCCACCGGCCTTGTTGAGTTAGCGCTGGTAGAAACGCTGGTAAAAAGCTGGCTAACTATCCCCATGAGCAAGGGCATTCCATTTTTAGATGCTGCACATGCCAAGCTAAAGCACTGGCAGCAGCAGGCGACGGCTACGGTTAGCCTCACGCCCAATCAGTTTTCTCAAATTACTGGACTCGACGCCCAAGCTGCATTTGCGGCGTTGACACAGTCTAGGCCCCGGTTTCCACAGCCTGCGGCAGAGTCTCCTTAGCCTAAGGCCTAATCTAGAAGCAGGCCAAAGGCAGATATTGGGTTGGTGCAGATATTGGGTTGGTATAGATACAGGGTTCGAAGATTGGGTTTAATCGCTAGTAGCTCGAGCTAGGGTGAGCACGCCGACGGTTTTAATCTGCGCGCTGGCCAAGACGCTTGCAGCACTGTTGACAGTTGTGCCTGTTGTGTAGATGTCGTCTATGAGTAATACGTTTGGCTGACTTGGTCGCTGCCACTGCTGGCTGCCTATTTGGAATGCTTGACTGAGGTTTTTTTGCCTTGAGAGCAGGCCAAGTTGGTGCTGTGGCTGTGTATTTTGCACGCGGCGCAGTCCATTTACCAAGAGGGGGAGCCCGGTCGCTTGGCAAAAGGCTTTAGCAATAAGGGTGGCTTGGTTGTAGCCGCGCTGGGCCTGTCTGCTGGGATGCAGCGGGATAGGCACAACGCAGAGGGCGTGCTGAAGTGGTTTTCTGCTAGGTGGTGTTTGCGGTGTAAACGGTGTGCTCAGCTGAGATGACTGGGAGAGCCACTGCTTTCCTAGCGCAGTACCGAGCACCCGGGCAACGTCAGGTCGACCGCGATACTTGAGCGCTAGAATTGCCTGCTTAAGCGGGCCCGCGTAGGGCCCAAGTGCATTGATAGAAAAAGGTTGTTCTGGGACGCTTTCCCAGCTGCGCGGAGGGGAGCAAAGGTCTTGAATCTGCCGGTGACAGTCTAGGCAGAAGGGACCAAATGTGGGGCGATCGCACACCGAACACCCCTGCGTTAAAAACAGTCCCAACGGGTTGGTTAGCTGGGACTGCATTTGCGCTGCTATCCCAGAACGGATCTGATAGATGGCTCTGAACACGGCGATTTTTAATGTCCGTTCCTAGTTACGAGTTTTGCTAGGTTCAATTGTGGTCACGCTGCCATCGGCATATACCAGACACATGAGTTCTCGATTGGGTTCATGTTGAGATTTAGAGGGTATAAGCGCTGGAGGATTAGGCTCTACATTAACTTCGGTGCCCGAAGTTTGAGAATTTTTTAGTGAATGCATAGTAGTTAATTGTATTAGTAACGAAATTCAGGAAGTCCACGCTCTCTATTGTTTCGGATAGGACCGAAATCCTGTGAGCGTAGAAGTAGCGAATTTTTGAAGTGCTGTTCATCACATAGGACTTATTTTGGGCGAAAATGCCCAAGCGAAGCCCTGGCAAGGCATTGAATCACTTTTTACTAAAAAAGAAAAGTTATCTTCATCACGTAGCTTCAAATCTCTAATCAAATTGATGTTTTGGGTTCATAGCCGCTTTACGTAAGGCGCTGGGCCGCTATGTGAATTTACGGATGGATGGCGGCAGTTATCAAAGATTGGGGCGTGTGTCTGCGCAAATGGTTCGACAACCCCCTATTATTGAGGAAAGTAAATAGAACATTACGTCCTTTGGCTGAATATTGGTCAGCCAGTTGACTTAATTTTGTTCACCTTTGTTATCATTTCAGCCGTAAAACCTTGGGTGTAGAACTTCGCAGCTACGTTTATCTTGACAACCTTCAAGCTCAGCATGCGGCCTACATCGGTACGGTTTCCATTGGGTTTCTTCCTCTGCCTGGGGATGCTTCGCTGTGGATTGAGGTTTCTCCAGGCATCGAAATTAATCGGATCACAGATGTTGCGCTAAAGTCTGCAGTGGTTCGCCCGGGCGTACAGCTCGTGGAGCGTCTGTATGGCGTGCTCGAGATTCATGGTAGTCAGGGTGAAGTGCAAGCGGCTGGCAGAGCGATTCTTGGCTATTTGGGGATGCGGCGGAGCGATTCGCTAAAGCCTGAGCTGATGTCTAGTCAGGTGATTCGCAATTTGGATCCTCACCATGTCCAGCTGATCAACCGTACTCGACGGGGGCAAATGATCCTGGCTGGGCAGACGCTTTACGTGATGGAGTGCCAGCCAGCAGCTTACGCCTCTCTCGCTGCTAATGAGGCCGAGAAATCGGCATTTATCAACATTTTGCAAATTTCGTCGATTGGCAGCTTTGGGCGGCTCTACTTGGGTGGTGAAGAACGTGACATTTTGGCGGCGGCACGGGCCGTGGAGGCGGCGATGACGTCGTTGCCTGGCCGCATTGATGACGATGATGATCCAGATGAATAGCCGGTAGCTGCTGACTGGCGGCATTGCAGGTGCGGTCCTGCTTCATTGGGGCGGCAGTTGCTAGCTTTCCAAAGTTAGCAGCTCTTCTCCTGTGAGGGTGCTGGTAACGGCGTCCGTTAGGTAGTTGGCTGCCGCTTCTACAGCTGCGATCGCATTTTCGTACAGCATGCGGGTCGGGCCGAGTACGCCTAGGCTGCCGATGGGTCCGGGTGCGCTGCCGTACCGGGAGGTGACTAGTGCGCAGGAACGCATGGGCGCTACGGGATTTTCCTCTCCGATCCAGATGCGAAGTCCGTGCTGGGTTAGGAAGGTCTGCTCTAAGGCGTTTTGTGCGATTTGCTCGATGGGACGTTTGCCTGCTGTGGTCAACCCTATGGCTGTTTGACGGGCTGCGGTTTGACTCAGCGGGCCGAGAGGGTTGGGATCTGGGGCTGTGATCAGGGGCCACAGCAGTTCTTTTCCGTCTTCTAGGAGCTGCACAATGCTGCGAATTTGTTCGCGCTCGGCAAATTCTGGCTGATCGAGGGCTTCGGCAACACCGCTGACTAAAATCTGCGTGGTGGGTACGGCCCGCGACCGGCGCGACAAATCGGTGATTGCACCTTGAAGGGCGTCTGCGTACTGCTGAAAAACCTGATCGAGGTGAGACCAGTCCAGTTCTGCGTCGTGAAGCGATCGCCCTTGGAGCTGCTCGGAGAGAAAATTGGATAGAATTTGCAGCTCGCGATCAATATCGTCGTCACTGCGCTGTCCGATGACTTCGCTCGGCAGGCGTAGCAGGGTTGAATGGTTGTGGTAGATGTCTAGTACGACTAACAATAGCTGCTGTTCACCAACCCGTAAGAGCTGTAGGTGTTTAATGCGAGCGGTGTCTATCTGAGGAAGCGTGACTAAAGCAATGTATCCACTGAGCCGTGACAAAATCTGCGCAGACTCTTGCAATAGCTCTTCTAGCGCTTGGTCTTGTCGATCTAATTCAAGGCTCAGCGCCGTTTCCATCTGGCGAGTCAGGGGCCGGGGGGGTGCCATAAGTTCGTTGACGTAGGTGCGATAGCCAGAATCTGAAGGGATTCGCCCGGCGGAGGTGTGGGGCTGATACAGCAGGCCGGAGTCTTCCAGTACGCTCATTACGTTGCGGATGGTGGCTGCACTGACCTGCAGGTTGTACCCCCTAGCTAAGGATTTTGAGCCGACCGGTTCTGCTGTGCTGACGTAGTGACGCACGGTGGCGCGAAGAATCTTTTGCTGCCTAGGGTTGAGCTTCATTAACACGCCACCTGCACTGTTGCTGATATTGGTTGTCTTATTTGGATTGCCACTTCAGGGAAACTTGCTCGATTTCGACTGTTAATGGTGTTGCCTCGCCCTGACTTGGAGACTTTTCTGGTTATGGGTTTTCTGGGTTGTTTTCTTTAATCATAGAGTATGGCAACGAGGAGTATGGCAATGAGCCAGGTGCTGTGGGTGAAGGATGGGTGGGGCGCAATCTTCGGCAATCTTCTCAATACCTGGTAAATTCAGGAGAGTTGCTGTAATACTCCTGATTAACTCATGGGCGCCCATGACGGAGTATGTTGACAAGGCGCTATGTTCTAGAGCCTTAGCCGATGCGCTGTTCCATGGATGTTCCGGTAGTCTCTGGTGAGGGCTATCGTGGAGGTTCTCTTCTCACCTTTACTGGATGCCTGCTAGCTGGGCCATGCCGTCATGTCTGACCTTCCGTTTACCCTTGATCAGCTCAGAATTCTTAAGGCGATTGCCGCCGAAGGAAGTTTTAAGCGGGCTGCCGATAGCTTATATGTATCGCAGCCAGCAGTGAGTTTGCAGGTGCAGAACTTGGAACGTCAGCTCGATGTGCCGCTGTTTGACCGGGGGGGACGTCGGGCTCAGCTTACGGAAGCGGGTCACCTGCTATTGGAGTACGGCGATCGCATTTTAAGCCTTTGTCAAGAGACCTGCCGCGCCATCGAAGATTTGCAAAATTTGCAAGGTGGCACGTTGATTATCGGCGCTAGCCAAACGACGGGCACGTATCTGCTGCCTCGGATGATTGGCCAGTTTCGCCAGCGCTATCCGGAGGTTGCCGTGCAGCTGCATGTGCACTCGACCCGCCGGACTTCGTGGAGTGTTGCCAACGGGCAAATTGATTTGGCCATTATCGGTGGTGAAATTCCACCGGAGCTGCAGGAGTCGTTAGAGGTTGCTCCCTACGCTGAAGACGAGCTAGCGCTTATTATGCCGGTTTTTCATCCGCTGGCAACCAGTGAATTTATTGCCCGGAGTGACCTCTACAAGCTGAAGTTTATTACCCTGGATTCCCAATCGACAATTCGCAAGGTGATTGACCAAGTACTGGCTCGAGGAGGCATTGAAACTCGCCGTCTGCGAGTGGAAATGGAGCTGAATTCGATTGAAGCGATCAAAAATGCAGTGCAGTCTGGCCTGGGTGTAGCCTTTGCTTCGACTTCTTCTATTGAAAAGGAGCTGCAGATGGGGGTTATCCATAGGGCTCGAATCGAATCGGTGGAAGTGAAGCGGACACTATCAGTTATTTTCAATCCCAACCGCTATCGCTCTAAGGCGGCTGAGGCATTTACTAATGAGATTTTGCCTCAGTTTACGAATCGGGAGCTGGAATTTAAGCGGGCAAGTGTAAAAAGCAATGGCAAAGCCAATGGTAAGTCGGCTGGCGCTGCTGTAAAGGCCGACTCACTCAAGGAGACATCTGCTAAAGTGCCTGGTAAGGCCAGCGCAACTGTCGATGCTGACAATGGCCGATAGCGGTTGAGCTTCTTGTTTATTCTCCTATGCAACTGCACTGCACGCGACCCAACTGTCCCTCTCCTATCAACCATTTTGCCGATCTGGACAATCCCAATATTTCTCATCCTCTCAAGCAGAAGTATTGCAGTGCCTGCCGGATGGAGCTGATTTTGCGGGGGCGCTATCTGCCGGTTGGCCTATTGGGTAAGGGGGGATTTGGTACGGCTTTTTTGGCCCGAGATTTCGATTCGCCGACCCAACGGCGCTGCGTTGTGAAGTTGTTTCAGCCGCCGGTTACCCTGACGCCTCAGCAGTTGGCCACCGCGCAGCGGCTCTTTGAGAAAGAGGCGGTTGTGCTGGAGCGGCTGGGCTTGCAGCATCCGCAGATTCCCAATCTGTATGCCTACTTTCCCCTACTGGTGACGAACCCACTCAACAACCAGTCAGAGGAGCTGTTCTATCTAGTTCAAGAATTTATCGACGGAGAAGACCTTGAGAAAATCCAGCAAACCCAGGGGAAGTTTTCAGAAGGGGATGTGGGGAAGGTCCTGAAGGCCATGCTGGATGTGCTGGATTTTGTCCATACCAATGGCGCTATTCATCGGGATGTGAAGCCTTCGAATATTATGCGGCGGCAGGATGGGCGGCTGTTTTTATTGGATTTTGGGGCGGTAAAGGAAGTGACTACGCCGACGGGCGTACAGCGCGGGCCGACGACAATTTGTTCGCCGGACTATGCGCCACCTGAGCAGATTATGAATGGTTCTGTCGATCAGACCTCTGATCTGTATGCGTTGGCGGCTAGCTGTGTGGTCTTACTGACGGATAAAGCGTCGAACGAGCTGCGCAACAGCATTTCTAACCGGTGGAACTGGCGATCGCACGCTCAAGTTTCTGCAGCACTTGCTAGTGTGTTAGACCGTATGCTGGATCCGAATCCCCGCGACCGCTTTGCTTCTGCTAGTGCAGTTCAATCAGCCATGGCAGCGAGCGGCCAGGCCGGTACTGCTGCTGGCCCATCTCCTGTTTCGTCTGCAAGCACTGCTAAGCGTTCGGTTTCTGCTGCTGCCGCGACTCCTTTCCCAGGACAGGGCGCTCAGCCAACACCCAAAAGGGCTGTATCGCCACCCGTTGCTACGCCTGTGCGGTCAGCTCAGCCGTTTTCCCTCATGCGGTTTTTAGGAAATGCTGCATTTTCTGGGGTGGAAGGTGGATTGCTGGCGATCGCATCTTTGAGCTTGCTAGGGACAGGGCTGCTGGGCAGTGGTGCCTGGCTGATTCCATTAGCGGTGCTCGGTGCGCTTCAGTTTAGCCGCGTGATTGAGGGGTTAGATCTGGTCATTATTGCTGGCGCTACGCTGGGGGTTGTGGTTTTTTTTAGGCCTCTGCACTCTATTTTGGGGGGGACAGACTTGGTCTCTATTGTGCTGATTGCGCTGATGGCGGGCGTTGCCATGGTGGCGATCGCCGTGGTATTTCGGCTGATATTTCGCTTGCTTTCTAGCATTTTGTAATGCCTGTGATAGGGTTTTGGGAAGCTAGCTATCCCGTATCATGTGGTATGGCGTAGGTAGCGTTGCTATGCCTGACTAAACTCCAGGGCTGAAAGTTCTATGGCCAAGAAAAATGAGCTGCCTGCTCTGATTGCCTCTCTCTTTTTAACGGTTGCGCTTTTGGGTGCAGGTGCTTGGTGGCTGAGGTCTCGGCTCTTTGCAGAGGGTGGTGGTTCGGTTACCGGCCAAACGTCTGATCAAACGGCTGGCCAAGTATCTGGCGGTGCGGCTAGCGGCCGATCGCTGCAGGGCAGCGTTGGGGGTGCGGATGGGACTGCGGGCCGCTCTGTGCTGCCGATAGCTGCATCTGCTGTTAAGCAGAAGGGTTTGGACGCCCTTGCTGCCGGTGACTATGATACGGCGAAGGTAGAATTTACGACGGCCCTGGCGGAGAATCGCAACGATCCAGAATCGCTGATTTATTTGAACAATGCGGAGATTGGCGATGCGCCTGCCTACACGATTGCGGTGGTCGTCCCAGCGGGGTCTGCAGTGAGCGCTGCAGAAGAGATTATGCGCGGCGCGGCGCAGGCGCAGGCCGATATCAATGGGGTGGGTGGCATTTCTGGGACGCCGCTAAAGCTGCTGCTAATCAATGACAATGACGAGGTGGATGAGGCTCGCGCAGTCGCCGATGCTTTGGTGAAAGCGCCCGATGTTTTAGGCGTGGTAGGGCACTTTTCTAGTGGGACGACGCTGGCCGTTTCAGAAATTTATGAAGCGGGTGCGCTGCCGATGATTTCGCCTACGAGTACGGCGGTTAGAATCGCTGATGCGGGGGACTACATTTTTCGTACGGTGCCCAGCGATCGCCTCGCTGCTGCAACGCTCTCTCGCTACGTGCTCAATGAGCTCGAAAAACAAAGTGCGGCGGTTTTCCACACCAGTGAGAGTGCCTACAGCCAGTCTGTGAAGTCGGAATTTACCACTGAGCTGCTCAGTAATGGGGGTGAGGTGGTCGCAGATTTTGACGTTAGCGAGCCTGGCTTTAGTGCTGGCCGTGCCGTGCAGAGCGCTAAAGAGAGTGGGGCGGATGTGATTATGCTGGCGCTGAATACGGCTACGATAGATGCGGCCAATCAGATCATTGCGGTTAATCAGCGATCGCTGCCGATGGTCGGCGGAGATAGTCTTTACAATCCGAAGGTGTTGGATGTGGGCCGAGCGAATGCGCAGGGGCTGACGGTCGCGGTGCCGTGGCATATTTTGAGCCATGAGCAGAGTCCTTTTGTCAGTGAGTCGCGGCGACTGTGGGGAGGCGATGTGAACTGGCGTACGGCAACGGCCTACGACGCGGTGCAAGCGCTGGCTGCGGGCCTGACGCAGCAGCCTAACCGTGAGGGCCTGGCCTCGGCGCTGGCGGCTTCGGGCCTGAGCATTGAAGGGGCGACCGATCCGATTCGGTTCCTGCCAACGGGCGATCGCAACCAGCCTTCCCAGCTAGTGGAAGTGGTGCCTGGGCCTCGCTCTGGCAGCGGGTTTGACTATGTGCCAGTTCAGTAGAGATAGGCGCTGTTGGAGCTGGGATGGATGTTATCAGCGGATGAGATTCATGGGCGATTTTTGGACATTGCGCAGGGTCTCAGGGCTGACTTGGTGGATGCGATCGCCCAAAACGGTCCGCTGACCCTAGAGCCGAGTCGGGAACTGCCCTTTGCCGAATACCTTTGCCGGGCTGTCGCCGGTCAGCAGCTTTCTCTTCGAGCTGCTGCCACAATCTGGTCGCGCGTGCTAGACAGTCTGCCTGAGCAGACCAGCCTAATCGACTACTGTTACCAGGTAGATCCAGCCAAGCTAAGAAAATGCGGGCTATCCATGGCAAAGTCGAAAACTATCGTTGAAATCGCAAGGGCTGCGGCGTCTGGTTTGCTCAATGCAGAGGCGCTTGAATCGTTGAATCATGTAGCTCGCAGTCAGCAATTGCTGAAGATTTGGGGAGTTGGCCAATGGACTGCTGATATGATGGGCATCTTTTACTTTGGCGATGCAGATATCTGGCCTGAGGGCGATGTGACTGCTCGCAAGACGCTGATAAGATTAACCAGTAAACGAAGAAAGACAACCCTTACTTCGGCTCGATTTGCGCCCTATCGTTCTTATCTGGCGCTGCACTTGTGGCGCTACGTCGATAGTGGTTTCCATAAGGCCATCTAATAATCAGCGAACGCCTTGTTTGGTTCTGAGTTCGGTAGTTGTGCATACACTGAACGGTTACAGACAAAAGATAGTCTTGTTTAGGCTTACGTTGTTCAGACTTGGTCTATGCCGGAATATGAAACGGCATCAGACAATACTCATAATTCCAGGCTAAGCTTAAATGTAGCGAAAGCTACAAAAAGGTGTTTGTCGAATTTGCTCAGCCCGATTAGTGATGGCGACTTTCCTAAATTTTCATGGAATAGCCGGTATGCTTCTGAAGATACTTTGATGTATGGTTTACATCGGTGTGCTTCTGCCTTCTCATTCGTTAAGAAGGAATTGGATAGGATGCTTCTTTCCCCTGTGCTATTCGGTCGATAGGCAAGTTCATGATTGTGAACAGGCCATAAGTGCATAAGCTTCAAACTAGAGCGTAAAAGCCTAGGCGTTGGCCTCCTAGCGTTGAGACCCCCTATAAAGCCCCCTCGGTTAGAACTATGTTGCAAGAAGCAGACCACAACAACCCAGCCTCAGATGTTAGCGTATCGCCTTCTAGTGATGTAGTGTCTAGCAACTTGACTGTTCAAGAGCGTCAACTTGAGCTGACTCGGGCCTCCAGGCAGTATCTCAACGGTGAGATTTCAGAAGAACGTCTGAATGAAGTCGAAGCGGAATTGGAAGTAGATTACGCCAAAGCACTTCTGGACCAGACGTCAGTATTTTCAGAGGTTGCGAGTGTCATAAAGCGCTGGGTCAGTGGCTTACGACGGAACGGCTCGGGAAAAAAATGAGATTGTCCAGCCTAGGCAAAAGAAAGTAATACAAACGAAAATCGGTATGCGATGGACTCAATGATTGTCCTGACTCCCGAACTATCGAAGGTTTTAGCTTCCCGGCTGTACAAGCAAAGAACTCCAATACTGCTCTGGTCGAGATCGCTCAAAATCGCAACGCAGATGAGGGAGCGATAGCTAGTGGTGCCTCTGTCGAAAGACATGTACAAATTATTATCAGCTGTTCCATCCTTTTGAAAATGGACAATACGAGTCTCCCCATCTATGAACGTTTCTCCCGCAATTCCTCTTGCTCTGATGGGGGCGTTCCTTCCAGAATTTTCTCCGATGTAAAAGCCAAGAGACTCAGAATTTTCATTAGGGGCTGAATACCACTCCCAAGTTCTTAGGTAGTTGCCACTCGGGTCAGGATAGTAAATTGCGATACCGCAAGTATCAAAAGGTCTTTTCTTAACGATGGTTTTGAATAGGTCCCGGGTCACTCGCTTGGCATTTTTTTGTGCCTCCGGACGGCTAGAGTCGGGGATGTACAGCGTTGAGATATTCCTGGCTAGGGCATCGTTAATCCGGTTTAAGTTGGAAGCATTTCGCAGTGCAGCTTCGTAACCAATGATTGCAAATAGCAGTAAGCCTGCGATTAGCATTGCTACGGTTGCCAATCAACCGGCTCTAAGGGTTATTTCTTGGGACAGTAAAGCCGGTAGATTGTTAACTAGAAAGGCATCGGCTCTGTTGCCAATAACGCCTGTCAAGGCAGCTGTTGCGAGAAAGGCAAGAAAGGCGATGGCTACCTGACTTCGAAAATCAATTTTCAACTGTGAGTCCAGTTAGTTCCTACTAATTTGGACACAATTATTGCAGAAGATAGGAAAATCAAACAGTGTACACGGTACTCCAGATGAGTTCTCAATTCTTATTTAGAAGCCGTAAAGGCTGATATTTATCTGTTTGTTTTTGGTGGATATGAAAGAGATTGAGCTGAGAAAGTCAATCTCTTTTGTGCAAGGTTCTAAACAATAGGATAAGACTGTAGGCCGCTGGTTTCTAACGGCAAGAAGACGGTCCAGGTGGTGCCTTGGTTGGAGCGTTCTCTGACAGTGAGCTTCGCACCTAAGGCACTGAAGAGGCTTTTAGTGGCTTCTAGGTTGAGGCTGAGGCCGCCGGTTTCTGGCTGGAATAGCAGTAGGTGACCTAGCGACTTGAGCGGTGGAGGGGTGCAGTTGGGTGTGGCTTGAACTTGATTGGGGTCGGCCTGTGATTGGAATTGCAGCTTGAGCTGAGCGCCCGCGTGGAGTACGTGGAGTTGGATATGGCTACCTGGAGAAACGCTGTGGGTAAAGAGTTCGACAAGGCCAGTCAGTACGTGCTGCAGCATCGTGGGGTCGCTGGCTACCATCGGCAATTCTGGTGGCAGGCTGACTTCGAGGGAGAGGTTTCTGCGGGTGGCGGCTTGCTGCCACTGCGGGATGGCTTCTTCGAAGACCTGATTGAGGGCGATCGCACTGAGCGGTGACTTGAGTGCCTGACTGGCGGCCTCAAGTTCTACAGCTTTGAAGATCAGGCTGAAGCGGTCAATTTGCTGGGTGCACTCACGGTCAATGCTCTTGAGTCGCTTAATCACTTGGTCGCTGAGATCGCTGCGCTTGAGGAGCGATCGCGTGTAGGTGCGAATGGTCGTCAGCGGTGTGCGAATTTCATGGGCCATGGCCTTGAGCAGCTCGCTGTCGGAGAGCGACTGGTTCGAGGGCTGTGCGTCATCTGTATGGGCAGGTTCTGGCTGAATCCGTTGTGGAGTGGGTTGCGGCAGGCAGGCCAGCATCCATCGGTTGAACTGGCTAACGATGCGATAGTTGGGCTCTTTGGGTGCAAACTTTTCGAGCAGCGGTTCGATGAACTCCAACTGCTGAGGGCGAATCATTAGGATGCGCGATCGCAGTACTCGCCATACCGAAGTCACCACTTGCGGCATAAATGAGAACTGAAA
>JBCBJS010000069.1:0-21280 GCA_038523095.1 Cyanobacteria bacterium J06626_6
GCGCCACCTCCGCATTTAGCACGCCCCTGCCCACCACAAAAGCCAGGGTCACCGAGAGCAACAGCCCTGGCAGCGTGTAAATCGTGTCCATAAAAAACAGCAGCGCCCGGTCTACCTTTCCGCCCAGATAGCCGCTCAGCATACCTAGCGGAACACCAATGACGACGCTCATCGCCGTTGCCAGCAGCACCACCTGCCAGGCCGCCCGCGTCCCAAACAGCGTCCGCGAAAAAACGTCGTAACCCTGTCGGCTCGTGCCAAACCAGTGGGCGGCTGAAGGGGGCTCATGAATGGGATTGGTCAGTCCGGCAGTGGGGTCCTGTATCCACCCCCAGCTCTGCATCAGCGGTGCAAACAGTGCTGCCAGTACAAATATTGCCGTAATCGCAATGCCTACGTACATCAGCGCCACGGAGATCGTCAATGGCTGAGAAGGCTTCTCCTTCGGCGTATTTGAGGGTGCATTACCGGCTGGCGGGTGCTGCGTTTCTTGGATCATGACGGAGCGTGCGGTGAAAAAGTTGGCCTTATTGTCTCAGGGATTAAGCGATTAGCAAGGTGACTGGTCAGCAAGTTTCTTTCGAGTTTCTTTTAAGCTTGCAGGGTGACTAAGGATGCTGTCATGGGCCGTTACCGGTATTGCTAGAGCGTAGATGTTTTGGCAGCTGCTAATGCCTTTTGGACTGATTTTACACTTTGCTCAATATGCTCTGGCCGCGTGGAGCGCCCTAGGCCAAAGCGGAGCGTCGCTTGTGCCAGGCTAGGACCTCGGCCTAGGGCCTGAAGAACATGCGAAGGTTTGGGGTTTGTGGTGCTGCAGGCGGAGCCGGAGGAGAGGGCGATCGCACTCCTCAGCTCAGAAAGCAGCAGATTTCCATTCACTCCTTCAATGCTGATATTCAAATTGTTTGGCAGGCGCTCGGTAGGGTGACCGTTGAGATGGATGCCAGGGATTTGTGAGAGGCTTTGCCAAAGGCGATCGCGCAATGCCGTTAGCCGCGTAGCTTCCGCTTCCATATCGGCCATCGCTAAGCTCACTGCTTCACCAAAACCCACAATTTGCGGCGTGTACAGTGTCCCTGAGCGGATGCCCTTCTCTTGACCGCCGCCATGGATCTGGGGGGCGATCTGCACGCGGGGATTTTTACGGCGGACGTAAAGTGCGCCGATGCCTTTGGGGCCATAGAGCTTGTGCGCTGTCATGGAGAGCAGGTCAATCTGCATCGACTGTACGTCTAGCGAAATCTTGCCGAGGGCTTGGGCGGCGTCTGTGTGGAAAAGGATATTGCGATCGCGGCAGATTTTACCGACTGCTCCGATTGGCTGCAGCACGCCGATTTCATTATTTGCCGCCATTACCGATACCAAGATGGTG
Organism: Cyanobacteria bacterium J06626_6; assembly: GCA_038523095.1. Taxonomy (GTDB): domain Bacteria; phylum Cyanobacteriota; class Cyanobacteriia; order Phormidesmidales; family Phormidesmidaceae; genus Phormidesmis. Next base: position 1,376 of record JBCBJS010000069.1, read on the forward strand.
TCGGCGCGTAGGGCACTGGTAAATTCTGTCAGGTCGATAAGACCCTGGGAGTTGACCGGTAGGTAAGTCACGCTAAAGCCTAGCGATTCTAGGTAGCCGCAAGGGTCTAGCACTGCGCTGTGCTCGGTTTGCACGGTGACGATGTGTTTGCCATTGGCCATGTAGGCTTCAGCGACGCCTTTGATGGCTAAGTTGTTGGCTTCAGTGGCACCGCTGGTGAAAATAATTTCGGTTGGGTCTGCGTTAATGGCAGTTGCCAAGGTCTCCCGCGCTTTTTTGATCCCTGCTTCTGCTTCCCATCCGTACGCATGGTTGAGGCTACTCGGGTTGCCAAAGTACTCGGTAAAAAACGGCAGCATGGCGTCTAGTACCTGGGGAGCTACCGGTGTCGTTGCGTTGTGGTCCAGGTAAATGGGTCGGTTAGGACTCACTTGGAAAGGGCTCCTTGCTGGGCGGTTGCCTGCTATTGGTTGTCCTCGCTATTGGTTTTCTTTGAGAATGAATCGGTCAAAGACGCCAATGGCTCTGTAGTTGCCGAAGGGCGTTTCAGTAATGTAAGTGCTGAAGAAAATACGGTTTGCATATTCGGTATTTTCTTTGATCAGGTCTCTAACTTCTTCGGCTGAGAGCTTTTCACCATTTGAGAGCAGTCCCTGACAGGCATTGCTGAGCGCTTCGCCGACTTTCCCTAGCCAGTTGGAAAACCCTTCTGGGTCACACAGTGCAACTTGAACATCTGCGCTAACCGTTTGAGAAAGGTAGGCTGCGTAGTCGTCTTCGTTGGGATTGGTAAGGGCTAAGGTACCGCCCAAGGCTGCAATAGAGAGCAGTGCGATCGCAGGAACAAGTTTCATCGACAGGCGGTTTAATAAATGGAGAGTGAATGGGCGCTATTTTTACTGTAACCTTGCATTTTGCCTATTTGCCTTTGCCTATTCTTTTATACCTATCTGTATGAATACGCCTGCCCATGCCATTTTCAATTTAGCCTTATTAGGACGTAAGCCTCAGCCAGATTGGAATCCGCTGATCATCTGGGGAGCGCTGATTCCCGACCTGGCGATGTTTGTTTTTTACTTTGCGCTCAAGATCGCAGACATCCCAGAATCACAGATTTGGCGAGTAGAGTACTATCGCCCTGAGTGGCAGAATCTTTTCGACTTTTTCAACTCTATTCCGCTAGCTGTGGTTGGTATTCTGGTTATGCTGCGCTTGAAGCGACCGGGTATGGCAGTGCTGTTTGGCAGTGTTGTGCTGCACTGCCTACAGGATTTGCCGCTGCATGTAGATGATGGGCATCGGCACTTTTGGCCGCTGAGTCAGTTTCGGTTTGAGAGTGCTGTTTCGTACTGGGATCCGGGGCACTACGGTCAGATTGTGGCACCGCTGGAGCTTGTGCTGATGGCGATCGCAAGTGTCTATGTATTTAGGAGAGTGCGATCGCGATGGACCAAAGGTTTGCTGGTTGTGGCCAATATTCTGCCGCCGCTGGTATTTCTCTACTTTTCGACCTTTTAGTTTTCGGGGTTTTAAGACAGGCTGAGCGGATCTACATCGATCAATAGGCTAATACCTTTGGGACTGCGCAAATGAGTTAGAGAAGGTAGGGCTGCTCTGGGTGATAGCTTTAGCAGAATATGCCAGCGATAGCGACGGGCGACCCGGTAAATGGGCGCAGGGACTGGGCCTAGCAGCTCGTACTGACTGCCTTCTGTCTGCTCGGTTTCCAGCCGGTGGGCTAGCCGGGCGGCGGCTCTTTCAGTAGGGGATTCTTCTAGCCCGCTGATGCGTAGGAGAATGAGGCGGCCAAAGGGCGGATAGCCAAGCGCGGCGCGATCGCTGATTTCCTGGGTCAAAAATTCAGCATACTGCTCGAGCGCGCCTTGCGGCTCAGATGATGTGAGCGCCTGAATCGCCACGTGCTCAGGGCTGTAGGTTTGCACGATGACCCGTCCGGGCTGGTCACCACGGCCCGCTCGGCCAGCCACCTGCATCATGGTTTGAAAAGCTCGCTCGCTCGCCCGGTAATCTGGCATGAACAACAGGCCATCTGCCGCGATGACTCCCACCAAGGTGACCTGGGGCAGATCGATTCCCTTGGTCAGCATTTGCGTGCCGACGAGCAGGTCGGCCTCTCCCTGGGCAAACCGGGCAAGCAAGGCCCGGTGAGCACCTTTGTTGCGGGTGGTGTCGCTGTCGAACCTGAGGCAGCGAGCTTGGGGAAGGTACTTAGCCAGGTCGTTGACGACCCGCTGGGTGCCACTGCCAAAATTCTTGAGGTATGGAGACTGGCAGGCTGGGCACTGGTCAGGATGCTGCTGACTATAGCCACAGTAGTGACAGCGCAGCCTTGGTGTTGCTGCCTGGTGCGGTTGATGGAAGGACAGCGACACATCGCAGTTTGGGCACTCCATGACATGGCCACAGCTACGGCAGGAGACGAAACTGCTGTGACCCCGGCGATGAATAAATAGGATGCCCTGGTTACCATTTTCCACCATGGCTTCGAGCGCCTTTTGTAGCGGACGACTAAATATGGTGCGATTGCCGTCATGGAGTTCTTTGCGCATGTCGATAATCTCGACAGGAGGAAGGGGCCGGGCATGGACGCGATGGGGTAGGGCGAGGTAATGAAGGGGTGGCTCATTTGGGCGCTCAGTGGGTGGCTCAGTTGGGCGCTCTGACTGGAAGCGAGTCCAGGTTTCGAGGGAGGGAGTGGCCGAACCTAGAATCAGCGGACAGTTTTCTATTTCAGCGCGCCATCTGGCGACTTGGCGGGCGTGGTAGCAGGGCATGGGCTGGTCCTGCTTGAAGCTGCTATCGTGCTCTTCATCGAGGATAATTAGGCCCAGATTTGGCAAGGGGGCAAAAATGGCTGAGCGGGTGCCGATGATGATCTGCGGGGTGCCGGTGAGCATCTGTCGCCAAGTGTCGTAGCGTTCTCCTTCGGAGAGGTTGCTGTGGTACACGCACACCTGATCCCCAAATCGGCTGCGGAAGCGGTCGGTGAGCTGGGGGGTGAGGCCAATTTCGGGGACGAGAACGAGGGCGGATTTGCGTGCTTGGAGCCGGGGGGCGATCGCCTGCAGGTACACCTCTGTCTTTCCCGAACCAGTAACGCCGTGGAGTAGGACCTCTTCATACCCTTGTATAGTTTGAATTTTGGTGAGTGCTGTGGCCTGATCAGCGGTGAGTGACTTGGGCCGATCGGGCAGGGCCTGCGAATGGCTTCCAGAGCGCAGGACTTCTCGGGGCTCTAGGGTGAGATACCCGAGTGCAGCGATGTTTTTGAGCGTTTTGCTTGTGGTATGCAGCCGCTGTAGGGCATCACTTAGCCACAGCTCACCGCCCTCATGTGCCAGCGTTGACAGGATTTCTGCCTGGCGGGTGCTCAATTTATCTGCTTCTGGCCCTTCTGGAGAACGCACTAAGATAACGGCCTGTCGCTGCTTTGGCCGGGGGGCTCGGGGAGTGGCTAAGTAGCTTTCGACCCAGCCAAGCTGCATCAGTCGCCGTAGGGCTTGGGCCCGGTTGCCTGGGCAGCGCTGGGAATTTAGCTGCCGCTGTAAGTGCTGCCAACTGTAGTCCCCAGTCGGTGAATTTCGCAGCGTTTCTATTAGCTGTTTTTCTAATTGTGAAAGTAGAGTGTCGTTAAAGGCTGTCTCGGATTTTGCTTGATTCTCTGCTCGAAAGCCTACTTTTTGTAGGCGAATTCTTCTTTGCGACTTGGATAACAGGCCCGGGGGTAAGGCGGTTCTAATAATGCGGATAAAAGGTGTCTGATAGTAGTCTCCGACACGGTTTAATAGCTGCCAATACTCTTTAGTGAAGAAAGCCTTTTTAATGATGCCTTCGACTGGTTTTATCGCTGAGGGGGAAAGCCCTTCAGGTTCTTTGGAACGAATATTGATTGCGATCGCTCCCACTCGTTGAGCACCGAACGGAACGCCTATAATATCCCCTGCTTGAACTGCCAAGCTCTCTGGTATGCGGTAGGTATATAGCCCCACAGCCCCTGGACAATCCACTAATGCATCGACCCACTGAGTTGACGACGCTGGTATCAATGAGCTCAACGTTAATGAATTTTGTCCGGTGAAGCTCATAGACTCAGTAGATACGTATTGCAGCTGTAACGTTTTGACAAGATGTCAATCAATAATGACTTTGAAAATAATGAGAAGAGACAACGAAACGTAACAAAAAAAACGAAAACCCCATGGGTGCGGCCGTGTGGAGACTTATTGGAAAATCTAAGTTATCAGACTGAACAGTTTCTTAATAAAGAGTTGCTATAGTGAGCGGTAATTGCTCCATGTAAGAACACGTAAGAAATTGTTGTCACCATAGCGTCCCACGCGCGTTAGCCCTGAAAGTCGTCGTGATGTGAATATCTTTCAAAATATGACAGCCCCTCATTCTTCTAGCTTCAGCATGAATCCAACTCCTCTGAGTGAAAGTCCGACGTCCTTTTCAACCGTTGCTACTGCCGCTGAGACGAGCCATTTATCTGAGACCCTATCCTCTGAGAATGCTGGCCTCGCTACGATGGCTTGGCGCTCTTCTCAGAGTGAAAAAGCCTCAGCTACCGTTGACCCAGAAAAAAGGGCCGTTGCACTAGCCGACGACAGCGGTCTCACCAGCACTCGCTCTGCAGGCGATAACCTCACAGGCAATGATCTTACAGACGGAGACCTCGTCGACTCCGACGCCCTGGACGATCCGTTGGATGACGATGCTTCGGAAGAAGGCCAGTATTCTGTACAGTACTCCGATAAGGCGACGGCCTCTTCAAGCTATCGCAAAGCAGCCAACGACGACGCGGTAGGCGCTTTTTTCAAAGAGATGGCTCGCTACCCCCTACTGCAACCTACCGAGGAGATTGAGCTAGCCAGGCAGGTGAGAGTCATCGTTGAGTTGGAGGAGCGCTCTGAGGAGATGCGAGAGCGCCTCAACCGGCGCCCCACCCTCGCTGAGCTAGCGGCCTCTTTCGACTGTGACGAGCCTCAGCTTAAGCAGCGCCTGCGCAAGGCCCGGGCTGCGAAGCGTCGGATGATTCGCTCGAACCTACGACTGGTCGTTTCGATTGCCAAGCGTTACCTCAATCGAGGCGTCCCCTTTCTTGACCTGATTCAGGAAGGTGCTCTCGGGCTCAACCGCGCCGCTGAGAAATTTGACCCCGACAAAGGGTACAAATTTTCGACCTACGCCTACTGGTGGATTCGCCAGGGCATTACTCGGACGATTGCCAACGATGCCCGCACGATTCGCCTGCCGATTCATATCGTTGAAAAGCTCAATAAGCTGAAGAAAGCGCACCGTGAGCTACGCAAAGAGCTGCAGCGAACGCCGACTGAAGCAGAAGTCGCAGCCGCACTAGAAATGACGCCTGAGCAACTGCGGACGCTGCAGCAGGTGCAGCGTAAGTCACTCTCTCTCAACCACCGAGTGGGCAAGGGTGAAGACACCGAGCTAATGGAGCTGCTAGAAGATGGGCACTCCCTGTCGCCAGAGTCGCAGATTAGCGAGTCGATGATGCGTCAGGAAATTTCTGATGTGCTCACCGAGGTGCTCACCGAGCGTGAAAAGGAAATTATTGCCTTGCGCTACGGCCTAACCACCGGTGAGACCCATACTTTGGAAGAAGTTGGCGGAATCTTTCAGCTGTCCCGCGAGCGGGTCCGACAGATTCAGACCAAGGCGATGCGCAAGCTCAGAAGGCCGCAGGTCGCTTCTCGGTTGAAAAACTGGCTGCGGTAGCTGCAGCAAAGAAGCGGCCCTAGTGACGCTGACTGTTTGAGGCCGTTAGATAATGGATGGCTTGTTTTTCTGAGTTCTAAAGGTGACGTTGACGCCTTCATTGGTTTGCTCTAGCACCAGTAGCGGGGTGGGTTTTGCCTTTTGATCCCACTTCATACTGGCGATGCGACCCTGCAGCGTTGGCTGCCAAAACCCCTCATTATCCTGCGGATTGAGAAACTGTTCGATGCAGTTCACAATGTCGGCGACGGTTTGGGAGGTGGCCTGGGCAGGTAGCTTGGTGAGCTTGATCTGAATGCGGAAGAGGACGCGCTTGCGCTTTTTGGGGTCGTTTGGCGCGGTGTAGTCTACATCGAAGATCTGATCGACGACTCGCGGCTTGTTGTTGGCAATGCCGACCATGCCAGAATTTGCCTGCTGAGGGCGCAGGGCTTCGCTGACCCGCTGCTTGACTTTGACCTTCAGCTGATTGACGATCGCAAAGTTGAACTGCTTTTCTTCCATCCGCATGCGCAGATAGTCTAGGTTGAAGTCCCGAGAGTGAATGAGGTCGGGGTTGCGCTCCATTTTGGCAATGGTGCTGAGCGCTAGTTTGACGCGCTTGTGCAGCTCTTTATTTTTGTAGCTTTCAAATTTGAGCTGCTTTTGGAGCTTGCGGTTTTGCAAATATGAGTAAATGCCGAGTCCGATAAGCAGGGTAAAGAGTCCGCCTGTTGAATACTTCCACAGGTTGGGTGCGGCAGGCAGTGTGGGTGTTTGACTGGTTATTTGACCGGGTGTTTGACTGGGTGTTTGACTGGGCGTTTGGGCGAGCCAGGCACTGTACTCAGCAGAAGGTTGCCTCAGAAGCTGTACGGACACGCTGGTTATAGATGGGTTGCCAGTTGACATGGAATGCTGCGGGCAATTGACTATTTTCAGAATGCCCAATCGGACCGTTGGAATGGCTAAACTTGATGCCGCTGGTGACGGCTTCTCAATGCCGGTTTCTAATTAACTTCCAAATATTACGGATTGCGGCTGGCTGATGTCGGGCTAATGTAGGGGTGAACTTTTGGGGGGTCGATCAACGAGCAGCACTATGCGGCCACAAAGACTGACGAGCGCACTGAACGACGCCGACTTCATGCAGGCCTTGAGTCGTATTCGCCTAGTGGCGACAGATATGGACGGCACGCTGACAGCTGAGGGTAAGTTTACCTCTAAGCTGCTTCAAGCCTTGTGCGAGCTGAAGCGCCACGGTATAGAGGTGCTGGTCGTGACGGGCCGGTCGACGGGGTGGGTGAGTGCGCTGGTGCACTATCTGCCTATTTCGGGTGCGATCGCAGAAAATGGTGGGATATATGTCCATGACCAGTCCACTGAGCCGCTCATTTTGCCCGATATTCCACGGATGAGTCAGCATCGCGATCGCTTGGGAAATGTGTTTGCTAGGTTACGAGGCCAATATCCCCATTTGCGTCCAGCGGCGGACAATGCCTATCGCATTACGGACTGGACGTTTGATGTGGCCGAATTGACGACTGCGGACCTTGTGTGGATGCAGCAAGCCTGCGCGGCCCAGTCGATGGGATTTACCTACAGCACTGTGCAGTGCCATATCAAAGTTGCCCGGCAGAAAAAAGCAGCCGGGCTTGCACGGGTGCTCAAAGAGCAGTTTGCTTCGATAACGCCAGCTGAGGTCATCACCGTTGGCGATAGTCCCAATGATGTCAGCTTATTTTCTGCGGAGCAATTTCCCTATTCGGTTGGTGTGGCAAACGTGGCGAAATATTTGCCTGATTTGGCTCACGTACCTGCCTATGTCACAGAAAAGGCCGAAGTTGCCGGTTTTCTGGAGCTAGCTGAGCAACTGATTGCTGTGCGTGAGGTTTAGCCTGCTTGGTAGGCGCGCCAGTCGTTGAGCAGCGAGGTGAGCCAGCGAATGTCGCGGTGACTCAGGGCACCGTCGCGCACTCTGAGCTTGTAGCAAATGCATCCTGCCTGAGTGCGGTTTTGGTGGGTGAGTATGCGTAGCGCGCCGCCATCGGGCAGTGAGCTGACATTGTAAACTTGCTCGCGCTTTGTATTGAGAATGTAGACAGGCGATCGCAGCCAGGTTTTGTAGGCTACGAGTAATACGTCGCTTTCTATTTGGATGTGGATCGTTCTGAAGAGAGCCGTTTGTAGCCGCTGAAGTCCGGTATCCAAAAAGCGAAGGCTGTAGGTGCAGCCTACGATGCCAAGCACGGCGGCTGTGAGTGCAGCGAGACCTTCTGCGCTAGCAAGCATGGTAGGTGCTAGCTGCAGCAAGCTGAGCAGATACAGGCTGCTCATCAGCATGGTGCCGCCAATCAGCAGCGGCGTGAGCGCGCTTTGACCCATGTCGGATCGCAGCCCTGTAGGGGGTATCACCAACTCTAGGGAATGGGCGTTTTTCTTGGAGCGAATTTTGGTAAAGAAGGGCTGGTAGTGATCGCGGCGACTATTGGCAATGGGTACGGGGGTCAGCTGAGCCCTTTTGCGTTTCCACAGGCGCTGCTTGAGCATGGAGAGCGGTAGATGATTGAGCGAGGCAAGGGCAGCTTGGGCTGAGGCCGGGCGATCGCTGAGGCCGGGCTCAATTAGCCAGTTTAGCCACTGCTGAAAATTGGCACTGAGCCTTGCCCGTGAGCAGGTAAACCGGGCGTTTGACCTGTGGCGAGGCAAGGCCCCTAAGTGACAACCTGTTGTCAAAAAGATGAGCGTTGCGCCCAAGCTGTAGAGATCTGAGGCAAACGCCGCTTGGCCACCCACTTGCTCAGGGGGCATGTAGCCGTAGGTCCCAACGATGGCATCTGGGCGCTGGGCCTGCACATATTGAACTGTGCCAAGGTTGAGCCAGGTGGCTTGACCTAGGTCGGTTTCGTTGCCTGCGATCGCAATATTGCTAGGCTTGATATCTCGGTGGACTAGCCCCTTGCCATGGAGATAGATGAGACCTTGCAGTAGCTGCTTAGCGATCGCTCGAATATCTGATTCGCTGAACTTTCTCCCGGCATTCACCTGCTGTGCCAGGGTCTGCCCGCCTTGGTGAGACTGCACCAAAACGAGCCCTTTTCCCTCTGTTGTATCGATGCTGAAGGAGTCCAGATAGCGAGGAATCGTCGGATGCTTGAGCGACTCAATCAGGTGAATTTCCCGTTCGAAGCAGCAGATATCTCCGGTTGGCGTATTTTCTTTGATAGCGAGTGACTTAATGACCACTGCTCTCTGTTGCTTGATATCGTTTGCCAGTAGCTGATTGTAGCCAAAGGGTTCTCCAATGGGCTGTATGCTCTCGTAGTGGTCGCACAAGCGTTCGATGACGGCAGATTCAGAGGGAAAGGTAGCCATTCTTACAGCTAAGGGAAAAACGTAAAGTCATTGTTCCCAACGATTCTTGATGGCTTCTCAGGGATTCAGCTGAAATCCCACGCTCTAGGATTTGTCAGTACCTATGGGTGTGTTGCTCCTTGCAGTTTTTGGGCTGAGGACTTCGTCTCAAACTATGTTTGTCTCAAACTATGTTCGCTTCAATTTGTTAAGGACGCGCTTAACAGTCAGATACACTTTGCGGCGATGGGTTAGCTGGGGTATGTCGCTAGGGTTGCGTTGCTGATAGTCAAAAAACGCGTTGACCTCGACTAAAATTTGCCGCAGTCGAGGCAGCAGTGATTCTGTTCTATATGCTGTGAAATAGTCTTCAGAGAATGTTGTTTCTGGCGGCCAATTTTCGATTGTCTGCAGGATTCTTTGGACGTCGTAGCCGGTGGCATAGCCGGAAATCTTTTGACAGTTGAAGCCAGGATCGAGATAGTCTGAAAGGGCGTGATTGACACTTGAAAAGACCTGGCAGCCGCAGGCAAGCGCTTCTAGAGGCGGTAAGCCAAAACCCTCAGTGAGGCCGTATCTTCCCCAGTATTCAGCAGAATCATACAGATAAATTTTGGATCGGTTGAACAGGCCAATGAGATCTTCTACGTAGTGATCTAAGAGAAATACATTACAGCGTTTTTGAAGGGTGGGAACAAGTTGTTGCAACAGATACTCAGAGGACTTTCGCTGCTGAACTAGGATGTCGATGTCTCTGGGGATGTGCTGGTTTTGAAAGTCGGGTGAGAGTGCGTTGGGTAGGTGATAAATCAGCGAGCCCAGGGCCTTTTCTCCCCAATAGCCCATGCTGTTACGGCTGACGGTGAGTATGGGAACCCGAGGTGGCACGGTAAATCTGTAGCCCGTACTGTGCGCGTGGTAAAGGGTGGGGCGATCGCCGATTCGCTTCAGCAAGTTGGGCACATCAAATCCCCAACTCACAACAAAAATGCAGTTTTGGTAGCGCGTTTGGTTTTTGTCAGCGGTGAGTACATCGTCTAGAAAGAGCGTGTCTTTTTCTCTTTGGCGATAGGTGACAATATTCGCCTCACAAATCTTTTTGGCAAGCTCAAGGGTTTTCAGCTCTGCTGTTAGCCCGCCTGCAAAAAATGATTTTGTTGTCCCAGGCAGCAAAAAAAGTAGCTCTCTCATGGTCGATGACGGGTGTGAGGGGTCACCTAGGGGCTTTTATGCCGCTAGTGGAGAATGACCTGTTGGCTAACCAGCGCTTTACGCTTTACACCATACTGCTGTGTGTCGTATAAATCTTAATTGCTTCTTTTAAATGCGTCTAAAAAGGCGTAAGCTGCAGGGGTTAATAGGCTGTTTTCTAGCCAGCTAATGCCCAGTGGACGGGCGATGTGAAAAGGCAGCTGGGCTACTTGAACGTCAGCAGGAATGGGTTGTGCTGCTAGCTTTGGCAAAATGGCGATGCCAAGGCCTTGACGGGTCATGCTGACTGCAGTGGAATCGTTGGAGATGAAGTAGTCGATTTCGATGGGCGGACGAACCTGCTGAAGTAGCGGCATGATGATTTTGCAGCAGTCGCTAGAGGAGGTAATGAGTGGGTGCGCGCGGAGGTCTTGCCAGTTGAGCGCTGTCGTTGAATGAAGCTCGCTGCTTTCTAAGAGCTGTGCTTCTAGAGACTGTGCTTCTAGAGACTGTGCTTCTAGAGACTGTGCTTCTGAAGCTTGGAAGGAGATGTCGCTGGAGGCTTGGAAGCTAGGCGGTAGGAGAGCGACAAAGGGGTCTTCCATGAGGAAGACGTTTGAAAACTGGGGCCCTTTAAGAATTTCTGCGATCGCAAAGTCTGCTTTGCCTTCCTGAAGGGCAATGACCAGCTCTCGGTTTGAGTCAAATTCTGTGATGGAGACTTGCACGGTGGGGTGCTGCTTGTGTAGTTCAGCGATGACTTCTGGGAGGATTTCGCTGGCCATACTGCGATAGGCTGCGATGCGAACAAGCCCACCATCGATGCCCTTTGCCCGTGTCGCCTCGTGACCCATTTCTTCGATTAGTGCGATCGTCCGCTGAGCCTGGCTGAAAATGCGATCGCCTACGGGTGTCAAAGATGCGCCATTTCGCCCTCTGTGAATTAAGGTAATGCCCAAGGCCTCTTCGAGCGCTGCGATGCTGTGGCTAACCGTCGACTGGCTGACGTTTAGCTGCAGGGCGGCTTCGCTGAAGCTGCCAGTGGTGACGACTGCGCTTAGGGCACGCAGCTGAGAGAGTTTTATCTTATCCCTGAGGTATTTTGCGGGTTTTCCTACCATGGCTCACTCCGACGCGGGATTGCTGTCAGGCTATCGCACTATCGACCACGATCGGCCGTAGAAGAGCATCTATTTTATGCATAGTCCCTATTGACGACATGCTTTGCGAGTAAATATTGCATTGCATACATTGGAATCACAAGAAATTGAAAGCGAAGCAGCGGTCGGGTTTTTCCATCGTTGTCTCTCACAGAATGCTTATTGCAAGCGAGTCCTTCATTACTAAAGAGCTGATCTTCTCTTTGGGGAAATGTTTGTCTAGGATGTTGACTATCTCTCTTGCCGTTAGCTCAAATATGCCTCAAGTACAGCGATTAGATGCATCGGTGAGTGCTCTGTGCAGCATCACTCTGTTGGCAGGGCATGGCTGAGCATTTCTGTTGTTTCAATGATTTCTTTTTTTAGTTCCTAATCACATCTGAATTTAGTTTATCTAACTATTCGGGTAAGCGAGGTTTGTTATGGAAAGTTTCCGCCAGTTCTCATCTGATTCTGTTTACACATCGAAGCAGGCTCGTCGGCAGCTGGAGCGACTCTGGTCAAAACCATCGGTTCGCCACAGTCTGTGTTCTCCTAGCTGGGCTGAACAGCTGGGTCAAAGTCTGTTGCGATTCATGACGGGCGATCAGCAAATTCGGATTTGGCAAAAGAAAACCCAATCTGGTTTGGTCTGGTGCGCTTACGATCCCTTCAGTGATCAGCTCAAGACCTGTGCCTCTGAGAGTGAGCTGCGCATTTGGCTGGAACATCGTCACAGAGACGAGTAGCTGAGTAGTACTGGGTCGCTGATATCCCGGGGGACGATGTTCAGCCGTTGTCACTGATCTTGGAAAGCAAATAGCCTGCATGGCTAGGGGCGGTGCATCCGGTCCTAGCTATGCTATTGTGCTGATTAGGCTTGCGGCATAGGAGAAGCGTCATGTTTGGCTTGGGCGTCCCAGAAATTGTCATTATCGGCGTGATAGCGGTGCTGGTCTTTGGGCCGAAGCGCATTCCTGAACTCGGCGGCGCTTTGGGCAAGACGCTGCGCGGATTCAAAGAGGAAATGGACAAGCCCAGCGAAGATGAAGAGTATTTTGAAGAAGAGTAGCGACTAGTGTGCATGTGCGATGCTGTTGGCTACTCACTAGCCGTTATGTTTTCCTACCAGGTGAGATTAGATGTCTAATCGCTGGTACACCTTGTCGAGGTTGCGTAGCTGATAGCTGGGATTGAAGCACGCTTCGACTTCTGCTGCTGATAGTACGGCTGTGACCTTGGGGTCTGCTGTGATGAGCTTTTGAAAGTTGCCGCCGGGAGTGTTCCAGGCTTCGTGGGCACTGGACTGCACAATCCGGTAGGCCTCTTCCCGGCTCATGCCTTTATCGACTAGGGTGAGCAGGACCCGCTGGCTGAAGACAACACCGCCGTAGAGGTTCATGTTGCGGGCCATATTTTCGGGGTATACCAGCAGATTTTTGATCAGCTTGGTGGTCTCTACCAGCATGAAGTGAATCAGGATGCAGGTATCTGGGAAAATAACTCGTTCTACGGAGCTATGAGAGATGTCGCGCTCGTGCCAGAGGGCGACGTTTTCGAGCGCAGCGATCGCATTACCCCTGAGAATCCTCGCCATGCCAGCTATCCGCTCAGATTTGATCGGGTTGCGCTTGTGGGGCATAGCTGAAGAGCCTTTTTGCTTTTTAGAAAAGAACTCTTCTACCTCTAAAACATCTGTGCGCTGCAGGTTGCGAATTTCGACGGCGAAGCGCTCTAGGGAAGCCCCCATGCCCGCCAAACTCATAATAAATTCGGCGTGTACATCTCGGGAGATAACTTGGGTAGAAACAGTGTCTGGCTTGAGGCCGAGCAGCTGACAGGTGATTTCTTCGACTTCTGGGTCGATATTGGCGTAGGTGCCTACAGCGCCAGAGATTTGCCCGACGGCAATCTCATCTTGGATGCGAGTGAGGCGTTCGCGGTGGCGCTGCATTTCAGCCAGCCAGCCTGCGAGCTTGAAGCCAAAGGTCATGGGTTCGGCGTGGATGCCGTGCGATCGCCCGATCATCACCGTATCGCGGTGCTCTTGCGCTTTGTAGCGAATGGCCTGAATAAGATTTTCAACACGGGTGAGAATCAGCTTATGGCTCGCGACGATCTGTAGGGATAGCGCCGTATCGAGCACGTCGGAGCTGGTCATGCCGAGGTGAATGTAGCGGCCAGCATCGCCCACGTACTCATTGACGTTGGTTAGGAAGGCGATAACGTCGTGGCGGACTTCTGCCTCGATTTCGAGAATGCGCTCCACGTCAAAATTTGCTTTGGCTTTGATGGTTTCAACGGCTTCGGCAGGAATACGGCCAAGCTGGGCTTGCGCTTCGCAGACGGCAATTTCTACCTGTAGCCAAGTTTGAAATTTGTATTGGTCGGTCCAAAGCTCGCCCATTTCGGGCAACGTATAGCGTTCTATCAAGGGGTGCGATCGCCAAAAGCAACCGAACCATTTTATCGGGTATGGGGCCGACCTCCCACTCTTTTTACTAAGCTATCCTGTTTACAAATCCCTATCGATATATCTGAAGGCATCGTCCGAAATCGGGCTTGCTAGAGGTGTTGTTTACCTATGCGCAGCTCTTCACCGCATCGCTGCCTGACCAAACTATGACTCTACCGACCGAAATAACGAACTGGATGAGCAGTTCTCTGATGGCCATTAACCGCAGTCTGTACTTCATGCTTTGGAACACATTTTTGGCGCTGATTCCTTTCGGCATCAGCTGCTGGATTTTTCGTGGGATGGGAGCAAGAAGGCGTCTGCTGGGTTGGTGGATGGGGCTAATTGTATTTATGGCGTTCTTACCAAACGCGCCCTACGTGCTGACCGACATCATCCATCTGGTGCGCTACATCCGCCAGGGCGCGGCCATGCCAACCATTGTTTTTATCTTGGTTCCACAGTTTTTCTTGTTCATTTTTATTGGCTGTGAAGCCTACACGCTCTCATTGATTAATCTGGGGTACTACTTTGCTAAGCAGGGCTGGTATCGCTGGATTTTACCCACCGAGTTTTTAATCCATGGTCTGTGTTCAGTTGGTCTTTACTTAGGTCGCTTTCCCCGCTTCAATAGCTGGGATTTGGTCACCAATCCAGGCAGTATTTTCGCCTTCATTCTGCAGGAAATGACTAAACCTCAGCCTATGGCAGTCATGCTAATGATGTTTGTGGTGATTGCGTTAGTGTATTGGCCGCTGAAGCATCTGAGCTTTGCTGTGGCGCTCTACTGGCGGTCAACCCAGCGTGGTCAGATTAAGCTAGGCCAGCATTAGACGGGTTGGGTTCAATACATAAGATCGAATAGGACGGGCCAAATAGAACAGATCAAAAATCGGGTGATACTGATAGGGTATCACCCGATTTTTGTGTTGAAATTTGGACAACGCTTGCTCAAGCGCTACGTGTAGATGGCTTGGCTTGGTTAGCCGGTGAAGAAGAGAAGCTCTTCAGCATAGACCAAAATAGTTTAATTGAGAGGCTCAGCAGACCGAAGATGATGGCCAAGGTCAGCATGACGCTAGGCACATGTAAAATCGTTAGCGCGATGCCCAGTAAAGCTAGGCAGAGAACACTTTTATCCATGGGGTGGTCCTTCGGCGATCCGAACGGGCTACCTGTTTATGCTAACGATTGGCATTAGCCGTCAGAAAACTATGACGTAAAGCTTAGTAAGGCTTAACGTCTTGTCGGACTCTGTAACAATGACCTGCGACACGTATGCCAATTGTCAAAGCTAATGGCTAAAAAGTCGGCAACAGCTGGCCGAGCGGTTATTAGACCTCTTGGGGGTCCATGCCTGAGACGACAGGGGCCGTGCTGCTGAGCTGAAGATCTGGATGGTCGCTTTCTGTTTGGCGGCAGTTCCATTCATTCTTGAACAGCAGTACCGGGCGACCGTAGCTATCTTTTACCGTGGCCGTGTTGAAGATGCGGCCTGCTTTTTCAAGGGCAGGCCAGCCGCCGGTGACCCATCTGGCTACGCTGTAGCCAATTGGCTCTAACAGCGTTTCGACGTTGTATTCATTTTTTAGTCGGAACTGGACCACTTCGAACTGGAGCTGCCCGACGGCGGCTAAAATGGGGTCGCGCCTGGATTCATCAGCGGAGTACATAATCTGCACTGCGCCTTCTTCTCTAAGTTCTGAGACGCCTTTGCGAAACTGTTTGAACTTGGACGGGTTGGGATTTTTGAGGTAGGCAAACATCTCTGGAGAGAAGAAGGGAATGCCTTCATATTCGAGCCGCTTGCCTTGATAAATGGTGTCGCCAATAGCGAAGACACCCGGATTGTTGAGTCCTATAACGTCGCCAGGGTAGGCTACTTCTAAAGATTCGCGGCCTTGGCCAAAGAGCTTTTGGGGATGGGATAGCCGTACGTTTTTGCCGGTGCGTGCGTGGCTGACGACCATATCTTTTTCAAATTTACCGGAGCAGACTCGGATGAAAGCGACGCGATCGCGATGACGCGGATCCATATTTGCCTGCAGCTTGAAAATGAATCCTGTAAAGTCTTCTCGGCTAGGAGGCACGGGGCCAATTGTACTGTCGTGGGGACCTGGCGCTAGGGCGTAGTCCAAAAAGGCGTTCAAAAATAGCTCTACGCCAAAGTTCGTCATGGCACTACCGAAGAAGACCGGCGTCATTTGGCCCGCATGGACCATTTCTAGGTCTAGCTCAGGGCCAAGCTCATCGAGCATTTCTAGCTCTTCTTTGAACTGGTAGTAAAGCTCTTGGCCGATGATTTCCTCAATTCGAGGGTCGCCTAGGTCAATGACGGTGTCTTTGGCTTCTCTGCTGCCGTGGGCAGTGCGCTCAAACAGGTGAAACTGCCTTTTGCGTCGGTCGAAGACGCCTTTGAATCGATCGCCCATCCCAACCGGCCAGTTGACGGCATAGGTAGCGAGTCCTAGCTCCTGCTCGATTTCATCTAGCAGCTCTAGGGGCTCTCTTCCGGGCCGATCTAGCTTGTTGAAAAAGGTGAAAATCGGCATGTCTCGCATGCGGCAAACTTCAAACAGCTTGCGAGTTTGGGGCTCTAGTCCCTTAGCGGCGTCTTCTAGCATGACGGCATTGTCAGCGGCGGCTAGGGTGCGGTAGGTGTCTTCACTAAAGTCTTGGTGCCCTGGGGTGTCAAGCAGGTTGATCCAGTAGTCGCTGTAGCTAAACTGCAGCACTGTAGAGGTGATGGAAATGCCCCGCTGCTGCTCTAGTGCCATCCAGTCGGAAACGGCGTGGCGCTGCGCCCTGCGAGCCTTGACGGACCCGGCTTCATGAATAGCGCCCCCGTAGAGCAAGAGCTTCTCTGTGAGCGTCGTTTTACCGGCGTCCGGGTGAGAAATAATGGCAAAATTACGGCGATGTTCGACGGCTTCGGTAATTTCGCTTTTGGAGACGAGGGTGGATGTCATGGGCGTTATTGCGTGCTGGAGCCATTGTAGTGCTTCTATTGTGCATTCTGCTTGCGCTTTGTAGCGGCTTTCTGTGAGGCTCTAGCGACCCGTTGATGATATCAATTGAGACCTGGAATGCTTGCTTTTGCCCGTGAAATTCTGGAGTTGCTAAGGCACAAAAAGCACACCTGATATTCAGGCGTGCTCTTTGATGCTAACGTGCAACAGATGTTATCTGCTTTTTTGCCTGCAGCGCACTGACAGTCCACTATGAATCGCCTGACGGTCACATTGCCGGATGACTTGCTTAGCCAGCTTAGGGTATCTGCGAGGCGCGAAGGCGTTTCTGCGAGTGAATACATTATGTATGCGGTTGCCCAGCAAATAGAGATGGCCGACGAGGTTCTGACGGAGAGAGATCTCATGAGAGAGCGACCCGGCTCCAAGTCGGCTGATGACAGTGGCCAATTACCAGACGATGAGGTGGCTGATATTGAATCTCTAACCTAAGACTGTTTTAGGTTAGATGCGCGTTCAGCTTAGAAGCTATGCCCTGTCAGCGGTAGACTTTACGAATTTTGCTGCTGCGGCTTCTGGCGATTACTTTGGGCGGTCTGTTTGGCGGACTGTCGCTTATCGATGGCCCACAGAAATAGATAGGGACAGGCCAAAACGAACAGTAGCCCGCCGATGTAGACAGTTGCTTCGAAAACGGTAGGCAGGTAGAACAAGTCGGAGACGGTGGTGTAAGCCAGCATAGAAAATTCTTTCCTGAGCGGATGACTGGCTTCGTGATAACACGGGTAAATTGTGCGATCGCACGCTGCGTAGTCTTTCGTTTTGTAGCGATGCGTATCGTTACAAAAAATTGATAAGAATACAGACTGCTAGAATCACGCCGACAATTAGCCAAGTTCGGTTGACCTTGCGCCATAGCGGAATAGGATAGATTTCTTGCGGTGTGAGTTCTGCAGGGGTGCCAATCGGCTGGTAGAGCGTGCAGGTCTTTGCTGTGGGGCGCTTTGGAAAGTTGCAGCTATTGTCTGCATCGTAGGTGCAGCTAGCGCATAGATAGTCGTCGTCGGTTGCCCGATATAGGGGCATGCCTGGGTGACCATGGGCCGTGAGTGCTGTCTGACAGTGAGGACAGGTAATGGCGGTGGTTGGAATGGTGCGATCGCACTTTGGACAAGTAGTCATTGGCAGACGGTCATTAAACGAATAGTGGTTGGCAGACAGTCGTTAGCAGGTAGTCAGAGGTAACCGGTCACGACGCGAATAGCCCGTAGTGCAACCGCTGGCTGAAGGGGGCAGCAGCGTCCTCAAAAGCCCACAACGCCCAGAGAAAGCCCAGAGAAAGCCCAGAGAAAGTCCAGAGAAAGCCCAGAGAAAGCCCAGAGAAAGCCCAGAGAAAGCCCAGAGAAAGCCCAGAGAAAGTGCTAAAAATCTTACGGTAAACCGCCCGCAGGTGACAGAGATAGTTTGCCAAAATGGAAGCGTAACTGGCGCACAAGAACTGTGCGCGCTATGTGAAGGAGATTGCTATGGACAGCTCTAATCTGCTCAGGCAGCTATTGATGTTTGGCATTGGGACAACGTCTCTGGTCGCAGAGCGAGTCAGGCAGATGAGTGAGGAGCTGGTCCGCGAAGGCAAACTGGACCCCGAACAGGCAAAGGGCTTTGTCGACGACTTTATGGCTCAATTCAATATTGACCAAGGTGCTCTAGAGCAGCAAATGCAGCGCCAAGTCCGTAACATAATGCAAGACTTGGGGGTTCCTCGCCAGTCAGAAATGGACGAGCTACGTGGCCGACTTGATCGACTAGAGCGACAGCTACGAGACTTAGAAAACAAGCAGTGGCGCTAGCCGTCATGGTAAAGCCGGTCGGTAGCCAATGTCCAATTCCTTGTACACTAGGCCCGTTGTCGAGTAGTAACCCCTGTAAAAGGTTTATCTATTAAGACTATGAGAGAAATACTAATTAGCTTTGGTGTGGTTGTCGCCTGTTGCGCAGTGCTGCTAGTTGCTCAGTTCACTGGCGGTGATAGTGAGCAGGCAATTGCCGATAGAGCCGTCAACGCACCTGCAGCGCAGACAGAGACTTTGGTCAGCCAAAGTGCTGATGATTTATTGGAGGACCCCATGGCAGGAGATGCAGCCGCTGAAGAAAACGTAGTCACG
This sequence comes from Cyanobacteria bacterium J06626_6, assembly GCA_038523095.1. Lineage (GTDB taxonomy): Bacteria > Cyanobacteriota > Cyanobacteriia > Phormidesmidales > Phormidesmidaceae > Phormidesmis. Next base: position 20,388 of record JBCBJS010000069.1, read on the forward strand.
ACCGATTCGGGGCTGCAGTACGTTGTGATTGAAGAGGGGGATGGTGCGTCACCCCAGGCAGGGCAGCGAGTGTTTGTGCACTACGTTGGGACGTTGGAAGATGGCACTAAGTTTGATAGTTCGCGCGATCGCGGTCGTCCGTTTGACTTTACTATCGGTCGGGGTCAGGTGATTAAGGGCTGGGACGAAGGCGTTGGCATGATGAAAGTGGGCGATCGCCGCAAGCTGATCATTCCCCCCGAGCTGGGCTATGGTGCGCGCGGCGCAGGTGGCGTGATTCCTCCGAATGCGACGCTGATTTTTGATGTAGAGCTGCTGCGAATTGGCGGCTAAGCCTGGTTGACTGCATAGGTGATTATCGTTGATGAATAGATGCTGTAGGGCATCTAAAACGGTCTTTTCTGAAAATCTCAGAAAAGACCGTTTTGCTTGTGGAATGGAGTTTGTGGGCAGGCGCTTGTGAATTGAAACAGACAATTAATTAAACTACCAAGTTGTTTAATGATTCTCTGAAAGGCTCGGCCGACGACTACAGTGTAGGGCTCGCAACTTTCACAAGAGGCTGTATTGATTTTTGTGTAAGCAGACTAAGATCCTAAGAACTCAGGAGATTACACTGCATTATGGTCCGTAAAAAGAAAGAGCCAAACCGCGTTGATTGAAGTGGACCCCATAGACTGAACAACTTGAGAGGCCAGTTAAGTTCTAAAAGGTCTACGTAATTTGTACGCTTTCAACAACTATTACACATCACCTCCTCTTTGGAACAAGATTCATAATAGATTTCATCCGGCGTCCGATAATTTAGCGACTGGTGGAATCTCTGACGATTGTAGAAATGGAACCAAGCGCTGACCTCCCTCGATAGATGTTTGCCGTCATCAAAGGCTTTG
>JBCBJS010000070.1:0-21234 GCA_038523095.1 Cyanobacteria bacterium J06626_6
AAAATCTGCCTCTGGGACAGCGACAACCACGAGCCAATCTAAGCCAATGTCTTCGCCCCAAGGCACGACCCGCATAAAGTGACGCTTACCCTCTACATAAAAGGAAAGGTGCTGTCTGGTGGAAAAGCTAGGTCTCCTCGGTTGCCTTTCTCATCTGCTATGTAAGCATGTTGATTGTGATCGCCGTACTTGCTAGGAGAGATTTCACTAATGACAACGCTATCTACGCTAGGATCGTATCCGGAATCGGCATAGTAACCAGATTCTGTCCCCAGGATGACAAACCCCACATCATGAATCTGCCTATTTTGCCAAAAGAGACGCCGAGCGTTTCAACATCTTCTACCTCAAGTAGCCCCTGCTGGAACAAGTTGATGTTGATATTGCTATGAACTAGCGTCATCGGGGCAGACATATAATCATCTAGATGGAGCGCAATCCGTTCGCTGACCTCTTCTTCGAGCTGTAATGCCAACCCTTCCACCGCTCTCCGGCTATGACGCAGCGACAAATAGCCTGTAATCCCCACCGCGGCAAATACCTGCAGCGCAAAGGGAATCACTAGAATCCACTTCAGGGGCAGTCCGGTCTTCGATGGCTGGGTTGATCTAGAGAGATTAGGAGTTCGCATTGTGACGGAGACAAGTTTTGGGAAGCAGATCAGGTACAGCTGCCGTGTGGGCCTCGCTCACTGGTCATCAAGTGTATTTGAATAGTCAAATTTATCTTTCCCGTGTGGCGAAAGTTATCAGCATTAGCCGGTGCTTTGCTTTCATGCATAAAAGGCAGTTGCTGTAGTCAGTGCCCAAACTGTGAAATGGCCAATCCTAAAGGTGGCTTTAATCTCTTCAACAATCTCAAAAGCGCTTGCTACGATCTATGTACATTCGGTATGTCGGGTGCAGTTGAATAAGACTGCAGGGAGCGAAATTATGCAGATTAAACCTTTTGTGACGGTAGCGGTATTGTCATGGCTACTGGGTGCTTGCGCCGTAACGCTGCCTCCTGAGCCGAGCGCCGAGCGAGGTAGCGGTACAGGGGAAGCTGCGGGTTCTACAGAGACCTCAGCCGCTGCGTCTTGTGAGATGGTAAATACTTCGCCTCAGCCCCTGGCCACCCCGACCAATGCGCCAGCTTTTGAGCAGTTCAATTTCCAACCTCAGGAGATTGTGATCGCAAACAACACCGTCACCATCGCCACGCCTCACCATATCTTCTCCCTGTGCCAAACCGATGGGGCCTGGTCCATTACCTCAGCTGACGCTAGCGAAGACGCCCTTGGCAAAGATGATTTTAGCTATGAGCGGATGTTGGCAGAGATGGCCAACCCTACCTATGAAACAATTGAGGTAGCCGGAGAATCCTATCAATATCGCGTTCGATTGCAGGCTGAGTGGCTGAGTGAACAGCAACAGCCTCCTACAACAAATCCAGAGTTGACAGCAGATGAGCGCTCAGAAAATATTGCGATCGCCGATGAAGATGCCGTCTTTTTTGAGCTAAAAACACCATCAGGTGACCTTATCAGCAAACAGATCTACACGCTAAGCGAGCTACAAAATGCCCAGCTAGGTGCCAGCCTAGGGGCACCCAGCATAGCCGGTGCGGTCACCGTAGGCCCAGATATCTGGTTTGCCGCGTCCAGCAGTCAGGGGGAGGGAGACAATGGGTTCGCCAGCTTGCTGCGCTACAGCACACAGACAGACGACCTCACGGTAGAGCAACCGACCGCCATCCAAGGGGATCAAATTACATCCCTGGTGGCCACAGGTGATTCTACAGGCCAAAGCGGTCAGCCATTAACGCTGTGGTTTGGCACGCAGCGCAGCGGTGAGGGGGTTCCCTACTATCCGGCCAGCGGCCTAGTGTCCTACCAGCCAGAGACCAAAGCGCTCAATACCTACACCATTGCCGATAGTCCCCTAGTCGGAGCAATTCCCTACGAGCTTGCCGTAGATGACGATGCGCTCTGGGTGGCAACCAGAGAAGGGCTCTGCCAGGTTGAATGGACGGCCATTGATGAATCGAACAGTTGGGACTGCTGGCGATTTACGGCAACTGCAGCCCTGCCGCCGGAGGGTGTTGACCTCTACAGCAGCTTCCTCTCCGCAGACCCTGCAACAACACTACAAGCAGACAGCGTAGAAGTCCTCTGGGTCAACCAATCCTTTGGAGATTTCAACAACGCGGAAGTGGAGCCGACCACTCGCTATGAGGTGGTCTACGAACCCGGCTTCGAGACAGCGCTGGCCCAGGGCGGCTACCGGATCACTAACCCAGTAGCCCTGCGAGCATCGGGCGGTAAAGCGGTTTCATGGCCAGGTAGCCAGTGGCATTGGAGTGGCGATCGCTTTGAGCGCAGTCTGGACGAAGTAGCGCTCAACTTGGTTGGCGGCGGTCCCTACGGCCTAGTCGATTCCACCAGTCGAAGCGGCTTCAACTTTGATAACAACGCCATTCGAGGCGACTTTGACCTACTGTCTCTGACGAACGATGAGACCAAAGTCCGCTACTACTCCGGCTGGGTTGAAGGGGATGAGATCGAGGTGTATCCAACGGTAAAACCGGTCGAACCGCCCGCAGAAATCAAGCCTAATCCACTAGTTGAAAAAGCTGAGAACCTCACCGTGCCCCAAGGGCCATAGGCTGATTTATGGGTGTCAAAAAGACAGATTCAGCGAGCGCTCGCTGTGCTCGACGGTTCATCGAGTCCCTGCTGAATGAACTGTTGAATTGGGCGAATCTGAAAACCTTCCGAGAGCGCAATAAGCCGTTGAAAAAACGGCGCGTAGTCGCCCGATTCTTTCAGTAAGCGCTGTGCCTGCTCAGACACACCGTAAATATCGCCATTTTCAGCCAGCTTAGCAAGTGCCCTCAGCACAGCGTCATCTGGATAGACAATGGCCAATGCGTTGTCATTTTCAGCAGAAGCCTGATTCTTCTTTTTCGCTTGTTTGGTTGCTACTTTGTCTCTGGCAATCTGTTCTAAGTAGCGCTGAGGGAAGTTGGCTGTCGCCTGATTCGCGATCGCCAGCTCCACATCAAACCAAAAGGTACTGCCACAGTTAAGTTCACTACTAACCTGTAGTTCTCCGCCCATCAAAGCGACAATTCGTTGACTGATTGCCAGTCCCAAACCTGTTCCTTCAGACTGCTTTTTAATATCGCCCACCTGCTTAAATGGAGAGAAGATCTTTCCCAGCTGTTGCGGGCCTATGCCTACCCCCGTATCCTGCACTTGAAAGCGAAATCTCATTCTCTCTGACTGCTGGGCTAGAAAGCGCTCATTGTTAGAATCTTCAGCAGTCTCGTACTGATTGTCTTGCGAGTTGCCATAGCCAGGCTGCGCCCGCAGACTTAGCCAGACAGCCCCTTGCTCTGTAAATTTAACGGCATTGCTCAACAGATTCAACAATACCTGCCGCAGCCGTTGTTCATCCACAACAAGACCCACCGGCAAGTCCTCTTCTATCATCAGCTCAAATGCTACGCCTTTTTGCTCAGCCCGAACCCGGCATATTTCCGCTACCCCCTCTAGAAAAGAAAGCAGATGAATCTCACTGTTATGAAGCTCCATCTTTCTGGCTTCAATCTTAGAAAAGTCCAACACATCATTGATCAACATCAGTAAATGGGAGCCGCACTGTTCAATCACCCCGATGCCTTTTTTCGCCAAAGGCGGTAAGGAATCCAACCGATGCAAAATCTGGGCGTAGCCCAGAATGCCGTTGAGTGGCGTGCGAAGTTCATGGCTCATATTCGCCAAAAACTCACTTTTTGCTCGGTTGGCCACTTCTGCGGTTTCCATAGCCGCGCGCAGTTCAACCGTTCTAGCAGATACACGCATTTCAAGATCTTCAACCGACCTTCTCAGCTGCATTGTCATCTGGTGGAAGGCCTGCTCAAGCGCTGCTAGCTCATCTCCACTCTGTATCTGCAACACAGACTGTATTTGCACCGCGCGGCCAGTGCGCTCAGAGTCTAGCTCTGCCAGCTGCTGGCACTCTTTTAATATCGGCTGCAGTCGGCTATTTAGCTGTCTGACAAACAGCGTCACTACCGCCATCAGCAGAGAGCCTGATCCCAAAGCACCTATGAGGGAAACAGCCAGAACAGGGCCTAACACCACAGACTGGGGTACTGAGGCAATTACCAGCCAGTCTGTAGTCTCTACATACTGATAGGCCCAGTAGCTACCGTTCAAACGCAGCAGCCCCTGACCCGCCGGTTTCACCTTTAGCCAGAGGGCCACTAGCCCCGGAATCGCTTCGTAAGTCAGCAGTTCTCTGGCTTTTTCAGGTGCCGGTGGATAGGCCAGCATATGGCCCTGCGTACCCAAAATGGCGAAGTAGCCCGCTGACTTGTGCATTGGCCCTTGTAGTACGGGCGCTTGCAGACGCTCACCCAAGGTCGTGAGATTGATATCGAGCCTAGCAATACCAATCAGGTGCGATCGCGCATCAAAAATTGGCTCAGCATAGGTCGTCAGCGTCTGGCCATGCTGTGAGTAGGGCTCCAGCCAAATGCTTTCACCGGCTTCTACCACCTGCTGGTAGTACCGCTGCTTGGGATAGTTATCACCGATGAGCAAGTCCACATAGTAAATTGGGTCGTCAGGTTCCGCTACTTGCCTGCCCCGCTGTTCTGTCCACCTAGGATCTAGGGAAAACAATGGCCCATACCACTGCGTCGTAGAGACAAGACCATAGGGGGTTTGACCGAAACCCAGCGACTGAGTGAAGTCGGTTCGCCCTTGAAACAGTTCAAAAACCAAAGCCCTGTAGGCATCGGCATCGTCGATGCCCTGTTGATGAAACACAGAAACCGCTGCAGACAGATCGCGCGCAGACTGATGAACAGCCTCTATCTCACCCTCAATAACAGCGACCTGGGTGCTCAATCCCTCTTGAATAGCACCGGTCAACTGAGCTTCCAAAAGACGAAAGAAAAAGTAGGACATCGCCCCAAAGCCGACCAGCGCACTCCCCAGGACACAAGCGAGTAGCTTAGACCCCAAAGACGATCGGATAGGTGTTTTCATAGGCGGAAACGCGACGAACAGTCAAACTGTGCTGACGTATTGAATGATGGGTGACTAGGAATGGGTATCGCGGGCAAATAGAGCGCATGACGCGGTGTTGCTAGGTGCGATCGCATCATCTCCTGCAACCAGGGCGATATTCCCAGCCGCATCCGATAGCCAACCATCCGCTTCTATGAGCGAATTTTCTGATGGTGCTGATAGCGCTGGAGATGCAGCAGACACACGACTCCCCAGGGTCACCGTTGAATCGACTTGTCCTATCGGTTCCATTCGCGGTTCAAACCCAGCACGAACATCTGTCCACAGCCGGTTGCGATGAAGAGTGTCCGTCGGGCTCACAGGGAGGCCACCTCGCCCCGATGCAATAAACTGATTGTGCCCATCTACGCTGCCGCAGCCCTTAGCCACTTCACTGCTATCATCCGCTAATCCGTCCGGCAGCACCACTAAGCCAGAATTTGGGTCCAGCTCAAAGCCTTCCACCTCCACAGTGCCATCCAACCCGAATTGAGAGCTAGCCGTAATGTCGCTCTCGGCCGTGCGCTGGCTGCGAAACTGCAGGCCGAAAAGACTCTGCGTCGTAATGTCAATTTGTCTGCCGTTGCCTGAAACAGCATTGGCCACAATGTCACTATTCTCTGTGCCCACAATCACAGGAGCAATAATATCGATGTTGCCACCGTTGGCCTGATGGATTGCTGCTGAAAGTCCCCTTCCTCTTCTCTGAGCACAAAAGTTACCAGCGGTAATCGTAATATTGCCCGCGGTTCCACTGCTATTACTATCCGACTCAAATCCGCGGCGGGCAAATACCAGATTTCCCGCCGCGATACTGATATCACCAGAGGAAGCAGCACTGGAGGTTTGGCTACTAAAGTCGAAGCCCTGCATTACAGTGCTATCTGCTGTAATGCTGACGTCACCGCCTCTGCCCTCACCGGTCGTCTCCGTTTCAATACCTGCGCCAAACAACAGCAAATTTTCCGCATTGACAACAACATCTCCCGTATCTCCTTTACCCGATGTGGCAGCGTTGAAAGCACTTCCCTGTATTTGTAAATCAGCCGCGTCAATGGTGACAAAAAAACTCAACGCTCAATAGACGACGTAGCATAGCCCCTTTCCCTCGCCAAAGCCCGGCAAATCAACAATCCTTGCGATTAGGATGCCCAGTGCAAAAGAGCGCTGGCTAGGCGAATGCACCACTGGCAGTCACTTTCAGGCCACATAAGTGACCTGAAGAGACTGCCGCAGCGGTCGTAAAATGTGGTTACCCAATGTAAGCTGGCGAAAGCTACTCTCATAGAGAGAAATCAGCCTAAAGGGAGGCAGCGATGAAAGAAAAAGAGAGCTGGTTCATTGTGAAACAACCTTCAGGGCAGTGCGCTATCTGCTCGGCGCAAAGCCTAGAAGAACAAAATATTGCCAGCAAAGATGAAAAAGCAGGTAATGCCGACATAGAACAGTGGGGACCCTTTGAAACACAAAATCAGGCGATCGCAAAACGCGTCGGCCTGATTCGTGCTGGAAAATGCCAGCCCAGCTGACCTGTCCACCTCTAAAAACTTACCGACAACAAAAACTCAAAAGCATCAGCCCACTGCCATTCAGTATCACTGTGCGCTTCGTTACGTCGAGATAGTTATATCAAACTCGCCATACTGAATAAGTCAAAAAGGGGGCTACAGACTGAGCGACAAGCTCTCCCTACTGGCCAGTCATGCCAGCGGCACTGACCGATTGACGCTTGGTCCGAATAGCATCTGAAAGCACTTCGATAGCCTTCGCATACTGAGGGTCTTCTAACGTTCCAACCTTGTCGCGGTCCTGGGCCAGCAAGTCTCTTTGTTCATCGCTCAGCTCAACGACGAAATCAGGCTCAATGCCGAGCTTGTTAATATCTCTTCCAGACGGCGTGAGGTACTTGGCAATGGTGACCGCAACCCCAGAACCATCCGCCAAGCCACGTACCGACTGTACCAATCCTTTTCCGAAGGTTTGGGTACCAACAAGCACAGCCCGGCTGTTGTCCTGCAGCGCGCCCGAAAGAATTTCACTGGCGCTCGCAGAACCTCCGTCGACCAAGACAACCAGCGGCTGATTGGTCAAAGCCTGGTTGCTGGCAACTTCTTCATCGCTAATCGAGTCACGGTCTACGGTCGATACGATGGTGCCTTCATCTATCCACATTTGGGCAATGTCGATGCTGGAAAAGAGCAGACCACCAGGATTAGAGCGCAAATCCAAAACGTAGCCTGTGACGTCTCGTTCTTCTAAAGATTCGATGGCATCTTTCATTTCGGCAGCGGCATTCGCGCTAAACTGCGTCAAACGGATGTAGCCTACTGAGCCTTCTGGACCACTTTCTAGAGAGTAGCGAACGGGATGGATTTCGATTCGGGCGCGCGTGAGCTGAAAGTCCATGGGTTCGCCGTCACGGCGAACGGATAGGGTGACGGATGAATCGACCGGGCCACGTATGAGGCTGACGGCGTCACTAAGTTCCATACCCTCAGTACTCTGACCATCAATGAAAGTAATGACATCACCAGAAAGTAGGCCCGCTTCATAGGCGGGAGTCTGCTCAATGGGCGAGACCACGACGATTTCGTTGGTTTCTTCTTCTTGCGAGATTTGGATGCCTACCCCGGTTAACTCCCCAGAGGTATCAATCTGCATATTGCGAAATTCTTCAGGATCCATGAAGCGCGTGTAGGGATCCTCAAGCTGCTCTAGCATTTCGCGAACGGCTACATAGGCCTCTTCTTGGTCTGTGTAGGTGCGATTGAGATAGGTAGTGCGAACGTTATTCCAATCGAGAGAGTTGAAAGAATCATCTACATATTCGTGATCGATGAGCTGCCACACTTCATCAATGAGTTCTTTTGGGCTCTCCTTGAAGAAAGCTTGACCATCCGATAGGTGAATGCCGGTGCCTGTAATGACCAAAGCGGCACTCGCTAATGCGGTTGCGCCTAAAATAAAACCGCGCTTAGTAATCGCCATAGAAAATCAAGATCCTGTGTGGAGGACGTGTTGTGAAGGGCATTCAGCAAATGCCCTAATGCGTAAGAGCGCTCACTGTGTTTAGTAAGCCCAATTTAGCATAACCCTTCTGTTCGTAGCCTGTGAGAGAGGTGAAGAGACCCCTTTCTTAATTTAAGAGTCTGTTATGGAAAGGTTAAAACGCAATGAATAGACTATTTCCTATGCCTAGACCAGTTTGCAAAGGGGCTAGGCATCCTACACAGCATACGCATGGTCTAGAACACGGCCCAGAACACGGTCTAAGAAACCGTCTCCGGGTCTATCCACCTACCATCTGACTTAATGAGCGCTATCAATGCTTCTACGCCATTTTCTTCTGGAACTCGCTTAATTTCTTCCCGGCCTCGGTAGAGCGCAATGGTGCCTGGCTGCTTTCCAACGTAGCCATAGTCGGCATCAGCCATCTCGCCAGGACCATTTACAATGCAGCCCATGACAGCAATGTCTAGGCCTGTCAAGTGACTAGTGGCGTTGCGAACCTTGTGTAGGACGTCTTCTAGGTTAAAAAGTGTGCGCCCGCAGGAAGGGCAGGCAACGTACTCAACCATGGTTTTGCGCAGTCCCAGGGCTTGCAAAATGCTGTAGCAAACCGGAATCTCTTTCTCGGGTGCTTCGGTAAGGGAAACGCGAATGGTGTCACCGATGCCCATAGCCAGCAAGGTGCCGATACCCGCAGTTGACTTGATGCGGCCATATTCACCGTCACCAGCTTCAGTAACGCCCAGATGCAGAGGATAGTGCATGTCCTGTTCGTCCATGCGTTTGGCCATCAGCTGATAGGCCGCGAGCATGACGGGTACCCGAGAGGCTTTAAGGGAAATAACAATGTTGTAGAAGTCTAAAGATTCGCAGATGCGGATAAATTCTAGGGCTGATTCGACCATGCCCTCGGGGGTGTCGCCATAGGTGAAGAGCATGCGCTCAGCGAGAGAACCATGGTTGACGCCGATGCGCATAGCCTTGCCCTGGTCACGCAAGGAAATGACGAGGGGCTCTAGGGTTTCGCGAATTTTGTCGCCGATGGCGTCGAATTCTGCCTGGGTGTATTCAGTGCGATCGCTCGACGGCTTTTCAAAGACATACAGCCCCGGATTAATCCGCACCTTATCAACGTGCTTAGCGACTTCAAGGGCTATTTTCATACCGTTGTGGTGAACATCGGCGACCAGCGGCACGGGCTGATAGGTCTCTGCCAGCTTCGCCTTAATATCAGCCAGCGCTCGGGCGTGGGCCATACTTGGGACCGTCACCCGGACAATCTCGCAGCCGACCTCGTGCAAACGACGAATAGCAGCGACAGAGCCATCGATATCGAGTGTATCTTCATTGATCATCGATTGGACAACAACAGGATTGCCGCCGCCAATGGTGACACCGCCCACGCTAACTGGACGGGTTTTGCGTCTTGTGATTGTTGTATCGAAGGTCGCTGTGTCCGGCGGCGTCTCAGATACAGAGCTAGCAGCGCTGGATGCAGGAGGGAAAGACAGAGTTTGCATAAGCCGAAGGTGAAGAGAGCAGGGGCCAACTACCCCACCCTTTCAGGTTGCCACAGAACGCGCCGATTTTGCCTTGTCGTGCTGTAACAACCAGAACAATATGTTGCGTGTAAAACATTGCCCGGGAGAGGCTTGAGTGAGGGTTACTCCAGCTGAGCCGTACATTCAAGAATCATTCGCTGATTGGCGATCGCATAGGGCTGAACAGCCAGCGCCTGCCGAAATGACTGAATCGCAGCGGTGAAGTTACCCACCGCGCGATGGCTAAGCCCCAGTCCGTGAAGCGCACCAAAATGATAGGGAACCAGCTCAATGACCTTCTGACAGTCTGCGATCGCCTGCCAGTAGTTCTGCTGGGTATAGTGCAGCACGGCCCTGCGGTTCCAGGCTTCTGCAAAATCGGGCTGCGCCTTGATGACGGCGCTCAACAGTTCTTCTGCCCGGTCTGTGAGGCCTGATTCCATTAGTGATTGGGCATCCATGAGCTGCTGGGCACCATGAACCCCTTTCTGATGAAACCAAAAGTGCCAGAGCATAGCGGAAGCGCGCTCTCGCACTGAGGCGTCTGATTGCTTCAGTTCAGCAAGCAAACGGTCAGCGCGATCTTTATCCATAAATTCGGTTGTTCCTTTTTTGGTTTAGCCCTTTTTGCAGTAGGCCTAAAATGCCATCAGAAGTCCATTATCAAGACAATTCTAGCCCTAAACCGCTTCCCCAAAGTAATTCCAAACAATACTGCCAAACAATACTGTAGGAGGCAAAAGGGACCATAGGCCGATCCCTTTTGCCTCCTACACATCGAATACAGATGAGCGCTCGTTCGATTGAGCTGTGGTGTTGTGCTGGTTGCACTGTGCTATGTGCGCTACGTCAGGTGCGCTGTGCTAGCTAGGCGCGATCGCTCACCCGTTTACGCCGCAGTGCGCCCAGTCCTACCGCAGCCGTAGCCAGACCAGTCAGCATCATAGGCTCAGGAACATCAGTTGTGATGAGTCCTTTGGCATAAGCAGTTTGAGCAATCCCTTGAGCTGTGACGGTGGCCACCTCATCCGGAAGCTGGGAGTCTGCTGTACCAGAGGCTGACTCTGTTGTAGAGCTTCCGTTAGCCGCTGGTACTGATTGGTCTATTTCTACCAGTGGCTGAGATTCATCGGGAGTTGCTTCGGGCAGCGATAGGTCAGAAAGGTCGGGCAGCGTGTCTGGACTGGAAGAATCTGCTGAGCCGTCCTCACCACAGGCAGTCGTCAAGAGAAGCAGCGGGAGCAACATCAGAACAGCACGCTTCTTCATGAAAACAAATACAGGGTTCATAAAATTCCTACTAAAACGCCTTCTTAGAGCGCTCGAAAATCGGCAAAAACACAGATCACAGCGCCGCTGTTGAGCAGCAACTTCGCCGTGACTAAGTACTCTTCCAAAACAGGAAAATCAGATCCGCATAAATAAGGACGCTTCATGAAGCGCCTACATGAACTTGCGTATTTGCACGCAAAGTAGCTTTTGGGAGAAGACCTTGACCGGTTTCGCATAGCCTCTCGAAGGCCAGCAAAAATTACTCAACAGCAAGCGAAACCCGGCGTCCACCAATTTTTCTAAGTTCATTGAGCAGCTCAGCGATATCTTCATACGGCAAAGCGCGGTCGGCTTTTAGCATCAGAGACCCGCCCGGATTTTCCTGAAAATACTGCTTAACCGTAGGTGCCAAAGCTCTAATGGTAACCGTCTCACCTTCGAGTACCACTTCCTTCTCGTCAGTTAGGCCAATCACCAAAGGCTTAGCCTCATCAGCTTTTTCAGTCGTTAGGTCGTCGGCGCTGTTGACAGACTTTGGAAGCGTAACGCCATTGATCTGAACGCCAGAAAGCCCCATTGAGATAATCACAAAGAAAATCAGCACCGTCATCATCACGTCCATCATGGGGACGAGATTGACTTCGGGAATTCGGCTGGGTCGACGGCGGCGAGAACGCATGTGCGGGATCCGTGGGGCTAGGTGTGGGACTTGCTCTGAGCAAGGCTAAGGCTTTTTTCGCTATTCGGAAGCACTGCTAGCGGCAGCTTCTTCGGCGTCTTCTGACCGTTCTTCGAGGGCGAGAGAAACGCGGCTGCCGCCTACGGAACGCATATCACCGAGGAACTGCATCACCCGTTCGTAGGGCAGGTCTCGGCTCGGTAGCAGATACACGGTACTGTCAGCGTTGCGCGCCAGATAATTTTCTATTTCAACGGCAAGCTGATCGGAGTCTATGGGTTGGCCATTAAGCAGCTCTTGACCATTGGCGTCCATCTCAACAATGAAAGGCTCCTTTACCGTTTCAACGTCTACAGGGGTGTCATCGGCCTGCTCAGGAGGCAGGTCTACCTGAATCAGCTGTTCGCTGGATAGAGAGACTGCTACAACCACAAAGAACGCCAGCGCTCCCATCATGACGGTCAGCATGGGAATAAGGTCGATCTTGGGGATACCGTTATCTTCGGATGAGTTTCGAAAGCGCATCGCGGTTTGAGCTGTCGTGAGGAACTGACTATTCGTTTGGAGATTTGATACTTCTAAAAGACTATTTCTCCTAGAAGTCTGATTGTAGAGGTCTGATCCTAGAAGTCTGATATTTTGGGCAGCGTCATTCTTTGAAGAGTCCCTATCTAGCAGGCAGCTGACGACCGGAAGCTGTACCGGGGAGAAATTGCTCTGCCTGTTCGCGCAGCGGAATCTCGGCGTGGGTACTATCGGTGGGGATTCGCCCTGCTTCATACCAGTACTGACGGTAAATCAGCTCTAGCTCATTCCCCGCTTCAGAAAAGTAGTCCATCTGCTGAGACTGCAGGGTGACCATCACCCGCAAAACAAGCAATGCCAAAATCGCAACGACCATGCCAGCTGCCGTGGTAATCAGCGCTTCACCAATACCCGCTGCGGCTTCGGTGGCACCGACAGCGCTGTCACCGCCGCCAATATTGAGACTTTCAAAGGTCGCGATCAGGCCAGTTACGGTGCCGAGCAAGCCGAGTAAAGGCGCGACAGCCACAACGGTTTCCAGCAGCTTATCGCCCTTTCTCATTTTAACGAATTCTTTGTCGCCAGCGTTTTCTAGAGCCAACCGAAAAGAGTCGGGGGAAGGATTTCTGAGGCTGAGGGGCGCTAGTAAGAAGCGACCAATGGGTAGGTCTCTTGCTCGAGAAGCGATCGCAGCTGCGCCATCTAAGTCCTTTCGAGCAACCTCCAAAACCTCGTTGACTACCTTGGCTTCTCGCTTGAGCAAATCCGTCCAAAAAGTCGCTCTCTCGAGGGCGCAGGCCAGCGTGAAAACGGATGCACCTACGATGGGGACCATTACTGGGCCGCCCTTAGCCAAAAAATCAAATACGGTTGTCATATCTCAACGCTGCTGAAAAAACGCTCGTTCGCGGAGTCGGCTGCTATGGGCCGGTCTCATGGTTCGATCCCAAGAGACCGGTTGCAGGAGCCAGATGCAGATCCAGGCACGACTACCCACACCTTTTGTAGCTTAATACTGGAAAGACTATAGCCTCACATTCCATTTTCTAGGTAAACACAAGATTAAGGGCCGTGCGGAACTTGTCCAGGTTATCGGTGATGTCGAAACACGCCTCAAACTATCCCCTGGCTACGCATCGTACTCAAGAGCCAGTTAGCCATGGTGGCTCGCCGGGTTAAGCGCGGGACCAGCTGATCGACTGAGTAGCCCTTGAATCCAAGGAATGTTTTGAGTAGCTGCTTGTTTTCTTTGGGAATGGCGCGGGTGAGCTGTACCGTCGCGGGCCGACTCTCAATAAAATTTGGCGGGTAGGGATACTTTTCCCGCCATGGGGCGTCTACAGCTTCAGTGCCATACCAGACTTGGCGGTCACCATCGTATTGATAACCGAGCGCATGCCATACGAGCTGATTGACCGTATCATCAGGAAGTTCGCCATTTAAGATGGCCCACAGCGTTTCGATTGTAAGAGGTGGGAGGTTTGTCATCATAAAGTCGATCATACCAATTCACCCCTGCATGGAAGCCCCCTTTGTCGATCTGCAAAAGATTCGAAAGGCACTCTCCGCCGATGGCTTAGCACTCGGTATCAGTGCTCCCTTCAGGCAAATCCGGCCGCAGTTTGACATCCATCTATTCGATTCGCTGCCTTCTACCAGTACCCAGCTGTGGAACATGCTAGGTACTGGGTATGCAGCTGGGACAGTTGCGATCGCTCGCAAGCAGACCGCAGGCAGAGGGCAGCACGGTAGAACCTGGCAATCGGACCCTGGCGGACTGTATCTTTCGCTTGCGATCGCGCCCGACTGGCCCGCAAGCTCAAGCGCTCAGCTTACTTGCCTGAGCGCTTGGGGCATTGCGACTGCCTTCAACAATCTGGGGATTCCCCTGCAGGTAAAATGGCCAAATGATCTTTTCTTCAAAGGCAAAAAATTAGGCGGTATCTTAACAGAGACAAAACTGTCCTATGCCCGTTCAGAACGCGAGGAAACAGCGGGTGCATCTGACCAACAGCTATCAATACCCCCTCGTATCAAGCAAGCCGTCATCGGTGTTGGGATCAATTGGCACAACTCGGTCCCTGAAACTGCAATAACACTGGCAAAAATACTGAATGGGAGGACGTATACAAATGCACAAAACAAAATAAATTGTTTAGAGATGCTAATTGCGATTGTCCTCCGGGGAATCATGCAAGGGTGCTTTTTCCATCAGCAAGTAGGCAGTCAAGTTTTCATGAAGGCCTACCAGAAGCTACTGACACAAGTCGGTAACGTTGTTTCAATAAATTATGGAATGACCCCTTCTGCCGATTCTGACATCGGGTTAAATATTGGTCTGGT
This sequence comes from Cyanobacteria bacterium J06626_6, assembly GCA_038523095.1. Classification (GTDB taxonomy): domain Bacteria; phylum Cyanobacteriota; class Cyanobacteriia; order Phormidesmidales; family Phormidesmidaceae; genus Phormidesmis. The sequence goes on from JBCBJS010000070.1 coordinate 14,432, forward strand.
TGAGCGATCCCGCGCTCAGTCAGTTAGCACCAAATCAATCGGCACCAGACTGCAAAACAGCATCAAACAAGCTGCTAACCGACCGACCCAATTAGCGGCCAAAATGGCAGCAGTCAAATTGGCTAGGTGTTCCGGAAAGGTCATCGGGATTTCAGAAGAGGGTTACCTGCAGGTTGCCTTAGAAAGAAACCATCACACAAGTGACAAAACGGTAGTGAACTACACAGCCGATCCGTCCGATAGAATCTTGCTCCTTAAGCCGGGCGAGGTTCACATAAGTTAAGATTACTTGGGATCAATTTTAGGTTAACGACTATGACTGCGCCCCAAAACCAGGCCAAAACCAAAACAAATGCCATCGAAGCAAGTATGTCTGCGCAGCAGCAGAGTATTCCTTCCCCCGGCTCTGCTAGTCGGGGGCAAAAGATACAGAGATTCTGGTTTATGGCCTTTGGACTCTCGGGAGGCTTTGGGTTTGTAGCAAGTCAGATGGGGTTGGCGATCGCACAAACTGACTTACTCGTTAATGACTACCTACCCATCAGCGAGGCGGCTGGCGATCAGGCCACGGAATTGTCTGGGGTAGATTATGCGACGGCGGCTTACTCATCTAGCGGCTACACCACCACAGGGCAAACCGCCGCTGTACCCACGCAACCAACCTTCACGGTGCCTGCAGCTAGTCAGCCTACACCAGTTCCCGAAACCTTCATTGAAGCCCCCACAAACGCCGCTGCTTTTGTGGCTGAGCCAATAGCCGCACAGCCAACAGCCGCGCAGCCAGCCGCCGCACAGCTAGTGCCAGTTGTGCCCGCCGTGGCTGACACAGTCCAAACCACCTCGGTGCTAGATACCCCGGCCCCCAATCTTTCCCAAGGGTCTGCTAGGTCAGAGCGTCTTACCAGCTCGCCAGTGGCAGCAGCAGCTCCCGAAGGCTCCGTCGCTAGGACCACTGCTGGCAACACCGTAGGTGCCGGTACCGCGAGTATCGAAATTGAGATCACCCCTGCAGGTGCTGTCCCTGCTAGAGAGACATCTGTGGCGACCACTTCAGAAATTGGCATCAGGCCCACAGTCACGCCTCCCCGCCCACCGGCCTTCACCGCTTCAGAGAAGCCGGTAGCCCAGAAGATGATTCACCGAGGGCATCCGCTGGTCGGATTAATAGAGGCAAATATGGTTGCTGCGCCACTGTCTGCCTATGCGGTTGATAGAGGCGAGAATAGATTGACTGGCGGCGCTACGCTAGTCGCTGCCAACGAGTTGGACTTAGGCACTGAAGCGGGGCCGGCTGAAGCGGGGCCGGCGGCGGTGCCAGATATTTTGCCTGAGCCTGTTGAGGCGGCCCCCCCTGTCGTCCCCTCAATTGTGGAGGTTGCCCCGGTAGCCGAAGAGGTTGCCCCCGTTCAGCCGACAGAGATTGTCCCAGCGGCACTACCCGAGGGGACCAACTTGCCAGAGGAATATAACAGCATTTTTGTAGACCCCACAGATTACAGCGTGGGCGCAACAGAAGCGCCCGATGTCGTCGTTGCAGAAGACTCAACGGGCTGTGAATTTACGGTGGGGCAAGGACAGGCTGTGCCCAATGGGGCCTGCGGTACTGAGCAACCTGCGGCGCCTGCACCCGTGGCCAATCAGCCTACTGGCGATCCTTCAGTGGCCTCTGAGAATGCACCGGCTAATGTGGCGTCTCAGCAGCCCGCACCTGCAGCACCTGTTGCCAGCGCCCCGTCTGTAAATGTTGGACCCGTCAGCTTTAGCGCCACGGGTATTCGACTCTCCACAAGCGCAGCAGGTCGTGACTACCTCAATCGTTCTGTTCGTCCGCTGGTAAACCTACAGGCAGCTGAGAGCTTCATCTTCCCGCTGTCGATTCCTTCTCCAATTACCTCCCTTTTTGGATTTCGCATTCATCCGATTACGGGTGACTGGCGGTTTCACGCGGGAACCGATATTGGTGCGGCTCAAGGTACACCTGTGCTAGCGGCACAAGACGGAACAGTCGCTACAGCCAGCAACGCCGGTGGCTATGGCCTAATGGTGGTTCTGCGTCACGAAGCAGAAGAAGTCCAGCTAGAAAGTCGCTACGCGCACCTATCTGAAATCTTTGTTGAGGCAGGTAAGGAAGTGAAGAAAGGGGACATCATTGGACTGGTCGGCAACACAGGAAATTCTACTGGCCCCCACTTGCACTTTGAAATGCGTCAGATGACGGCAGACGGTTGGGTGCCGGTGAATGCCGATGGACTTGTACAGGCTTCCCTGGCCAATTTAGTGAAGGCGCTCAACAGCCCAATGCAGGCAGTCAGCTTCAACCTCAGCGACTTTAACTTAAGCAACCTGAGAACGGGTTCACTAGGTGCGAAGTCGGGCAAAACCCTAGAGGGTACGACGCTAATCCCCGGGCAAGATGGCATTCCCTTCCGCCCGGCTCAGCCAAACGCCAGCTAGTCGATTTACTGCTGTCAAAGATGCCGTTTCTCTACCGCCGTACGATCCGTTTTCATGAGACGGATGCGGCTGGGGTGATGTATTTTGCCAATTTACTCACCCTTTGTCACGAGGCCTACGAGGCAGCGATCGCTCTGGCAGGTTTTGACCTAGCGACTTTTTTTTCAGCGCAAGGGGCGATCGCGCTCCCTATCGTGCACACATCAGCTGATTTCTTTCAGCCGATGCGATGTGGCGATGTGATCGCGGTGCAGCTCACACCCAAACTGCTGACAGTAAATAGTTTTGAAATTAGCTACGGGGTATATCCTCGCAAGCCAGAAGAGGTTGCAACAGACCCTTCAGGCAAACGACTAGCAAGCGCCCTAACCCGGCACCTGTGCATTAGTCCGCAGACGCGTCGCCGACAGCCTTTACCAGCTGAGCTGACTCGCTGGGTGGAGCAGCTCGCTGAATTACCCACTGATTCTTAGACCTGACTCTCAAGATAGTGGAGCAACGCAGCGCGGTTGATCTTACCTTGGGCATTTCGTGGGAGTGAACTGAGGGCAAACCACTGCTTGGGATGTTTGTAGCGGCTAAGGGGCGGAGACTGTTGGGGGCTCTGGCTGTCGGCATTTTGCGAAAGGGCAATCTTGAGGCTGGCTGGTGATACCTCGGTGGAGCTTGGTACGTAGGCCGCGGTGACCGCTTCTCCCCAGTCAGGGTGGGGCAGCCCCAGTACGCACACATCGGCTACCTGGCCAGTCGCTCTTAGGGCAGCCTCCACCTCGGCTGGGAAAATGTTCTCACCACCGCTGATAATCTTGTTGCTAAGCCGACCGGTGAGATGGAGCTGGCCGTCGGCGCTGAAATAGCCCATATCGTCGGTGTAAAAGGTGCTATCGGTAAAGATTGAGCTGTCGAGGGGGTAGTAGCCCTGAGCGATCGCACCCGAGAAAATCACAACCTGACCCAGTTGCCCGGTTGGCATGGACCGTCCTGCCTGCTCTATCCGCACTTTCGCATGGGGCATGGGCCAACCGCTGCTGGTGCAGCCCTCCAGAAAAGCCTGCGGACTAAGCGCCGTAACCATAGCGGCTGTTTCCGTCATGCCGTAGGACAGGCAAACCGGAATACGATGTTTCCGCGCTTGAGCTAGCAGATCTGGCCAAGCGGGTGCCCCGCCCAGAAGAACTGCCTGGAAGCCGCTTAACCAAGGGGCCTTATTTGCCTGGATAAGTCGGGTGAGCTGGGTGGGAACCAGTGAAATAAACCATCCTCGGGGCTCCACTAGCGGCGGCATAGTAGCTGCCAACTGACAGAAAGGTGCAAAGAGAATCTTGCCACCACTGGCGGCTGCGCGCAGCACTTGCATGAGTCCGCTGACGTGGTAAACGGGCAAAACGCAAAAGCTTTTGATGGAGCGGGCATGCAACGTTTCCCCCTGCTCACTTTGCTCACTGCGAGTCTGGAAAAATTTGCAAAAGCCCTCCACAGACGCCATCAGGCTAGCCCAGCTGTGACAGACGAACTTCACCTGTCCGCTGCTACCCCCCGTCGGGATAAGAATGCGTAGCGTCTGCGCCTTGTGAACAGACGGAATACTCTTGTGAACAGTTGGAACACTAGCGTCAGAGTCCCCTTTTCCCCCAGACCCTGTAGCTGCAAAGAGCCGTTGGCCAAACAAACTATCTGCTTCTGCGATGGGCTCAATCGGGTAGTTCCAGTGGCTGAGAAAGTGATTATTATCTGGCTCCATCAGCCACAACCTAGGATGGAGCAGCTGACTGACCGACTGCCACTCGGCCCTTCCCCAGTCTGGATTGGTCAAGGCCACCTCCCAACCGGCAAGGAGCGCCGCCCAAAATGCGGCCGCTGTTCTCACAGGATGGCGATCGCACACCAAAAGCAACGGATAAGGAGATAGCTGACTAGCCGAGCGCTCAGACAGCTTCTGCGCCAGCGCTTCGGCGTAGTAGGTCCAAAGGATGCCGTCTGCCAGCCGTCCCTGCTCAGCAAACAGATGCCGGATTGACGGGCGCTGCCAAACCTCTGCAGGCGTTAGCATAGCCGCTGCCACAGTGTTTCCCAGTCCGGGTCGTCTAGTCCATCGTTGGGCAGCCACTGCTGCGTTCCCATTCCCAAGACTCGGCGAGGAGCGTTCGGCAAAATACTCTGCAGCTCTATCGCAAGGTCAATGAGTGCCTGACGGCCAATGTCTGTTTCAAATACAGAGGAGATGACGACATCAATCGGATGGTCCTGACAGAACTGCTTGAGTCGGCTGGGGGACCCTAAGATAGCGGCCTTGATTACATAGATGCCGCGCCAGCCCCGGTAGTAGTGCGCCTTGAGCTGGTCTAGCGTGCAAACCGATTCATCTAGCGCGATAGGCGTGTTGTAGCGGTGGGCGAGCTTGACCATTTCAGCGAAGCGGGCTGGCGGTAGCGGCTGCTCGACAAATTCTATGCGGTGGCCGAGGCGATCGCACTGATCGAGCCAGTGGTGCGCGGCTAGCTCACTGAGCCCACCATTGGCATCGAGTCTTAGCTTGGCACCGAGGGGCAGCTGATCCATCAGTCGCGACAGATGGGCGAGTTCTTCAGCGACTGGAGCAACGCCAATTTTCCACTTAAACGTGCGGTGACCCAGCGCCCAGAGCGCCGACCAGCCAGATAGCGCAGCGCTGCCAGCTGGCAAGAGCGCGCTGTAACGGGCGATATCGAGTTCGGCACAATGAATGTCGCGCGATAGATTGTTCAGCGCGACCTCAAAACCAAACTTGCAGGCAGGCAGCGTCGGCAAAATAGCAAACACATTATCTGCTGAGAGCGTGCGAGGCAGGTATTGGCAAAATGTCAGCGCCTGATCTTGAGTCTCTGTACCAAAGCACGGCAAGGGCGCGACTTCGCCAAATCCCGTGCGACCTTGCTCATCGATCAGGCGCAAAACAATCCCCTCACGGTATCGCCAGGCCCCATGGCTGGTTTTGACCGCTTGCCGAAAGGGCCGCCGGTATGGCCGAAAGTCGAAAGCTATTTTCTGGGGATAGCCCATGGCTGCTTACCTGAAACCTGCAGCGCTAAAACTTGCAGAAAGTACCAGCCCGACCGTGAGCAAAAGCCCACTCCAAAAGTGAAAGTGAATCGCTAGAAACTTGGCGTTTTTGACCTTATTAGGATGGTCGTGATGTGTCAGCACGTGCTGGCATAGCTTGAAGGCAGCAGGTACGCTGCCCAACAGCAGCATCGCGCTGAGGGGCAGTCCGCCGCTCGCAATGGCCCAGATGCTAACTAGCAAGAGACTACCGCAGGCTACGGGCAACAGCTGCGCCCCGCGCTTGGTGCCAAGGCGTACAATAGGTGACTTTTTACCCGCCTTGAGATCGTCTCTGACCTGATGAAAGTGGGAGCAAAATAACACCAGCGTTGTGGCAACGCCAACAATCATGGCAGAGGGCAGCAGCGCTTCTTGCCAGCTCCAGCTAAGGCCTGTCCAATGCTGGAGCTGCGCGTAGTAAGCTGCGCCGACGGCTAGGGGGCCAAAGCTGATAAAACACAGCAGCTCGCCCAGCCCCTGATACCCGAGGCGAAAGGGCGGCCCCTGGTAGAGATAGCCCAGACCGCAGCAGGCCAGGACCATAGCAAGTACGGTGGGGTCTTGCTGCCAAAGTGCGATCGCCAGCATCCCAGCAATTCCCAACAGCAAGCAGGCATTGCCAATCCAGAAGATCAGGCTGCGATTTTGAGTTAGGTTAACCAGTGAGTGGTGCTTGTTAATATCAATGCCGGTCGCCGCGTCGAAAACGTCATTTGTGAGATTTTCCCAGACCAGTAGCAGCACAGCGGACAGTGCGAAGGTAACAAAAACACCCCAGCGGAAATAGCCAGTTTGCGCGTAGGCCACAGCGCTTCCCACACAGATAGGCATGACAGCCACACAGTACATAGGCGGCTTCAAAGCAGCCATCCAAAGCTGCTTTGAAGTTGTCTGCTGAGACTCTAGCAAGGCTTCAGATGGCACCAAAGGGTCAGACTCAACCGCGTGGATAGTCATAAAGGCGTATTGAAAAAATTAGACTAAAAGATTCAAACCGGCTAACGCTAGCATACCGTTCTGTTTACAGGCGTTTGGAGCACAGAAAGAAAACTCAAACTTGTCTCGTCGCAGGTTGGGTATCGACTAAAATGTCTGCGCTACCGAATAGCCGTTTGGCGATTTTGATGAGCGCACTGCACCAGATAAATTACCAGTTGCATCAAATGCATCAAAAGACTTTTGTATGACAGGGCAGGGCAAACGCATACTCCAAAGAAGCAGGATACTGAATGAGTAGACCCACATTTAGTCCTGTTTATGAGTTCATC
>JBCBJS010000071.1:0-20878 GCA_038523095.1 Cyanobacteria bacterium J06626_6
CTTGCCGATTTGACGATAGAGTTCATCGTTCTCGGCTTTCACATCGCTTTTGGCCTTGCTCGCTGACTTACCCTTATCAAACAGCTTACTGGCGTTCTCCAGCAGCTCACGCTTCCAAGTGTTGATCTGCGCTGGATACAGTTTGTACTGCGCACCGAGTTCCGCTATCGTCTTGTCGCATTGAATCGCGGCAAGCGCCACTTTTGCTTTGAATTCTGGACTATATTGCTTGCGTTTTCTGCTCATGAATTACTCCTGGGTTATTTGAGTATTTCAGAACTTAGCCTCCTGTCCAATTTTTGGGGTCCACTATATAAGTCAATGACTTCCTGAGCCGACCATACGTCATAGGGAGACGGTTGAACTGGAATCAGCACTACGTCGGCAGCTGCGATCGCAGAGCGAGCAAGTTCGCTAACTCTTGGTGGTCCATCGATAACGACATGAGCATAGTTCTTCGCCATCTTAGGAAGATCGCGGTGGATAGTAGGTCTATCTAATCCCACTACGCTGAATGGAGGAGAACCCTCTCTAGCAGCTGCCCAGTCTCGGGCTGAGCCTTGCGGGTCAGCATCAACTAATAAAACTGAAGCTCCCTGTTCTGCCAATGCATGACTAATGTGAACGGCAATTGTTGTTTTACCAACTCCACCTTTTTGATTTTGGACTGAGATAATCATTGTGATTTCCCGCATTTCTGCAAAACATTAAAACAGTAAATTATCTTTTCTGTAAATCATTTTTTCTGTAAAAGCGCAATTAAGTCTTCAAGTGCTTCTGCTTTTACGTTTTTCTGTAAAAAAGTATTTCAGGTTTAGAAGGTCATTTGTGCTGTCTAACCTTCAGGCGGCTCTTCTAAGGACTCTACTCGTGTTTCTATCTCCTGTGTGGCAGCTTCGATCTCCATCTCTAGCTGCCTGATAGAAGGTAGTTGCTCCTGTAGTTCTTCTGGTAATCGGTGAGTGGAGATGGCTATTGGAGTGTTGACGTTGCGTAGGGCGTACTCAGCCGTAGTCTTCCGTTTGGTTTTGCATAGTACTAGGCCGATAGTCGGTTGATCGTCTCCTTTGCGAAGCATGTCGTCAATAGCTGCGACGTAGAAGTTCATTTTCCCTGCGTACTCAGGTTCAAACTCGGTCATCTTGAGGTCAATGACGACATAGCATCGTAGCTGTGTGTGATAGAAGAGGAGATCGATTCTGTATTCCTTATCATCTACAGTGATGGGGTATTGGCTACCCATAAAGGCAAAGCCAACGCCCAGCTCCAAGAGGAAGTCGCGGATGTGAGTGACTAAGCCTACCTCTAGCTCTCGCTCTAATGCGCCTCGTCTTAGCGTGAGGAAGTCAAAGTTGTATGGGTCTTTAATTATCTGCTGAGCCAGGTCTGATTGTGGCATAGGCAGGGTTCGCTCAAAATTAGTGACAGCGCTTCCTTGACGTTTGTAGAGGCCACTTTCGATTTGAAGCTCTAGTATGTTCCGGCTCCAGCTGTTACTCATCGTCTGCTGGATATACCAGAGCCGTTCGTCAGCATCCTTGACTTTATCTAGCAGTCGAACGTTGTGGCCCCAAGGAATTTTTGCAACAGCCTGTTGCAAAATTTGCTCATCTGGCCAAGCGATCGCAAAGCTCTTCATATAGCCCAGGTTTCGCGCTGATAATCCTTTGACTCCCGGAAACTCAGCCTTTAGGTCTTTAGACAGTTGAGGAATTACCTTATTGCCCCAGCCTTCTTCATTTTGTCGTTTTATAATTGACCGCCCAATCTGCCAGTAGAGCATGACAAGCTCTTGGTTTACTGCTAAGGAGGCTTTAATCTGCGCTACACGAATGCGCTCCTTCAGTTCAGACAGGAAGGAAAGATATGCATCTGACAGATGAAAAGGAAGTTGCTTTGACATAGCGTCAGTAACTACTTTTTGGATGAGGTAATTTTCAGTAAATCATCCTTTAATGAATTCATTGAAAAAGTTTTTCATTTTTTCTGTAATTCTGTAATTAATGAAGCTGTAATTATGGCTGATCTAGGGTCATCCACAGGGATGGGAGAGCCTATCAGAGCAGATCGACTGGATGCGACGCACCGCTTCATTCGCTCATCTCTAGGCCTCCCCCACGAGCCGCTTCAGCTGCCGCCATGCAATCGGCGACACCTCCTCTCGCCTCACCATCCACAGTCCCGGCCCGACAAACGGACAAGCCTTACCCAGCACGTTGAGCAGCTGCGCCGCCGTCGCCCTGATAACGCCTTCCTGTGGCGGTGACGGCTCCTCTAACTCAATCACCTGTAAACACTCAGCAGGTAGCGTCACCGCTCGCCCCTGCCGCTGTGTGTCCAACTGATAGACCGGTTGCCCTAACGTATCGAGCACCTGCCCCATTACCTGCGCCTCAACGCCATTCAACGACCCACCAGGCATCGTAATGCGTACGCGCTGCCCAACTGTCAGCTTCTGAGAGCTATCAACCCTTTTGGGCACCTCTGTAGGCTTCTCTTCAACAGCTTCATCAGAAGCACCCGATAGCGCTATCGAAGCCACCTCAGTAGCGGGCAGTTCATCCACCATTCCAGCTTCTACCTGATCCTCGATTTCGCTCTTTGCTTGAGTCGCAATTTGACCCCCGTGCAATAAAGCTAAAGCCTTGCTGTATATGCCAATTGCACACCTATGCGTTACTAACTGTAGGCGGCAAAATTTAGGCTCCCCCTCCGGCTCGATAACTTCAGCTATGGGCAGCTCCGAAGAAGAAAAATTTATATCCTCTATACCACCTTTAGAGAGGCCGACTACGCCAGCACGTTTGATATGTTCCCGAACCTCTGCTTCGTGTTTCTTGAAGGTGCGCCAGTTGACGCCGAGATTAAAACAGCTCTTAGCGACGCTAGAGATGGTCTTATGGAGTGCAGTCGCACCGATACCAATCTCTACACATACGCGCTCTAGAGCAGCAAAGATCCGAGCTTTGGCATCTTTAGCTACTTTCGCATTGTGGTCAGGCCCGCTGATGTTGTAGTACCACCGGCCATCAAAGTGAGACTTGGACCAGCGCTGGGGCCAGGTGCCGCGTTCAATATCGCGCTTGCTTCTAGGACTAGCGAATTCCTGATATCCCGGTAGCTGAGGCGCAACGGCTTTGACCCAGGCGGCGAGGTCATCGATAGTTTTGAGGCCGACATAGCGATCTCCATAGTTGACCAGCTCGCGCATGATGTCATTGGATTGACCGTAACCAGTCCAGGCAACCGGGGGAATGACATGACTGTCTACCGTGCGTGGCTTGCGTAGGGCTCTTGGTGGGCTAACGGGTGGAGAGGCAGGTAAATCATCTGTACCCAAAGCCACAGACGCTGTGAGTGCGTCTTCAGAGACTGGTGAGGTGCTTAGCTGACCTGAGAGGGCTAGCTGTAGGGCCTCGTCGTCCTGATGGGCCGCAGCGGTCTGCCAGCAGTAGAAGAAGGCCGCTTTGCTGTCTGTGATGGGCGAGAAGTCGTTATCCAGCAGGAAAGACTCTGCCTGAAGGGGTAGGCGATGGCCATTGAATTCAGCGTTAAAGGACTTCTTATTCGGAAACAGCTCACAGATACCGGCAGCGACAGCGATACCGGCAGCGGTGAGAGCAGCATGAGCGGCGCAGGCCAGTCCCCAGGCGCTCACAGGTTCAGCGAGAGGGAAGTAAATATGCAGCCCGCCTGATACGCTTGAGCGTATCAGTAGGAACCGACAGAGGCCGAGGGATTCCATCGCTGCCAGAATGGGCTGAATGCCGCCGTTGTTTGGATGGAAGGGACTGCCTGTGTCGATATCGAGCATCAGGTAGTTGGTGAGCTTGCCGAAGCGCTTGCCGATGATGTGGTCACGTCGGTAGCAAGACTCCAGGGAACCGAGTACGAGCGGTACCTTTTTACCGGAAGGATTGATGATGGTAATCCAGCCATCGGGCTTTTTGAGGATGGGCGACCAGCTGGGAAGTGTCGTCCAGAGTTCAAAGAAGCGGTGATCCAGAGTGCGATCGCAGTTCTGGAAAAGTTGTTGAGAACTTTGAGAAAGGCTGAAACAGTTATCAGATGGGTGTTCTAGAGAACGGAAATCAGAACTATTGCTGGCCTGGTGTCGAAGGCCATGAAAATCGGGTAACATGATGCTTAAGTAACCCCCTGCCGGGAGCTTGAGCCCTGTTGCTCTCTTGTGAAAAATCGATAACTGTCACGTCGCCAAACTAGCCAGTTATTAGATTTAGGAAAGCTTCAGGAAGAACATAAGAACCTAGAAAGCGGTCTAAGCCATTTGGTTTAGGCCGTTTTTTAGTGGTGTTGTATCTGAAATTTCAATGATTATGAGCGGTCTCCTTTGCACCTGATTGAGTATCGGATATTTCTAAACGTTCAAGAATCAGCACTCTAAGCTTTTGAGACAAAGACAATTCTCGCCAAGAAGGTGTGTCTCTAAAGTTTTCTACCCGCTCGCGCAGATCTGTGATGTCTATTGACAACCTGTCTTTAGCGGCCATGAGTGATTCGTTCATGTGTGTTCGCTACTCATAGTAGCCCCAAGAGTTCCTCTTACAATAAAAATGACTGTCTTTGAATCATTATGGTTCAAAATGGTTCTTGTGTGATAAATTTGATTCGTGAGCGATGTGAGAGTTCTAGCGATACGGCTGGCGAGTCTCAATAAATCAGCGTTTTTGTAGGTGTTTCACAAAACGCTTCGTTCGTCTCACGACCAGCTCAAATTCATTCAGAAACGCTTCAGCGATTGTCCTCAAAAGAGCGTTTCAAGGAGGAGAAGCCCCGTGTCAGTTTCCATGCGCTTTGTGTGCGTTTCAGAAGCGTCGCAGGCCACTGCTGTTGAGGTGTTAGCCAACGCCTCAGACGAGCGCATCACCCCGTTTCAACTGCGCGAATTTGCTGCCATGGTGCGCGGTGGCCCCGTCCTCTCCGGCACCCTTCGCACCTGGCGCAAACGCATCGGTGTTCAAGCCGATAGCGAAGGTTTTTACACCATGGATGACCTGCGCTTGCTGGGTCGCTACCTCGAAGCCCTGGCCGCAGGCCGCACCACCACCCAATTTCTAAATCAGGAGTATGGAGACCATGCCGAAGAACGACCCGCGTAAAGCCCCGACCCCCAAAGCATTCGAACCCCCGAAACCTCAAGCGCTTAACACCGCCAGCGCCGTCCAATCAGAAGTTGTCGCTGTCACCCAGCAGCTGGCCAGCGACGTCTCCGCAGACGCCTATGCCATCGGCCAACAGAGCGCTGAGTACGTGAACCAGCAAGCCTTCACTGCCTTTCTCAAAGGCTTCAATGAGGGGGCCGCGAAAGCAACCAGCCCTTTCTCACAGCTGCGCCAACAGCTATCAGCCTCGAAACCGAGTCCGATCCGTCTACTCTCAGCGTCTGGTTCGACGAATACGGCACTGCCCGGCAGCTGCCCACCGTCCGAGTAATTCTCGCGCCGACGCTTTGGCAGAAAGCGACTGTTTTTCTGCTGTCGCTCGCCTGCGCACTCCTCACCTTGACCCTGATCGCCACTGTCCTCGGGCTGTCCTCGGCTTGTTCGCGGACGTCCTCGCTATGTCCTCGGCCCGTTTCGATGTCCTCGGCTGAAACACCCATCAGATAACGTCTACGCCCGAATGTTCACGCCTGTACGCGGACAACTGAGGCCCATATTCCCGGAGAAACCGCCATGTTTATCCGCCTAATTCTTTTGCTTAGTTTGAGTGCTGTCATGTTCGGCGGCGGCACCTACACCGGCTGGCGAGCCGCCCGCTGGCTAGACCCGCTACTGGATGCCAAAGACCGCAGTGCCGCTATCAGTCAAAAGCTAGGAGGCTGGTTCGATGACGAATAGACGCGACCTGAATCAAGAACTGTTTGGTGGTGGTCTCTCTCAACCTGTGACTTTGGCGGCGGCCACACCGAGAGAAATCAGCCTCAGCGAACTAGCCGAGCTGTCAGAGCTGACCGAGGAGCAGGCCAAAGTCAGAGTGAAAGTAACGCACCTGGCTACCCAGGTTGAAGCCCTCAGCGATGGCCTAGACCTGGCTGACCAGCGCATTGGCAAACTCAAAAGCGCCCTCAAAGGAGCTGTCAGTCAGGTTGAGCACCTCTCGACAGCCGACGATTTGCACAGCCAGCAACTGGGCCAGCTAAGTGACCAGCTGCGCAATGTCGAGGGCCAACTCGAAGCCCACCAGAACGCCCTGGCCTTCCTGCGCAACAGTGATGGCCAACAGCAACAAACTATTGAACGGCTAAAGCAATCGCGCATCACCCTGACGCATGTTCTGCTATTCGGCATTTTGCTGTGTGCAGGCAGTGCGATCGCCCTCGATGTAGACAAAGCCTTCAGCTTCCACGAACGCCTCAACCGAATTGAATACCGCCTGCATCCGTATCCGTAACCACTCAGGAGAACAAGCCCTATGGCCTTTCTACTCGCCAAGCGCCTAGAAAATCAAATTCAAACCAAGAGCCGACTGACCGACGACAACTTCAACCCCAGCAACCTAGAAAACCTACAGCTGCCCCCCGGCGTCAAACTGCCGACCGACTGGCTGAGCTTTGATGAGCAGAGTGCCGATGCCTTCATCGACCAGATGACCGAAGAAGCCGAGAAGCGCTCGCAGGGCATCCGAGCGGCAGATAGTGCGATCGCCCTGCTAAAGATTGACACCGAGCTAGTCAAGCGAATGAAGAAGCTGATCGAACTCGCCGCTAAGAACGAAATCGCCAGAGAAGAAGCCTTCAAAGAATTCCAAGAACTCCAGCACAAACTCAAAGTCGTGCGAGCCAAAGCCGGTATCGGTTTGGCCGCAGGCATCGAGAAAGAGAACGTAGGTTTTGCCGCCTACCGCCGCCAGCTACAGGAAGGACTCAGACGAGTGACGAACCTCGCCGCCGGTGGCACCCACGAAGGCGCACTCTCACTCAGCGGCAGCAGCAACCCCGCCACCCAGAACCCCATCAAGTTAGTGAGCTAATGCCATGAGCCACCGCCTAGCGTCTAAGTTTGGCTACTACTCTCTATCAGGCTTTGCCGGTAGCGCCCTGGTGCAGCTGGCCGTCATTTGGCCGCAGACGTGGATCGCGGTGGGTGCGCTGGGCGTCCTGGCGCTTCTGTACTTTGCTTTCCTGCTGGTCTGTATCAAAGGTGTACTTCAGGGCAAGCGCTGGGCCGGAGTGCTGAACTTCAACCTGTTAGGCGTGGATGCTATTGAAAGCACGGCCATCGTGCTGCTGTTTGTCGTCGGAGGGCTTTGGACATGTCTGGAAATTCTGTAGGCAATCCGCTTGTGCAGCTGCTCGATGCTGATTTGAATAGTGATCGCAACCGAGCCATCTTCCGTTTCCTGCTAGCCAGAGTCGCAACCGCCATCCGCTATGTCTTCCCGGCCAGGGCCACCGCCTGCTATGGCGCTATGGTGATTGGTTTTGCGCTCACCTTTATTCCCATTGCTAAAAACGTTCCGGCTCGGCTCACCCTTATGCCCATTGCTAAAAACGTTCCGGCTCGGCTCACCCTTATGCTGACCCTTGCCGGTGCGGGCCTGGTTGCCGTCGCCGCCCACGAGCTGGATGAATTACAGGACGACATAGACGAGGCTAAGCAACAGAAAGAACGAGATCGGCAGCTGCGCCAGTTTGCCGATACCGAAGCCAAGAACAAAGTCGCCGAAACGAACCTGCTACGCCACGGCTACGAACTAGATAAATCACTACCGCCCGAACTCCAGCAGGCGCTTTTCCCAGCAACTCCAGAACCGGAACAAACCCAATCCGCAGACCGCGCCGCCTTTGACGCAGCGGTGACCGCCGCGCAACCTCAACAACAAACCGAGCAGACCGCCCCAGCAGTAGAAGAAAAACAACTCTCAAGTAATCGAACAGCAACCACAGCAACCGCAGCCAGTCATCCCCAGAACGACTTCACCAACACGATGGAGCACATCGCCCAGCGCCTGGTCAGTATGACCGTTGTGGGCGTTCCCGGTGCGGGTAAAGGCATGTTTGTCTCCAACCTGCTGCGCCTAGTGCGCCAGCACCACCCGCAGCTGCACATCTTTGTGATGGAAGGCAAAGGCGACGAGAAAGAAGCAGGCTACTGGCAAGGCGTTGCCAATGACATCCGCTCCATCCAAGGCCTGGACGAAAGCCCGCTCAACATCGTTGCTTGGATTAACGGCTGTTTAGAAGACTTCAAAGCTCTAGGAGGCCCGAAGCTGCTGATATTTGATGAAGTGACCTACCTCTACAAAGTTTGGCAAACGACCGAGAAAGAAAGCTTTGAAGACTACATCCAGTACAAGATCGGGTTGTCCTCGATGGGCGATAGCTTGCAGAACTACATCTGGGAAATCGGACAGGTGAGCAACGCCAAAGACCTGGGCGTCACCGCAGGCATCCGCTCCCTGTTCAAGCCCATCGCCATCGTCAGCAACCACGACCGGCGAGCAGCTAACGCCCTACTGGGCACTAAGTTCGTCCCGCTGCCCGAGGAAGGCAAAAAAGCCGTGATGCAGATGTGTGATCTCTCCGCCTGTGGTCGCGCCGTCTACGACTACGTGAACGACTGCTGGCAATCAATGCCGCAGCTGCCGAACCTCTCGGGCTTCGATAGAGACACCCGCTCGTTCTCCCAGGAGCCGCCAGCGCCGGAAGCACCAGCGCCAAAAGCACCAGACGTGAGAGCCGATCTAGAACGCCTGCTATCAGTCGAAACCCCCGAACCGAGCCGAACCCCCAAACGCTTTGGCCTAACGGCAGAGCAAATCAGCGAAGTGCAAGCGCGAATATCCAGACTGCAACCGGGTGCTATCTCATCGGTGAAGAACATTCGCCAGAACAGCCGCACCCTGCGAGAACAAAAAATAATGCAAGCAGACTTAGCTGAGCTATTTGCCTACCTAGCCGAGACCCAAGCCATCGAATGGCTAGATGCCAACAACCCGCAAGACTTCCGATACTTGGGTGGCCTATAGCCCCAGCGATAGCACCCATAGGTGCGTCGTAGAGAATGGGGTTAACCCTACGACATTGATGTTTTGCCTCCGCTGACCATTGAGTTGTAAAAAAACATATAAATTACGACATACTAATAAAAGCGCCGCCGCAGCCATATCGCGCAGTCGTAATATCTGCCATAAATTACAACATGCTATCTACCGTGATTGCCCAGCTAGAGCAGCTGATTGCCCAGATCAAAGCATCTGGCGCGGTTGCCCATGAGGATGCGCGGCTAGATATCTCGACCCATTCCAAATCAGGCTACGAGTACGCCCGTCTGCGTAACGGTAGCGATCTGATTGCCTGTGGTCGAGTCGGCAGCGAGAAATACCTTGAAGTGCTGGCCACGCTCCAGCGTCGAGACAAAATCTGTGAGCTAACGCAGGCGATCTCATCCCTGAAACAGGCCGAAGCGATTCCGGTCATGATTCCAGTAGTCGGGAAGCAGGCCGCTAAAGCACAGCCTGCTAACGTAATAGCAACGCCCGCCAAGGTGAACACATCAATAGCCAAAGCTAAGGCTAAGCCTAAATCTAAGACAGTCCCAGCGCCCGAAAAGAAAAAGGCGAAAGGCCGAAAACAGCTCTATACCCATGTCAAAACTAGGCAAGG
Organism: Cyanobacteria bacterium J06626_6; assembly: GCA_038523095.1. Lineage (GTDB taxonomy): Bacteria > Cyanobacteriota > Cyanobacteriia > Phormidesmidales > Phormidesmidaceae > Phormidesmis. The sequence goes on from JBCBJS010000071.1 coordinate 9,629, forward strand.
CAGCGTCGTTCATGCGGTGCTCGGCAAAGATAAAATTGGCGAATGGCACACGCCTGCGCTGTGCGGAGCCACCCCACCAAAACGGGATCGGATGGGCTGGGAATTTCTGACCCATGACGACGGTGTGACTTGCCCGAAGTGCTATCGCAAACTACCCGCCAACGGTAAACGCCATCTACCCGTCTTTTGATTAGTGCTGCGTATCATCAGTAATCTGTTTCTAAGTCGTAGAACTATTTGCTCTGTGAATCCTCAAACCGCTCCTGCTGATACCCGCATCCGATACGCTTTCCGTGATGTAGACGTTATCGATAGCACTATCGTGATTACCTGCGCCGATGCGGCTGAAGCAGAACGCGCGAAAGTAGACGCGATCTCGTTTGGCATTCGAGCCAGCGCGTCAGGCGATCAGCTGATACTGTCCTACGGAAATCTGCCAACGAATAGCGCAAAAAATGCGTGAGTTCATGCCCCCTAATCACCACGGGAATCAGCGCCTCTATATCCCCTGATCGCGCCATGCAATTTCTAAGTGGGCTTTCTAAGAAAGTACGACCCTCTACCTGCGTCTACTTTCATGCGCGTATTCGTCAAACTAATCGGCTGTTGCTTGCTGGTTTATAGCATTTACCTGCTAGGTCACAACATCATATTCACAACCAACGTCTCCCCCTACTGGTGGCGCGGCATTGCCGCCGATGCTTCCGTTATGTTGCTGGCCATCGGCGTCCTATCGCTGGTCTTTCTGCCCCAAGAATTCAAAGAAATTGGCTGGGTCTCAACCGGGCTTGGCATCGTTACCGTCTTCCTAAGTAGCCGAGCGATCTTAAACCCCACCAGTCTATGGGAATTCTTCCTGGCGTTCCTAGTGATGTCAGTGGGCTACAAACTATTTTCAACCGGACGAATCCCACTGCTATAACCGCTTGAGCAACAACCGCTAGTAGCGCTCTCAACGACTTCAGTGCAGCAGTGAAAACTGACACGCTCACCATCCACCGAATCACCACTCACCCTCCACTCAATCTCCACCAAAATCCCACTAAAAAATTGAGCAAAGCACTCTAGAAAGTCCCACTGTTTCCCACCCAAAAACTGAGCAGAGCATCGCCGAAATCAGCAGCCGACCAGATCTCAAAATTGACGTCAGCGTAGTCGCCGTTATGACATTTGCTTGCTCACGGTTCTGGCACTACAGAGCAGCACAATTCCCTCGCGCAGCTGCTTAAAAATTCCATTGCACTCATCTGCTTTCTAGCAACACTGAATCGCCAAATTAACGACCCAAGCAGCGTACTTTTTCATGTACCAGCGCCTGTACTTTTCACGTACCTGAGTATGTACCTCGGTATGTACCTGGACGCGTACTTTGGTATGTACCTTGGTATGTACTTTGGTGCGTTTCTTAGTGCGTACTTTGGTATGTACCTTAGTGCGTTTCCTAAACTCAATCGCGCCATCTTCCCACGAGCTGATAAACGCCACCTGGTTCACCCGTTAGTGCAAAACACAGTACGAAATTTTCACCCAGCCCGCTGCTTTTTCCACGGCATGAAACTTGTCAAAACAGCCGGTCAAAATGTCTGACAAACCATCCCCTGATTACCCCATAAACGCCCACCCATACCCCAAGACCTCCCACGTAGTTTTTAGACAGCCACCTCAGAGCGCGTTCATTACATCCCACATCATCCCCGCCTCTACCCAGCATTACCCAGACTGCCCCATGCTGAGTTACTCACCTAGCCTTCAAAACCTGGTTAGTTTATAGGCATCCTGGCAGTACAAGTTGCGCCCACCCCACCCGTAGTTACCGGTTTCACGCTAGAGTTACGGGGTGTGCTCCACAAGAGTTCAGACAAAACACCCACGCTGGGACGCGCAGACTGCTCAAACCGTTACCGCATCTACCTCAAAAGGAAAACCCTCCTCAGAGGCCCTCTCAATGCTCAGCAACGCCAACGTAAGTGCCGCGCAAGCGGAAAACTACTACGAGAAAGACGACTACTACACCCGAGGTGATCCGAACCAACAGAGCGATAGCCAATGGCAAGGCCAAGGCGCAGAAAAACTAAACCTCACCGGCCCCGTCAACAAAGAGATATTCCAACAGCTGCTGCATGGCCAAACCCCAGACGGAAAATCACTCCATTCAAAACGCATCGATCCGACTAAGCACCGCGCCGCCACCGACTACACCTTCAGCGCTCCCAAGAGCGTCAGCATCGCCGCACTCATCCAAAAAGATAAGCGCGTGATCTTTGCCCACGACAACGCCGTAAAAATTGCCCTGAATGTCCTCGAAAATCGTTACGCGCAGACCCGAGTCAGACACGGCCCCGGCATCCGAGAACGAGTCACCACCGGCAACATCATTGCCGCCACCTTCCGCCACGAAACCAGCCGCGAACAAGACCCGCAGCTGCACACGCACTGCGTCGTCATCAACGCCACGCAATTAGCCAACGGCAAGTGGCAAAGCATCAGCAACGACGAAGCGCTAAACAACGTCAAACTACTGGGCGAGATCTACCAGAACGAACTGGCTCACCAACTGCAAAAGCTAGGCTACGAAATTGAGCCGCAAGGGAACGGCACATTCGAGTGCAAAGGCTACGAAAAACCGCTTCTAGATCTGTTCAGTACGCGCAGTCAACAGATAGAAAATTACATCGAGCGATGGGAAGCAGCGCTGAAAGAACAAGGCGGCAAACCGCTGCATCCGAAGCAGAAAAAACAGGCGACGTTAGCGACCCGATTGAGAAAGAAAACGGTGCCGCGAGACGTGCTGCTAGCAGGGTGGGAAAAGTCGATCACGCAGAGTGAAATTCACCTGCCTACTACTCCTGAAAAGGCACCTCAAAAAATCACCAATCAGGCCCCGATAGCAGCGAGCGAAGGTGTGGCCCACGCCGCCGAAAGAGAGAGCGTGTTCAAGCGAGAAAAAGCAGAACGGTTTGCGCTCGAACATCACCTGGGCGAGCAGTCATTTTCTGAGCTGCAAAGTGCGATGACAGATGCCGGATTAGTGGCTGCAAAAGATCGCTTTACGACAGAGAGTGCGATCGCCCGCGAGGTGGATACGATTGCGATCATGGAGAGCGGACAGAACCAAGTTGAAGTGATCGCCAAACCAACCGACGTTCTCCACCTCACACAAGCAGAAACTACGCTAACCGTTGGCCAGTACAAAGCCATCCTTGACACCGCCACCAGCCGCGATCAGTTCATGGCGTGGCAGGGTGTCGCCGGAGCGGGTAAAACCTACAGCCTCAACCTGCTGACACAGCTCGCCACAGAACAGGGCTACGATGTCACCGGCTACGCCCCCAGCGCCCAGGCTGCAAACGTGCTTTCTGAAGAAGCCCACATCGAAAGCAGCACCGTCGCCAGATTGCTCCACAGCAAAGACAACAACCACAGCTCAAAGAAAGCAATCTGGATCGTCGATGAAGCTGGTTTGCTAAGCGCCAAAGATGCCCACGCGCTGCTGACAAAAGCACAAGCCAACAACGCCCGTGTCATCCTGGTTGGCGACACCCGCCAGCTCTCCGCCGTCGAAGCGGGAAACCCGTTCCGTTCACTTCAGTCAGCGGGGATGAAAACCTGCTATCTGGAAGAGTCACGCAGACAGAAGACCGCCGCACTCAAAACAGCCGTTGTCTGCCTTGCTGCCGGTGAGCCAGTTGAGGGACTGACTCAGCTAGAGCGAGCGGGTATGGTGCATGAACAAAAGAGCGAAGCACAGCGACATCAGTCTATCGTGCATGACTACATCAGCTTGCCGGTTGAAACGAGAGAAAAGACGCTGATACTGAGCGGTACGAACGTAGAGCGATTAGCGCTAACCGCAGAGCTGCGCAATGTGTTGCAGCAGGAAGGCAGCTTAGGCCCAGACAAGTTTATGCTCAGCTCCCTGCGATCTCGTGACCGCACCGCTGCGCAGCTGAAGTATGCCTGCGCCTATGAACTCAATGACGTAGTGGTGCCCGTGAAGGACTACCGCCGCTACGGAATGCAGCGCCGAGAGCAGTACCGCGTCATCGCCAAAGACCTGGAGAATAATCGGCTGACGCTGCAAGGCCCAGCGGGTAACGTCTTTTCATTCGACCCAGCGACCTGCGCGGATAAAACGACCTATGAAGTGCAACAGATTCCGGTTGCCCGAGGCGAGCGGCTACGGTGGACGCGCAACGAAGCGATTAAAGGCGTCCGCAACGGTCAGCTGGTCACCGTAGAGCAAGCAGATGCCAAAGGGATAGCCACACTGATAGATGCCAGCGGCAAAGTCACAACGCTCGACCTAACCGGCCAGCAGTATCTGGACTATGCGCTGGTGAGTACCACCTACAGCAGTCAGGGAAAGACGGCAGAGCGGGTGCTGGCCACCATCGATAGCACCGTGAGTAAAGAGGGACTGTACGTTGCTGTATCCAGGGCGAAGTACGGTTTGAGTCTGTATACCACTGATAAGGAAAAGCTCTACCAAAAAGTGCAGCGCTCTGCTGCGAAGAACAATCCGAGTGACTACCTTCCGTTATTCAATCTGGTGAACCCCGATGCCCAAAGTCAGAAAACCGCCGACCCCGCCCGAGACGTACGAGGTGCAGATCAATCCGAATACGTTGGCGATCGCGCTGGAGAGCGCGTTAGCCTCAGCCACCGCGCCGCTGTACGAAGAGATCCGAGAGTTGAAGCAAGAAGTGAGCCAGCTGCGAGCAGAGCAGAAGGAATCACAGCGGAGTATGTCTCAGATGTTAGGGCTGTGGTCGCAGGAATTGAGGAACGCCGTCAAGCCGCAGAACTCGAAGAGCAAGCCGAGCGAATTGGAGAAGCAGCTGAAGCGATTGACAGCGGCGCTGGGCAGTTGGAGCTTACAGCAGGAGCAGTTAATCAACTCAATGGGGCGCTTGAGCAAAAAGCTGAGCGACGACTGAGTAGCGGGACTAAATCAACCGTTGGCCAGGGCCGTTCAGTGCAGGCGGATGGTGTTGCTGAAGTGATACTGAGCAAGATTGCTCCCGATGACTTAGCACGTTACCAAGCTCAAATTGCCGAGGCGAAAGCGTCAGAGCCGCCGGTCGAGAAAAAGCAGACGGCAGAGCAGGCGGATAAGCGCCATCGTCGCCGTCAGATCTACCAGCAGTATGCGGCGAAGTTTGAGGGTAAGAGTGTGTATGAGTGCGACCGCCTGGTGGTACTTGAGCTGATGAGCGATCTACTGACCGAGCGTGGTGGCCAAAAGCTGCGCGATGACGAGATAGCGAAGGTCGGCAGTATTTTGCTACAGGGGCCAGTGGCGCAGCAGCTAAAGCAGACGCAGGGTAAAGAAGCAGGCGTGACCTATGCGATGGAGGTGCTGGCGAAGGCTCAGAAGGTGGTTGAGAAAGCGCAGCGCCGTAGCCGTGACCAGGGAATGGAACGATGAGAATGCGGTGACGAGGGGATAAAGGATTCGTTGGCCGTTATCCTCTCCGATTTAAGCGGTGATGTTATTGCCTGCTACAGAGTATTAACAGGTCTCTGTAGCAAGAAACTATGACCTCTGCCAAGCTATAGATGAACTAAGAATCGCTAGAGGGAAGGCAACAAAAGGGTTTCAGTCTCTATGCAAAACACCTAGACTTACATTTGACCTGAGCGAAAAGCAATTTTTAGGCCCTGAAACCTTTGTATATCAATCGATTCAGTCTTATCTGTCAAAATTTCTCCGATTCTATATGTATGCGTAATTCAAAAGCTTGCGCTGGCTGAGATGGAGATCGATATCAAGGCGTATCAAAGAGTTTCCGGGCTTTTTTACACTTTTTTGATCTCATAAGATAAGAATGGTTTGATGTTGGAGACCAAGCAGGCGGCTGTTTTCTTCAGTCAGTTAGTTGACTGAATCGCTTTCTAGGAAGAACATGTTTACTTGTTGACAATACTGGTCTTTGATTTTCCTAGCTGTAAGTAAATCTCTGTTTCTATTGAGGTGAGCAGCCGTGCTGACTAGGAGAGTGATTCAGTGCCCTATCTGGTCGTAAATCAGTGCCTGAAAAGTACATTATTAACTGTCCGCTTAGAGGACAAATAAAAGTAGGTAAAAAATCTAAGGGCAAGCTTAGTTCTAACGAAGAATTTTACAGGGTTGAAGCAATTAAGCACCTAATAAAGCTTGGATACCCGCCACACAATATAAAGCTTGAGCCGATTATAAAGAAGTTTGGAAACTCCGGAAGAAATAGCTTTAGGAGCGATTTTGCTGTCCTTGACGTAGATATTTCTCAGGTTGATAGCAAAGATCCTGATGAGCTTCTTGCACACACCTTAATCCTTGGTGAAGTCAAGAAAGATAACAGTAAATCTGATTACGTAAAGAATACTCAAGTCGAACCGATGCTGGCATTTGCTAGGCTAGACACTTGCATCGGTATCTATTGGGATAACGTTGAGCAACGCATCTTCTGGCAAAAAAATGAGTCAGGAAAACGAGAGATATATGAAGGTGCGCTACAATTTTTGCCGAGGTATGGTCAAGACATTGATGCACAAGCCTTTACGTACAGCGATTTAGCTCCTATTGATTCACTTGTCGATATGTTCGATAGAGTCGAAGATATCCTACATCAATCATCTTTTGATCACTCTCAACGATATGAGATTATTCTTCAGTTGATACTGGCTAAAATTTTCGATGAACACTCTCATGCTGGTAGAACAAACAAAGAAACAGATATTCAGGATTACAGTTCGCTTGGAATAAGTCCTACAGCTGCCTTAAAGAGATTTAATAAGATATTAGGTAGAGCAGTTAGCTTCTATGAAAAGCATCTGCCAAATGCAATACCAAAGAAGCTTTCGATCAATGAAGAGACTTTAATAGAAATCGCTAAAATAATTGCGCCCGTGCTGATTACAAGATCTAAAAGAGATGTTGTGCAGACTTTCTACATGAAGTTTGCCAAGCATTTATATAAGTGGGACTTGGCTCAATATTTTACTCCAACACAGGTGACAGATTTCATTGTCAGTGTTTTGAATCCCCAGTTTGGAGAACATGTTTACGATCCAGCTTGTGGAAGCGCAGACTTTCTAGTAGGTGCGTTTCACCAGCTAAGGCAATTCAATCCAGGTTTTGCTGATTGTGTCTGGGGTTGTGACAATTCCTCAAATGCCGTTCAAGTAGCAGTTTTGAATATGCTTTTAAACGGAGATGGGAAAACAAATATTCAAAAAGTAGATTCGTTGGAGACCGTTAACGATAGGTTGAATCGTTACGATATAGTTGTCTGCAACCCTCCCTTCGGCACGAGAATAGTAGAGAAACGGAAAAAGGTCCTTCGCCTCTTTGAATTAGGGCACGAGTGGTATCTAGAAGATAGCAAATTCGTTAAAAGCAAAGACAGCTTGCTGACTTCTCAGGAGGCCGGCATCCTCTTCGCTGAGCTATGCGTGAAACAAGCTAAAAGTGAAAATGGTCGAATTGCCTTTATTGTACCTAATGGATATTTGGGGAATAGGTCTGCAAAATATAAAGTACTCAGAGATTGGCTAGTCAGACATACTAGGATAGCTGGTATAGTTGGGTTCCCTAGATTTACCTTTAAGTCTAGTGGAGCTGATGTAAGCGCAAGCGTTATCTTTTTAGAGAAGAGAGAAAAACCTTTGCAGGAAATTGATGTGGAGGAGTCGTACCCTGTATTCATACAACTGATAGAGAACGTTGGTTGGGAAGCAGGAAATAAGAGAGCTTCGGTTATTCATAAGAGAGATCAAGACGATGGTAGTCTCATCCTTGATGATAATGGCGATCTAATTGTTGATTCAGACTTTCAATCTTCCTTAGAAGAGATAAGAAATAGCCTTGCTTCCAAAGAGTTTGAATGGCTTGGTGGAACAGGTGAACTAAACGGTTGGTTTATTTCTTCAGATCGTTTCCTATCCGATCCAGATTTAACTTTAGATCCAAAGCGATATTGTGAAAAATATCTTGAATTGAAAGATCGGTATGCCGCTGTTGAACATAATTGTTTGGAAGACATTGTTGACTTTATTCCTGAAAGAAAGGATCTGAATGGCGAATCGGTAAAAGCAGATCCTAGCGAGGACTATAAGTATGTTGAGCTACAGAGAATTGGTCAAGGAGACTACGACTACGAAATTAAAAAAGGATGGCAGCTTCCTAGTAGAGCAAAGCACTTTGCTCAATCTGGTGACATCTATTTTGCTTCTATCTGGAGTAGTGTTGATAAGTGGTGCTATGTTGGTCAAAATTCTGGCAATGTTGTAGTCACTAACGGTTGTATCAGGTGCCGAATAAAAGAAGGAATGGAAGATTCATTTATAGACTTAGTCTCGTTTATGTGTACCGAGGGATGGACTTCACAACTTAGAGCCTTGGCTCGCGGGTCTGATGGGTTAGCTGAAATCAATGTAGTCGATCTAGGCAGAGTGATCATTCCAGTTATTAGTTCTGCTAGCGCTCGGGAGAGTTTAAGGCCTTTCGAGGATAGATTAAAAGAGGGGCGCACTACCTTGAAAAATACAGTTACTGATATGGCAAAGAATCAAGAAATTGGTATATACCTGCCGGATAAAAGACCAAGCCATATGCATTTGGTGTAGCTTAAATATCGCCAGACAAAGACACCTTTATCATACGTCTTAGAACCTATACCTTTTGGAACCCTGTGAAAACAGTATCTCAAATGATGTCCCAGAATGGTGTTCTCAAAACATTTAAGAGATTGTAAGAAAAGCTTTTGACGTTTAAGTTAAGTGTCTCTCCAAAGGGGTGTCCACTCGAACGTCTAGTTAGTTGGCGACGCTGATGCATCGCTCAAGCTCATCTATAAGCTCCTTTCTGCCTTGATTTTCAACAACAGCTCTGAGAACCACTAGATAGTCAGATTCAGAAATATCAAACTCTTCACCATTCGGATCACCATATCCATTGAGAATCCTTACAAAGCCTGGTGGGATATGTTCGCCTTGAACCCTGTCGAAATCATCCAGATCCGATGGATAGGTGACACCAAAGAAGGAATCGGTGTTCGTATAGCCGTGGCGCTTAACCGCATAGCTCACTACAGCCTCCAATTCTGACCAGGACTCAATGACATGAGCAATATCTGTGGCTCTATATATGTGAGGTAATTGCATGGGATCTGGCCAGCCAACTATTTGTCAAAGGGAAAGATTTCACCTAATCACTCTAAACAGCAGATTAGATTAAAACATGTCTACTCAAATATAGCTGACCATAGCCTGCCATCTTGAAAAGTCGTTGGCTACGATCGCACAGTGTACTACTGTTCCAAAAGGGACCGTTTTTGGCACATGCTGACAGAATGACAAAAAATTGACTTTTTAGCTCGAATTCACGTTTCAGAACTTATGTCATAATCAAAGTGTCATAAGTGAGCGACCTTTGCGAGTTTTGGAACAGTGAAGATAGGTTACGCAAGAGTTTCGACGCCTGATCAAAGTTTAGACCTTCAAACCGATGCTTTGAAAGAGGCAGGCTGCGAGAAGATTTTTAGCGATCACGGGGTCAGTGGTGCACAGGCTGAGCGACCTGGACTGGATAAAGCGCTCGATCACATCAGGAAAAAAGACACCCTTGTTATTTGGAAGCTGGATCGGTTGGGGCGCTCGCTAAGAGATCTGCTGAGCATCGTTGAAGGCTTGAAGGAGCGGGGTGCCAACTTTGCCAGCATCCAAGATGGCTTCGATACCTCTACTGCGTCAGGAAAGATGGTGTTCTCTGTGATTGGCGCGATGGCCGAGTATGAACGCAACCTGATTCGAGAGCGGACGATGGCAGGATTGAAGGCCGCTCGCGCTCGTGGTCGGCTGGGCGGTCGTCCGAAGTCACTGGATGAGGGGCAGGTGAAAGTGGCGATCGCACTGGCTAACGAAGGCGAGCTGACGATTAAAGAAATCTGCGAGCAGGTTGGATGCTCACGCTCTACCTACTATCGTCAGGTGGCACCTAGACTCAAGAAAACTGAGGATACGAGTGATAAACCATCTGCTAGAGGTCTTAGTCAGAGCGAGATTGAATTAGTTGGGTTTGACCCATATGACCCGAAGCATTTCGAGTCACGTCAGCTAGTGGCTTGTATAGAGGCCGCTCGGGAGCTAGCGTCTCAGGGTAAGCGTTTGCACTGGCTACAGATACGAAAGAAAGCGCAGAAAGACTCTGACGTACCCATCAAGTGCTACTACATCAGTCCGCCTGGGATGTATTCCGGTAAGCACATCATTCCTTTGATTCGTAAGATTTTTGCGGATGCCAAAGAAGCAAGAGCAGGAAAAGTGAGTGACTAGTTTTGCCCTATGCAACTAGGCAATGTTTAACGGCACTAAAGCTTTCTCTGAAACAGCAGTGATCGCAATGCTCGAACATAGGGGAAAAATCTATCCTCATGTAGCTTCAGTCGCTGAGCCATACCACTGCGCAGCAAGGCTACATAAATGGTCGAGCGCACTTGATAGCTCTTTGCCTCGCGCCGTTAGGCTATATGTCACCTTTGGAGGGATGGTCGGCTCGTGATGACGATGAACAATCCCACTTGCTTCTAACATTCGTAAGCGGTCAGTCAAGACTTTAGTCGAGATTCCGCTGACTTCAGCTCTCAGTTCTCCAAACCGTAGAAAGCCTTTCTTATCGAGAATACACAAGATGTAAAGCGTCCATTGTCCTGATATCTGACTGAGCAGTTTCGCTAACGGATCGCACTTAGGCTCTGAAGTGTTAGTTGCCCTGCTCTTCATGGTTACTTAGTTACTTTTTGGTAGCTACTTTACTTTAGAAAGCATGGTAGCTAAGGTCAAGACAGTTACTGAACCTTTTCCTCTTTTACGCAATGTCAACTGTTCTACATCTCGATTCCAGTCCTCGCGGTGATCGCTCTAAATCTCGCCAGCTGGCAAAAGAATTCGTGACGCAGTGGCAAAACTCTCATGCCGACATAGAAGTGGTATACAGAGACCTTAGACACTCTACTGTGCCTCATGTTACAGAGGAATGGATCGCTGCCGACTATACCCCTTTAGAAGCACAAACACCAGAGATGGTTGAAACCCTTCAGCTTTCTAACGAATTGGTAGATGAGTTCTTAGCAGCAGAACGCTGCATCTTCAGTGTGCCAATGTACAACTTCAGCATCCCGTCTAGCTTCAAGGCCTGAGAGGGTGACACAACAGCTAGGAGGTAATGAGGACGGCATTCATAGCCTTGAGACCTTTGAGATGATAGCGAAT